>JBQCFW010000224.1:0-6838 GCA_051958655.1 Agriterribacter sp. | reverse complement strand
GTATGCCGGTAGCAACACCATCAGCACCACCAAGAAATATTACCACGGTAACAATAAACACCGACAGGTTACAAAAGAAATAGTTACCCAAAGCAATGGTGATACACTGATTACAAAGTTCATAAGACCCGACGATTATACCGTCAGCGGTGGAAATTCTTTTGTAGAGAAGATGAGGGACAAGCATATTACCTCGCCGGTTATTGAACAACAGACGCTGCTTAAACAAGGAGCAACCTCGAAGTTGGTTTCCGGAACTTTTGCCTCATTTTCAAAGTTCAATAACCAGTTCTTTAAGCCAGACACAATCTATGGTATTAAAACAACTTCACCTCTCACCGATACCACTGTGTCTACTTTCTCGACAGGTGGACAGAAATCTATTCATACTAATTACAGTCCTCAAATATATTTCGATCAATACAACACTGCTGGCGGGTTAACCTCGCTGCATGAGCGGAATAATATGGCTAAGTCCTATATATGGGGGTATAACAATGCTTATCCAATTGCTGAAGCGCTTAATGCAGCGTCCAAAGATGTTTTCCATACCTCTTTCGAGGATGCAGATGGCAACAGCTCAGATGGTGATAGCAAAACAGGCAGAAAGAGTAAGACCAACGGCTACTCTAAATCACTCAGCAGTCTCACCGATGGCGACTATATATTGAGCTACTGGAAAAAAAGTTCAGGTGTATGGACTTTGCAGAAGGACACGGTAACAGTGAGTGGCGGCAGTTATACTATTACTATTAGCTCGTCCCTACAGGTAGATGAAGTAAGGTTCTATCCCAAGGCGGCTAAGATGACAACCTACACCTACGAACCATTGGTTGGCATGACCAGTCAATGTGATGCCAACAACAGGATCACCTATTACAAGTATGATGGTTTGGGCAGGCTGCAAACCATACTTGACAAGGATAAAAATGTGCTGAAGACTTACGACTACCGGTACCAGCAAAATTATAATCAATAAAACAACACTACTATGCAATTGCAAATATTCAAAATCAATAAAAAGCTTTTGTTGTTACTGGTGGTGGTGTTGCCTTTCGCGGCTGTTGCACAGCGAACCGTTCCGGCAGCTTACAACAGCAATACAAAAGTCAACTTTGTTCGCTCCTGGGACGCCAAAGCGCCGGAGTCAAACAGTGAAACACTTAAAACCCGCAACCTGCGGGACGTGCAGCAGACCACCCAATATTTCGATGGGCTGGGAAGACCCTTGCAGACAGTGGTCAGAAAAGGTTCTTTCCCAACGGGGGACACTGCCGGCGTAGACCTGGTGAGCATGGCAGTATATGACAGTTTTGGCAGGGAAGCCATTAAATACCTGCCTACCCGCGCCAACAATACGGGTGGCAATGCTTCTCTTAATGACGGTAAGTTCAAGCTCAATCCCTTTGCCCAACAAGCCGCGTTTTACAACAGCAGCAATGCAGGCTCGCCTATTGCCGGGCAGGGTGAAGACTTTTTTTATGGTGAGACCCGCTTTGAAGCTTCCCCACTGAACCGCGTAACCGAAGTGGGCGCTCCCGGCGACAACTGGACGGGTACCATGTACAATAACGCCAATGAATCTTCACACAAGGCGGTCAAAATAAAATATCATGTCAACACGAATGCAGATTCTATACGTGTATGGAAAGTAACTGATGGAGGTAGCCTGGGTAGCTGGGGCACCTATGCCACTGCTACTATTTATGCTGCCGGTCAGTTGTACAAAGCCATCAGCGTTGATGAGCGCAACTACCAGGTAATAGAGTTCAAGGATAAGGGAGGCAAAGTGATCTTAAAAAAAGTACAACTGGATGGAACCACTTCCGACGAAGGGTCTGGGGCACCACATGCCGGTTGGATATGCACCTATTACATCTACGATGACCTGGGTAACCTTCGCTGTGTTGTACAACCCGAAGGCATCAAAGCGCTCAACGGGAATAACTGGGCTTTCACCACCACTATTTTAGACCATCAGTGCTTTCGTTACGAATATGACGGAGGCAAACGCATGATCATGAAAAAAGTCCCCGGTGTGTTGGAAGCCAATGCTGTGTGGATGGTATACGACGGACGCGACCGGTTGGTGATGACCCAGGATGGCAAACAACGGGCAAGCAGTCCCAAAGTCTGGCTGGTAACTAATTACGATGAGTACAACCGCCCCATTCAAACCGGGCAATTGAATGCAAACTATGGTGTAATCAATGGCAAAACTTTTAGCCAGATACTCAATGCTGCGGATATCAGTATTGCCTATCCTTTTAATATAGCCAGTCCGCCGCTGGCTTCCCAATATCTGCTACTGACTCAAACAGGGTACGATAATTATGACGGCATGGCTGCTATAGCGTCACCAGTCACCAAAGACTTTGATAATGCCTATAGCAATGCTACTTACATGTATACAACCTATAATACTTCACCGGAATACGCTGAAGCACCTGTGCAGTCATTACAAACAGATGGTCTTCCTACCTGGAGCAGGGTAAGGACCAGCGCAACATCAACCTATTATGAGTATTCGGTAAACATTTACGATGATAAGGCAAGGCTGATACAGGTAAAAAGAAGGAACTTCACTGGTGGTACTTCCACTATTACTACCCAATACAATTGGGCGGGCCAGCCGCTACGCGTTATTCACCGTCACCACAAAGCCCTTGCTACTACGCATGTCAGCATTATGGTGACAGATATGAAGTATGATGACCTGGGAAGACTCGTCCTCACTCAAAAGAAGATACGTAGTAACTGGGTGAACAGTAATGCCATGCCTGCCAACTGGACTACCATCGCTGCGAACGAATACGATGCCCTGGGGCAGCTTAAAACCAAAAAATTGGGTGATAAACCTGGTGCTTCTGCGGGCACACCACTTGCCAAACTGGATTATGCTTATAATATCCGCGGTTGGCTGCTCAGTATCAACAAGGATTATATCAACAACAGCAATGCCGATCAGTATTTTGCCATGGAGCTGGGTTATGATAAAGATCCGTCTATGGGCAATACCGGCACCAAACAATATAATGGCAATATCAGCAGCATTCTCTGGAAAAACGAAGGAGACCAGCAAAGACGCAAATATGACTTCAGCTACGATGCTGCCAACCGTCTTACCGCTGCAACATTCGGGCAGTATGCTTCTGGTTCTGGTGGCAGTGCCGTATTCAATACATCAGCTGGGACAGATTTTTCCGCATCAGGGTTGACCTATGACTATAATGGGAACATACTCACCATGACCCAAAAAGGTTTAAAGCTCAACACTTCGCCAACTGTTGACTCGCTGAGCTATACCTATATCAGTGGTGCTAACATGCTTTCAAGGGTTACTGATTATGGTACCCTGGCAACGGACAACGGGAAATTCGGCGACTTTAAGGATGGCAGCAATGCTGCTGGCACCGCCGATTATGACTACAATGAGAACGGCAGTCTTACAATAGATAAGAATAAGGACATCAGTTCCATTGATTACTACAGTTACATGGAATTGCCCAAGCTTATTGGTACGCCGAAAGGCACCGTTGAGTTTGTGTACGATGTGCAGGGCAACAAACTGTGGAAAAAAACAGTGGATACTTCCATAAATGGAAAAACCATCAATACCACCACAAAATATATTGAGGGGTTTGTGTATGAAAGTAAAAATATGCAACCTGTCGATACTGCAAATCCGGATTACAGTGACAAGTTGCAGTTCATAGCCCATGAAGAAGGACGGATACGGGCGCTGTACAACCATGCTACCAACCCTAATGCCATCACGGGGCTTGCATACGATTACTTCATTAAAGACCACCTGGGTAATATCCGGATGGTACTGACTACCGAAACCAAACAGAATGTATATCCTGCTGCCACGCTGGAAGGAAGCTACGGCACCGATGGCAGTCCTAATGCCTTGTTTAAGGAAAAAGATTATTACACCATAGACACCACCCGTATTGTAGATACACTTGGCATAACCGGTCTTACAACCTACCAAAATAACAATGGCGTCCCCGCCAATCCCAATCCCAATAGCAATACATCAGCCAACAGCGCAAAGTTATACAAACTCAACAGCACCACCAACAAAACGGGGCTAGGCATTACCTTGAAAGTAATGGCAGGTGATACTATCAACATTTTCGGAAAAAGCTATTATTTCCAGAACAACACCGGTGATACTAGCGCTAACAGCGCCATACCGGTGATGGATATATTAACCGGCTTGCTGGGTGGACCCACCGGCGGGGTAGCAGCAGCAACCCATGGAGGCATTACCGCTTCAAACCTCAGTAATGTTACTGGTACCACAGGAGGTATCAATAGTTTGCTGACCAACCAAACCACCGATGCTGCAACAGCACCTACCGTGCCCAAAGCCTATATCAATTATATTTTCTTTGACGAGCAGTTGCAGGTCGTAAAAGACGCTAACGATAATATCGCAGCAGGATTTGATAAGGTGGGTGGTAACGCCACCCTTACCTCTCATACCATTACGGGAAAAATTGCGCTGAAAAGTGGATATGTGTATATTTACGTGAGCAACGAAAGTCCCGTTGACGTGTTCTTTGACAACCTGCAGGTGATTCACTCACGCGGACCTATACTGGAGGAGACGCATTATTATCCGTTTGGACTCACGATGCAAGGGATAAGCAGCAAAGCATTGAATAATGCGCCGGAGAATAAGAACAAATTTAATGATGGCACCGAGCTGCAAAATAAAGAATTTAATGATGGAAGTGGCTTGGAATGGTATGCAACTGATTTTAGAGGGTATGATCCGCAGATTGGACGTTTTCATCAAGTCGATCCCTTGGCCGATATCGTAAAAAATTTCAGTCCTTATGTTTTTGCTAATAACAATCCGATACTTCTAAATGATCCTTGGGGACTTCTAGGCGATACTCTGGTTCTTCCGACAGTTTTCATAAATATTCCCAGAAAACCGTCGGTAGAAAAACAAAAAGAAGTGCCTACACCCTATGCTGAAATCACTCAACTCGCTCTGGACCGTAATCAAAGACAATATGAAAGAATCAAAGAAATTTGGTCGAGAACTGATGCTGGAGCACCCAATTCTAGACAATTAGACGGGAAATTGTTAAAAAATATTTTAGGTGGAGCGGTACTGCAAACTATTGATAGAGCACTTACGGTGTTAGATTATTACAACATTGGCAAAAGTGGGACACAAGGGAGTGAAGCACCGTTAGAAATACCGTTCATAGGAGGGACTTTACAATTCCTAGTTGATGATATGGTTGCGAATTCAGATCAAGCTATGTTAGATGTGGCATCAAAACAGGGTTACGTTTCGTTCGCTAGAGTAATGAATTCTTCTGTTGGACGTAGAAGTGGATTGGTAGGTGTATATGCATCGGAAGAAGTCATGAATGCTATACTAGTTAACGGTGCTTTAGATACTCGCGTCCACAAAGTTAGTGGAGCAACTGACGGAAAATACCCAGATAATCCAGTTGGACCTTCAGGTGAGAAATATGAATACTTTATAATTTTACCGAAAAGTGCTGGTCAATCTGTTTCTAATTTTGGAGTAATGAGTATAAAATGAAAAAGCAAAGATTTTTAATATTAATGCTAGGTTTTTTCCTCTTGGTATGTTGTCAAAACAGTAATCAAAATTTGACCAATTTGGACAATGATTCATTTGTGAAGGTTACTACTGAACTGGATTCCTCGGAACAAATGTATGTGCTGTACAAATCTATAAAAGATACAAGTAGACAAATGCTAAAATACTA
Source organism: Agriterribacter sp. (assembly GCA_051958655.1). Classification (GTDB taxonomy): domain Bacteria; phylum Bacteroidota; class Bacteroidia; order Chitinophagales; family Chitinophagaceae; genus Agriterribacter. The sequence goes on along the minus strand of JBQCFW010000224.1, from coordinate 1,070 downwards.
CTGGGATAATGGTAGGGTCCAGGCAATAAGCTATTTTACGAATGGATTAAAGACAGGAAAATGGAGTCAGTATTTTGAAAATGGAAACATATCCTTTACAGGAGAATATTCCAATGATAAGAAAGAAGGGATTCACACTATTTTTCATCAAAATGGTAAAATAGCAATTACGGAAGTATACGATAGAGGTGAGCCTATCGGAATCTGGTCCTATTATGACACGAGTGGTTATCTTTTAAAGGAAGAAACTGTTAATAAAAAATTGGGGAGATGACTACTGTATACATGTATCTCTTTATCGGTGTGACTATTCTAATCATCGGATTGATTTTGGGAGCAATTAAATATAAGAAACAGTCAAGTAAGTTCAATTTAGATATTCCTCTAGTAAAAACCGGCAAGCAGTTAATAATAAACTTTGCAGATTGCGAAATAAAATCAAGAAGGTATTTCGAAGAGAAACAAGGTTCAGTCTGGCCAAGTCGGACCGAAATAATGGATGGTTTTTATGATAACCGCAAGGAACCTGTCAAAATTGAAAAAGAGGTTTCAGTCATATTGTATAGAAGGCCTATGTTAGGCAGAATTCTTGAGTATAAAAGTGACCCAGTTTATATTTCGGAGGCTATTCTGCGGAATATATTGGACGAAAAGCGTACAACTATAATTTATGTAGATCGGGAAAATCCCAACAAATATTATTTTGATTTAAGCTTTTTAAATACTTCCAATCGACATTAAACGGACATTAGCTAAAATTTGATCAATTTCTTCACCGCAGAGTCTGCCTCTGATTAGCTTTTGTGCATTGGCTGGTGACTCTGCGTAAAGCGACGAGAGGCATAGAGATAAAGTAGCGGGTTTATGCAATAAAATATGACGTTTCTCATTAGGACTTTTTTATTCTGGCTATCGTTGCAACAATTGCATGCGATTCCAATGATAAACATTCAATGATTGTTTCCCAAATTTCGTCGGATACATTGCTGCAGAAAATTTCAGTGAATGAAAATGACAACTCCGCAACGGCATATAAATATAAACAACAGCTATGCCAAATGATGAAATTG
>JBQCFW010000223.1:0-10465 GCA_051958655.1 Agriterribacter sp. | reverse complement strand
AGCCAGCGCAACAAGAAGCTGCCGTTCCCGCTGCGCGAACGATTGATCCGGCAGCGGATAAAATGCTGGCGATGATTGACCAGCTGAAGACCGAAGAAGCCAGGGGAGACCCCCAGCTGTTACAGCTCAACCAGATGCTGGATAAGATCATGGCGATTCAGCAAAGGGAGGCAGGAGGAGTGCTGCCAGCGGATAGCACGGAAAGTCATGAACCGGTACAGGTGATGACTGCTGCACCCGATGCTGTTGAAACAGCGATACTAACGGGAACGGGTATGCGCTTTTGGGGACTGGAGGAAGAAGCCACCCCGGTAGAAGGCAGTACCGGTATTTGCGCCGTGATCCCTGAGGCGCAGACGCTTGTCAGCGGGGCGATTGTAAAGTTGCAGTTGCAGGAGGAGGTGCACCTGGGCAAAGTAACGCTCCATCCAGGGGAGTATGTATACGGCAAAGCCAGTTTAAACAGCGAAAGATTGCAGGTTGAGATCCCCACCGTGAAGACGGAGGATGGTATTGTTCCTGTGAAATGGAGGCTATACGATATGGATGGGCTGGAAGGTATTTATGTGCCCGGATCGATCGATCGCGATGTCATCCGGCAATCCGGCGGCAATGGATTGCAGTCTTTTGATTTGATTGGAGGCGTGAACCCTTCGCTGTCGATGCAGGCAGCCTCACTGGGCATCCAGACCGCCAAAACTTTGGTTGGTAAAAAAGCGAAGCTCATTAAGGTGCACCTAAAAGCTGGCTACCAGGTATTCATTCGCGATAGGGCAAATAAATGATCTATCAACCAAAATAAGAGGCATATGAAAAAGTTGTTGTTGCTGTGTTGTGTGCTCGCGCTGCAGTTGCAGGTATGGGCACAGGTGGCCGAGTCGGTGTCTATCAAAGTGACGATGAATAAAACCGTGTCGCTGAAGTTCCCGGCGGCGGTGTTGTCTGCCGACAGAGGGCGGGGCGAGGTATTGCTCCAGCGTGCCAAAGGCACGCGGGATGTACTCCTGCTGAAAGCGGCGAGCAGGGAACTGCCACAAACCAATTTGACCGTCGTTACAGCAGGTGGAGGGCTTTACAGTTTTATCGTGGACTATGCGGATGAGCCGGGGCAATTGCAGTATGTTTTTGAAGGAACGGAGTCGCCCCGCCGGACCATGGCAGTGGTGGCACAGTTGCCTGCGTGGCTAACGCAGGCACGCACGAAAAAGTATTTCATGGAGCTGTCGCTCGATGGGATCTATGTGAAAAATGACATGATGTTTTTATCGCTACAGGTAGCGAACCGGTCGGCTATTGATTATCATATCGGGTCACTGCAGCTTTCTATCGTGGATAAAAAGCAGGCGAAGCGGACGGCACGGCAGGAAATCCTGCTGCCCCAAAAAGACAGCTATGGAATGACGGGAGTCGTAGCAGGGGAAGGTTGGCAAAGATGGGTCACAGTGGTACCAAAGTTTACGATACCCAATCAAAAATATCTCTGCATACAGCTCATGGAAGAAGGCGGAGGCAGGCATTTGCAGTTAAGAATTAAGGGACGAACCGTACTGAAGGCGAGAACTGTACACTAACCAAGCGGACCTACGCATTACACCGAAGTATACACAAAAAAACATTTCGTTATGATAGAAAAAAATTATGATTACCTGAAGAACCAGTTGTTGTTCACAGGATTCGGCGAAGGGCATGTTGAGCAATTAAAGCTGCAAATGGAAAAGAAGCCGGCAGCATTCGTGCTGACCCATAAAGCCCAGATCGGGAAAGATGAAGCGGTCGCTATTTTGCACTTTAAAAAATCGGACTCCAGCGACATGTATTTTTTCAATAAGTATGATATGCATCTGAAAAAAGAGGGGGAGGATGCGGTGATGAAACAAACGGTGTACCTGCGCAACAAGGAGGATAATATCAGTTTCAAGGAAGCCTATAACCTGATGAATGAACGCTCTGTGTTTAAAGAAAAGGTCTCGAAAGAAGGAGAAAAGTATATGACCTGGGTAAAGCTGGACTTTAAAAATGCGGATGAGACGGGAAGTTTCAAAATCAAGTCACAAAGTTTCGGTTACGACCTGGAGAAGGCATTGCATAAATACCCGATCGTTGAACTAAAGGATGTGGATAGGAAGCAACAGATCGTCGCTTCATTGCAACGCGGTAACCGCCAGGAAGTGACATTCGAATTTGAGGGTAAGCCGAGCAAAATGTTCATTGAAGCCAATCCTGCCTCCGGGATGAACCATGGACTGAAGGTATATGACAGCCAGCTACAACGCGTACAGCAACTGGGCAAAAACCAGGAAAGCGGTATCGCCACCACACAAGCGCAAGCCGAGCAAAATAAAATAAAGGCCGGTGATGAGGACTCACCAGGGGAGCGAGCCGCGGTGAAAAAAACGAGGGGGCAAAGAATGCATTAGAAGAGGTAATGCGCAGGTGGGGTGCCACAAAGTGCGACCTGCGAAATGACTAAGGGTTCAAGGTTGATTGTCTTACAAAATTTATCGTGCGCGTATTTGATCAGTTACTGGATGGGTTTATACGGGAAGTGCAGCAGGATCCGGTCCTATCTACCAGAGCCTGCTGCCTCTACCTGGTGCTGCTGGTGAAAATGAGACATGCAGCTGATGCAGGTGCGTTGTTGATTCACCGGGCGGAGGTACAGCGGTGTGCAAAGATCTCGAGGACCACCTTTCAGAAAGCCATCGCGGAATTAGAAGATCGGGGATATATCCGGTATACCCCTTCTTTTAATCCGTTCCTCGGTAGCATGGTAACGTTTTGTGGATTTGGCGAAACGATCCTGACGATTTCAATTCAAAGAGATGAAGTATTATTTGTTGCGGGGTAGTGATGAGACGGGTGGAAAGACTTTTACCATGATGAGGGTCCCTGCTTCAGCTATTGAGGGGTTTTTAAAACGCCATGCGGGGCAGGTTGTGTTTGAAGGCACAAGCGCTGCCGAGGTTTTGGCGCAGTTAGGGAGGGTGTTGGATGGTAAAGGTATTGGATCAGGACTGGCTGTTAATGAGTGAGAAGGGGTAGCATCTAAATTTAGATGCTGTATGGAGCCGGATCGAATGGGCAGACAATAAGTGCAACCATCGCAACTGAGGTAAATATTTTCAATGACCAACAATACTGTCAAGTGAAGGTTATTCGGCAAAGACAAACTGTGACAGCGGCATCGAAGCCGTTCGTAAAAATTCACAGGACGACAGTAAATATGATCGTAAGACATCAACTAATGGAAAATTCTATTTTAACCTGAAAGCTGCGAATGGACAAATCATTGGCTCAAGTGAAATGTATGAAACTTCAGCAGCCAGGGATAATGGTATTGCTTCAGTAAAAACCAATGCGCCGGGTGCAACTATTGAGGATACAACAATTTAAAGATATGCATTCAGTCGTGAAAGGAATGCCCGGTTAGCCGGGCATTTATTTGTATGACTTGTAAAAAAATGCAGGTGATCTCACCGGAGCGTTTATATGGTTTAATCAATTTGGAAGGATCAAACCGTTTAGAACTTATATTAAGTAACCCTTTTATTAGATCAAGAATCATTGGGAATACGTAGACAAAGGAGAATTTGATGTTGTATGTAATTGAGAAAGTTTGCGCCCTTATGCAGTAAATGCTATATGCAGATGTTTTTTCTTATTTTATAAAAGTTGCTTTCACTCATATTGATGAAGGAAGATAGCATCCTGGCATTAAGACTGTAAATATCGCTTCCAACTCTGCGATAGAGATTTAAGCTCAGATTTTGACAATACCTGTCCCTTTTGGGCTGATGCATTTTTTATAAGCTTCGCTTTTCACTTTCAATTGCAATGAACTCTTGATCGTTCATTTTACCTGGGATATCGAAGCAATTTTTGAAAAGTGCGGTTTCTGTTTTTCAGCTATACCGATAAAACTCAGAACCTTTGCTAAAAGCTAACGATACAGAATGTTATCTCCCTTTCCTGAATACCGAAGGGGATGCGCCTGTTTGTTTCCGGAAGAATTTGCTAAAGGCCGCCACAGAACTATAGCCAAGCGCAGCGCTTACTGTACTGATATTTTGCTCGGGCAACGCCAGCAGCAATTTTGATTCGGCAAGTATAGCCTCAGCAATTAAAGTGCCCGGCGTTTTGCCCGAAACATTTTTGCAAACAGTGATCAGGTATTTGGGGGTTACAAACAATTGCTCAGCATAAAACCCCAGTCGTTGTTCCTTTCTGAAATTAAAGTGCACCAATTTCATAAACTTCATAAACAACAGCTCTTCGTTGCCCAATGCCTTTTTTTTCGTTTCTCCCATGTATTTGAAATACAATTCGGCTGTTTCAAACAAAAGATTGATCATAAGACTTTGCAAGATCGTTTCATGAAACAATCCTCCCAGCATTGACTTTTCGCGTATAGCGCCCAGCTTTTGCTTCAAAAAAACAGCCTGCTGTTTCTCAAGATGAATATGAGCCAATGTATCGTAATTGAAAAAGCCCAGTTGTTCGAGTTGCCTCGTATCGGAAATGTTTTTAAGCAGGAATGCCCGCTCAAACAACAGGATCTTTAGCCTGAAGTCCCTGCTATGTCCAAAAACCTGGATGGCCGTGGAAGGGATTGCTGCAAAAAAATCATCTTTCTTGATGTCAACCTTTTTGCCGTTGACCGACAGGCTGGCTGTACCCGAAAGGCAGATCGCGTAAATATAGTAATCGGCGCGGAATCCTTCTTCGGGGTACAACATCAACGGCACGCCTTCCGAAATAAAATATGGCTGCTTCGATTCCTGCAAACCAAACAGGCGCAACGTTGTGTTTATATTCTGGTTGTTGTTGGCCACTACCGTTAGTATTGTATCCATAACAAATCTATTATAATAAATTATTTTTCATGATCGTCCTTTTGTTGGGGTATGCTTATCATACCGTCCACATCCTTTTTCGTGCAGTAGTTCTCCAACAAAAAACCCCGGAGCAACCGGGGTTCACCTTTAAACACTGCTATGCTTTGGACACAGACAGCTTGCTGTAGCGTTTTATTTTCAATTGCAGTACAATCATCATAGCCACCAGGCAAACCAGGGCAGTAATACCCAATGCGGTGAGCTGCGGGTATATATCACGTACGGTTCCACCATACACAGCCAGCTTACGGAAACCTTGTAAAAAATGGGTGAGCGGCAGCGATTCGGAAATCGCTCTTATCCATCCCGGCATGCTTTGCAACGGCCAGGTGTATCCGCTTAGTAAAAACGAAGGCGTTGCAATCACCATCAACAGCTCTGTAGCCTTCAACTGGTTGGGAATGGCTGCGGAAAAGAGCATTCCCAGGAAAATACAAGCCAGGCTGAATACCGTTACCAGCAGTACCATACCCGGTGTAAATACGGGTATGTCAATATCGTACAGTACATAAAACAATCCCACCACTACCCACATGAAGGCGGTAAGCACCACAAATGGCAGCATCTTCAGCACTATATGATAGAGGGACGACCGGCTGACAGTTACCAGTTTGCTGAAATACCCGTCTTCGTAATCGCGCGCAAATACCAGTGCCAGCGCCAATAAAATTACCTGCTGCATTACCGTGCCAAAAATGCCCGGTATCATCAGGTTCATGTAGTTGCCGGAGGGATTGTAAAACCGATTGTAGTTTACTTTAAAAGGTTCAAATCGTTGTGCCACTACCGAAGCCGGCACGCCGGTTTTTTTGAGCGCTTCTATTTCAATGCCAGCGTTCACTGTTGCCAATACGGTTTGTATGGCCCGGGTGGCAAAGTTGGCTGTAACCAGGTTGGCGGTATTGATGTCAACCATTACTTCGGGGTAACGTTTCTGCATAATATCTGCTTCAAACCCGCCGGGTAAAATAATGACCGCCACATATTCTTTCGACGGCATTTCCCTGACTATATTGCCTGCGTCGAATTGCACTTTGGCAATCTTCAGGCTTTCACTTTCGCCCAGCGCCTCTATTATTTTTGCAGTGGCAGGCGTATTGTCTTCGTCAATCACCACTATTTCCATTTTTGTAACCTTGCCGGCTTTATACATGTTGATGGTGATGATGCCATAGAGCAAGGGAGCGCCAAAGAAGATCATGACCAGCACGTTGTTGGAAAAGATCCGTTTCCACTCGGTATTTAACAGCCGTATAAACTTTTTCATAACGAATGGTATTAAGGTTTAAGAAATACGGTAGAGTTGTTATACAGCGCGCTGGCATCTGCTGCATGGAGGGGCGTAATTTTCAGTTCGTAAAAAGCCTCTCCAATTTCCCGGTTGGGCGCAGTGCTGGTATTATCTGCATAGCGAGGCAGTTGCTTTACCATTGCAATTTTTGCGGGAATCGTTTTGTCGGTACCCGATACCGTTATGGTAACATCTTTTCCAAGCGGATAAGCATTGATGGCTTTTTCGCCAATGGTAAACCTGAAATATGCCAGTCCATTCTGGTAGCCGCTTACAATAGGATAGCCCGGCGTGGCCAGTTCCCCTTCTTTCAGCGTAACACTTTCCACCATCATGTCGGCAGGCGCAAAAATGATGGTTTCGGTAGTAGCCTGCAATATTTCATTGCGTGCTCCCTTGGCTCTCTCTAACTGCCCCCGCGCACTGCTGATGGTTTCGGGCCTGGTGCCCCGTTCTACTTCTTTTTGCCTGGCTTTAATGGCATTTACCTGCGCCTGCGCTGCCAGGTATTTTGACTTTACTTCATCAAATTTCTGCGCCGGTATCAGCGAATCTTTAAACATATTTTCCATGCGCTTGTACGACTGTTGTGCAAAATCCAGTTGTGCGGTAGCAGCATCCAACTGGCTTTGTATCTGCTGCAACTGGTCGGAGGTGGCACCATTGCGCGCCAGCAGCAACTGTCCTTCGGCACTTGTAATAGCGCCGTTGGCCTGCTCCAGCTTTGCCGCCAGCTCCGGTACGTTGATCACGGCCAGTGTATCGCCTTTGCGTACCGCCTGTCCTTCCTGTATATAAACTTTTCCTATGCGACCGGCAATTTTTGAAGTAACGCTGATGGTCTCCAGCTTTACTTTTCCTTCGGGTGCTACGGGGCTTGGTTGCTGGTTGCTGCACGATGCCAGCACCGTTGCTGATATGATAAACAGAAATGTATAATAGCTTTTCATTGTAGTTTATTTAGAAGAATGAATATTAGAGATTGCTTAATAATGTGCCGTTAAGTTCTGCGGCCTTTAACCCGGCGCGACGTTGATCGTACACGGCCTGCTGGTATTCGAACTTTGCCTTTTCTATATCATTGAGTGCATCCAGCACATCGGTGAGGCTGGCCAGCCCGTTGCGATATTGTTTGTCTACAAAGTCGTAAGTATCTTCTGTCAGTTTTATGCCGGCTTTTTTCAGCGTAAGCTGCTGCGTAGCCAGCAGGTAATCTTCTTTCAGTTTATCCTCTCCCAATTGTATCATATCCTGTGCTGCTTTTTTCTGCACTTCCAGTAGTTGCCTTTGCAACACTGCTTTCTTCGCATTGTTGCGGGCTGCCATTCCATCAAAGATGTTCCACTGCAACCGCACTCCCGCAAACCAGCGCGGGTCAAGCAGCGAGAGGTCTTTATCTCTCAGTTCATATTGTCCGAAAGCTGCCACCTTAGGCACATAATCCGAAAGAGCGGCTTTTTGCATATAATGCGTTGCGGCTATGCCTTCATCCAGCGCTTTTATTTCGGGGCGCGTATAACCGGCGGGGTTCAACGCATAGGTTACGGGCAATAGCTCCGGCTGCAGGTTTTGCAATTCGGCTTCTGCGGCACCGGTTAGCTGGTGCATTTTGTGTTGCAGTAATTTTATGTTGGTTTGATTTTCCAGTTTTTTTATATCCAGCTTCTGCTGCGCCAGTTCAATGCGCTTTCTTTCCAGCGGTGTTGCCAGCCCGTTTTGAATGGCTGCATTTACAAACCTTGTTTGTTCTGCCAGCATTTTTTCGGAAGAAAGAATGATCGCATCCGCACCCTGCACCAACGCCATTTTATCATATACTTCGGATACATCGAGCCACAGTTTTGTTTCCTGCTTTGCAGAGAGCTGGTTGTAGGCCTCCTGCTGGTGCTGATAAGCCTTTACCCCATTGCTTACTTTAAAACCACTGAACAGCAGCCATTGTGCATTTACATTGGTTTTTAAAATGTTCTTTCGTTGAATGGGATCAACAGGCTGTAACTTAACACCGGGCGGCAGCGTTCCGTCGAACGGTATGCCCAGCTTTTCTTTGATCAACAGCGATTGTGTTCCCATCAGCAGGCTTTGCAGGTTGTCGGGGAAAACAATATCGTCATTAAGGCGGGTATAACTACCGGTAAAGCCTACCTTAGGAAGGTAATTGAACCGGGTGCTCTGGATGTCCAAAGCCGTTTGTTCTTTTTGCAGCCGATACAATTGCAAGGTGTCGTTTTTACCAACCGCCTGGTTGTACAGTTGCTTTACCTCCTGGTTGAAAAATTGTGCATGAACCTGGCTGATACCCAACAGCAGCGTCCATAACAGGATGATTTTTTTCATTGCTTACAACATTTAAAGGTTAGTGCAAAGGTGAAAAAAGCGGCAGGACGATTTTTGTCCGATAATCAGAATTGTTTGTCCAATAATGCGGTCGTTTGGGTAATCAGCGAATACTGCCACTAGAGAACACGGATGGGTCGAAATCCATCAAGCATTACATAAAGCTTATATTGTTGTCATGGCGTGTTAAATGGCTCATGCCTTAAATTCTCCGCGCGCGCTGCGGTCCGCTGCCATTGGTTGTGATTTGCTTTCAAATTATGGCATAGCTTAGCTCTTCACGGTTCAGGTGTTGATACTGTAAGAAAGAAAACGAAACGGTCTCGAAGTCTTTCTTTTGGGTGAGTTTACATGTGAAAACTATAAATGGATTGCAGGTTACATCGCTACAATCCATTTATAGATTTGGGAGGTGTTTATTCCTTTATGAATTTCATTGTCCGGCTTTTTCCATTTATAGTTACTCGAAGATAATATACACTGGCTTCCAAGGCAGATACATTAACGCTCCTGCGGAAAACGATCGTTGCTTTTTTCGAATGTTCCATTTTTCGTAAGATTCCCTTTGCATCATATATTGCAATGGTTGAATTCCCTGTTTCACTGCTGTTCAGCGTTACATTCAGTATGTCGCCCACAGGATTGGGATGGATAGAAAGAATCTTTTTCGCTTCATCCTCAATGTCCAGTATTTTTTCTGCCGGTGCTGTTTTTCTCGGAGAAGCAGCATTCACTGTAAGGCTCATCGTATCGTTCGAAAAAGCACCGCTATTATCAATCGCAGTAAAACGAAAACGATAAACGCCTTCTTCCAAATGCTTCATTATCGGCTGATAAGCAAATTGATTGGGAAATATTGTGTAAGAAGAGGGGCCGTCGATGTATTCCCACTTGATCGCTGCTATCATGCCATCGGGGTCTGAAGCGGTCCCATATATTCTTATTGAGTCGACCGGTAGTGTAATGGACACATTGTTGCCAGCACTTACTATCGGAGGCTGATTGCAGTTAATGCTATCCGCCATCTGGTTATTGGCAACATATATGCCATTTGTAATATCTCCGGTATACGCTGTTCCCAGTGCTGCTTTTGCCTTTGTGGTATCCGAATTGTTGTCCAGCGGCCAGTATACTACAAGGTTACCAATATTTGGATGGCAACTGCGCAGCGATTTATCTCTCCAGGCGCCTATGGTTCCGGCGGCAAGCGCCGTATTCCATACCCTTACTTCATCTATCGTGCCATTAAGGTCACAGCAACTCGGTTCTCCGCCAGCCATGAAAGGAGCAGAGTTGGTGCCGCTTGTAACGTTAGGAATGAGCGTACCATTGAAGTCCAGTGATTGTTGAACACCATTGATATACAGCTTCAGGCGGTTAGCATTGCCTGTCTGTGTTCCGTCAAATACGGCGGCAACATGGAACCAGCTACCGGGGCTAACTGTATTGGCTGCGGTACGACCATAACTGTTACTGCCATTGCCCACCATCACATAAATAGCATTCGTATCGGGACTGATATGCAGCATGATCCGATCACTAAGGGGTGGTGTTGAAGATGTCATGCTTTTGCGCATGATGGTAGTCCAGCGGCTGACAGAAGCGTTATATTTGAATTGTGCTTCCAGCGTAAACCTAGAGGCGTTTTTAAGTTCCGTTACATCTCCTGTCGCAATCTTGCCTAACGAACCCCTGATGGTTACGGCTTTGCCCGGGCAACTGGCATTTGAAGCCTGATTATTGTTAACATAACTGCCGTTAGTAATATTACCAGTATATACTGGTCCTAGTGCTGCTTTTGCCTTTGTCGTATCCGAGTTATCATCCAGCGGCCAGTATACTACAAGGTTACCAATATTTGGATGGCAACTGCGCAGCGATTTATCTCTCCAGGCGCCTATGGTTCCGGCGGCAAGCGCCGTATTCCATACCCTTACTTCAT
>JBQCFW010000222.1:0-2506 GCA_051958655.1 Agriterribacter sp. | reverse complement strand
ATTTAAACCGGGTACCATAATTTGGTTAATTAGGTTGAATGATTAAATAAGTTAAGTAACACCATTCAACCAATTAACTTACTTTACCTGGTTAACTTACTCACCAAAATAACGCCACCTGGTTCATTGAAAAGTGACAGGTGGCTTTTTTTAAATACTGAAGCATGAAAAGAGTTTATTGGCTGATCCTTTTTGCGATAATCGCGCTTGCAGCGGTGTTGCTTTATCAATACAACTCGGTATCGATTGTAAGCATGGAGTTGTCAACACCCAATAACATTGCGATGAATGAGGCGATAAAGGTTGTGCTGAATAAAGAAGAGAAGGTGTATGTACGTTACTGGAAAGAAGGGTCAACAGAAAAAATGAGAACACCTTTAACCGCAAAAGCAAAGGAGCACGATGTAAGGCTATTGTTGCTCGACCCTGATACTGAATATCGCTTTGAAGTGGTTGTGGACAAAATGGTAGATGTAACGTCTAAAGAAATGAATTTCCGCACCCGCAAGCAATCGCCCTGGCTGGAGCACAATTGGGTAAAAGAAGAACAGCCGCACGATGGTTCAACCCTCGCCGGAGGAATGGTGCTATTGTGCAATGCGCGACTGCCGGGATACATTGCCATGGTAGATGGAAAGGGCGCTATAAAATGGTATTGGCAGATAGATGATATTGGCGTAAGAGCAGCTACACTAACGCCAAGGGGTACCATACTGGCAATGCTTCGTCCACCCATGCGCGACGTAATTGACGATACACCCAAACAGGAAGCAGACAGTTTGCGTGAAATGGAAAAGCCCATCAGGCGGGGAGCACTGGGTTTTGCAGGTGGTACAGCCGTTGCTGAAATTGACCTCACCGGAAAAATGCTCTGGCGCATTAACATGGATACGGTAGACGGTGGAAAACACAGAATCATTCACCACGACGTGCGTATGGATAAAAACGGGAATATAGTGGTGATGACACGCAATCAAAAAGTATACGACATGTCGAAAGTCGGCGGAACCGGCATAGATACGCTGGGCGGAGATGGTATATTGGTGATGGATAACAAAGGCAAAAAAATATGGGAATGGGATGTTTGGAACGAATGGGACCTGGAGCGTGATACTTTATTAAAAGAATTTGCGTACGATCGCTTTCATATGAATGCCTTCAATTTTGATACGGACAGCAATTACCTGGTATCTGTAGCTATTGAAGACCAGATATGGAAAGTAAATCGCAAAACAGGCAAGATTATGTGGAAGCTGGGAAAGAATGGCAACTTTAAAATGGATACGGCTTTGAATTTTTCTTTCCAGCATTCAGTACACATTAATCCCAACGGCGACCTGATGGTGTTCGACAACTCACTGTGGAAGAAACAATCAGGCGCAGTCTCTTTTCACCTGGACACCACCAACTGGACAGCCGCAGCTGTTATTCACGCCATGCTGCCAAAATCGAAATATACTTCGCGCATGGGCAGTGCCTATGTTTTACCTAACAACAACCTTTTGCAATGCAGCTCTAAAACCGGCGCCGTAATGGTAACCGATCAGCAGGGTAAAATATTGTGGGAACTCAATTGCTATTTTGTACCGTACAGGGCGGAGTATGTGCCGGCGGCGGTTTGGGATAGATACATTATAAAGGAGTAGGTTTTGACATCTGAAGTATAAAAGTTATTGATGTTGAGCAGCAATTGTTCGCATACGGACTGCTATTGTTAGTACACCTCGCTATTTTAACCGCTCAGAATAGGCAACAATGGCGGTCAACTTATTATTAACCATGCCAGTCCAAGGGATATATATCTGCTATACTCATTTACTTCTCAATTGAACCCTTTATTTATTGCCCAGTAAACTTTTCAAAGCCTCAACCTGTTTTGTAAGAGACTCTATGCTCTTCCTTTGCTCCTCTACCTTTTTATTTGTGCCTTGTAATTCAGCAATCTTCTTATCTTGATCGATGATGTACAGGGTTAATTCTTCTATCTTCCTTAGAAGTAAAGCTTGATTATCTCCAAGATCGAGACCATTTTTTTTAACCTCATTTGTGGATGGGATATCAGGCAAGTGATTATTCTTTTTTATATAGCTTTCTAAATCTTTTAATGGTCTAAGTTTGTAACTGCGATGGAAAACATAATCAGGCCAGGTGGAGTGAGTCTTCACTTTCACTTTTGTAAAAATGGCATCACCATTAACTGCAAGTTTGTAACCTTGAGCATCGCTTGTTCCTATAGCTACATTACCGTTTTGATCAATAAGCATTGCATCCACTAAGTTGCCGCTGTTATATGTTCGTATCTGTAGGGAAGTATTACCCGAATTGTCTGATCGTCTTGCTTGCAGATAAGAGATGTTACTTCCATTATAAGGTGATATGTATATGTTACCAGGCAAGTAAACCGCTTGAGGGGTGCCCGTTGTTGTAGAATTTGATAAGTAGATGTCGCCGCTTCCACCTATATCAAATAATCCTCTTGGGCTTGTGGTGCCGATGCCAACATTGC
>JBQCFW010000221.1:0-2603 GCA_051958655.1 Agriterribacter sp. | reverse complement strand
TATAAAAATGATACCAGGGAAGCATTTGAAAAAAGAATGACCGGTTTTTTTTCGGCTTATTTCAAGTCGTACAGCCAGGCGCCTTCTCAAAAAATACGTTTAGATGTTAGCAGGTATAACAGGGAATATGCTTTAAAAGAAAAACACACAGTTGGCTATTATGATATACAGGCAAAAAAATTCATCCATACATGGAAAGAACAGCAGTAAACCCTCCATCTTTCTTTGAAAGGTATTTTTTTTCAAAATCACGTTATCCCAATGCCGGATTGATCCGCTTTGTATTGTGTGTATTTTTTCTTTTTCAGTCTTATCGCAACTACAGGTTCCTCGGAATTTTTACAGGCATCAGCCCCGAAGCCGATGCGTTGCACAAGCCAAGTATTTTTATTGATATATTGAACCTGCCCTTTCCGTTATCAAAAGAATACCTGGTTATTTTTGCAATGGTTTTTTATGCAACGGGCATTTTTGCAATGCTTGGTATTTTTACCCGTGTTTCTGTTTTTTTGTTCAGCCTTTTTTTAATTTATCTTACGGATATACAAGCTGCAAGAGGATTTTTCAATCATGAGTTCAGCCTCGCCACACAGGTGTTGCTGTTACTCGCGTTAATACCTGGCAGCAAGAGCTTTTCTGTTGATCGCTGGCTGCAGCATTACAGAAAAACAAAAAAGTTTGCCGGCGCCGGCTTGTGGAATACTTTAGTGGGCCCGCCGGAAAATGTTTGGGGCATTAAACTGATATTAATACTTTTTGCATGTACTTATTTTACATCGGGATTGTCGAAAGTACGTTATGGAGGAATGGACTGGCTTGACGGGCGCACACTTACGCACTACCTTGATGGCAGCGCCAGCCCATACACGCCCGGCAAAAAGCCTATGTTTATAGGCCCGCCCAATACCTCAGCCGCCGAACAATGGAAAGACGGCTTTGGCGTTTATAGCTACTCGTATGGAAACAGGCAACCAAGCCACTTCTGGAGGAGTACAGGCACTTACCTGGCCTCTCATCCAACACTCATTTCTTTTATTGCAACTTCTGTTGTTATTTTTGAAATGCTGGGCATTGTGCTTGTATTTGGAGGCTGGATACGGGTATTTTACCTGCTGGGCGCTATTATAATGCACAAGTCAATAGGCTCATTAATGAATTTGCCTTTTCTTGATTACCAGGTACTTTGCTTTTTGCTGATAGACTGGCATTGGGTGTACCAGCACCTGAACAGGCATTTGAAAAACTGGTTAAAACCTTTGATAAACAGATTCAGGATACTGGTTCCTGCATCCTGATATTTCAACATTCCCTTACGTTAAAACATAATTTGTGATTAAAACCGGCACCCGCCTACATGGAATTGATGCATTAAGAGCGTTTGCAATGCTGGCAGGAGTAGTATTACATTCCATCCTTGCTTACAGAGTTGCAGTCATTCCATTGATACCGCACGATCCGCAGTTTCAGCATTGGAGTTTTGACTTTGCATTTTTTATGATTCACAGTTTCCGGATGCCGTTGTTTTTTTTAATAGCCGGATTTTTTTGCAGGATGGTTTATTTTAAATCGGGCGAAAAAAAATTCCTGCAGCAACGAGCTAAAAGAATAGGCATTCCCTTTATTGCAGGCGTGCTCATTATTGCACCGCTAACACTGCTGCCTAAATTTTTGTACTGGTATACAACAAATGAAGGACTTTCCCTACAGCGTGCATTTGACAAAGCGGTAAACAAAATTTTGCATTTTTCTGAAATCGAGCATATCTGGTTCTTGAGAAACCTGATTATTTTTTATGCGGCGGTGATCCTCTTTCAACGGTTTAAAAAAATAACTTTTGTATCTAAGCTCTGTTCATTCATTTCCAACAGCTGGCGAAAAGCTAATATAAATGCTGGGTGGCTGTTGTTATTAACAATACCCGTTTGGGTGCTCCTGATGGCTATGCCTGGATGGTATGTTACCACAGATACATTTACGTTGCCCAGGAGTTTGTTCATTCTCACCTATTATGCTTATTTTTTTGGGTTGGGATGGCTGGTGCACATGCGCCCCGATATTTTTACCCTGTTTACCAAACATTACAAACTGCTGCTGCTGTTTGCCATAGTGGCCACATTGATTGTATGGTTCGTTAAGCAGCAGTACGAATTTGCGCGAACACCTTTAACCATTGTGGCAGCCACCAAATTTGTGGCATCATTGCAAATGGTGTTGTTTGTATGCGGAATTTCAGGTTTGTTTCTTCGTTTACTCAATACCGAAAGCAAAACCTGGAGGTATTTGTCCGATGCTTCTTACTGGGTATACCTCGTTCACCTGGCGCTCATTATTTTATTGCAGTGGAAACTGATCGACAGTCCCGTGCCCGGCGTATTGCGATTTCCTATTGTATTGGGCGCAACTATCATCTTTACATTTGTAACCTACCATTACCTGGTGCGATACACTTTTATCGGCGATATTTTACATGGCCCGAGGAAGAAACCCGATCCCGTTCAAAAAGAAGTGGTTGGCGCTGCGTAACCGGAATTTTATACCGGGTCTACATCAGGAATAACAGTTACAGAACGAAAGTTTTTTTGCTGATGCATCTCTGCAATTTG
>JBQCFW010000220.1:0-3643 GCA_051958655.1 Agriterribacter sp. | reverse complement strand
CTGAAGGTGAATACTTTTGTATTGTGATTTTTTTCTGTGGGTCCATAGCTGGCGTTCTTCAGGTACACCGCATTGTTTTCTATGGCAAATTCCTCAATGTTGAGTTTAAACAAGCTGTCTTTCGTTATAAAACTGATATTTTTTTGCTGCAAGGCAATACTGTCTACGTTTATAGAGGCGCTGTCTTTATTCAATAACAGGTTATACACTTTAAAGTTTGTCCCGTTTGAGGCAAACATCTGTTGTTTCGTATTTTTTTCAACAATTTGAATATCCCCACCTGTTATGTCGATATACCTGAGGTGAATGACTTTAAAAAGTTGCTTGAACGACTGGCTCACTACACGGGCACTGTCATTGGTTTTCTCCTTTTTGGATGTTTCAAGATAAATGACAGGTTTATGCAAAAGCAAAGTGTCTAATACGAGCTCTTCTTTGTTGTAAAAATCTGCCAGTTGGGTAGAGTTAAAAAAAAGTTTCCGGGCACTTATGGAAAAGGCGTGGTTTTGTTTGTCCCTTCCTTTAAATACGCAAGAGTCTACTTCAAAAAACTGATTGCCGCCGGAGAAATGAAGACTGGTAAAACTGATCTCATGCAATCCATCGGGCAGTTTCCAATGCTGGTTTAATATGGATAGGTCTACATCTTCCGAAGACAGGAAACTTTTGTCCGGGTTATTGTCTTTTGAAAAATTTTTTACAACCAGGCTGATCCTGCTGCTTCGGAAAGGATTGGGGTTGTATATATTGCCATAGTCGAACGATGCTTTATGGATACTGAAGGATTTTACCTGCAGGTGTGATTTTAACTTCTGGAGTACATCAAAAATCTTAGATGCGTGAAAAGCGGCACGCCTCGTATCCTGCTTGGTATGTTCATGTATTTTAAGCTGCGGTAAAGCAATGGCCAGGCTATCGATCGTTAATTTTCTGGCAAACACCATTTCCCGTAATGATTGTACCGAAAGAAAGATATCGGGTATCTCTACATCGTAATGAGGAGTTGTGATGGCCGTGTCTTTGCAATTAAAACTTGCATTCTTAATGGCAATCTGCCTTTTAGCTAATGAAACTTCTATACGGGAAGCATTAAAGGAATAAATGCCGTTTGATTCTTTGTCAACGATGAACTGTATGGTATCCCTGAGGCGAAATGCAATGGTGTAGTACAAAACTGCAATTACTAACAGCAATACCGAAAGAAATATCCCGGTTGCCTTCAGCCACTTTTTTCGTTTAGGTGATATATTCATATGTATTCCCGGAGTATTGTGGCATTCATAGCAGCAACGTTGGTAGGAATATTGGAAGTTTGACAGGTGAATGTATAAAGTTACATGTCCGGTGTTGAATTTGACGGAATATGAAATGGTTTTTTTGCAATAGTTACGGTTCTCAAGCTTCAGAAATAAAACCCAGGCTAAAGTTGGGGATAAGCTTTTTTTTGGCTGCCCATTGCTACCGGTAATCCATACCCTAAACGTCATTCTTTTGTTCCAAAAGATCGCTCGTGTTACTGTAGCCTGTAAATAGCCAGTCCATCGGATATTTAATGTTCAGATAGTTTACGCCACCTGTTATAAAGAGATATACCAACCTGTACCCGTATTCAGATTCAAAATCGGAAGGCAGCATTCCCCGATCCATAGTCAGGTAAAAATATTACCTGCTTTTGCCCTCAAACTCCGCTATCGGTATCAGCGACATCAAGAAAACGCCTGTGGTAATTAACTTGCCCTAAATGATAGCTGAGGTGTGTTGCAAGATGCATTAACAAAAAACCGGTGGATGCTTTCTCTTTAAATACCGGTACTGGAAATTCCATTTCCAGCATATCATCGCTAAGTTTATCCAACGAGTTTTCTACAGTCACGATGGTGTCTTTAACCTGGGTAAGCAACTGGGCTCTTGGAACATTCTTTAATGAAAATTCCGCTTCCCGGTTCCTGATGTATCCGGAATGTCCGATTTCTCTTCCTATATATGTGTTCAGGTTTCCGATCAGGTGCAGGCAGAGATTTCCTGCCGAGTTCGGGATCTGCTTTTCGGTCTTCCAGATACTATTTTCATTATTATATAACTGAATCTCATTATAGAGCTTGTTCAGATCTCTAACAAACAACGCTTTTAGTGTTTCAACTACCATATCAATATGTTTACAATATCCAGCAGCTAATTCATATGCAACAGCAGGTTGGGAGCCGAGCCATTATCAACGCTGGCATAATAAGTATATAAAATCCATGACAATCGTTTCGTCGCAAAGATAGCCTGGTGAATCCTATATAAAACAGGAACAGGCAGCTGATTGATCCTTAAGAAAAGGATTAAAGAAGCGGAATAAATTTAAAGAAAAAAACCAGTAAAATGAAAAAAGGTGATCAAGGTCACCGAAATTTCTATGTTAGTTCTAAAATTTTTTTAACTTCATACGAACAAATTCGTATGAAGTATTAAACCTATGACTCGACTTATTATTTTAGCCTGTTTGATTATTTTATCAAGTTTGTCAATATGTTCAGCTCAAAGCGACCAATCTGAACAAAGAATAAACTTTTCTGCCTCAGAGGTAAAAGAAGATTTTAAGTATTTTTATAAAACGCTTGAACAAACTCATTACAGCCTTTATGTTAATACAAAAAAAGAAGTATTTGAAAGGCAGTACCAAAAAACTTATAATTCAATAAACGATAGCTTAACACTACTCCAAATAACACGACTGCTTCAGCCATTTGCAGCGCTTTCTAAGCTTGTTCATTGTAACATAAGTTTTCCCTGGAATCTTTACTTTGAAAAAAGTAATCAAAGTAATGCGACTTTATTTCCATTTAATGTTACGATCACAAACAATCGAGCCCTTATTATTGAAAATTATTCAAACGACCTTTCCATTCAAAAAGGTGATGAAGTGTTATCAATTGATGGAGTACCCATAAATATTACATTAAAAGAAGTCTATGATTTTTTATCGGGAGAGGGAAATGATATAAAAAACACGCTGTTAGATTTATTAACTTTTTCGAGGGTCTATTGGTGGATGTATGGAAGCAGTCATCAATACTTAATCCAAATAAAGCAGAAAGAAGGAGGTATTAAAAGCGTTATAACCAAAGGCATGAAAGCCTCTGATTACGAACAAAGAGCAAGCAAACAGAAATCTGTATTTAGTTTGAATAGAGAATTTAAATTTATAGGAGCTATTGCATATTTACACCCGGGTATATTTATAAACAATCAATCTAGTGGAAATACTTCCGAACATAAAACTTTCGAAACAAATGAATTTCTTTCATTTATTGACTCGTCGTTCAGAGAAATACATAAAGCCAAAACTCGTTGCCTCATCATTGATTTACGAGGAAACCCCGGAGGCGATAATGCCTTCAGTGACCCTATGATTGCATATTTTGCTACAAAATCTTTTTGGTTCTGCTCGGAATTTAGCGTTAAGACAAGCAGTGTCACAAAGCAGTTCTGGAAGGATGTAAAAGATTCATCACTTCAAGATTTGAAAAACCAGATACTTACAAGAAAAGATGGAGAGATATTTAAGGTTTCGTTTAGGAACTACCCTCCAAGAACGGATTCATTGCATTTTGATGGCAGCGTATATGTGTTGGTAGATAGGTATAGTTACTCAAAT
>JBQCFW010000219.1:0-14949 GCA_051958655.1 Agriterribacter sp. | reverse complement strand
TGATTGGATTACACGCAGTAGCCGGGGATGAGTTAGATGATAAGAGCATTACGATAGGCAATGAATTCATTTTGTTGAGTTTTGATGCACGTACGGGGGCACTAACAGCATTAACCAATAAGAAAACAGGGGATAATTATTTAAAAAACCCCAAAGCTGGTAACCTGTTCAGGTTGTATGCAAACACAAATGAGATGGCAGAACTCACTGCCGGACCGCACAATGAAAATAATGGCGGGGATATTATAGAACCTGCAAATTGTGTGCTGAAGAATCATACCATTAAAAGAACCGGTTTGGCAACCGTGCTGGAACTGAATGTAATGCCCCCGGACCTGCCTCTTGGAATACAGCTTAAAATTGTACTGGAAAACGGGCGGGAGTATTTTGATTGCTATTTGAAAGTGCAGAACACTGGCAGCAGTACCAGCAACGTATATGCGTCGGTGCCCTACCTGTCTGGCATAGAACTGGGGACAAAACCAGCGGATAACCTGGCGGTGAATATGTGGGACCGTGGTTATCCCGGCATCAAAGCCTGGCAACAAAATAGTGGTGGCGTATACGGCAGAGAAGTATCTATGCAATGGCAGTGTGTATACGAACCTTCCCTGAATGAAGGGCTGGCATTTATTACAATGGATACGGCATTCAGTAACAAGATACTGACCTGTTTTCCGGGAGGCGGCATGCAGGCATTGTATTTTGACCGGAAGCTTATAGCACCAGGTATGGAAGCGGGTTGGTCTGCTGCGCGGATAGCCGTATTTAACGGCAACTGGCGCACAGCCGCAAAGTTATACAAAGCCTGGTGTGCCGATAACCTCCATCCACGCCCGGTTCCTGCATGGTATAAAAACGAAGTTGCCATCAGGGGCAGCGCCTGGATACCCAATAAAGAGGCAGTTCAGCAGGCAAAGGAAAGTGGCCAAAAAAGCAGGTTTACATCGTTTGAACAACTCCCGCTATTATACCGCGGCGGGTATGCCGATTGTCTTGAAATGGCGATGTGGAATGAAGAAGTAAATCTTTTTCCCGAGACCTACGGACCCTGGATGTCTTCGGGATTGCTGGATTTTCGTTCTGACCTGGGTGGTAAAGCAGCCTTTGAAGCGGGTGTAAAAAGGGTGCACCGGTATGGCAGGAAGGTGGCTATGTATATAGCCGGTTATGGTATTCGTACCAGCAGTCCCTTGTTTAAAAATGAGGATTGGAAAAACTGGGCGATTATAAACAACGAAAAAGGCGAGATCAATTTCGGCTATCGCGGCGAGAAGGATTCAGAGATATACGGTATATTCAATTGCGTGGGATACAAACCCTGGCAGGATAATATCATCAGGGTTTGTACAATGCTGGCAAAAGCAGGCATAGATGAAATCCGGTTAGATGAAATCGGGTTTCCTTTCAAACCTTGTTTTAATAAAGCGCATCAGCACGACAGCCCTTACGGCTCTCACCAGTGGACACGCGAATTTCTACGCCGGATCCGGGAAGCACTTGATAAAATCAACCCTGAACTGGTGATCTCTACCGAATTTTTCATGGATTATTTTCATACGTATACAAACGGGGCGTTGGTAATGGATTGCAGCGGGGCGGAACTGGACGCGATGAAGGTGGCGATGCCCGGGTATCTGGCAATGTCGTATCACGCAGGTGCAGCAGAGGCAATGCTTACAGGCGCTGTCATGGGTAAACCTACTGCCTACCGCCAGGATTGGGCGTGGGCGCATGTTGGAACGGAAAAGCCTGCAGGTTATCCTGCGGGTCCGGGAATCTCTCTTCCAGTATATGAATTGTATCCCGCATTTGCGGATGCATTTATCAAGGCCAATCCTGCTGAGAAAGATCCTTTTGCACCAGCAGATGCTAAATGGATCGGGCATTTATGGAAGGGAAGTCAATATTGGGTGATGACCGGCGGTCATGAAGACCTTACTCCCTTACCGTTTGGCGAAGTAGAAGTTGTATTACCTGAGCTGCCTTCTACCTTTAAATATGCATATGCTTTTGATATGGTTTCATTGAATATGAAAGCGGTGAAAATTGAAAGAAATAGCAGCAAAATAGCTGTAAGATTACAACAACCCTTAAGCCTCGTTTTTTTTCCAGCGCCGGATTGCCCGCCTTTACCATTGATAGAGGCTGTGCAAAAGTTAAAACAGGATCAGGTATTAAAGGTGGACGTCCGGCTTTTTGCTCCGTGGAACAAGAATGTGCTAAGCAAAGCTGCGAACAATTTTCAATTAAAGGTTCCCGGTTTTTCATCGCGCAGCAGGAAAATAAAAGCCGATACTTATTCTTTTGAGATTGATGTGCCCGCTGGCACGGAACCTAACAATTATTTGATGCAGGCTGCTGGTGATTGTCTGTTTGCACGAAAGTGGTTCACTGTGGAATAAAACCTGTGTGCTTTATCTTTTTTCTACGAGTTAATCTTTTTAAAATTATGCGTGTGTTAAAGAGCTTATATGGCGCCTGTATATTGATTGGTGTAACGGTTTCGGGCTTAGCGCAACAAGCGCGTGTTACTGAAAAGGAAATCACGATGCCTACTTATCCTTTTTCTGACCCTAACCCGGTAGCAAGCGCTGTTAATGAATACCCCAATATGTATCCTTATTACAGGTTTGACGGATTTACCGACAAAGCCATTGATAAGAAATGGAAAGTGGTAGAACTGGAAAACGACTATATCAGAGTGCTGATCTTTCCTGAAATCGGGGGCAAAGTATGGACAGCGATTGAAAAGAAAACCGGGCAGCCTTTTTTATACTATAATCATGCGGTGAAATTCAGGGACGTAGCGATGCGCGGCGCGTGGACGAGCGGCGGTATAGAATTTAATTATGGCATTATCGGGCATACCCCTAATTGTTCCACCCCGGTGGACTACATTACCCGCACCAATGCAGACGGTAGTGTGAGTTGCATCATTGGAACGCTTGATCTGGTAACCCGTACCAATTGGCGTGTTGAGATTAATTTGCCAACCGACAAGGCTTATTTTACTACACGCTCTTTCTGGCATAATGGTAATGCTATTCCGCAACCTTATTACCACTGGTCAAACGCGGCTATACCCTCTGCAGGAAATCTTGAATTTGTGGCGCCGGGTAACAGTTATATCGGGCATGATGGTGAAACAGGCAACTGGTCAAAACATCCTGGCAATGGAAAAGACCTGTCCTTCTATGATCAGAATGATTTTGGTGAATACAAATCCTACCATGTTACAGGTAAACATGCGCATTTTTTTGGTGGATTCTGGCATGATAAAAACAGGGGTATGGCGCACTATGCTGCAAAAGACGAAAAGCCCGGGAAGAAATTATTTATATGGGGATTGTCGGAGCAGGGAATGATATGGCAACATATTTTATCTGACCGCGATGGACAATATGTTGAAGTGCAGTCCGGGCGATTACTGAATCAGAATGTGGAGCGCAGTTCCTATACGCCGTTTAAGCAAATATCTTTTATGCCTTATGCCACACAGGGTTGGATTGAATATTGGTTTCCGGTGTTACAAACCCGCGGCATTACAGTGGCAAATCCGTTGGGTACATTGCATGTAGCAAAGTTGAAGGGAAAAGCAGATGTTTATTTTTCGGCTGTAAGCAAAATTGCAGATACGATGGTAGTATACGGCAATGGCAAGGTACTTTACAAAAAATGGTTGCAGTTAAATCCATTGGATGTTTTTTCAGATGCGGTAATGGTCAACGATTCCTCCTTAAAAATTACGGTTAGCATAGGAGGCAATAAATTGCTGTATAGTGAACAGCAACAGTCTGATACATTGAGCCGGCCATTGACGGCACCGCCGCACCTGGAAGAAAGCGCTTATCACTTGTACCGGGTAGGCGCCGACAGGCTGGCACAGCGGTTTTATGCAGAAGCGGAAACATTATTGCAAAAAGCCTTACTGAAAGATGCTTCCCTGGTTCCGGCATTAACCAGCCTTGCCGAATTGAAGTATTACGAACTGAAATATGATTCAGCCACTTACTACGCACGTAAGGCGTTGGCGTTGGATACTTACGATGGGGCTGCCAATTATTTTTTCGGAGTAGTGAGCCTGCAATTAAATAAGTTGCAGGATGCTGAAGATGCATTTAGTATGGCTGCGCTTACTGTACCCTACCAAGGCGCTGCGTATACCATGTTGGCGGCAATAGAGTTCAGGCGAAAGCAATACGAAAGCGCTTTGGCGTATGCTGATAAAGCACTTGATCTTAACCGGAAAAACAGCAGCGCTTTTGAAATAAAAATGATTGCGTACCGGTATTTAAAAATGCCTGCACTGGCTTACGCATTGGCGGATTCGTTGCTCGGGTTCGATCCGCTGCATCATTTTGCGGTGTATGAAAAGTACTTGCTGAATAGTACGCAGACACCTTACGCGTCTTTTTCATCGCGGTTACGTAACGAGATGCCGGAGCAAACCATGCTCGAATTAGCCATCCGCTACTATGCACTGGGCTGTGTAGATGAAGCGTTGGCTCTTTTGGAAAGAATGCCACAAAATGCCGAAGCTTTATACTGGTTCGCATGGCTGTCGCGTACAAAAAATAAAAATACAGCCCAACTTTTGCAAACGGCTGATAGTATCTCCGCCCACCTTGTTTTTCCTTTTCGCCAGGAGAGTGCGGCAGTGCTGCAATGGGCGCAAGCACAAACCGGCTCCTGGAAAAGCAACTATTACCTGGCGCTTATTTACAGGGCACATAACAATTCAAATGCTGTTGAATTGTTGGAAAAATGCGGACACAAGCCTGATTTCTCTCCTTTCTATATTACACGTATGCAATATGTCAAAGCAGATTCAGCCAGGCGCTTACAGCATATTCAACAAGCGATCAATTATGATGCTTCCAACTGGCGTTATCAAAAATTACTGGTGGAATATTTTATGGAAAGGCAGCAATATGCCAAAGCAATGGAAATAACATCTGCCTACACTAGTAAACAACCGGGTGATTATATAATGGGAATGTTGCATGCGCGCACGCTATTGCTGAACGGGCAATACAAAAAGGCTGATGCAGTGCTTTCGGGTTTGACTATTTTGCCGTACGAGGGTGCTACAGACGGACATGAATTATACCGGGAAGCTAAAATGATGCAAGCAGTGCAACTAATGCGACAAAGGCAATTTAAAAAAGCTTTGTTATTGATTGAGCAATCGAAAGCCTGGCCTGCCAACCTTGGCGCGGGAAAACCTTACGACAGCAATACCGATGTTCAATTACAGGATTATCTCCTCGCGCTTTGTTACCAAGGCTTGGGGCAGAATATGGAATATAAGCTGGCATTGAAGCGGATAGAGGATCTGCCCGTTGGTTACACAAGTAAGCCAAGCAGTAGTCTGGTTAAAGCCTGGGTGGTTGATAAACAAAATCCCGGTGATAAAAATGGCGGACTTAATTTTTTAGATACGCAACTCAAATCAAATCCGTCAGACAAAAAAATAAGATGGGCTGTCAATACCTACAAGAAAATTCCCGATCCTGCACTTTTACCGTATGAAAAAGATGCAGACATGAGAATAATGGAAGCGCTCGTTGACTTTTAATTCGGTCAAGATTACACCGCTACCTGACATTTAATTTGTAAGAACATTTAAGTATACCAGATGAAGAAAGTTTTTTTCGCCATTGCCTTATCAATCGTGGGAATTGCCGCTGTCGCGCAAAATAAATATCTTTCTTACACCGTGCCAGATCAGTCCTGGTCTGAGCAATATGGTAACCACAGGGCAGTGCTGGAAGTAACACAACCGGCCAAGGCTATCCGTGTTAATTTTTTGTGGCGAAGGAATGACCAGAACCCGGAATTGCGCCGAATGATGATCATTAACGCCGCCACGGGTGAAGAAATAAAGAATGTCTATAGGTTACATATCAGTAACGAGCGTTGCGAACTGGTTTTTGGGCCGGTGGTTAAAACCGGTATTTATCATCTTTATTATTTACCCTACACTCCTGAGACTGTACAATATGTTGCAGGCAGCTACCTATCGCCCGAACCGTTGCCTGACAGAGACTGGTTGAAAAAAACGGTGTGGCAAAAAGACAGCACGCAACTCCGGGTTATCAATACGATAGATGTTAAAGAAATACAGGCGCGTTCACTATTTGATAGTTTTTATCCTATGGAAGTAGCGGCTACAGCGACGGAGTTTGACAGTCTTGTTTCGCGTCATCAGCAAAAAAGCTTTCTGGTTTTCCCGGAGGACAGAACAAGACCTATCCGGATGAAGGAGGACATTCCTATACATTGGCTTCAATACCAATCAAATGTTTCCTTTACAGGGAAAGCGCAAAGGAATGAATATTATGCGCTACAATTGGGAGTAGTTGCTACTCAAAAAGATATAGCAGATGTGCGGGTGGCATTTACAGATCTCAAAAACGCCACCGGTGATATAATACCAGCCGCTGCGCTTACCTGTTTTAATACAGATGGGGTGGATACCAAAGGGCAGCGTTTTGTAAAAAGAGTGGATGTTAATAAGCGAGCGGTACAGCCGTTATGGATTGGTATTGATATTGCCGGAGACGCGGTACCGGGTGTATACAGAGGTAATGCAACGGTGACAACTGCTAACGCGGGCAATCAACCTGTTGCCGTGGAGATCACCATTGAAAATACTTTATTAGCAGACAGGGGCGATGGAGAAACCTGGCGTCATTCCAGATTGCGCTGGTTGAATTCTACACTTGGCATAGATGATCATCCAACCTTGGCTTATCAATCTATGATGCTTGATGGCGGCACTATAACAGCCACCAACAAGGAAGTAGTAATAGCTTCTTCGGGATTGCCTTCTTCCGTAAAAGCCGGCGCGGTCAATATTCTTTATTCCCCAATACGTTTTACCGTGGAAATGGAAAACCGCATTGTGCAATTGGAAGCGTATCAACTACAGTTTAAGGAACGCAAATCCGGAGTGGTAACCTGGTCTTCCCAAGCGTCCAATGATATACTTACTATAACGTGCAATGGCAGTATGGAGTTCGACGGCAGGATGAAATACCAGTATACAGTAACATCAAAAACAGCTATACATATACAGGATATCCGCCTGGAGATACCGTTGAAGAAAGAATTCGCCACTTATATGGTGGGTATGGGCAGAATGGGAGGGCGTACGCCCGCCAATCATATTTCAAGATGGCAGAAAACAGAAGACAGTTTCTGGATAGGCACCGCCGAAGGTGGAATACAATGCGAATTAAGAGGTAGCGCATACCATGGACCGTTATTGAATCTTTATCAACCCAGTCCTCCCGCATCCTGGTACAATGGCGTGAATGGTGGTTTCAGAATAGATTCGGATCGCCAGGCGGTGACCGCTGCTGCCTATAGCGGCGCCAGGAAGATGATGAAAGGACAGAAGATCTCATTCGAATTTGACTTTCAAATTACACCTGTTAAAGAAATGAACTGGCACGATCATTTCTCCTGGCGGTATGTGCACAACTCCGGTACTGTTGTTCCATCCGTTGAGGCGATTGCCAATCATGGAAATGTTATTAATGTGCATCATGCAAACCGGTATAATCCATATATCAATTATCCCTTTATAGCACAAAAAGAGATGAAAGACCTGGTAACTACCTGGCATGAAAAGGGTTGGAAGGTAAAGATATATTACACAGTGAGAGAGCTTACCAATCATCTTACGGAAATCTGGGCATTGCGCAGCCTGGGCGACGAAATACTGTCCGGCGGAAAAGGAGGCGGCTACCAATGGTTGCAGGAACACCTGGTAACCGATTACACGCCGCAGTGGTACACGCATTTGGGAGATGGTGTTGTAGATGCCGCGATACTTAACGGCAGTGAATCGAGATGGTATAATTATTACGTGGAAGGGCTGCACTGGCTGATGAAAAATATGGACATCGACGGACTTTACCTGGATGATGTCTCCTTTGACCGGCACATTTTAAAACGCATCCGTAAAGTAATGGAGCTTTCAAAAAAAGATGCGATGATTGATTTGCATTCCAATACCGCTTTTTCGCTTGGCTCCGCCAACCAGAACCTGGAGATGTTTCCTTTTATAGACCGGACATGGTTTGGCGAAGGATTCAACTTTGATTTGATGCCGGCTGATTTCTGGTTCACAGAAGTGAGTGGCATTCCTTTTGGCATTGGCAATGACATACTCATGCACATGAGTGTTAATAATAAAAGAGGGATGGTGTATGGCATGACACACCGCGATTTTCCGCCGATGTGGAAATTATGGGATGATTTCAGTATTAAAGATGCGAGGGTTGTTGGCTACTGGGATACGAAACCAATTGTTTTGACTGGTAACGATAATGTTTTTGCCACTGCCTATATCAATAAGAATAAAACTTTAATTGCGTTAGGTAACTGGAGCAATCAAAAACAAAGTGTTCAACTTTCCCTGGATTGGAAAACAATGGGGATCCGCGCCGGTAAGGCAACAATGACCATTCCCGGCATAAAAGGATACCAGGAATATAAGGTGTTGAAGGATGGTGAATTAATCAACCTGGACGCTAAAAGCGATTGCCTGATTATTGTTCATGAGCAATGATTTCGGTGTAAATTGGTTTTTGATGATTGATATTCCAGGTGGCGTTAGCTTTCCAAATGGTCAAAAAATATTTCTTAAGATAATTTAATTGATAAGGTAACGACATAATGGTATGAGAAAAAGAGTAATTGTGTTAGGTGGATCGTCTGGCATTGGAAAAGCTATTGCAGAACGATTTGCCAGGGAAAGCTGGCAGGTCATTGTTAGCTCCTGTAATCCGGATGCTAACCAAAAAACATTGGTTGGATTGACAGGTGAAGGCCATATTGCCATTGATGCAGATATTACATCAGATGAACAAATAGAAAACCTGAAGGAGTCGTTGGAACAAAATTTGACCGGCTTTGATGTACTTGTAAATAGTGTGGGTATTTCGAAAAATATACCGGTGCTAGGTGCTGATTTTTCAGAATGGAATGCCTCCCTGCAAGTGATGCTCTATGGAACCGTAAAAGCTTGCCGGTCGTTGATTCCGTTGATGGAGGATGGTGGCAGGATTATACACATTACTTCCATTCACCACGAAAGAGTAGCCAAGGGTAGCTCTGCTTATGGTATGGCGAAGGCTGCTGTTACTCAACTTACAAGGTCACTCGCCCTGGAACTGGCACCACGTAATATTTTAGCCAACACCATTGCACCTGGTTTTGTAGATACACCAATGTCCATAAAGGACGATGGTAAAAACGAACTGAACAGTGAATGGTTCAAAGACAATTATATAAATTATGACCACCTTCCACTCAAAAGAGCAGCCAGTCCGGAAGAAATCGCCGGCGTTGCCTGGTTTTTGGCTGGTCCAGATGCTTCTTATATAACCGGTTCCGTAGTAACCGTCGATGGGGGATTAACTATTACTTTTTAGAATCTTAAAGATCTTCCAGGCATAGAGCCTTGTAAGCGGCTGGTATGTTTTACGGTTTTAATTCAATCTTTTGAAATTCGGTAAGAGATTTATCCTGTGATATAAAGTATTGCTATGCGTTTCCGATAAATCCGGAAAGTCTATTTAGTTAATACATTCAGGAATATGTCAACAAAACTACAATTCAGGTTAATCATAGAATATCATCGCATTCTGTTTTAAAGTAGGTTTATAGCTAATCAAAACGATGCTGCAATGAAACAAATTTTCCT
Organism: Agriterribacter sp.; assembly: GCA_051958655.1. Lineage (GTDB taxonomy): Bacteria > Bacteroidota > Bacteroidia > Chitinophagales > Chitinophagaceae > Agriterribacter. The sequence goes on along the minus strand of JBQCFW010000219.1, from coordinate 5,228 downwards.
CTCTGCATGTTTGTTTTTTATGGCGTGTATTCAAATATATGCCCAAAAAGAATTGATCCTTTGCTCAACGGGCAATGGATTTGACCGTGACGCATCTAATGGTGTTAATGCTGAAAAATGGACCTATTTTCAGAAATTTACCAATCTGAACTATAACGGTCAGGATGCAAGTGTTACAGCCATCAGGCTCCATATCGAATGGAACCAATATGAGCCAACGGTAGGCAATTACTACGGTGCAAAGCTGGCGCAAGCCGTAGGGGCTATACTGGCCCTGAAGCCGGGGATGAAGATAGCCCTTCATTTTCCCTACTTTAGACCGGGACCGCAACCGGGTCAGACCAGCGAAGGTTTTCTGGCGGACGATGAAATTGCCAGGTTTGAAGACGGAGCAGAGGCCGAGGAGCAGATTACCTATACCCTGCCTTCTGTATATTCCTCATCTGCCAAAACGAAATTTTACAATTTCGTCAATGATGCATTGAGCCATTTAGCTCCCTATTACTCTAATATTCTGTATGTGGCAATGGGTAATGCTGCTGCCGAGGAGTTCCATATTCCCACCACTAAGAGAAATGGTTTCGAACAGCCTGCTTTTTATGAAGACGCTGCCAAGGCGGCATGGAGAACACAATACCTGCCCTGCCGGTATCCCGGTCAGGACTCGGTTACATGGGGTGGAACCAAATACAAAATTTCGAGTGCACCTACGTATTTCCCCGGGCAGTACGGTGATTGGACCAGCGATATTGGCAAAGAGTATCACCGCTTTGCCGGCTGGGGATTGATGAATTTATATAAAGGTTTTCGCGACATTGTGAAAGGCAAGAGCACTTCTCTGAAAGTATTGTATTTTATTTCTCATTTCGGCTCTCATCCCGGTAATTTGGCCACCCTGCACAATAGCACCATACCAATGGCGTTGCAGGAATTTGATGGCATTTACACCAGCGATGGGTCGAATACCGGTGATCTCTGGCGGAAAATTCTTCCACTTGATGTGATAAAAGGAACAGCCCCGAATAAGATTGCGGCAAATGAATTTGATCCGACAGATCTCGGCGAAGATCCAGGTCCTCCGAAAGTACCCGTCATATTTCCCAACATAGCTACCGAGTGGATCTCCCGGTCCTATAAACATGGGGCAGATTACGTACACCTGGCAATGCACTTCGAAGATGGTGAAATCAATCAGTTGGCGCAGCCACTGGCAACCATAAGGGCCAATTATGTGAATGGATCTTACACTTCTCCGGCACGGCAGAATGCTATTTCCGAAAATATAGTTCCGAATGTATTTACTGGCAATGCTATTTTTCAACCGACCTGGAATTCCCAGAACGGAAGCGATTGGCCAACAACTGACCTGAGCCCCAAATCGGTTGCTACGACCGATGCTGGCTACTGGGAAAATATCTGGAGTTGTTCAGCTGCCGATCCGTGTAATTTCAATATGACGGCTTCTACGCAAACGCCTAATCCCCCAGGAGGTTCAAATGTAACGCTCAATAGTTCCTGTTCCGGCAGTGCTTGCACCGGTTTAAGCTATGCGTGGAGCGGGAACGGTATCAGCGGTACCGGAAGTTCCGTTACCTTCCCCGCGCCGACTACTGCGGGCACCTATACTTATACTGTTACCGTTAGTAAAAGTGGTTGCGGCAACAAAACAGCCAACGTATCTATTACCGTTCCGCCAACCGGTTGCGATTTCAATGTAACAGCATCCGTTAGTCCAACGAGTGTAGTTACTGGTGGAGCTGCAAACCTGAGCTATTCAGCCTGCACGGGTGCCAATTGTAGTGGAGTTACCTATGCCTGGAGTGGCAACGGGGTGAGCGGCAGCAGTTCTCCGCTTCCGATTACAGCACCGGGTACAGCAGGTACCTATACCTATACTGTTACGGCTAGTAAGAGTGGTTGTGCCAATAAAACATCCAATGCAGTGCTGACCGTTACCACGAGCGGTGGTGGCAGTTACGACCAGTGTAAAGAATCAGAATTATCTACGGGCAATGGTGCCGTTACCAGCGACCCCAACGCTTCTAACGGAGAAACGAGGGGAGAACAAAGCAATTACAATCACTATGTGGAATACAGTTTCGCGAGTGTGCCTTCTGCCGGAACCTATACAGCCAAACTGCGTTATTACTCTTCCTCTGCTCCAACAGTGAGCGTAGTGGTAAATGGTGGCAGCCCTCAAACGATCAATTTGACCAATTCAGGATCCTGGAACATTGTTTCGACTGAACATACTTTCTCAGTGAACCTGCAGGCCGGTACCAATACCATTCGCATAAGCGGTACCGGTGGTGGTAGTTGTCGTCAAGACAAGCTTTGCGTAACCGGAAGCGGCAGTGGCTGCACTCCTCCGGCAGCACCTTCATTAGATGCAAGTCCGGATACCATCACCACAACCGGTGGTAGTTCTACTCTTACGGCTACAGGTTGTAACGGGGGTGTCATCACCTGGGCAGACGGGCTGGGTACAGGTACTTCTAAATCGGTAAGTCCCACCTCCACCACTACCTATTACGCTACCTGTTCCCTGAATGGTTGCACCAGCGCCAATGCGAGCATAACTGTAACCGTAAACATCCCAAGTGGTAATTATAACCAGTGTAAGGAATCGGAATTGTCTACCGGCGATGGCGCTATTACAGGAGACCCGAATGCCTCTAATGGCGAAACAAGAGGTCTGGAGAACAATAACAATCACTATGTAGAATACAGCCTCACCGGCGTTCCTTCTGCAGGTACGTATTACCTGAAGCTGCGGTATTATTCTTCCAGTGCGCCAACAGTAGGCGTAAAAGTGAACAGTGGATCGACGCAAACCTGGAACCTGCCGAATTCAGGATCATGGAACATTGTTTCCACAGAACAAACTATACCTGTAAGTCTGGCTGCCGGCGCCAATACCATTCGTATCAGCGGCATCAGCGGAGGCAGTTGCCGACAGGACAGGATCTGTGTGAGCAATAGTTCCAGCTCACGTTTGGCTGCACCAGTTGTTACACCACAGACAAGCTCCGGTATTGACATTCAGCAAGGCTCGGCGTCCACACCAATAACACTGTATCCTAATCCAAGTAACGGAAGCTTTGAGGTCAGGTTCTATCTGGCAAGAGGTAAAAAAGCCGCACTTGTTATAACAGATGTTTTGGGTAGAGCAATACAGTCACGCACGATTGCCGGAAATGGTTATCATAAAGAGACCATTCAACTCAATGGCAATCCTTCCGGAACGCTATTCCTGCAATTGCGTAAAGAAGATGGGGTAGAAATTAGGAAACTGTTATTGGTAAAATAGGACACACGTTATATAATACTTGAAAGAGGTTGCACCAAATGAAACATGGTGCAACCTCTCTGTTTAATGCAGCTTCCGGGACGCTAAAGCATAAAGCCCGGTTTTCCGCTTAAAGTAATAAACATGTTATTTGATGAGGATGAAATACTCTCGGTTGAAGCAATATACACCTTCCGTGCCTCTAAATAACTGGTCTTCCCATCCGCTCAGTTTGTTTAATACGATAATAAGATCTTACTTGTTTTGGAGAATCATACAAAAATGAAAAAACGTTGACTTTCATATGAAACGAATGAAACTGTTTGGTAACATTCGCCATTTCATTTTCCAACTTTGCTTTATATTTGACCACCGATAAAATGAAAACGCCACTTGTATCTATTGTTCTGGCAACCTATAACGGGGAGAAATTTTTGAAAGAACAACTGGATTCACTCATCAGCCAAACATACCCCGCACTGGAAATAATAGTGGTAGACGATTGCTCTACCGACAACACGATCAGTATCGTTCGATCATTTCAGCAAATCAATACTCACATAAAGCTTTACGAGAACGAAAAGGTATTGGGCCCTGCCAAAAATTTTGAAAAAGGCATACGGTTAAGCACGGGGGAATACATAGCATTATGCGACCAGGATGATGTATGGATGCCCGCAAAAATTGAGAAGAAGATGGCTATCATCAGCGATTGCGACCTGGCTTATTGTGATTCGGAGTTTATCGATGAACAGGGAAACAGAATGGGTGGAAAGCTCTCAGACATTAAAAACCTGCGCAGCTATTCCGACTGTCTTGCCTTTTCTATTGGCAACTCCGTTTCCGGTCATGCCTGTGTTTTTAGCAGGCGCCTGCTGGAAAGGATCCTTCCGCTACCTGTGGAAATTATCCATGATTGGTGGATCGCTTTTAACGCGGCTCAATACAAGGAGGTGAGATATATTAATGAGGTGCTGGTGCATTACAGGCAGCACAGTCAAAACTATATCGGCGCAATCGATGTAAAGAACAGGAAAAAGAAAAAGGAGCTGAAAAGATCGAGAGACAACAAGATAAGATTTCGCATGAATGCCTTCCTCGATCACTGTGTAGCCGATAACCAGGAAGAACGGGAAGTATTCCAGGGATTGGTTGAAACTTATACAAGTTTTGGCGTATTTAATAACTACCGGCGAATGATGCTTTTTTTTCGTTACCGGCATCGGTTACTCGCCATAAAAAAACGCCCTCCTTTCCGAAAATGGCTGTTCTGCCTGAAAATGTTTTTTAACATAAGCTAATGAGCAATTAGAGAAAAAATCAATAATTTGCACTCGCTTAAAATCCCTTGTTACAATAGATCGGACCTAGCAGCGTTAGAAGGGATTTGGCCATAACACCAAAACGAGCTCAGCTCAAAGAAAAACACCGTGATAATGCTACCTTATCGACCTGTTCTATTAGTTATTTTACTTATACCCTCCCTTGTCGCCTCCTCACAGGTCATTACTGATTATAGTCAAATCAAAGCCTCCCAAATTTCAGATGCACAGCTTAAGCAATATATGCAGCAGGCGGCCGCCAGTGGGCTTACCGAGCAGCAAATGGAATCAGAACTGTTGCGCAGGGGTTTACCGCCTTCTGAGCTGGCCGAGTTGAGACTGCGTATACAACAGATCCGCGATCAGATGCCGGGCGCGGCTACAGATACCGCTGACGCCATCGACCCATCCTCAGCGGGTAAACGAACTTATAAAAAACCCAGCTTACAAAACGAGCCGCTGCTGGCTGTCAAAAAAGTGAACCGCCTTTTCGGCTCGGAACTTTTTTCCAATTCCAATCTCAGCTTCGAGCCCGATCTGCGCATGGCTACCCCCAAAGATTACGTGATCGGTCCCGACGACCAGCTTATACTTAATATATATGGCGTAAACATGTC
>JBQCFW010000218.1:0-2325 GCA_051958655.1 Agriterribacter sp. | reverse complement strand
AAAAACCCGGGCTTCCGCCCAGGAAACCGTTGCGGGCGATTGTCCCGCATCGATGCCTTTAAATCCCTTTTGCGTAAAGACTCCCTTTGGTATCTCGTTCATCGGCGCGGCAAAGGGCCCGGTGGCGGTCGGCCAGTAAGGCGCCATGGTTTCGAACGACTTGCGGCCCATAATGATCAGGCCCGCTTCCCAGCTCCGGGCGACGGCCCAGGCGCTTGATTCTTCATACGAACACCTGAAAAACCAGTCTTTCTCTCCATTGAACCAGCGATGAAACCGTCGAGGGGGAGGGCAGTTTTCATGATCAGTTTGCGCATAGTTTGATTGTCTGTTTTGCAACGCTAAGGCGTAGTTCTGAGATGAAGAGGGTTGTACGTTACATTATGGGGAATACGGCTGGGAAATGTTAAGCTAAGGGGATAATTCTCGCAAATCGAATTATGGGAATACAGCGTCTTACAATGTAGGAATTATTGACACTATATTATAAGTTGTCGTTTTTTGCGTATATTTAAAAGTTAGCTGAAAACATGACCCCCTGCATCACCAATTCTAATCAAGCGCTATGCTTAAGAAAATCGTAATTCAGAAATGTGCCACATATGATGACAGTGGTTGCACGATAGAGTTGCTCAACAAGGTTAATTTCATTTATGGCGCGAACGGAACCGGCAAAACTACTATCTCAAATTATATAAAAGATCCAACACTTTCGAACTATGCCTACTGCCGACTTGATTGGCAAAATAATCCTATTGATGCTTTAGTCTATAATAAATCATTTAGAGATGAGAATTTTAGCACTGGAAAAATAACCGGAATTTTCACGTTAGGGCAAGCTACCAAAGAGGAAATCGAACTAATTGAGTCAAAAACAATTGAAAGAAGCAAAATAGTTGAAGAGGGGAAGCAGAAAAAAGAAACGCTTGATAAGCAAAAAGAAAAGCTTTCGGCCTTAGACGATAAATTTAGAGAAAATATATGGATTAAGCTTTATAAAAAAAATGAGAAAAATTTTAAGGAAGCATTGAGAGGATCAATTGGAAGTAAAGAGTCTTTCAAAACAAAAATATTATCCGAGTTTACTTCATCTCCTCAAACCACATTAACCCTTGATGAATTGATTGGAAAATCTGCAACAATATTTTCGGAAGCATTACCAACCACAATTGATACAATTACAGGACTGGCAAATGAACAACTTGGTGAAATTGAGAATAACAGCATCTGGAATAAAGTCATTATTGGGAAATCAGACGTTGAAATAGCAACATTGATACACAAACTAAGCATTGATGATTGGGTGAATGAAGGAAGAAGTTATATTGAAAATGAAATATGCCCATTTTGTCAACAAAAAACAATTTCAGAAAACTTCAATAAACAACTTGAAAGCTACTTTGATGAAACATATTTAAAAGAACTGGTGAAAGTCAATAATTTAAGAAGTTTGTATTTTTCTCTGTCTGAGAATGTTATTAACCAATGCGAACAGATTGAATTAAAACAAAAGACCCTTCCAAAATCAAAACTAAATATCGAACTATTTAGCTCATACTTGAAAACCCTTACTCAGCAGTTGAAAGTCAACCAAACGACACTTGACAATAAGATAAAAGAACCAAGTAGAAAGTTCGAATTAGAAAAAACGCAACTGCAAATTGGTTTGATAAACAAATTAATTGATGATGCGAATAAAGAGATTGAAAAACATAATAATGTCGTAAAAAACTATGAAAAAGAGAAAGCGCTTTTAATTAAAGAAGTTTGGAAGTATTTGGTTGAAGAATGCCGAACAGAGATTACTGAGTTCGTTCATAACTGCGATGAATTAACGAAAGGCATTGACGGGCTTGATGAAAAGGTGAAAAGAAAAAGAGAGGAATTTCAAAAGATTGACCAAGAAATAAAAACGCTTAGTCAAAACATGACCGATATTCAACCAACAATTGACGAAATAAATAAATTATTGCAGTACTATGGTTTTTTGAACTTCAAAATTGTCAAAGCAACTGAAGAAGGTTTTTATCAAATCCAAAGGCAAGACGGAACTTCTGCTCATCATACTTTAAGCGAGGGAGAAGTGACCTTTATAACCTTCTTATATTATTTACAGCTTGCGAAGGGTGCAATTAATAAAGACAACATCGCAAACGATAGAATTCTCATAATTGATGATCCAATTTCAAGTTTAGATAGCAATATCCTTTTTGTCGTTAGCACACTAGTCAGAAACATCATAGATAATATTAAAAAAGATAAGGGAAACGTTAAGCAATTGATATTACTTACTCACAACGTTTACTTTCACAAAGAAGTCTCATT
>JBQCFW010000217.1:0-6305 GCA_051958655.1 Agriterribacter sp. | reverse complement strand
CTTTACTAACCAGGCAAAAAGTTTACGAGAATCGTAATGTTGAACCTATAAAATTCAACACGTATATTGACTAGAAAGTTCGGTGTACTTAAAAAATTTTCGACTTTCGAAATTTATTACTGTAAATTAAAAAAAAGAAGTCGTACCGAACGAAGGATACCGGAATTAGGCACTCTAAAGTTTGATAAGAAAAGCATTTTTGTTTTGTTGTGAGAACTAAAATTTCCGTTAATTTGTATTTTTATTCTTTTACAGATATTCTACCTAACGGCAAATCTTCGACTCGATTTCATTAAAAAAAACAATTGTAAGTAAGATCATGGCTATTAATGGTACATACCTTGAATATACATTTCAAAAACACATTCATATTTGTTGCTTTCTGGCTCAATGTGTTTCTGTCTTCTTCTCCCAAATCGTTTGTCAGTTCTTTAAAAGCAATATCTAGATCTTCCTTACGGATATGATAATTAGGTAGACGTGGTTCAAAATGCAAAGGCAGTGTTGCTTTATCACGAATACTTTCCTGAAACGTATAGCGACTCATATAACCTGCTATATCCTGTTCTGCACCAAAAGCCCAGAAAGTATTTTTATCCGCTTTATTTATGGGTGTACCGGTTAAACCAAACAGAAATGCGTTTGGCAAGGCAGCCCTCATTTTTCTGCCCAGGTCGCCTTCCTGTGTGCGATGTGCTTCATCCACCATCACTATGATATTATCTCTTTTATTCATGTCAGCATAAGCATCTTTAAACTTATGAATCATAGTGATAATGATTTTACGGGTGTCCTTTTCCAATAAATCATGCAAGTCTTTAATACTATCAGTAGTGAGCATATTAGGAACCTCTGCCGTATTGAATGTAGCCGTAATTTGTGTATCCAAATCAATTCTGTCTACCACGATCATTACAGTAGGATTACCTAATGCTTCCAGTTTGCGAAGCTTCTGTGCAGCAAACAACATCAGCAATGATTTACCCGAACCTTGAAAATGCCAAATCAATCCCTTTTTTATCTTTCCTTCCAAAACTCTTTCTACGATTGCATTGGCCCCTTCATATTGCTGGTAACGGCAAACCACTTTTATTTTCCGCTTTTGATTATTGGTAGCATAAACAGTATAATGTTGTAAAATATCGAGCAGGGTTGCTGGCCTCATCAAATGATTAAGCTGTTTACCTACATCTTGCAAACCTGTATAATGCTCTAGTTCATCTTTTTCATTTTCCAATCGCCAGGGCGTCCAGTATTCTAATGGCGTTCTAACAGCACCAATGAACAATTCTTTACCCTCTGTAGCAAATGATAAAACATTAGGTACAAATAACTGTGGAATAGAATTTTCATAAATAACATGAACATCATGTGCTCCATCCAGCCAGCTTACTGCCGGCCTTACAGGCGTTTTGGCTTCACCAACTACCAAAGGTATACCGTTTACATAACACACAATATCCGGAATTTTTGTTTCTCTTGCTCTTACCGAAAGCTGGCTGGTAATGATATAGGAATTATTCTTTTTATTTTCAAAATCTACCAGACGGACTGGAATGTGATGTTCGCTTTTACCATAGGGTAAACTTATTTCCCCTCTTAACCATTTGGCAAATTCTTCATTTGCACGAACTAGACCAACATTGTTTACTGTGATCAAAATTGCCCGGAGTTTATGAATTACTTCTTCTGCTCTTTCAGGTTGAGCAGCTATTTCAGGATTTAAACGGCACAACGCTTCAGTCAATTCTTTCTCCAGCAATATATCATCAACATTACGAAGCAATAATTCACTTTGTACATAATTCCATTTCACAGTGTCATACTCAACAGGATCTTCCGCTACCACACCTGATTGTATGACATTCAGGTTTACGCCGGTGAGGCGGTGAATAATAAAATGCTCCACGCTGTTGAGTTCGTTAAAATTCATTCTAAAATTTCATTTAGGAGTTTTTGTTTGAGGTTCCTCAACGTTTGCTTTTGAGTTCTGATTAGTGCTAATGTCTCTTGAAGTTGCTCAAATATTTCTAAAATCTTCTCCTGTTCTTTTAGACTACCCACAGCAATTTCTAATGCAGCTAAATCTTTCCATTTAGTTCTTGGAGAAAGAGAACCTGCGGAAGTGCTGATTGCATGTTGTATAAAAGCATCAGAAGAAATATAGAAAGGCAATAACCCTTGCAGCATTTTTTTTGATTTCGCTCTTATCACCAAAATATCATTAGAACAAACTCCATCAAAATCTGCAACAGCAACTTTCTTTAAATATGCTCTGCGTTTACCAAATAATACATCGCCTTTTGAAAAGCGTTTGGTAAACGTAGTCCCATTTGAAACTAAACCAAAACCTTGTATTTGGAAATTTTCAGGCTCAATGTTTTCTAAACCAACAAATTTTTCAACTTCTCTATCATGTTCCGGATACTTTTTATCACATTCGGCCAACTCTCCTAAAAATGTAAGAGTACAGTTTTCCTTGCTCAATAAATCTCCAACCTCTGGCTCCCTTTTTAACAACCCGTCTGTAATTTTCTTTTGTAGTAAATTTAAATTTTTCTCTTGGAGCTCGGTCTGTTCAATAGAGGTTTCAATGCATTGGAACAATTCAATTATTTTTTTTTGCTCTGAAAGATTAGGAAGAGGGATTTGAAAAGATTCAACATAATGCTTTATTAATCTTCTTCTTCCGGTTGTTCCAACCAAACTGTGCTTACCTTCTTCCAAAAATTTTTCACTGGAAATAATTAAATAAATCCAGTCATGAAGAACTTTATTACTGCTTCGCAAAACATAAAATTCCGTAGAGCCAAAACCTATTTTATTTTTTAGGTTTAATGCAATACCGCTTTTACCATTTTCAAAACACGGTGTCATCTTTGCCAATAAGACATCATTCTCTCTGAAATAGCTATAGCCTCCTTTAATAACCTCGTTGATTTTTCTTGTGTCGGTAGGAGAAAAAACTCTTTTGCGCTCTTTTAAATCTGCCATCATTCCAAACGAAACTTCAGCGTTTTTATCAATGCCGTTAAGTTCCCTTTTGGAAGGATCTATTACGCACACATTACTGAGTGAAACTTTTTCCCATTTTGTTTTTCGTGCAAATAAAGTTTTATATTTTTCGATTACTTCTTTCATTTTTCAATTCCTGCCTCCTGCAATTTGGTAAATAAACCTGCCATTGATTCATTTAAAAACTGATGTGATTTCTTCAACTCTTTCAAGATTGCTTTTAGTGACTCCTGCTGTAAAGCATTTGTAGTTTTCACATAAAGCGGAATAGTTAGATTTCCATTATTTTCAAGGACATCCTTGATTGAGACAATTTTACAAAACCCTTCCTCATCTTTAAATGAACGATACGTTGAAACAATTTTTTTAATATTGTTCTCCTCAAGCCAAGCAAAGCTTCTTTCCAGCTTCAGTTCATTCACTGCATTAATAAAAATTATTTTCCCCTTCCGTTCCTTTGACTTTTTCATTCTGCAAACCAACAAGCAACTTTCCATACTGCTATTATAAAAAAGATTTTTACCTAGTCCAATTACAGCATCCACTAAATCCGCCTCAATCATCTTTTTACGCAATTCACTTTCTGCATCCCTAAATAAAACGCCGTGCGGCCACAATACCACACATCTACCGGTATCTGGTTTCAGGCTTTTAATAATGTGCTGTTGAAAAGCATAGTCGGCACAGCCTTGTGGTGGTGTTCCCCATATATTTCTGCCAAATGGGTCATTCATCCATTTTTGTTGGTTCCATCTTTTTACACTGTATGGTGGATTAGCCATTATTACTTCAAATTTCCGCAGCTCGTCATTTTCTAGCAATTGCGGATTATCCAAAGTATCTCCTTGCACAATCTGAAATTCATCCACGTTGTGCATGTACATATTCATACGGGCAATGGCAGAAGTAATCAGATTCAGTTCCTGCCCGAATAATTTTAATGTTCGGTATTCTTTCTTCTGTTCTTTTAAATGCAAAGCACTGTTCAGCAAAATGCCACCACTGCCGCAAGTGGGATCATACACACTTTCGCCGGGTTGTGGGTCGGTAATCATAGTCATTAACTTCACCACCGTTCGGTTGGTATAAAACTCTGCTGCTGTGTGCCCGCTATCGTCAGCAAATTTCTTAATCAAATACTCGTATCCCTCGCCCATAATATCATGAGGTACGCTTTTCAGACTCAAATCCATTTTAGAAAAGTGCTCAATTAAATTAAGCATCTTTTCATCACTCATCCTCTTTTTATTTGTCCATTGGGCATCCCCGAATACGTCATGCAATTGCTCGAAGTTGGCATTTTCTATCTTACGCAATGCCTTTTGCAAATGCGCCCCCACGTCTACCGATTTTCTTCTTATATCATTCCAATGACATCCCTTAGGAATATCAAACCAGTGGTTTTCTCTGAATTCAGCATAGGTAATATCTCCCCCGGATTCTTCCATTGCCGCTTCATATTCTTCATCCCACACATCACTGATTCGTTTGAAGAAAAGCAATGGAAAAATATATTGTTTAAAATCTGCTGCGTCAATCATTCCTCTTAGAATATTTGCAGCTCCCCATAAATAAACTTCCAGTTGTTTTTGTGTCATCTTTAATCTTTCCTTCTTTAAATAAATATCTTATACTTTAATTTTTATCTTCACATTTCCGTACAACGTCTCCAACAGCTCACAGGGCACTACATCTATTGCTAAAGCAATAAGGTAGAGCTCTTCCGCTCTTAAATGACTTCGCTCATGTAAAGTGAGCTCATTCAGCCTGGCTCTGGATAAACCGGTTTTCCGTGCTACCTCTGATTTATTTACGGATTTCTGAGCCAGATACTCTCCTAGTTTAGTCATTAATTGTTAGGTTTTTCTATAATAATTGATGGATGGAAAGTAAAAAATTATAGAATAACAAACTATTTGTTTGGAATATTGTTGGATTACCCATAAATTGTGTTGGTTATTCTATAATTTTTGAATGTTAATCTATCATTCCTATTATGAGACTCAACACTTCTTAAAACAAAAAACCTAAATTGCAAGCCTTAAAATATTAAGCGCATTTGCTTTATTCTCGCTCCTGAAAACTGCGACCTTTCAAAATCACGAGAAATATGGTAAATCGCTCATGCTATGGCGTGGGCGTTCTTATTCGTGATTGGTGTCGCAGCCCTCAGGAGCGGTAAGGACTAACCCACGTCTCTTTTTATGTACTTCCGGTTGGTCTACTCACAAATCCTTCACTTCTAAATGTTCCTCCATGAAAAAGGATCCAACCAGCAAGCAACATCGGCGAAAACCCAAGCCGGAATTAAAATGGCAAACCGGCGCTTATGATCGTCACGCTGAAATTAAATTCATTCTCCCTTATCAATTTCTGCTGATATGCAAGTTGGTGGATAAAACTCCAGAGGAAATTATCCGGGATTTCACTGAAAATTTGTCCTGCGGTAGTTGGAAACGGGAGGGAAGGGATCAGGCAAAAGAACACCTTATTAATTACTTTATCGCGCACGGCTACGGTCAGCATCATTATACTGAAGAAGAGATCCGGCAAATGTTTGGGGAAATGGATGCGCTAGGATTGCTATTTCCTGCAGAGGGTAAAATGAAACTCATTGATCTGTATGCGAAATGGCGGGATAAGCACCATACCTACTGGTTTAAGAAATGGTTCCGGAAACCCAGGCGCAAACTATCAAAAAAGGTAGTGTTATGAAATGAGCGCGTGTATTTGAATTCATCCCCCAACACACTCCATCTGACAATTTAAAACATAAAAAGACTACAGATGAAACCGTTCACCATCTACCATCTTTGCCGGGAGGCTTTCTCCTTTCACCAGCAGCCGCTTGCGAAGGTAATTGTAAAAGCGGCTAATCCGGATATGATTTTCCTGCTGGGCGCTACGCTGCACCGCAAAAGATGCGAAAGCATATTTAATGAATTGGCGCCCTCTTGTCAGCACATATCAGACTGCGCAATACTCATTCTTTTACCAAACCTTGCTAATAAAGGGTTGACTGACTGGCAGGACAAGATAGAAAGCCATTGCAGCAACATCATGCCGGTTACTACGCTCGTATTACAAACTTCCACTTTTATGGAGTGGCTGCAAATGAATGACCCTTTTGCAGTAGCTGCATGGCAATATGCACCTGTGCTGTACGATGCTGGCAACATTTGCCGGGAAGATATGCCGGAGCCAAAGGAAACCACCAACAATAAGGAAATCATTAAGCAATGGGAAGATGGACTAACCAAAGCCAAAGAATTCCTGGCAGGTGCGGAATT
>JBQCFW010000216.1:0-28609 GCA_051958655.1 Agriterribacter sp. | reverse complement strand
AATATCCATAGGCTTCTGATAATGGTTTTCAATTGTCATCGACCACTCTGCGAGTTTTATTACTTCTGCATCGTCAAGTACAAACTGCCTGCGCTTTTCGTCGGGAGTAAGAGTATTAACAACCGTTGAGTCACCCGTATCGCTGTATATCATTGTCTTTGCTTTTTCACCGAGCCTGCGCTGTATAATCGCCCCTTTTTGCAAATGAAGCATTGATTTAAAAACAAAAAATTCATCGGGTATAACTGTGCCCTGCACTATATTTTCGCCAAGTCCCCATACACCGCTGAGATGAATAATGTTGCGGAAGCCCGATTCAGGCTCCAGTGTAAAAATAACGCCCGACGAGCCTGCATCGGAGCGAACGATTTTTTGAACGCCTACGGAAAGCGATACTTTTTCATGTGCAAAGCGATTATCCTGCCGGTATTTAATGGCTCTGTCTGTATACAGCGATGCATAGCATTTTTGAATGGCGTTCAACAATTGCTGTTCACCTTTGATGTTGAGGTACGATTCGTGCTGACCTGCAAAGCTGGCATTCGGCAAATCCTCGGCGGTGGCGCTACTACGTACCGCTACTGCCGAACCGGTGTTTTCCGTTAGTTGTTGATACGCTCCGATAATCTCTTCTTTTATTTTAGGCGGTATTTGCCCTTTCATCATCAACGTTCTCGCCTGCCCTCCTATTTCAGCCAGGTTAGCGAAAGCTGCTGTATCCAGTTGAGCCATCAAATCATGCAGCGGTAGGTGCAGTGCATTGTATGTGAGAAATTCTTCAAAAGCAAAGCAGGTGGTGGCAAAACCATCGGGCACCTGTATACCTTTTAATGAAAGCTGCGTAAACATTTCGCCTAAGGATGCATTTTTTCCGCCTACAATGGCAGTATCGGCGATGCGGATCTCGCTGAACCTTTTGATATAACTATTCATTTCATAAAAATTATGCTATTCGTGAAGAGACATTACAGGAATGCGTGTATGCAGAACAAGGGCCTGCGAATGGCTGTGCCGGAACATATTACTGAACAGGTTGTGCTTCTTGGGAATGATGATCAACAGGTCCAGCTTCTGTCTTTCACAAAACGCAATCACTCCATGCTCAACATCGGGATCGTTTATAAAATGGTATTGAGGATGAAGCTCCCCGAGCATTTCTCTCAACCAACCCGATTCCTCTACTGCTCCGCCGCCTGGTATCTCTTTACCATCTGTATTTATATTCAGCACGTGCAGCTCTGCATCAAATTCAGTTACCAGCTCTTTGATCTCCTCTACCCTCACCGTCTCAATTACTTTTTTAAGATCGCAGGCCATACCAATTTTTGAAATTCTTTTAAACCTGGCAGCGGCAGGTACAACAAACAAAGGCGCCTGTAGTCGTTTAACCGCTCCCGTTGTTTTACCTCCCAGTATAAAACGCTCAAGCCCGTTAAGTGTTTCCGTGCCCATTACTACTGCGTAAGGATTTACTTCGTTGCAGTATTCCGTTAATTGTAACAGCACGTCACCTGCCCTCAGTTCGTTGTGAATGATAATCCTTTCACCGGTTCTATCGAGCAACTTTTCTTTTAAAGCGCTGATCTTTTTTTCTGCATCCGCCCTTAATGCTCCGAGACTTAATTCGGCAATAGGAATTTCGCTAACAGGCTGCGGAATGGGATATGCATGAAAGACGGTTAGATTGGCGCTTAACAGGCACGCCATGTCTGCCGCATAATTCACCGCATTGATGGATACTGAAGAAAAATCGGTTGGGGCAATGATTGTTCTCATACATTTTCTTTTATAGTAAACAACATGCTGGATCGTTGTGATCAATTTATATGCTTTCGAAATCCAGGCTTTGGGCAGGATACAAACCTACAAGCACCACTGTGTGAAAACGCTGACCGTTATCATCGAAAAATTTGATTGTTCTCAAAACGGTTTTTTTCGGCTAGTCGCGCTCTTCACAAATACGCATGGTGATCATGATCATTTGATACAATGTGATCCGTCAGCTTTTAAAGCATCACGCAACAATAGATTTGGAGTAATAAAATTTTTTTTATGAGAAAGATCCTGATCGCTTTTGATGGCAGCCAATATTCTGAGGCTGCACTGGCATTTGCTTCCAGACTAAATGAAAAAGATCCTGTAACTGTTATAGGCGTTTTTTTGCCGCTCACTGATATTACGAGCTACTGGAGCTACGCCGATGCTAACGGGCCGGATGAAGGCACCATCCCGCTGGTAGAAAAAAGTGTGGCAGTGGTGATACGGAACAATATGAAACGGTTCGAAAATTATTGCATTGATCGCGGTATCGATTACAGGGTGCATACCGACTATTTTGATTTGGCCATCCCCGAGCTAAAAAAAGAATCCAGGTTTGCTGACCTGCTGATCATTAACAGCGAATCTTTTTATGCTAACACGGCTGCCTGGTCGGAGGAATACCTCGAAGAAACCCTCCGCGCTATGGAGTGCCCGGTGCTGGTTGTTCCCAACCACTTTGAGTTTCCAACCTTGAATATACTGAGTTACGATGGAAGCCTCTCTTCAGTATATGCTATAAAACAGTTCGCTTACCTGCTGCCTGAACTGGCCAATAATGAAACGACACTTGTGCATGCAGATGCGCGTGGCGACAAACCTTTCCCGGATGAACTGAATATAGAAAACCTTGTGAGCAGGCATTTTGGCAATCACCACCTGTTCAAATTCGAGGCAGATCCCCAGCGATACTTTTCAACCTGGCTGTCAAATACCAGATCAGCCATTCTGGTAAGCGGTGCATTTGGCGGATCATCGCTTTACAGGCTGTTCCATGAAAGTTTCATTTCGGATATACTGAGGCAACACAAAGTTCCACTTTTCATTGCACACAAGTAACCATCGAAATCAAAGATTCACATCTTCAATAAAATAGTATGAACAGGCTAAAAAACAAAACGGCTATTGTTACAGGTGCTGCAGGAGGCATAGGTGCCGCCACAGCCAAACTGTTTGCCCAGGAAGGTGCAAAGGTGCTGGCAACTGACATTCAATACGAAAAATTAAAGCAATGGGTGGAAGCCGAACGAGCCTTGGACTCCGCCATTCAATATATGGCGCACGACGTAACCAGTGAGCAGCAATGGCTCGAGGTAATGGAACGAGCTATATCTTCCTACAGGCATATTGATATCCTGGTGAACAATGCCGGTGTTTTCCCTGGGTTTTCTAACGGCGAAGACACAACGCTGGAGCAGTGGAACAAAATTATCGCAATCAACCTGACTGGGCCTTTCCTGGGGTGCAAATCCTGCATTCCGCACATGCGAAAAACAGGTGGAGGGGCCATTGTGAATATTGCTTCCATTGCAGGATTGGTGAGCAGTGGCAACCCTGCCTATTGTGCATCAAAGGGGGGCTTGAGAATGCTAAGCAAAGACCTGGCTGCATTGCTTGCAAAAGACAATATTAGGGTAAACAGCATATGCCCCGGTGCGGTTAGAACTCCAATGACACAAGACATCCTGTCGCAACAGGGAATGGAGCAGGTTATTGAAAACATGTCGCCGCAGGCACGGGTAGCCAATGCCGTGGAAATTGCTTATGGTGCATTGTACCTGGCAGCGGAAGAATCTTCGTTCGTAACGGGCAGCGATCTTGTTATCGACGGCGGGGCGGTGGCTAAATGACCGCCTCCTCCTTCCTCTTTGTTGATTAATCTTTAAACTGATAATATGAGTAAGTTACATTTTTGCCAAAGTTGCAGCATGCCGTTGAATGGTACCGATTTGTACGGTACTGAAAAAGACGGCTCTAAGAGTTCCGACTATTGCATATACTGCTATAAGGATGGAAGTTTTACGAACCCCGATCTTACGCTTGAACAAATGATGCACCGCGTAACAAACAAAATGGATGCAGCCGATATACCTGAAGACATCCTGGAAGCCGCCATCAGCCGACTCCCGCACCTGAAGCGTTGGGCAATTGCAGACAAGGCTCAAGAGAAATAAAGGGAACTCGTTTGATGTATATTATACTGCTTTGCTGGCTGCATTGAGGGGCGCAGCAAGCTGTCAACGCAAGCACGGGCAGGCTGCGTGTTGTACCAGCTGTTTTTGAAAGCTATCATTAATCTTCAAAATCATACGTGGGTACTTCTACATACAGCCTGCTTTCTACTTTGTTGATACCGGGTGCATTCCAGGCAACGCGTTCTGCCTGCTCCTTTTCCGCAAATGAACTCACCATCCCGCTTAATACCACCTTTTTCTCTACTACTTCCACGGCTATTTTTTGAGGATCGATACCCGCAATCCTGGAAAGCCCTGCAATAATCTGCTCGCGGATGCTGCGTGCTTTGTATTTTGGCTTGAGGCAGATAAGATTGCGAACGCTTTTTACTCCCGCTATGTTTGCAACCGCCATTTCTGCATAAGCACGCTGGTATTCCCAGTCTACCTCTCCATCCAACACCACGTTACCGTCTTCAACCGTGATGTTGATTTTGTGCTCCTGCACCCCTGAATGCCATTTAAGCGCGTTCACCACGGCCTCGGCAATGGTAGCATCGGTAATGCTAACAGGAGGTAATACCCGAAGGTGAATGTTTTCAGCAATGGCTCTTACCCCTGCAATCTTTTTAGCATCCTTTTCCGCCGATATTTTTTGTATATAACTGTCTACTTCACCCGAAAGAGTTACAATGCCGTTTTTTACCAGCACATTGATCCTGGCGCCGTGTAATGCAGGATCCCATTTGAGTTCCTCCTCTATATGATTTTGAATTTTGAGATCGCTTGGCATGAGAATAAAATTTGGTGTGAAGAATAATGTTTTTTAGTTGGTACTTCTTACGCCGGTCTTGCATGAATTGATTTGGAAGATCAGCTATTGATTGTACAAATATATTTTTGTAACCTCCCATAGTTAAATGATGGCTGTCAACAACTGCAGTGACAGTCATCACCATGCCCTCTACCTGTTAGAAGAAAGGAAAAGATTGATAAGGATACAAAGTCCGGGCGCGAAACAGGCATGACAGACATCACTCCTGTTGTTGACCATTGTTCTTACCATAAGCAAAACGACTTAGCTACTTTTATAAGGCATCGTATACACAACTGCATTCCAACTTTTATGCAATGAGGTCACGGGTTTTATTTGGGCTTTTTACATTAACAGCGGCGACATTACTTGCACACCTGCCTGGTTTTTCACAAACCATGGATCCGGATACAGATGATGCGCCGGCCTATTATGTAACGATCAACCCGGTGGCACCCTTTACGCAGATCCGGTCAAAGTTTTTTCAACAAGCAGTGCCGGTTGTCAGCAATCTGGAAAGCGGGATTGCAGTAGCAGCGGGCAAAATATGGGCGGCTCATTTTAATGTGGAAACGCGGGCCTCATTTGGTACTCCCCGCAAAAACAGCAACCTGTTTTTAGTACAAAGCGGGTTCAGCTACCGATACAACCATCCAATCGGACACCTGCATCCCTATATTGGCTCATTTATAAAAGTGTATTCGCTGCAAGACACACACTCCAAAAAAGAGGAAATGAGCATCATCAACTATTTGCACATAGGCTGCCATTATACCAGCAAATCGCTTCTTTTGGATTTCCGGATCAACCAGCCTGTATGCGCTGTTAGCTGGGCAAACAATCCCGACGAAAAAGTTTACTCCGGTGCGCATGCGTCTGTTTTTGGCTGGAAGTCTTTTTACATACCTTACGCAAGCATAAACGTAGGAATAATCTTCAAATAACAAGAGCGGCGACAACACCTGGCATCAGCCTATTCCATTGCCGTTTAATAGCCATCATCCCCAATAGTGATAGCGATCATTTCAGGAGCAATTACACAGTCGTATTTTACAATAGATTTTTAATAGGAAATTGGATCACATAGGGGCTGGATGTCCATCCGGCCTTTATATTATTTGTTCAACATTGTAAAGAAGAACGTTTCTTCTGTAAGCTGAGGTGAAAGAAAGTAAAATCGGTCGGAACCAGGATTGTTTGTTTCATTTCATTTTTTTAACGTTTTAAATCGCTCTGTTTTATACTAACCACTTTCCTTTTAGATGAACTGCAGTGAATATGCTAATGATGCCTAAGCTTGCCAATATAGAATCAGACCAATAAAAGGCATTTATAAAGATTGCCTGGATCAAAACCCATCCACAAGCCGTGATGCCCGCTGCTATCGCCCAATTGTAGCAACCATTCTGTTTATCAAGCAACCTGAATAAGGCAACTCCGTTGATATAACCTACCGTTGCTAACAGAAGTATCCCCGGCGTCTTAAAATTTTTAAAAATTGTGTGTTCAGGCAGCACGACCGGTAGGCGCGTACTGTTGCCATATGGATATAAGGTCCATAAAATGCCCGTTGCTATAGAGAGCAAGGCTGCAAGCAGGACAATAACAATAAGAAATGAGCGCATAAAAATATTTCAGGTTGAAAAAACAACATGTAATCCTGCCAAACAATGATCACTATCATTGTACACAATGACCTGAGCACCTGAATAGGAAGGATAAGGACAGCCTGCCAGGCAATGAACATCATAGGCAACCAAACAGGATAGTAATAGTTTTATAAAAAAATGAAACCAGAGTACATTGTGGCAATCGGAGGATCAGCGGGATTTTTGCCTCCTTTAATTACACTGCTCAAGAAAACGATCGCCAACAATACAGCCTATATAGTACTGCGGCATATCGGGAGTGGCTTTGTCAGTAACTTAAGCGAGATATTGAAAAGGCATTCGATCCTTGAAATTCGGTCAATCGAGGACCTTGCAGAAATAGCGGGCGACACAGTCTACGTTCTACCTCCTGATTATTATGCACTCGTTGCAGAAGGAAAGTTCATTCTCTTAAAGCGACGTGGATATCCTAATTGCGCCCTTAATATCTTTTTGACTTCTCTTGCAAGAGAATATAAATCGAAAGCTATAGCAGTTATTCTTTCAGGAACTGGGAGCAATGGCAGTGAAGGTATTATTGAAATAAAACGTAATGGAGGATTTGTTCTTGTTCAGAGGCCGGACGACTGTGAGTACCGTGACATGCCAATGAATGCAATCCACACCCAGTGTGTTGACGAGATATTGCTGCCTGATGAAATGCCAGCAGCAATTGTTAAGCACCAAAAACAAAATGAAAAGCAAAACGTCACCGGCAATTTATATTCTCCTTGAAGCTATTGAACAAGTATCCGGTATTAGAGCAGATGCCGGGCAATGATTGTTATAAAAGTCCAGAAATGATAAATGATGGAGCACTGCCCTGCCGGTGACGACCATTACCGAATGGCAGGATAAACAATTGGGCAATTGTCATCCGAGTATTGATAACTTGGTTTTAAATTGGCCCATGGATGATAACCCCTCAATAGCAGCCCTCGCATTGGGAATAGCCTATACAGGTACCATTACCTACGGTAGTTATATAAACAGTAGCCAGGCTACTGCTTCCAGCGGTTGTGGCGACGCAAGGGAAAAAATAAGGCCGCCTGCCGGAAAAAACTGAAGAGAATACATTATTCGCCACTAAGGCATATCCCAATCCAACCGACGGGGGAATAACGAAATTTAATATTGCTAAAAAACAATGTGAGCATCCGCTCAATTGCAGGTATCCATTGTATTATTGCCGTCATTATGCAATACCTAAACCGGAAAAAATGACCGAACTTGACATTATTCATCATTAAATTAAACTCATGACAAAATACATGCTGTTGCTCCTGCTTCCATCCATCGCTTTCTCCCAGGTAAAAGAACCATGGGTCGGCAACTCCAAAGATAAATGGCCAACAATTTCACTCGTCAATGACGTACTTTATAAAAATGGAAACCGCCACCAGGATCCGTCCGTGTCATATGTGGGAACCGGATTTCTTTTAAATACCGGCAAGGACACGCTGGCTATTACGGTTAAGCATGCCCTTTATGCTGCACGAAACAATAAAACGAACAGGGTTGTAATAAATGAAGACCTGCAAAAATGGAAAATGTATCCGAAGAATAACCCGCAAGACTCTGTAGTTATCGGGCACCTTATCAATGAAGATTCGTCGGAACTGCTTTTCAGCAGCGAAAATGGCGTACTGCAACGCGACTGGCTTGCTTTCACTACCACGTGGATCTCTCCCAAGATCAAGCCACTTACACTAAGCAACTCCCCCGTACATGCCGGACAAAGGGTTCACATGGTTGGTAATCCCTACGCCTTCCAAAATCCACTTTCTGTTTCAGGAACTGTTGTTAGCAAATTGGGACAACATCTTTTCATTAAGCTTGATAGTATAGAAAGCCAGGTGCTGGGTGGCGCAAGCGGCTCTCCGGTCCTCAATGACAATGGCCATCTTATCGGCATCTTTTCCAATAGCAAGCGAAATCCCAAAACCGGTGAAACGATCTATGTCATTAACAATACCGAATACCTCCAACGAATTTTGAATGGCGAAAAACCTTTAAACGTAGACAGGCGCTCGGTTGCAAAATGGCTTGATAGTTTGATTCAAAGTAAACCAATAAAGCAGGCGCTCAACGAATACACTAAAATGATTGATGATCCCGCCTCCGCGAATACCTACGAACTTCATTACATTGACTGGGGCCACATGCAAAAAATAGCCAAAGGATTGTTACAATCATCCCGAACGAAGGATGCAATACTGTTTCTGAATTTTTTTACAGCTCGTTACCCGGAGCTAGTGGGATTTTACATTTTATTGGCAGAGGCTCATCTACAAAACAATGATAGCGAGAAAGCCATTGCTACTTTGGAACGTGCGCTTAGCGAAGTTTTTGAAGAGAATAAAGCCGACCTACGCAAACGGTTAGGCGAATTGAAGAGAAAGTGATTATTTGCCCCTTACCTCTAAAGTGCAAGCGTTGGATCATTTTGATCACAAGGGCCGATTTTTCAGCCTACTCTATGCCGGATCAATCGGACGATGATGATCCTTTGAAGTATTAGCTGAAAATACTACCTCCTTTTTCCTTCATAAACTTAGCTGTCGATATCGCCTTTTAAGTCTCATATACTACTTTTTGTTTTGCAGAAATACATGCAAGCCTTCCATGATATAAGATATTCTCGATTGCTCTTGTGGATCTAAATGTGCGCTGATCCATTCTTCCAGGTAATCATTTTGAAACAGGTTGTTCCACTCATCAACCAGGTATTGTCTTAGCTCTTTAGGGGCAGTTTCCATTTCTTCCCATACACGGCTGCAATTGTTCAATAGGAAAATGATGTCTTCAAAATCGGTACTAGTGCGACCATCTTCTGCTCCCCGATGATTGAATGCCTCCAGTTTACTGGCTAGAAAATAAACCGGTGTAAAAATTCGAATCGCTAAACTTTCATTTCCATCATACACGATCGCCGATTGGAAACCTGCAGGATACCATCGATTCGAAAATCCCAACACCTCGCCTCTGGTTGGCATAACATCAACAATTAGCCCGTCAAGACGAAATCGACAAATCACTCCAGAGGCTGCATCATTAGCAAAGCCCTTTTCCCGAAGCCTTTCTTCTAATACAGCGTAGTCTCCATAATTGGCTAGCTCAACAATAATGTCTACATCGTCCGTGGGTCGGACTTCCCTTGTTGGCCTGTCAGCATATAAAGAAACGGTGGCTCCTCCTATAAAGACTACCTCAGGTGCCAGGTTGCCCAAAGCGTGATAAACTGCACGAATACGGGCTATATTTTGCTGATGGCTCATGGCAATATTTTTTCCTTTAAAATTTTCAAAGCCTCTTTAACCTCGCGAACCCTTCCCACTCTAAGCACATCAATTGCAGCGAGTAACAGGTACAGATCTTCGTCTATGAGGCATGCCTTCGGCACAGTATCATAAAGCGGCGCAATAGCAAGTCCCCTTGTTTTGCCATTCTCGTAAGGCCACACATAAGGTACTTCGCTTGAAAATTGCCGTTGAAACCATGGATGCGAATGAGCAGTTTGAAGACCAGTAACCATTGTTCCCGGTTGAACCGGAAAGACATATCGAAGACCAACTGTGATAAACTCTGTCAGGTTTTGCCGATGAACCTTTCGTCTGCTATGATCAACCAACTGCGCTATCTGGCTTCTCTTAAGCGAGTCAGATATTTCGCTTAAACTCATAGACAACTGAACAGAAAGATCTCTGTACTGCCAATCATCCTCTTTGACAGTCAATAATTTAAGTAAGATAACGACGTCTTGCGGACGCATCCCATTGTGTGATCGCATTTCCAAATATAGTTCTTTGTTTGCATTTCGCGAACAGAAAACCAAATTTTATGCAAACAAAAAGGTGTCAAGGATGACGGAATTAGGCCAGCAACAGTTAACATAGTTACTCATTATATAATTTAGCTAAGAAATCTTGGAAAGATGAGCCACAGAACAAAAGTATTCCCTGATACGGGTATTTGTTTTTCCAGGTCCTGGTAGCCATAATACTCCCAAATATAGTTTTTGGTATTCATTAAATGAATGCTGCATTGCAGGCTTAACATAGGAATTATTAACTTTATTCGGAAATGTCTTCAACCAAAAGCACCTTCAAACGTAAAACGGAAATCGCTGACAGCTACTTCAATTTGCTGGATGAGCATCTGATTGACCTTATCAATGGAAGGACAATCAAAATGCTGGAATTAAAGGATATTGCCAAAAAGCTGTTTGTTTCACACAAATACCTGATTGAGATCATAAAGGACGATTATGGCCATCACCCCTGCCATTTTTATATACAAAAGATACTGGAGCAGGCAAATGCCTTACTGACCAATACCCAACTCACAGTCAGTGAAATTGCCCTGAAGCTGACTTATGACCCTTCTAATTTCGGCAAGTTTTACAAAAAGTATATGGGCATCACGCCAGGGCAGTACAGAAAAAATATTCATCCCGGTAAAAAACCGAAAAGTTCACCATAATATCCTGCCACCAGCAACTCAACTTTACTTCATTATTGAACACTAAAAAAAGATGTTATGCCAAGAAATGATTTAAAGGGAAAGGTTGTACTTATTGCAGGTGGCGCCAAAAACCTGGGCGGGCTCATCAGCCGCAGCGTGGCAGCGAAAGGTGCAAAACTGGTTATTCATTACAACAGCGATAAAACAAAAACAGCGGCGGAAAAAACGCTTGCTGATATAGAGTCCGCAGGAGGCGAAGCAATATTGTTGCAAGGGGATCTGACCAAAGTGGACAATGTGCGGAAACTCTTTGCAGATGCAAAAGCCAAATTTGGAGGAATCGATATTGCCATCAATACAGTTGGCATGGTACTTAAAAAGCCTTTTGTAGAAACAACAGAAGCCGAATACGACACCATGATGGCTGTAAATGCCAAACAGGCTTATTTCTTTATACAGGAAGCAGGCAAGCAATTAAATGATAACGGCAAGATCTGTACTATCGTTACTTCTCTGCTGGCTGCCTTTACCGGTTATTACTCCACTTATGCAGGAGGAAAGGCCCCGGTTGAGCATTTTACAAGAGCAGCAGCAAAGGAATTCGGGGAAAGAGGAATTTCTGTTACAGCAGTAGCTCCTGGCCCTATGGACACTCCGTTCTTTTATCCGGCAGAGTCCAATGATTCTGTAGCTTATCACAAATCGGCGTCTGCGCTGGGTGGGCTTACAAAAATTGAGGATATCGCCCCGCTTATAGAATTCCTGGTTACCGATGGATGGTGGATTACCGGTCAAACCATTTTTGCAAACGGTGGATATACTACCAGGTAAACCTTATCCTGAAAAATGCAATTCCAATGCCCGTTCAGGCATTGGAATTCGCATTATCGGAACCTCCGGAAAACTAGTTACATTTATTTAAATAAAAAGCCTGATGCTTATTAAAATTTTAAGTGGCCTATTTATGCTGGTAACTGTTGCAATGGCGCTGAAGCAGGGCTATGCCATGGTTGCCGCCAAGCCGGAAATGGTATCCATGTTTGACAAATGGAATTTTACTAAAACGGGCTTGCTTGTCAACGGTCTTATCAGCATCATTAGTGCCTTGCTGATCCTGTATCCAAAGACGTTCCTTTGGGGTAACTTCCTGATCGCAGCGGGAATCCTTTTAATTATCTGCTTTCACCTGCAGGATAGAGACATCAAAGGTGTGCTGATCGAGCTTCCTTTTTTACTTATTAACCTGGTGCTTCTATATTTACATCATCCCTTAAAAGAATAGAGCGGTGGCGACTAGTTCTTTATAGCGCTTTCTTTAAGCGTTCTGATATGTATCAGCGCTGGTTAACAAAAAAACCACCCTTCATCACAAAACAAAAAACATAAAACCGGACAGGAAATGGATTTATCAAAAATAACAAACGAAAAAGTCAGACTGGCCATACAGGCTCTGCAATCGGGCGATAAAAGCTGGTACACGTTCTTTACAGAAAACCCGGCAATGACCGATGATGGAAATAAAGTTGATTTCAAAAACTTTTTTGCAAGGGCTTTGGGCAATGAAAAGTTCCTTACGATAGATAAAGTAGAAAACGATGGAAAAGATGTTTACGGAAACTTCAAGGCCGGTCAGTGGGGAACATTCAAAACATTTTTCAAATTTCATTTAAATGCAGATGGCAGGTTTGATCGCCTGGATATAGGACAGGCGAAGTATTAATTCAAAAGATTAGATTCCAGATTTTCAATTAAAAAATGTAAGTCTTGATTTACTGATCGTAATTCAAAAGATATTCTCCGATAATACATTTCGAAATATTTTCGATACACAAAAGAATTTTTCTTTGGTGATGCCACTAACCAGGCAAACAAGTGACTCTTTAAAACAGTCCCGACAGGTGAAGGATCTCCCCTGAAAAATCAGGAGGATTAATATGAATCCTTAAAGGCCCCCGGCCGATAAAGCGGACCCAATATATCTGTTATGGTCGGAGCATCACCAATAAATCTGTTGCCATTCTATAGAATATTTCCAATTATGCCAACCCTATTGCCAAAATTCCGGCATTATTGACGAATTTTCTTCGTTGCATATCCGGAAGATTTTATTATCAAAGAGAAAGAATCAAAACCCGATGCTAAAGTCAATGACTTTAAACCTATGTTAGTTTAATACAACAGGGGGCTTTGATTGACTTTGTTATGTGACTATTTTTAATATGAGTCATCAATAAAATCTTCACCCAACCATTCAAGTCCTTGTGAAAACTCCTTTGTTTGCGTCGTAGCAGCAGCCTCACCAGCGAGGGGCTACTCCTTCACTAGCTTAAATATTTTTTCAACATGGCCATTTTTCAATATCCTCACCATGTAAATGCCTTTGGTTAAATCGCCTGTATTGAGTCTCTGTAAGGGTTCATTGCTGTTAAACTGTTGTATCAACCTGCCTCTTACATCGAGCAACTGAATCCTGTTAAGCCCCCTTAGCCCATTGATGATAACAATATTGCTGGCCGGGTTTGGCGACAGGGTGATCCGGGATACTTCATTTCCAAAATTGATAGAACGGACATCACTGTATTCTACTTTTCCATCAAGATCAACAATTTTTAACCGGTACAAATTAAGGCCGGGATAAACGTTGTGATCAATGAAACTATATTGCTGTTCAACAGTACTGTTGCCCGCCGCTTCCACTTCGCCGATATTTATCCACTGGGTGGCATTACCTTCCGATGAACGTTGTATTTCATATGCTGCTGTGTTTAGCTCTTCGGCAGTTTTCCAGTTCAATTGTGCATGGTGTCCATCTTTGCGTACGTCGAAACTCAATAATGTTACGGGCAGCGCTATGGCATAGGTTATATGATAATCCTCTATCTCTCCATTCGTAACATGTACCTGGCCATTTTGTGATTTATCGAAACCAGTAGCCTGCAAAGAGGCAACTACCCGGATGGCGCCGTTCGTAGCACCGCCGTTGGTCCCTCCGTTTATGATGGCTATAGGGATAGTTGCAGTTACCGGGCTGCCGTGTTGGGTAACACCAGAACCAAATACATCATCCGCATCTGTAAAGTTGCCGTTGCCATTGGCGTCAACCCATACAGCCCAATACACATCGGCGGCCGCCCCATTCCCGTTTACAGTAACCTCAAAATCAAAGGTGCTGGAAGGAAGTGCCACATCAAGGATAAAAGGGCTTGCTTGTGTGCCACTGCCTGGTACAGCAGAACCCGATGCTTTCACCACTAATCCGCCGTTGCGTGCCTCGTTGGTGGTACATCCTTTGTCGGGGTAATCACTATTACCGCCTAGCCATGCCCTTGTAGTACTTAAATCCAGTGAGCTAAGAGTAGCAGACGCCCTGCTCCAGTTGACCGGGCTACCCTCATGGGGTAAGTTGCCATAATCCAGTTGCGCGGATTGTGGAGTCCAATCCAGATAATAATCCTCCACCTCACCATCACTTGCTTTCAGATGGCTACGTTCATCTACGGCAGCGGTACCAGCATTGTCGCTTAATAAATCGGTCGTTAATCGTAGCCGGACAAAACTTCTTCTTTGCGCTGCATCAATGATGCAGGTATCCGATAAGGTCAGTTCTGGATCCGCCCAGGTAATATCAATGACTTGTTGTGAAGCAGCACTGGGCACCGAAACTGCGGCTGCTTCATTACTGCTGAATACACCGTCGCTGTTCCAGTCAATAAAGCCATATAAATAAGCCGTACTGCCGGTATTATTGGTGACTGGTACAGCTAGTGTATAATCTCCGGGTATTTTTCCTGGTAGCGAAACAAGTGCGTCCTCGTCATTGCCCCTGGCGTCGATATTATCACCATCTGCATTGTTGTCCGCCCCATCGATGCTAACCTGTGGGCTTTCGTCCGCATCCGCGGCAAGCGCTCCTAATTTTAATGGATTGGACACTTGTGCATAAAGGATCTCATGTTTAGCGCTGTCAGGCAGGTTGTACCTGCTGTCGAGATCGCCGTAATCAAAAGCCTGGATACCACACAATGGTCCGGTGGAAGTTGTTTGATCGAAGTTGTATTCAACAGGACTTCCGGTGCAACCGTTACACCCGTCAGAGCCGCTGGCAGTGTGACCAACATATCCATAACGATCGCTGGCTTCTTTGACTATCACACTGATATGTCCTCCGGTTTCAATATGGGTTACCTTACCTTGTAAAAGGGTAGCGCCATTGTTGCTGGTCATAGCGGTGGGTATCATGGTACTGGTTGGCGAAACGGTACCGGAGGAATTACCATTATTACTTCCCGCATGATAGGCTCTTTTTTCTGAGGTAATCAACATGAGGCGAGGATAAAATGCATCGTGATTGTTGGTTGCTATTTTAGTGACAGCGCCTATTGCGGTGGTAACATCTGTTTGATTGCCCGCTGTTTCCGGCTCTTCGTTTTTCTGTGTAATCATTGTCCAGCTAGGTTGAGTGGCAGTATTACCAACACCCAATTGCCCTGCGTTGTTGTTTCCCAATACATGCACTACACCGGCCTGGTCAAGTACATAATAAGAGGCGGCGATATTATTTCCATAACTGAGATCCACTTGTTTTATGGGAGTGGCTAGCCCTGCAGGGCTTGTCATTTCTGTTGCATAGTGCAGGGTGGTAGCCGCGCTTCCGTCTCCGATAAACATGTTCCGTCCCCATGTGTAAAGTTTCACCCCGTCGGTAGCAACCGCAACGGCGCCGGTACTACGTACATCTAACATTCCAGCAAGCGGTACGCCGGCACTGGTTTGCACCTGGTGCCAGCCTGTGCTGGAGTTATCCGGCAATACATTACCATCTCCCTGTACGGCATTAAATACATCAGTCGTGTTGGCACTATTTACACTACTTCTTATCCAAACCTGACCGTCTTTGGTAAGTAATGCGAGCGAGCCGTTGTGGCTGGAGTACTCGCCTGCATTGCCACTGGTAAAGTAGGAGCTTCCCGCATCTATCATTTTTACCTGCGCAGGTGAAATACCAGGAGGCAGGCTGATGGGTTGCATGGCCGTACCGCTGGTGACGCTGGTAGCTACTACTCTGCCTGTAGTGCCCCATGCATACAAGCCTGCTGTTGTTAACAGGAAATACTGCGCAAGGTTATAGGCAGAAGAAGAGCCAACTGTGACCATTCTTACCTCTCCATTAAAATTGAACCCGTTACTGCCTGATACTAGTAAGGTGGGAGTAGTTAAATTGGTAGTCCCATTGCCATGGGTGTTTTCACCAAATATCAGATAACCACCGCTGGCAGGTTTTACTATCGTGGAATGGAAACCTGTTTGCACCGGATCCATGCTGCCCAACCCGCCGCATTCTGCCAAAGGAACAATGGTGCCGGTTTCATCTACCTGGATAATATAATCTTCTAGTTCGCCATTTGGTGGAACAGTGCCATATAAACCCGTATTTAATCCATCTCCGATGGAACGTTCATCTACGGCAGTCGTGACAGCATTGTCTGCCAACGCAGTAGTAGTAAACCGGAGTCGCATGTAGGTGGTAGATTGTACCCCGCTGTAAGGCGTGGCGGACCAGGTAATGGTAGCTGTTTGCGCGCCTGTAGCGGCTGTAACGGCAACCGATGCATATTCACCGGCGGAAAATCTTCCGTCGTTGTTCAGATCTATCCAGCCATGAAGTGTGCCTGTACCCGTAATACTTTTGTACACATTTACAGCTATACTGTACGTGCCGCCAGGTATTAGGATGGGTAAGCTGACGGTTATTCCGTCTTCATCCAAACCGTCACCATTTGGACTATTGTTGTTGGCGCTGGCGGCTACATTTTGAGCAACTGCTTCGGCGTCGTATATTGAACCAATATATAAGGTAGAGGCCGGTTGGTGGCGTGCCGTAATGGTTAGGCCAGCATCGCTGGTCTCGTAAGTGGTTGGAGCATCACCATAGTCATAAGTTGGATCTACGTTCAACCGGTAATCTTCGATTTCTCCCACTCTTGGCCCGGCAAGATATACGCCTGTGGCATCACCATCTGCATAAGCGCGTTCATCCAACACTGTACCCGTATTATTGGCCGCCGCTGCGTTTATAATTCTTAAACGAATGTATAAGTAAGCGGTATCAACATTTCGGCTCTGTGCAGCAGTCCAGGTAAGTGTAGCGGTACCATCAATGGTACCCGTTGTAACGTTTGCTACGGTGGCTGCTTCCGCGTCTTCAAAAGTTCCATTGTTGTTAAAGTCAATCCAGCCCATTAAGGCACGGGTGCTACCAGAAGTATTGGTTACCGTTACTGGCAGAGAGAAAGCTGTATTGGGTTTTACTTTATAGAGCAATGGATTAATACCATCTTCATCTATGCCATCACCGTTGGTTCCATTGTTGTCAGTATTGGCGGGTACGCTCTCTGCTGCAGCTTCAACATCCGGAGTACTGCCTATCTGCAACTGTGCAGAAGAAATATTTCTTGCCGGCAAGCCATTTTCATAACTACCCGGGGCATCACCATGGTCGTAATTGGTACTAACAGGAACTACATAATCTTCCACCTCGCCAACAGAGGCTAATGTGGCATAAACACCCGTATTCAATCCATCACCAATGGCCCGCTCGTCTACAAGAGCATTATCGGTGCCTGCAGTAAAATCGGCAACGGCGCCGGCGGTAATCCGTAACCGCATCTGAAGCTGCGCGGGGGTCGCGGGGTCAGGTATGCCATTGCTTTGTGCAGCGCTCCAGGTGAGCGTTACCGTTTGTGGGTTAATGGATGTGGGCACTGATATACTGGTATATTCAAGCGCTGTTCCCGCATTTTCAAAGCGTCCATTATTATTAAAATCAATCCAGGCATGTAAGGTT
Source organism: Agriterribacter sp. (assembly GCA_051958655.1). GTDB lineage: Bacteria > Bacteroidota > Bacteroidia > Chitinophagales > Chitinophagaceae > Agriterribacter. The sequence continues at coordinate 10,846 of JBQCFW010000216.1, read as the reverse complement.
TGAGTTGATCCTGTAGCATTGGTTACAACAACATTTAGTACATATCCACCACCGCGCGTGATTACGCCCGGAGTAGCGCCATCTTCGTCATTTACAACCAGTATGTTGTCGCCTGTCGCATTGGCCGAGTGCTGTGGACCAGCTTCCGCATCTGCCGGGCGTTGCCCCAGGTATAATGCCTGGCTGATAGCCTGCCGTGCCGGTACCGGTAATGGCGTGGGGGTGGTGCGGTCGTCGTCGTAGCTTACGGGGCTGTCGCCGTAGTCATGATCGGCAATTACCTGCAACTGGTAGTCTTCTATTTCGCCCTGAGATAAAGTACCATACACACCGGTAGCCAATCCATCACCAATAGCCCGTTCATCAACCAGCGCATTATTTGTACCTGATGTAAAGTCTGCAACAGACGCACCATCGGTAATGCGCAGACGCATGTACAGATTAGTGGTAGCTGTTGGAATATTGATGGTTTGCGCGGCTGTCCAGCTAAGCGTTACCGTTTGTTGTGTGGCAGATGCAGGTACACTTACACTGGCGTATTCCAAAGCGCCGGCAACGTTTTCAAAACGCCCGTTGTTATTAAAGTCAATCCAGCCGTGCAAGGTGCGGGCAGCTCCCGAATTGTTGAGTACACTCACTCGTATGCTGTATGCAATACCATCGTACAGCGGTATCAATTCCGACACAGCGTCTTCATCTGCACCATCACCATTGTTGGCGTTGTTAGAAGCCGGTGCGGTGACAGCCTGTGCTAACGGGGTCTCCACATCCGGTACATTAGTACCTAATTTTAAAGTGGCAGAAGGCGCCTGTCGTGCCGGTACTAACACTGCGGTAGGAGTGGTACGATCGCCCTCATAGGTAGCGGGCGCATCTCCAAAGTCTGCCATATCGGTTACCAGTAATTGATAATCTTCAATTTCTCCATCTGCATTTCCTTTGCCATAACTTCTCTGGTCTCGTGCGGCCCCCACGGCGGCGTTGGCGATACTAACAGCAGAAAGCCTTAACCTTATATAGGTTTTTCCGGCAGCAACTACTGCTGGTGTAATTGTGTTGGTTTGCGTTGAAGACCATGTTAATGTTAGTAAAAGGGAGCCCGCGGCGGTATTAGCAAAGGTAGCCTGCGTTTGTTCATTTACATCAAACTCGCCATCGCCGTCCAGGTCTATCCACCCGTACAGGTATTTTGTAACTGCCGGCAATGTTTGTCTGATGTTAACTGGCACTTGTAAAACAAAAGGAGCGCCTTTGGTAATGGTTTGAGGTGTTACAACAGCATCTTCATCATCGCCATCTCCGTTGGTTGCATTGTTATCCGAAGGCGAGGTGACAGCAGCAGGGATCAATTCAAAATCAATCGCATCGCCCAAGGTAAGTATATAATTTTCGCTGGTGTTGGTTTGAGATGCCGGATCACCGTTTTCATATGAAGCAGGCGCATCACCAAAATCTTTAATAATGGTCAACTGGTAGTCTTCTACTTCTCCTAAAGAAACGGTTGTGTAAGCACCAGTTGAAAGTCCATCGCCTATGGAACGCTCATCAACAGCGGTCGTTCCTGCATTGTCTGCGATAGTGCCGTCTGTGTTAGCCTGTAAAAGCCTCAACCGCATGTACACTTTATCTACGGTTATGGTATTTAGCTGTGCGGTAGTAAAGATAATGTTAGCAGTAGTGGCATTGTTGGCTACCGTTACAGCCGTTGCAGCTTCTCCTACTTCAAATTGTCCGTTATTGTTCAGGTCTATCCATGCATACAAAGTAGCCGAAGCTCCTGTTGTATTATTTACAGCAACAGTATAAGTATTGTTGTTCCCTGTTCTGATATAGAGTTGAGTAGGGGAAACCCCATCTTCCTCTTCCCCATCTCCATTGGGAGCATTATTGTCTGCCGGTGCGGTTATGGATGAAGGGGTCTCTTCCAAGCCGTAAGCATTGCCCATAAAAAGATCGTCGGTAGTATACTGGCGGGCAGGCACAACAGCCGCCACATTATTGTTTTCGTAACTGGCAGGCACATCACCATAATCTAAATCGGTTGTTACTGCCAAAAAGTAATCTTCTACTTCGCCCTCCAAAGGAGTGCCGTATACAGCAGTCGTTAATCCATCCCCTATACTGCGTTCATCAACACCGGTAGTGACGGTATTATCTGAGCCTGCTGTGGCAGTAAGACGGATACGCAAGTAAACGTTACTACCCGTTATGAGGTTAGTTTGCGATCCCCTGAAATAAAGAGTCTGGTTACTGGTGCCTGCTGCAACGGAACGATAACCTTGCGTTGTACCTGTTGCCGCAGTGTAGGCTGTTTCTGATAATTCAAATTGTCCGTTCGCATTAAAATCTATCCAGGCAATCAGTTGCGAGGTAGCACCTACGGTAACAGGAATGGTAAAAGTAAATGGGACGCCTTTTTTTATCACGGGCAAAGAAGCTGAATTTAACCCGTCCTCATCTTCTCCATCTCCGTTATCATCGTTGTTATCCAACCCTGCGCCAACGGAAGTTGCCGTGGCTTCATAATCAATAAAAGCTCCTATACGACGAGTGGATACCGCAATCTGTCTTGCAGGAATAGTGTTTTCATAGGCTGTGGGTACATCTCCAAAATCAAATTCGTTTACGTCTAGCTGATAGTCTTCTAATTCCCCCAACGGTACGGTAGGTGCATTCACCGGGTTAGAAGTAGATGTAGCGCCATTCCCTATGGCTCTTTCATCAACCAGGGCATTACTAGTACCTGTAGTAAAGTCAATCAGCGCCACGGAAGAAATTCTTATCCGCAGGTATATCTTTGAAGCGCCAGCGCTGATCATATTGGTTTGTGTATTGGTCCAGGTAAGTGTCCGGCTACTTGTTGCTCCGATCGCAATACTGCCTGTCGCTCCTGTTCCTGTTGAAGCCAGTTCATCGAGGGTGAACTTTCCGTCGGCATTCAAATCCAGCCAGGCATAGAGGTATCCGGTGGCTGCTGCCGCGGTTGGATTTTTTACCGGAATAGTGATGCTGTACGCCACGTTTTTAATAACACTCGGGGATTCTGATAATCCATCTTCATCGTCTTGCCCATTGGCATTATCGCCTGCCCCGTTATTTTCCTGGGGACTTGTTACTGATGGGGCCTCGGTTTCAAGGTCGATCATATTTCCAAGCACTAAGCCTCCTTCGGCGTGAATGGCAGGCCGTGGTGTGCCGGCAAGATCATTTTCAAAACTCAGGGGCAGATCACCAAAGTCGTAAATGCGGGTTACATCGACCTGGAAATCTTCCACTTCGCCTGCCGTAACCTGCGCATGATCGGCGGCATTACTGGTGCTTGCAGCGCCGTTGCCAACGCTTCGTTCATCTATCAGCGCACCGCCTGATGCAGCCGTTGTAAAATCAACCAACGACCGGTTGCTTAGGCGTAGCCTGAGGTATAGTTTATTGATACCATCTGGAATGGTAGCTGATTTAGAAGCAGCCCAGGTGAGTACCTGCGTACTGCTTCCCGAAGCAGTGATCGTTTTAACCGCATCTACCGCTTCTGATAATTCAAATACACCATTGTTGTTAAAATCGATCCAGCCGTACAGATAAGAAGTGGTGCTTATTGGGGTGGTAACGGGTACATTCACACTAAAAAACAATCCTTTTTTCAGCACATCAGTACTCACGTTGATACCATCTTCGTCGGCGCCATCACCGCTGGGTGCGTTGTTATTATTGGGTGATATTACAGATGCCGGTATCAGCTCTTCGTCAGGTTGTGTGGTGCCTAATCTTAAATTAGCAAGCGTTTTGTGTACGGCAGGTGTAAAAACACCATCTTTTGTATTTGCATAGCTGACAGGCGCATCGCCATAATCAAACTGGGCTGTTGTAATGCTTGTCCAGGCGGAGGCAACATGTATATTATCAACCTCCAATGTGGCTGCAGCCCCTGCTGTGCCCTGGTATAATGCAACCGACGAAAGTGGATAAGAAGCGCTAATATCAGCGCCGGTGGCGGCATTGTATCGGACAGTTGCAACTGCGGGTTCAGTAGACAGTGGTGAGGGGTTAACATACAGCTTTATTTCGTCGTTGGTAGCGCCAGCAACCACTTCGTATTTCAATACTAAAAAGTAGTTGGTACCGAAAGTTCTGGCAGTGGTTTCGTATACTGGTGTGCCGCCTGTACCGCGAGCAACCCCAAAGTTGAAGCCTCCGCTGCCATCCGATCTGACATATATTTTACCACTGTAGGTGAGCGGTGAAGTGACGTTGCTTAAAACAAAAAAAAAGTCGCCGGTAGCTGCTGTCGAAACGTTCACCACCATTGCAGCATACAGTGTTGCATTGCTTGCGGTAAAGCTACGGTAAACATCCTGCCCGGTATTACCCAGTGGCACTTTATTGCCAATATCATTGGTGAGACCGCCGCTATAACTCAAATTGCCAGCAGCAACATTTATTGTAGGAGTTTCTGATCCACGGGCCGTCCAGTTATTACTGGTCAATGGGGTGCCGTTGGTATAGTTAAAACTTTCCGTTTGAAGCGTTTGCGAAAAAACAGGTGAAAAAAGGCTGGTAATTATAACAACTATCCAGATGTTCGTTTTTAATAAAGCCGGTCTTTTATTCATAATGTCAGTTTTGAGTCTATGGGGGTGTTTTTGCTGTAGTTACATGAGTTATGCTTTGGGTACATACATATATTTAGTGTACGGCCAAGCCACAGGTATAACCAGTTGCCCGTTTAGTATGTTATATACTTCAATTTTTAACCGTTTTGATGCTCAGGCATACAGGTATTACCGGAACAGAGACGCTGTCACTTGTTGATGTAGGTCATAAACTAACAAAATTGAGACGAACGGAAGGACTCTCAGCTCACTATAAAAAGGTGAATTTGGATAGGATTGTTTTAAAGCGCAACGCAATAAGCAATCAAGTTACAATACGACGTAACTAACATTATAAATCGATCTCACTGAGCAAAAAATATCGATGCAATAATAAATACAAATTATCATACAGTAGTAATTTCAATCTGAGTATTTCGGCTATTTCATAAAAATTTCAGAGCTGGTGAGTTGCTGCCCGAAACTCCCTAGTATTTCTTCGTAATAAATCGTATTTGTTTTTACTTACACAAACAGTCATCCAGCATTTTTAACCCCATGGCGTTGTTGTACAATACATCTGTACCTAAATGTCTGTCAAAAGTTCCTTCGGTAATGAATATAATTTGTTTTACAACGCCTGTCATTTTTTTTACGATAGTTTTTATCTTTCAACTAGACCATGGAAAAGTTTATGATCACCAAACGGACAAATGAAAAATTTCAATTCAACCTAAAAGCAATTAATCTATTAACGATACTTAGAACTGTGCTGGATACCTACGTTTCCATATTGAAAACCGGGCTACATATTTTGCCTAAAGTAACACAGGGACTTAAAGCAAATGGGGAATTGTTAATTTTGGATTTTTTTCAAAGTTGAATTTAACGAAAAAGTACAGGCTCTGGCGATGGGTATGAAGGCATCAGCAGATGAAGTTGTTTTTAAACTCAAAAAAGCTGCATTTACTTCTTTTAAAGTTGAAGCAAGCTTATTACCTTATCAGTATATCATCAAAACAAAGTAGAGAACAAGATGACAGAATTTTGGGAAGAAGCATTTAAGGACAAACAGGAAATGTGGGGGCTTTCCCCCACAAATTCAGCAATAGCTACGGCCGAAATGTTCCAAAGCAAAGGCTTGAAGGAAATCCTCATTCCAGGGATAGGTTATGGCCGAAATGCTCAGGCTTTTTGGAGCAAAGGAATGAAAGTTACGGGTATTGAAATTTCAAAGACAGCAATACAACTGGCTAAAAAGCACTATGGGGCAGCATTAAAAATTTACCATGGTTCTGTAACAAACATGCCATTTGACAATGAACGCTACGAGGGCATTTTCAGCTATGCTTTAATTCACTTATTGAACGAAAATGAAAGAACTACATTCATTAAGAATTGTTATGATCAATTGTGCGACAATGGGTATATGGTTTTTACCGCAATATCCAAGAAAGCGCAAACCTACGGTCAGGGCACTCTTGTAAGTAAAGATCGGTATGAACAATCCGGAGGTGTTAAGATCTTTTTTTACGACGAGATTTCCATTCAAAACGAGTTTGGAAACTTTGGATTCATGGAGGCTACTGAAGTGCCTGAAAGCCACGCTATGTATTTGATTAAGTGTTGTAAGAAATCAAGATGATGGGCAGTGATAGCGTCAAAACATAATACTAACGCCTTGCTCAGCCGCGCAACCGACTTCTACACCGGTTGCCATTTGAATTCAGCGGTTTCTGAAGCGACGGTGGATATAATCAAAATCGGGATACCCAACAGCTTTAAAAATGTATCTGGCTACGATCAGCAACATAATACCCGTCAAAAACCTGTGCGTGCGTTTGAATAAGAAAATACTACAATAAAATTAAACCATGTTATTTCGCTGATACCCAGATACAACGGAAAATCAATACCTTTGCCTCATGAGCATGACTGTAATGTTATAATATAAAATGAAGCCGTATGATCGACGTCTCACAGAGGCGTTGATAATTATTGTCTGAACTTTTATATTAAAACATTATGCACAGCGTCTTACATCCCCAGCAGATACAATCATTTATTACAGATGGCTTTGTCCGCATTGACAATGCCTTTTCTTCTAATCTTGCCAGCGAGGCAAGAGATATTCTTTGGAACGATCTTCCTTGTAGCCGATATGACAGCAGTACGTGGACACAGCCGGTCGTATGGTTAGGTATGTATACACATCAGCCTTTTAGAGAGGCAGCCAATACACCCATTCTTCATGCAGCGTTCGATCAGCTGGTAGGTGAGAGCAAATGGGTACCCTGCGTGAGCATGGGAGCTTTTCCCGTCCGTTTCCCTTCGCTGGTTGATTCAGGAGATACCGGCTGGCATGTAGATGCGGGGTTTGCCGGGGCTGATCCAAATGATTATTTCAGTGCACGCATCAACATACATTCCAAAGGCAGGGGCTTGCTGATGCTGTTTCTGTTTTCCGATGTCAGTGAAGCAGACGCTCCAACAAGGATTCTTAAGGGCTCACATTTGGATGTCGCCAGACTGCTACAACCGGAAGGTGAGGCGGGAATGTCCTTTATGGAACTCGCCACGAAATTGTCCGATCTGCCTTCAATGCCCGAGGTGCAGGCTACAGGGAAAGCAGGCACGGTATACCTGTGTCACCCATTCCTCGTGCATGCTGCGCAGCGCCATTGGGGCCGAGAGGTTAAATTCATGGCGCAACCACCGTTGCTGATAAGGAGCCCTTTTTCTATCGACGGACCTGGCCCTTTTTGCCCCGTTGAGCAGGCCATAAGAGCGGCATTGAATACCTAGCACTTGTACGACTGGAATATAGGCCGCTGCATAGCGGCTTATATATTTTCTTTGCTCCAATCTTTTGAACCCAAATAGTTATGGATCAATTCTTCTGTTTTACAATCCCGGGTATTTACTCAGGTGCTCAAACTGATAACCGGGTTTGCCCCGTAATTTTTCGATTAATTTTTTCAGCTCGCTTTCTTCCCATCCTTTCCGGAACATTTCGTCATGCAGCAAAAGCACAAGATGATTATCTGTGAGAGTAGATTTTTTCCTGAGCTTATTTTCAATCATATAAACCATATCATCTACCGTTTGTATGGGTGCTCCGGTTTTGCCATCATGCTGCCACTCCAGGTCCCAGCCAATTACGCGAAAACCATCCCTGGATAAGATATCTGCTGCATCGGCGCCGCTCAGCACATCATTAACGCGTTTATTGGGAATGCGCCACATATTTCTGCCCGGCAACCTGCACAATTTTGTGGGCAGTTTAAAAAGAAAATAGCATTTCTTGAAATCGAGTACTACGCTGTCTGCATTGCTGTAAAACTGCTGGTAACGATTATGTGCATGCGAATAACTATGATTGCCTACTTCTATTAGTGGGTTCTCGATGTATTCTTCAAAATCTTTTTTACGCTCGTTATTTCCTGCAATGTGCTGTCCCACCACGAATACATTGATCTTGATGTTTTCGTTTGTGATCGCCTGCGCAATATTGCCGCTGCCCTGCAATGGTCCGTCATCGAAGCTGAGGTAAATAGTGTATGGTGCGGTGGGTGGCGCCTGGGCAAAAACCTGTGAAAGGATGATAGCCGTAAAAAAAATGAACGTTGAGATCTTTTTCATCATTACCGTATGGTTAGGTAGTTAATGTTATTCCATTTACTAATAATCAATATCGGGCAAATAATATTTTTCTTTGTATTTGATGTATTCTTTGTATTGCTTTTTTCTTTGGAGAATAGCTGCGCTGGCAATAACACCATTCAGTTTGGTCTTCACCCAAAAATTAAACACTGACTTTTCCTGGTCACGCACAAAAAATATCGGTGCAGATTCTTTGTTCCTTTTATGGAGCGCAATATCATTGGCTAAAAAGCTTTCAATTCTTCCCAGTAAGGTGGTTCGGGTAGAATCTTTTTTGCTCATCACTTTTATCTTCAATCCGTCGTAAATAAAATTCATTTTGCCGGCAGCGGCGTATTTATTGCCTGTCCAGCTGGCAAAAAGAGTATCTGCTTTGCCGCTTATTACATTAATGTTCGCAAATGGCATGGTGATCTGGCTGAGTTCGGCTAAGGTAACAGGAGATAATCCTACCCTTAATGTAAAGGATGAGAGACTGTCCCCATAGGCTTCCCTGTAATGAAAATAATGAGCTTTCGTGTTGAATAATTGCAGAGAGGCGTCAAGTACCAGGCTGTCTTGGCTATTATTCCTGTTCCTTACATGTGTTGCAATGGCATTTACCTGCTCAAGGGGTATCACCGCTTCCTTATGTGTTTTCTCTGTTATTTCATGCACATAGATGCTTCCGTTTTTCAGTTGCACACTGTCGATATCTAGCGCAAATTGCAGGTGAATGCGCATCTTTGCGAGCATGGCTTTTTCAATGCCATGTTTAAAGGGATATCGTTTGTCTTTTATGGTGATAAGTTTCAGATCGTTGATCACAACTTTCCTGGCCCTGAAAACCGAGTCGTTTTGTGTTTGGGGTTTAATACCACTGATCTGTACGTTTCCCGTGTGCAATGAGGTGTGATCTGTTTGCCAGCCGGTATTCCTGAATAAAGTCTGAGCGTCTGCGTTAGGCGATAGTTTAAATGTGCGCAGATATAAAGTCCCGTCGCGCCCGCTGTAACGGATATCATCAGCTGATAGGGTTGATTTTTTGTTTTTATAAGATATTGCCCCATCGTTAAGCGATAGGTGACTTATCCGGTTTTCCCACAAAAATTTTTCCTTTGAGTGAAAAGAAATTGAGTGATCCTCAATATTCCCCGAAAGCTTTTCTACTGTCAATGCCATTGTATCAGCTTTATGGAGGGATAGGCTTGCGTTATTCCAGTTCGCAGAAAGACGTGAATGAAGACTGATGTAACTACCCTGCTTGTTCAAGTTGCCATCCTGCAAGGCAATACGCAATGAGGGAAGCCGGAAATTTAAATTCTTTTTTTCTACGGCTGCCGAAAGCAGTTGTATGCCGATTTTTTTCCAGGAGAGGAATGCATTTTTTGAATTATCATGCTGTATGTTTTCTGCGCGCATATTGATACCTGTTTTTATTGTCGTTGAGTCGGCGGGCGCCAGGTCCTGGTAACGCATGCTGGCGTTTTCAACATCCAGTTTTGCAATTGAAAGCAACATTCCCGATGCACCGGCCGTAGCGTTCGTTGTGTGGGATTTTTCACCGGAAGACCGAAATTTACTAAAGGTTATCTCCGGATTTTTTATTTTCAGCGAAGCAAGTTGTATGCTTGAGAAATCGCTGGAATGTAGCTGGAAATTGGTGACCAGGCTGGGAATAGAAAGATTGGTGCGGCTATCATGCTTCGTAAGTTCTATGCCTGCATTGTGCACAACTGTTTCCGATTGCGTATTAAGATGTAATGTTTGAATGCGTGCTTTAAAAGCAGGTTTGTTAACAACAATATTTCTAAACAAACCTTCTGCATTGCCCCAGGTAAATGCATGTTTTAGTGAATTGATATCATCTACGCACACACGCTCTCCATCCATAGAAAGATTTCCATTAGAGGCAGCCTGGTCAAAACTGATCTTATCAATATCGATCCTGTCAAGGTGGATAACAGGAAGGTCTTTAGCAACATGCCCTTTTTCCGCTTGCTCGTTTGCCCTGGCTGCTATTGCCAGTTCTTTAATCCGCATGGTGTTTACCTGTATTACTTTATGGTTACGATACATATCCCAGTCAAATATGACCCAGGAGAGATCTTTTCCTTGCAAGGAAGTACCGTTGGCCAAATCGAGGTTAAAAGTTGCGGCATGACTGTGTCTTACTTCACCCTGAAAAATGAAGTCTGTTATATTGAGCTTTACTTTTTGAGATTGTACATTCACTTTGCCAATGGATACGATCGGCAATGCCCTTTTTACATCGATCAGCGAATCGCTTGAAAAAAACCGGTTCAGGAGAATGAGGCTGTTGACGTTTTCCATGCGCATATGCATTGGGGAAACGCCGGTAGACTGGAAGTGAAGGTTCCCCTTTATGATCCGGAATTGCTGTACCAATATAAGTTCGCTCAATCCATGCAGGGTAGTGTAAAACTTGTCATCATTATTTCCGCTGATTGTTTTCTTCTTTTTCTCTTTTACGGTTTTAAAGGTTATCTGCGGCTCATATAATTCAGCTTCAGTAGCAGTAAGTCTTTTTTCGAGCAGGTCTTCAAGGTTAATATTGGTGAGCTTCAGCAGAGGTGACCTGAAGGTGAATACTT
>JBQCFW010000215.1:0-7557 GCA_051958655.1 Agriterribacter sp. | reverse complement strand
AGTAATATCAGGCACATTGGAGTATCAATGGCAGGTAAGCACCGATAATTCTACCTGGACAAATATTACATCTGCCAATAACAGCACTTATACCATTAACCCGCTCACCGCATCTGATATTGGAAAATACTATCGGGTAATTGTAGCGTCCGCAGGCAATATCAATAATACAAGTTGCCGGTATGTGTCGAGCGGTTTCCAGCTTACTGCTAAAACTGCTTCTGTGGCACCTACAAGTATTACCGGTAGTCCGGCATTAACTACTTGTCCCGGCAACCCGGTAACGTTAACCCGGCAGGGCGGATCGCTGGGTACGAATGCCGTGTGGAGATGGTATACCGGAAGTTGCGGTGGCACATTGATAGGTACCGGTAATTCAATTATTGTAAGTCCGTCGGCTAGCACTACTTACTATGTACGTGCCGAAGGAGATTGTAACACTACTACCTGCGCGCAGGCTACTGTTACTGTGTCGCCCTGCGTTATTCTGCCCATCGACTTCCTTTCGTTTACTGCTGTGCAGCGTACCGCAGTAATAGAGCTTGGCTGGAAAATTTTATCAACAGAGCAGATCGATCATTTCGAAGTAGAGCGCTCAACAGACGGAGTGAACTTTAGTAAGATAGGTGATGTAAGAAAAGAAGTGCCTCGCAATGAAGCAGTTGCATTAGGCTACGAAGATGCTTCTTTAGACGTGAGCACTGAGGTATTTTATTACAGGATATGCGTGATCAATAAAGATGGTGTTCGCAAATATAGCAATGTGTTAGTGGTGAGATTGTCTGCGCGCAGCAATGAAAAAATGAAAGTGAGTCCCAACCCTGCATCCTCATCCGTTCAGATAAGCTATTTCACCACTGCCCGCGGCATGGTTGAATACCAGTTGCTGGATATGACAGGCAAAATAGTATGGCGCAAGCAAAGCATGGCCGGCCAGGGACAGAACGTTGAAGTGATTGAAGACCTGTCGCAATTTAGCGCCGGCGTATACACCGTGGTGCTGCGCGTGCAAGACAGGTGGGAGCATGTGAGGTTGGTGATTAGGAAGTAGGGGCTAAACAAAGAAGAAAAATTTCAAAAGAAATCCAGACTGTAGTCCGGAATATGGGGATTATTGGGGTAGTCTAAATCTTTAACCGGTAATTTTTGCTCATTGTTGTAAAAGTCTTCTTTATGTAAGAGGCTATTGCGAACAAGAGTAAGCTCAATAACGTCTGGAATTTTCATATATGTATTGTTGTCTTTATCTAAATCAAAAATTTTAAACTGCTCTGCAAAATTATTTCCGTGTATATGAATGATTTCAAAACTGTTTTGCAATTTTTTAAGAATAGATCTTAACTCTAATAATCGATTCTTTAAATCGTGGAATTCAATTATGATCTGATTGACATTCTTTAAGCTTTCTTGAAATTCGTTGTCTCTAAAAATTTCATATTCATCACCTTCGATGTCGATTTTTAGCATTATATTTTTATTTTCTATTTGAAATTTTTTCAAATGGTTGGAGAAATTGTCAAATCTTTCCAGCTTTTTAACAGCGATTCCTTCCTTAATGAAGACAACGCCTCTCGATTCTAAGACTTTAATGTGCTTATACCACTTATGACAATTTGATAGGTATTGGAACAGGGGAATTATTCTACAATTGATAGCCATATATTTGACTCTTTGCTTATTGACAATGTATTTCTTGTACATAGTCGGATCAAACATTAAAACCGGCTTATTTGTGTGTCTGTTGAAGTCATCTTCAAATGATGTATCCCATCCAATGCCATATGACATCAGGATATCGATTTGAGGGAGTACATTTTTGTATAAAACATATCCCCCGTCATACTTATTCCCAAAGCGAATTTTTTCTCTGATTCCAACCGGTCTGAGGAAGTCGAGTTTTTTGATCATAAGAATCTTCTTGCAATTAGATTATATGTCGTGTCAACACTTTTAATGTAATCAATGCTTAGCGTAGCTAAATATTTGTCGTAGGAAAATGTTTCCCATAAGTGATGTAAATATGCATCAGGGAAACTGCTGCATTCCTCAAATAACATTTGGAGATTTTCTTGTGTGTAAGAAGGATAATGGAAAGCATTTTCTGGGAGGACCTCTATGAGGTCAGGATAAAGCTTAGATAAATGTAGCGGCATCAAAACGGAGTGTTCACACCAATAGGCATCCCTTCCTTTTGATCTAAAAGTCTGATAGGAACTAAGCCAACACTTAAGAAATGCATTTCCTTTTGACGCTAATATGACTGCATTACACAGTCCCACAACTTCCCCTGATAATGTTTCTTCAGCCATTACACATTGATGGATACGCAATGGCTGTAAAGATTTAATGCTGATTGTATCGATATCCATATAGATTCCGCCAAATTTGAACAGAATAAGAAGTCTTAACACGTCTGCCTTGTGTGCAAAATGACATAGCTTATTCCCGAATATTTGTATTGGTACAGATATTTGGATAGGTTCAATCATTTCCAGAGTTTGATCCCACCAAGTGCCAGACGGTAAATATTTATAATAGAAAAAAATTTTTTCTGGTCTATTAACTACACAGGCCGATTTTATTGCTAGATAATGAGCAAGTGAGAATGGTTTGTTCCCAAAATCTTTTTCCAATCCATATATGAAATGTAGAATATTTGGTATTTTGTTTTGCATTTATAGGCTTGTATTCAAACTATTGCGCGAAAAATAGAAATAATAATCAACGATCATTTCACGAATGCTTTATGCTTACATAGGCCTTAGCAATCGCGTCCAACCTAGACATAGATGTCCTAAACATCTTAGAAACAATTTTTTTTTGCTCGTTGTGAATTGCTGTAACATCCGAATATCCAAAATCATGCTGCAAGGATATAAATGGATATAATATCATTTTATGCCTCGTCATTTCAGAAAACTTCAAATCAGCGGCTACAGTGTCATCATAGCATTCTTCTAGAATTCGATGGATTAATTTTCGGTATAAAACTATAAACTGGGTGGACAAGCATTGGTTGACCCAGAATCTATTTGGACTAACGGGAATAGCAAAGTCAAACTTTCCAGTTCCGCAGGTTAATAAATCACATCCTTGTTCATGCGCTTGTATAATGTTTTGTAATAAAAACTCCTTTCGATAAAGCGGTGTAAATAAATGGTCATCTTCGCAAATTACAATTACATCGTCATCATTGTCGATAGCCATCGTAGCTATTCTGCGAATACTTTGCCAAAGTCCAACGGCCCCGATCTCATGTTTGCAAGCACTTACGAGCGTTATGTCAAATTCATTTCTACCATTGAACTGATCAATGATATGTTTCCTTCTATCAGCTCTTTCTGGTAAATTGATTATGTACGTTGGAATAGTCAGGTTTTCAAAATCAATTTGGGTGTCGTGATTAGATATATTGTTTTGGTTATTTCTGTAGAACGAACTGATTTTGCTGAGAGCTGTCGCGTTGCGTTCGGTTATTGCAAATAATTCTTCTATTCGCTTTGTTCCATTATTTAAGCTGGTAACATCAGAATAGCCAAATTCTTTTTGAGTTGAAATAAATGGATGTATAAAATATTTATTGTGAGTTAATTCTGAAAGCTTATAGTCGGCTGAATCGTATTCAGCAAAGCTTGAGCTTAGAACCTTAGCATACAGCTTTTTGAATATAATTGTAAATTGCAGTCCGGAAAATTTTCTAGTCCAAAACAAATTGCGAGATATGGGAAAGGCATCTTCAAACCAGCTGACACCGCCGCATAAAAGATTGGCATCTCTATTTATCGCTTCTTCAACGCATTGTTTAAGTAACTCAACGTTATAATTCTTTGTGAATCGGTGGTCGTCTTCACAAAGCAGGAAATAATCTAAATTATTGTCAGCCGCATGCTGAATGGCTTTTTTTAAGGATCTCCATAATCCTATGGCTCCTATTGTGTGTTCGAAAGCCTCGATAACGGAAACACTAAACTCATCTCGACCGAAAAACTCTTTTTCGATGTGTGATTTACGCTTATCACGTGATTTAAGATTAATTATGTAAGTGGGAATTTGCATAAAAGTGAGTAGTGTTTTTTGCCATACTTTATATGTCTATCATAAATTTTTTGTCGTATGACTTGATCCGCATTCGGACGGTATGGGATGTTTCGTTGTTTAAAGTACTACCTTTAAAGTATAATTTAAAATAACATATTTGGCTTCTGTAAAACAATTAATTTAATAAACTATCTACAACAGCACAAATTGTTGTTTGATATTCCTCTTCGTTACCTGAAAATCCTAATAAACGTTTACATTCTTTACCGTTGAAAAAGATGATTGTAGTTGGAATTCCTTCCAATTGATATTTCGAAGTTATTATTTCTAGTAAACTATAATTTTTTTTATTAGGTATTACGAGTTGCCTTGTGCTATCCAAAACACTATCATGGTTATAATAGGGTATTACTTTGAAATCTATTTGTGATTCTAGATATTTGCGTCGCTTTCCCCAAATAGTTGAAGTGTCACCTGATAGAAACTGATTTATTTCATTATTTGAATTTAATGCTATTGCTACCATGGTAAAGTTTTCAAAATTTTTATATCTATGGTAGACAATATTTAATGAAGGCAATTCTTTAAGACATGGTCCGCAAAAAATTGACCAAAAGTTCACGACTTCGATTTTTCCCTTTTTCGAGATCAGATTCTCTTTTTGTTTTTTAGCATTTATGATGCGTAACATTATACCAACTAATGAAAAAACTATAACTAGAAATAAAATAATCTTTATTTTGCCGTTCTTCACAATCATAAATTTATGACATATGGGAAATACATGGTTTAAAAAAATAGTTCACAACTCTTAACTTCGTAAAGTTGTGAACTATTCAGTTCCGCATGAAAATATCTTACCATTCCTTGTAACATACAGAAGTCGTATTCGGATCTGTGGTATAGGTTCGTCCGTTTACTTCTACACCGCAGAAACACTTGCCTCCTATTTGGTAGTAACATTTTCCTTCATAGGTTGTTCCCAGATCTCGAACATATAAGTTACATGATGTCGAAATAGCACAATAGCCCGCCCCACCGCCACCGCCACCACCACTTCCCCCCATCACCGATTTTAACTGCTCCCTTGAAAGCATTTCTGCTCCTTCAATGTTTTGGAGTTTCAACTTTAATTTTTTCATTGTTTTAAATTTTTAGCCTGCTTTATAATTCAGGCTGGTGTAAAAATAAATTAACACCTCAAAGCTAAAACTCTTCAAGCCACTATTTCTGGCTCCAAAAAATATTTTCAGTTTTCTTCACACAGTACAAAAGTTGCTTTTTCAGAAAAACACAAGTCTTCAGGCCTTCCTATTTTAGCAACTTCATCTTTGGGTACTACGTCGCCATACTTCATAAATTTAGAAATACAGAACTCTCCATCTTCCTCGTAGTAATATGATTTTCGAACTTTGTTATATTTGATGTTAGCCCCTAAAGCCCGCATCTCATGTAGAATTTCTTTAACTGCACTTTTGGATAATTTCATTTTTCGCGCAAAAGTTTCCAAATCTCCCGTAGCTTTTTTCCTGATCAGGAAGTTGGCGTATTCCAGCCGTTTTATAGCTTTTAGCAAAGACATAAAAGACAGTTTATACAGTGAAAAAATATTTTAAATCGGCAACCGTATACAGATCCGGCAACTGGTAAAATTGGGCACTTCCATTTTCTTTTTCATGCGTATTCATACACACAAAAAATGTAGGAGTAGCAGTAATTGCTACAGCATCGCACCATTCGTGCATGGCTGTTATGGCTTTTCCAAATTTTTCGGGCGACGGAACATATAAATGATATTTTTCCGCAAAGGCTTTATAATCTTTTACAGGCGCATTGTACCAGTCGTCCAGCGCTTGTTGGGTAAGCGGTTCATTATTTTGGGCAGCAATTGCCATTAAGTGCAGTACTGGCGCTCTTTTAATGTCTTCTTTGTTTTCTGTTGCAGTAAAAATAATTTGTACACTCAGTTCCTCGTTGTTGCTTACCAGCTCCTCAATAATGGGATGCACCTTTGCACAGGGACCGCAATAGGGGTTGCACACTTTTACCAGTTTTATCACACTGTCGGGCTTGCCTACAGTAATGCCTAAGCCGTGTGCACATTTGTTCATAACTCTTTGCTTAGCTAGCAAACCTTCAAATATCTGCGGATTGTGTTTCAGGCGCTGCAGTTCAATGTTTTTTTGCGATCTGTCCTTTGCCTTTTGCAGCGCAGGCAACAATACAATCATAACTGAAAAAACAAAAGCGAGCGTAGCAATGATGCCCAGCCACGATTGCGGGGAAACTGCAATTAATAATTCCCAATCGTACCAACCTCCGGCAAGGGCAGTAACGAACAACAGGAGCAGCAGCGCCTGCACTGCCAAGCACAATACACACCACTGCTTTATTACTTTCCACTGGTAATACAAGGAGAATAATATATAGGGCAGCACCGGGATGCTGAGCCACCCGGCTATTGCTAAAGCGTCTTCGCCCAATTCGGTTGCCAGTAAGAAAAGAAGCAAACCCGTGAAATAAGTAAATCCAAGACTGCTCCAGCTCAGCCCCATTATGGTGGAGGCTTTTGAATGCAACACTGCCGAACAGTTAACCTGTTTGGTTGCCTGGCATATTTGTTTTACCAAGGGGTTGTATTCATCTATTTCATGCCATAACAGCAGGGTGGTTATTATGCAGCCTGCAAGCAATAGCAGGGTGTAAATACTACCCACAATGGTTTGGAATGAGAAATTGTTCAATAAACGAGCAACCATTATTAAAATACAAAGTACAGGCAATGCCAGTAAGGCGAGATAATTAAAAAAAATGCGCCGTTTCTCCTTTTTTATATGTTCTTCGTACTGTTCTTCCTGTGTTTTATTCCCCGCCTGCACAATCAGCATCACCCCGCTGTATATTTCATCAAAAGATGCAATTGTGTGCAGCTCTTGTTTCTTTGTGGCCGGATTATACAACTGAATATTAGTGGCGGAAAATTGAGTGACCACAGCAAATACCTCATGTTTGCCTTTCGGTTGGATTTGAGCCAGAAAGGGAAGCCTGAAGTCTGGCGAAGCTTTGTAGCCATAAATAGTTTGTCTTAACGGGGCGCAGGCAACATCGTACGATATGCCAATAGTATCGGCGATGGCCGCTAGGGAAGGATAATTTGGATGCTCAGTTAGCTCTTTTTGCAGGTGCGACTTGGTGAACTTAATTTTTAATGCCTGCAAGAGCTGTGCAGCGGCATCTTCGCAGTGTTGCATAGGCTGGCTTACCAGGTTGATGAGTTTCATAATGGCTAGCATTTAATTGCTAAAGAATAAATAAATAACAATATTTGGTTTCGGGTTTAAAAATATTTTCTTAATATTTGTTGTTTGCATACGTCTATGAAAAGTTTCACCTGTTATCGTCAGCTCAACGCTATGGATTGTGGGCCTACCTGCCTTAGAATGATTGCCAAATCGTATGGTAAGCATCTTACAGCAGATTCGCTCAGGCAATCGATGGGCTTCAACAACTCCGGTGTTT
>JBQCFW010000214.1:0-14500 GCA_051958655.1 Agriterribacter sp. | reverse complement strand
CAACTTCAACGTGCGGGGGCTCTCCAGAATCAATGGTCCGCTCGACACTTTGATCGTGCTTGACAACTATCCATATGAAGGCAGCATCGGAAACATCAATCCCGAGGAAATCGAATCGTTCACCATCATCAAAGAGCACACTGCCCGCCACGCCATTGAGCCGTTCGAGGATGCCCGTGCCTGTTTGCAGGTTGAGGGTTTGGTTGTCAATATGGGTGAAGGCGCCTGTCACCCGTTCCCGCGGCAGGTTTTCGTACCCCGTGGAGACCAGGATCTCCTGCAAATCCGCGCTGGCAGGGTAGAGCAGTACTTCCACGGGTTTTACCGCTCCTAATGGCACGGCTACCCGGAAGATCGTGTAGCCCACGTAGCTGACTTCGAGCGTGTCGGCAGCAAAAGGCAGGGGGATGGAGAAATGCCCCTGTTCATTCGTTGCGGTCACTTGCCCCGATTGCAACCACTGGACGGTGGCACCTGCGAGCGGTGTTTTGGAAGGCGCCGCCCGCACGCGGCCCGTAAGGATCTGGGCAGTCGCAGACTGCACAAATAGTAAAGCACCCATCAATAAATAGATTTTCATGTTGTTGTTGGTTTTGGTGGTGAATCAATCATTCAACAGCAAGCATCGCTTTGATTCGGTCATTTTTCATCGGTCGCTCACAAGGGTCACTTTCAGCGCCCGCATTTCCCGGCTCACGGCAAACCCTGCTTTTTCCAACGCGTTCTTTATCAATACCGGGTCTGTTATATCTTCCGGCAAATCCAGGTCAATCACCAAGGGACTATCTGTCTCATCAATGATGGGAATGTCACAGTACCGATCCAGGAGGGCAAGCGCCCGCGGCACCGTGTAATGGCGCAGGAACTTGCGGACAGTGCCCAGATCGATGTCGAGCGTTGGCTCGCCTCCCCGGCTCTTCGAGCGGCTCAGCCTCTCCGCTCCGCGCACGACCAGACATGGCAATGCCCGCATCGGCGTATCGACCTTTAGCTTAAAGAAGCGACAGAGATCACCGAACATCCAGGCGCGGGCCGCGGGAAAGTCCGTGGGCGGCAGGCGCAGCTCATAACAGTACTGGTAGCGGTAGATCGCGGTATCGGAGTACTTGCGGAAGGGGCGTGGATCTGCCACTTCGAACACGACGCGGTTCGGGGGCACGTCAAAGAGGCGGTTGTGGGTACAGGCTTCGCGCAGCAGTTCTTCCAGCGTGTTGTTGTAATAATAGAGCCCCCTGATCCTGCGGCTGTCCGTCGAATCCGGGTAGGTGCCCGTACCGTAATAACCTTCCCTGAAGCCCGTCAGTGTCGCGCGAAAGAGCGCGTTTTCAGGCAGGGAAGGCGTTGCCGCCGCCTTCCGTGCCGCCAAAGCCCCGTGATCGATTTTGGTGCGCATCTGGTAGGGCTGATTGTTCAATACGGCGGCGATATTAGCGGCATTGAGCTCGAGGGAGGAGGTGATAGCGATCACCTTACCGTTGTGTATCCAGACCTCATGGGGGATGGTGGTATAGGGAAAGAGGGAATCGAGGTGCGGGTTGTCATAGACTACGGGCAGCGATAAGGGGCTGCCGGTACGCGATTTGAACCGCTCCAGCGTCTTTTGGATCTTCGCCGGGGTTTCGCCCGCAAGCCGGGATTTCGCATTGACGAGAATGATCTCCAACTGCTCACCGAACCGGTCTTTGAGGGCTTGCAGCTTGGGAAACTCCGTCACACAGGCGGCGCACCAGGTCGCCCAGAAGTCCAGGATCACCAGCTTGCCCGAAAAGGAGGAGGATTGGATCTCAAAAACGGGGGTATTGATGGCATTTTTCAAGGTCAGCGGGGGTAGCGCCTCCCCAATGTTTACAGGCTTGACCTGCGCCGAAGCCGCCGTCAAGCTCAGGCATAGCATTCCCAGTAAGCAAATTTTTTTCATTTTTGCAGGTGATTTTGTCAGATGACCAATAGCCGCTTCTTACCAGGTGTTCCACCCGTTCAAAGCCAGCATTCCAGTAAAAAAAAGCAAAAGGCGGGAGCGGGCGTGTATGGACGAAACATGAGAGAAACCACGGGGACCGCTCCCAACGCAATTGCCAAAGCGTTAGACAGGATTTTTCGGCTTCACAGCAAAGAGGATGACAAAGGCCAGGAGGTATATAAAAGCAGAACACAGCGGGATGTGCAGTTCCCCGCCACCCGAAGGGGAGGCTAACCAAAAGGGCGATATGATGGCCGACTGCTTCATCCGTAAATCGCGGATGAGTCTACAAAGCAAGTTCCACAAAGCATAAAAAAAAGCGTGGAACTCAACTTACCGCTCTGAGGCCGTCGGAGGCCTTGCCACGAATAAGAGAGCCCACGCAGAGCGTGGGCATTCTACTTATCATCTCGTGGCATTTGAAATTTCCGACGTTTCAGAACGAGACTCAAAGCGAATGCTTCAAATTATTTATTGAAGGATCGCGAATTTAATTCTAAAATCAAATATACATAAAACTTCTTTGTTTGTCAGCCATATGGCTGACATCTTTTTTTTCGGTTTTGTCGAACGTTGTAATGATGGCGAAACTTGACAAAACAGATTTGATACTTAAGAAAAAAATTGCCGAACGAATAAGGCAATTACGAGAAGAAAAGGAAGGTAAGCAATCAGCTTTTGCCAAACAAACTTTACGTGACAGGCAAACGATAAGTAGATGGGAAACTGGCAGGGGAGCTTCTATTTACACCATAAATAAATTGTGTAAGGAGTTTAATTTAAGCCTGAAAGATTTTTTTGACAGCGAAACTTTTAAATAAATCATATTTGTTCATCTCGTATAGCAGGACTGAAAATCCTTGTGTCGGCGGTTCGATCCCGCTGCATACCACGAAGAAGATGAAGCGATTATAACAAAAGTTGTAATCGCTTTTTTCCCAGCCCACATGTGTTGCTGAAAGCCAGTCAGGTTCAACAACCTTTATTTTTGACCAGTCATTCTTTGTCTCTAAAATTTCAACTTTTGTTGAATAGTCAAGCTGACAATACTGTGTTTCACCTAACGCTTTTGTTGCTTTTTCATTTACCAACTTTTTACCATTTTCTGCTGGCGTTGTTTTAATAGGTATGTCTTCGCCATTTATACCGAATATTTCATTTACTGTCTGCTCAACTTTGGCAGATTCTGAAATTTCCTTCTCGGTCTCCCTAGCATTTGTCTGTGAAGTGCAGGATAGAATTAATGTCACACTTACTAAAAAAGTCAAGGTTGAAAATAGTCTGTTCATATGTTGTGGGTCGCTCTTTTAAATTGTGTACAGCACATAAATATATGGCACTTACAGCCGGTTTCAAGAAAAAGGCATGTTGAAATTCAATTCTTTAACGTTCGCCTTTTGTATTATGGTTGCGGCGGAACGGGGGAGGCTTGCCGATTTTGAAAACTATTTAAGAGAAAAAGTACTTCATTATTGGATATCTTGTATACAGTTTTTAAATTGTACTCCATTTAATCCCCTTCTTCAGAGAAACCTCCAACGGCGTTTGTCTTGAGTTTTATTGACTCAATGTCATTTTTTTTTGCTTCATTCAACCTAAACGATGCTGTATGATTACCATCCAAGAACTATTACTAAAAAGGGGTTTAACCAATGACCGCACACTACTCGTGCGTCACAAAGATCACAGGACAAATCTTTACCAGGCGTATAGAAATGACAAGAAAAACTTTATCCTGTACCAACAGCAACAGGGGCATGAAGTGTTTAAAGATGCCGAGTATATTGTTTCCTTTATCGGAGAAGATGGTACACGCTCGCGTTTTGTAGGGGTTTATAAAATCCGGGGATGTAAAGTCCTTGACACGCCACTTCCGAGCTTTATTGGAGACCTGTATAAAGTCGAGTATGAGTTAGAAGAAGACCCGCGTTTTGAGCAACTTAAAGATCGCGTTATCATCGATTGGGGCAAAGGTGCCAGGAGCTGGGTTCAAAAATTCCAAAATGATAAGGAGATTGTCGAGCTCCAGCCCGGGCTTCATTATCAGCACTTCCATGATTACTTTGATTTTATTCTTTCTTATACCGAGTTGCGTGAAATCGTACAAAAGAGATATCCGGATTGGAAAAAAATGTTATCTGCGACAAACGCTGTATACCTCATCCGGGACAGAAGCGACGGACAACACTATATCGGTTCAAGCTGGGGTATCGATGGACTTTGGGGTAGATGGTCAAGTTACGTTACATCAGAAGGGCATGGAGGCAATGTCGCCCTGCGCGAGTTGGTGAACGAGAGGGCAGCGCACTCTGAAAACTTTGACTTTACTATAATGATGTTGCTTCCCAAAACAATTACACCCCAGGAGGCAGCGATCAAGGAAAGGTTGTTGAAACGAAAATTGGGAACAAGAGAATTTGGATTAAACAGGAATTAAACGAACGCTATATGAATTATGGAGGATAATTGGATGCGCCGACGACATTGACCACATTAAGCCGTAGCGGATTGACCACCAGGATTATTTCTTAAATCTTACCGAACATATTATATTTCAATGAATCATTGTGGTCATAATGATCCAGCAGAGATTGTGCTGGAAAATCGGCGCTTGTGATCAAAATGATCCGGCGCCTGCACTCCATGCAGGAGACCACAAAGCTGGCGCTTGGTCCCTGCAGTATATGTAAACCTAAACCGCCATCGGCAAGCAATGTGTCAGCTAACAAGCTAAAAAGCACAAATAAGGCGCAGGAAACTGCAAAGGGCGTTCAATGCCTTTTTGCCTTATAGATAAATACAAAAGGAACTATACAAAGCCATTATCGACCCCGGAATGTATTTCGAGTGCATAGTTTAGAACGAGATGGAAGAAGAGTAAAATTCCATACGTCAGCGTGACAATGACATATCAAAAATACCATTGCTTTGGATTTACTTGCATCTGTTTCGCAGCACGGTCAGTTCCAAAATTCAGGTAAGGGATTGAAGTGAAAAGCCCACAGCGGCGTGGCCGCGAGGACTTGTAACGTAAAGCCCGACCCGAGCCCCAAGTCTGTTCGTGCGAGGGAAGGCGAGGGGCACCCCCAAATCCACGCCTTCCAATCCTATATCCTGCCAATTTCTATTTTGGTACTGCGAACCAGCCTGTTTGTATAACAGCATTGCTGTCCTGTTTGAAAGCCTGTTATTTAGCAGTCTATGGCAACAAGCATTATTTCAGGGAATAGCCAGCCTGTTACGTGGTGGAAGGATTTTGGGTTGGGTCGGAAAGAGAACGGGGCGGGGCGCGGGAGGAGAGGGTTTGATAGGTGAGGGGCGGGAAGGACGGAAAGACTGCGGTGATTGAGAAGCGGTGGGCGCGACCGTTGACCTGGACTTGCCTGAATATGGTAATGGTAAGCCAAAAGAGTCTCGTACAGGAGGATTGCCGCAGCGTGGCGTTTAGGAGTGTATGACGGTTTGGAGCGATTGGCAGCGAGGACGCCTGCGACAATTTTCGAGTTATGGGTGGGGGGGATTGTGGTAGAGAGAAGGTGGGGACGCTAGCGGAGGTTGAGCGGTGCCTATGCCTGATGTCCGGGGACAGGGATAAGTGACAAGGCGGTTTCACACTCATGGTGATTGTATAGGGTTGTGGCGTGGGTGTTTGTGGCGGGAGTGTTATGTTTTTTTGTATGTGTGGGAGGTGGGGAAGAAAGAAGACGAAGGTTCCAAAGAAAGTTATAAGGTAACTGCTAGTTGTTGACTTTCTGACAATAAATCTGCAACCAACTGCCCATTCTGCGATTTCCAATAATGACTGTCGCAGACTAGAATTAGCTTACGTTTAGCCCTGCTCAGAGCCGTGTTTAGCAAATTTAATCCTTTTGAAAGGGGTGTTCGGGAATCCACAAACCACTTATCGCTTGTATCCACAATGCTTAAAATCACAGTATCCCATTCTCTTCCCTGTGAACCATGCACGGTTAGAATTTTAAGCTCATTTCGTTCGTGTGGTAGAAATTGCCCCAACAGCTTCACCTGTTTCTTATAGGGCGTAAGAATAATGAAGTCATCTTCTTTCTCTTTGTTCAGTAGCTCCACGATTCGCTGAACGCCTATGACCTCATTCATGCTTATACGACTCTTCAGTTCTTCCTGTTTGCAAGCCTGCACGTAATACAGTTTTGTATCACCGTCCTTATTTAAAGACCCCAATCCATTGTTGTAAACATGGCGACCCAGAATTTTTGCCAGGTTTTCACCAAAACGATAGGTTTGATTTAAGTCGGCTCTCTTCATTTCATTAGTTGTCAGGGAGGCGTTATTTAGATATTCGGACAACATCACATCCCTTGCTTTAATAAATAAGGCCTCCAGAAAAATTGCTGACTGCGACCACAGAAAAACATTTTTATAAGTATCGTTCCTCTGTATATCCAAATCATTGATTTCGCATACGGGCGGTAATTGCATGTGATCACCAAGAAACGTGATCGGAACATTATGGTTAAAAAGTGTTAGTGCTTTAATAATATTTGAATAACCTGCTTCATCCATAAAAATATGATCTACTCCCATTTTTGCTTCCGTAAATTTTCCCACATAACCATCAAGCGTACATGCCAGCACATTTACGTTTTGCATTCTTTCTTCCGTCGAAGCATGTGACAGTTTGTGCCTGCTTGCTTGCAGTTTTTGCAACCGATTGTTTAATTCTTCGGTTGTGTGAACCTCATAATCCTGAGCCAAGCCGTCATCTACCTGTAATTCTTTTTGTTCGTCGTCTATTGTTATTTGAAGCTCTTTTTCGATTTCATCTGAATTTTCCAAATTTAGCCGTGAGGTTATTTCGTAGAGGCTTTTAATAAGCTTAAACTTTTCTTGGATAAGCTTAATGAATTTCGTTGCTTCAAAATTTGTATTCTTAAGATTTTCTTTATCTTCATTAACAACTTGCTCTTTTTCCTTGAGATCAAGACTCAGAAATGTCTTTTTGCTGAACAATATCTTTAGTTTGTCTTTAGTATCAAGGAGTGCTAATTCCGTTTTTGTCGGGTTTTTTGAAAAGACTTTCACTATTTTAGTTCCAAGAGAATTAAACTTTCTGTTGAGTCTATCCTGCTCGAATGTAATTTCGGCTATATCCCGGTCGATCATTGTAACCTGAGCATGTATTGCCACATAATTTTCTTTACTGGTCTTTAGTTCGGCACTAGCCTGATTCACTCTTTTGTATAGATCAGGTATCTTTTTTAATAAACCAAGATTTTCTTTCGCTTCCTTTAATCCATTTTTTTTGTGTCCATAAACCAAGAGACGTTCGATAATTTTAATTTGCTTGTCTACCTCTTCCAATTTTTTCATAACACCCCGTTCTTCGCAAACTTCAGGGAAATCCTCTGCAAATTTTTTCGATGGCGTGCCTAGTCTTAAGAGTTTGGTTTTTGATATGCTGGCTTTTTCGAACATTTTAATAACGCCTCTTAATACCTGTTCCAAAGCATTGTTGGTGGGGGCTAGGACGGCCACTTTTTTTCCTTTTCGAACGTAATGTAAAAGCGCGTAAGACAAAACGAACTGCGTTTTACCGGTACCGGGGGCACCCCAAATGTAAGAGAATGGATTTTGGAATAAAGTATTCAAAGCCTCCTTTTGATTGGAAGATGGCTCTGATGCGTTGATAAACTGAATGTCAAATGAACTTGTCCTTTGCGGTGACGTATTGACAGGCATTCTTATTTTGGCTCCATTGCGTACGTACCAGTCTTTTATTCTTGTTACAAGAAATTTTAGATCTGAAATGACTTTTACATCCCTGGCGGTCAGTCTTTCAAAATCATTTATCAGTGTTTCTCCGGGTTTAACAAGCAATATATTCTTGTCTCCATCATACTCTATAATTTTGATCTGTTCAGTCGTATACAAGGTATTATTGTGATAAAGCTTAAAGAACAGTGCGTCAAGGTCAAATAGTTTGGCAGCCAGCCGAAGTTTGTAAATCGGATGATCTCCAGGCACCTTGTTAATTTCAAACACATCAACTACCTGGAGACCCTTGTCATTTTGATCCAGAAAATTGTAATATTTTTCTGCGCTGTCGATACAGATATCTCTAATCTCTTCGATTGTCATAGTATCAGGTTTTAAATCAGAGTTGGAAATCTCAGCCCTATAATCTGAAAAGCTAGTTTTGAAATCGTCTATCCTAGCCTCAATCAAGATTTTTAATGTTGCCGTTGTATATGTAGGTGAAGTTCTTTTTTAAAATGTAATTTTTAAAGTATTGGCATTTTGCTTCGGAGTTTTTCCAAGCAAGCCAGGTGACGACTGGGAGGGCTTTTTGAACAATCGTAATAGCCCCCACCGTTCCAACAAAATAACCTATTTTACCATCGCAACTATAATATTCGGCCTTACTAATAGGGCAGGTTGTATCTGTAACTAAAAAACTTCCGGTCAGAGGAAAGGAATAGAACCTGATGTACTGGACCGTGTTGGGAGCGAGGTCATACTTTTTGTCGAAATCGTCACAGTTACCCATTGAGATGAACCGTTTGCTATCGAGTGGTTTGTTTCTTTTGGAACTATCGGCTACGGGATGTACAGGGAAAGGTTTCAACTTTTTAGTGAGTCCGTTATTGGCAGGGGTTCTTGAGGTGGATGGCGGTGAAAACTGCCGTTTACGTCTCGCAGTCGGGCTACACACTCCACAGGTTCCTCCATAAACGTTACAGTTTTTGCAGGAGCTGCAGGTGCTGCAAGCAGTGCAGTAAGCATCTCCCGAACACCTGCCATCTTCTCTGGCTGCCCCGGAGAAGCATGTGACAGAAATGAGGAAGACGACTATAACAAGCAGTTGTTGCATACGTTATGTTTTAGAGCCTAGGCTTTTTTAGAAACCATCTGATTAAAAAGGGTGGAGGGTAACAGCAGTTTTTCAACAGCAAGCGGTAATTCACGCTTTAATCCATCGATGTCCATTGCTCTTTCGATTAAAGCAGTTTTCGACAAATTCTCCGGCAAACAAATTGAGAACTTAGAGAACCACGTATTTCTAATTGATTGCTGAATACTGTTTATCACTTGCTGTGTTGAACCGTTGCGCAGTTCGGCTATACCTGACCCGAATTTGTTGTCGGTCATACTTGCCTCAGGGTTTAGCTTTATTTCCACCGTGCGATAATCATATTCAGCATTCCCGAGGTCCGATGCATTTAGTATACTTGCGAGCGTCCTATTAATCTTGCTTCCCGCAAAAGTAAAAATTTGGATTTTTCCGCCTCCCAGACGATTGAAACTCCAGGCACCAGGGTTCCAGGAGGAAAATTTATAGTGTTCCCTCTGTCGCTCGATACTTTTTGCAGCCGCTTCGTCTAGAAAGGGTAACAACTGGTTCCCGGTCAAAATTTTGCCAACCTCCTGGGCTGTTTCAAATGGCACGTCATCTGTGCTAAATACTTTCCATTTTGGAATATTGCCTGTTTTTGTTTTCTGGGCAGCAATTTGTTGCGTCTCGTGATTCAATTTGGTAGCCCTCCATTCAATACCGCCAAGCATAAAAAGGAATGGAACTTTCTGCATTTTTGCAAAATTGGAATCAAGTGTTCCTACGATCTTTTTGCCGTCCACTACATTATAAACTGGACCGGAATCAAATACTGCAAATAATCTTTTCCAATTTGCCCTTAAAAAGGTTTTTTCTGTCTTATCACTGGTCAGTAATAAACCTTGTTCAGTCTGGCGTAGAAAATCCTGCTGGATCATGTGGGATACCAGCTCGTCAAACTGCGTTTGCGATACCTTGGAAAAGCAATAAGATCTTGAAAGTATTTTCCAGATGTCAGTTTTAGTGATTCCCATCTTCTGAAGGCAAAGGCAAATAATCTGGTGTGCGAGAATATGAAATGCCTGCTTTGAAAATAAAATGCTTTCAGACTGACTTTTTAGCCCAAGACTTATGCATGCTGCCATGAGAATCAAATGTTCATCTTGATCGCAGATTCCACGGAAAAATTGTGCTTTTTCAGGTCTTCTGCCTGTGCGTCCTACTCTCTGTAAAAAAGAGCCGGAGCTGCTTAGCTCGCCAATTTGGATAACTTGGTCAAGCTCTCCAATATCGATGCCGAGCTCCAAGGTCGAAGTACTGATGATTGCGTTTAACCTCGATTCTGATCGCGCTTTGATCAAACATTCTGCGTCTTCTCTTAGATATTTACTTACGGAGGAGTGATGAGTTCTGACTTTAACCGGCATCCGGGTTTTTGAGTCCGAATTTCGCTCATTGATATGTTTAGCGATATCTTCTGTTCCCGAGCGGGAGTGGGCAAAAACAATAGATTTTTTACCGGCTATTAAATTGTATAAAATTGCGTCAATGCCCGGCACTAAGCTCTCGTCCTCTGTTCGACCTTCCAGAAATTGAAGTTTGAAGTTTTTTTGTTTTTCGACTTTATTCTTTACCACAATTTGCCTGCCATTAGTGTTTCGTTTCCCGAGCAGCCAAGACATTAATTCATCCGGATTTCCGATGGTTGCTGTCACGGCAATTCGCTGGGGTGTCGCTTCAATCTCATTTTCCAATCTTTCCAGCAAGGATATTAAATGGGACCCTCTGTCTGACATGGCAAAGTTGTGCGCTTCGTCTACCACAATCGTCTGCAAGTTGTGGAACCATTCATTCCAGTTTCCTTTTCGGAGTAAAATCGCTTCTAATGACTCAGGAGTGGTCAGCAAGACTTCAGAAGGTAAAAGCATCTGCTGAATTTTCGACGACTGACTTACGTCGCCGTGCCACTTAAAAGCCTCTAGGTAACAAGCCTTTGCGTAAGCAGCTACCCGCAATTCCACATCATTCAACAAAGCTTTTAAAGGGGCAATGTACAGAGCCTTGACTCCAGATGACTTATCTGCTGCTATTCTTGTTAAAAGTGGAAAAAATACAGCTTCTGTTTTTCCGCCGGCAGTAGGTGCTTCAATGATGCAATGCTCCCCATCGTAAATAGGATCAAATGCCTCTTTCTGGACATCTGTGAAATCCTTCCAGTTTTTATTATCAACTATATCGCGCAATCTCGGATGAAGTTTGTCTCGCATCGAATGGTCTTAGTTGGCTACATGAAAGTTATTTTCCTCAATTTCTGTAAAACCTTTGTCCTTCAGAAAGTCATTTATTCCCAGTCCTTTGTTTTCTTCACAGAGGTCAAGCATTTGTATGAACTCACGGAGAATCGGCCTGGGTTTACGATTGACGCTTTCGTCGCCAAACGTTGTCCAGGAATCAATCAATTTCAATATGGAAGACTCATTTGCGTGCTGATTCGCGTCCCAACTGTAAGCGATGGCGTACAGATCTCTTATCTTAAAAATCATGTTGGAAAGCCTTTCTTTGTCCAACGCTTCGAGGCTGATGATGGGTTGGCGCATACTGACCAGGCCTAGTCCTGTGTGTTGTAGTGGGGACAATACCCTGTCTGCAAGTGCCTCATAACTTCTTAGACCATAGCGTTCATCTTCAAAGAACTCATCTGTACCGGTAAAGATTACAAAGCATCCGGGTAAGCCATTTTTACCGACTTCATCTATCAATAAACGGAGTGTCTCAAAAGCTTGTTCCCGTTGCCGGATATGTGGAAATTTTCTCACCAATTCCAATTCATCCACTACCATTAGTAATCCTTTATACCTGGCTCCGCCGATAAGATCCAATAATGCCCGCATACGAGGGAAGACATTATTTGATTCCAAATATCCTTTAACACCTATTTCTCGCAGTGCCTGTGAAGAAAGAGATCGACTGCCGTTTATCCAAGCGACGACATTAGAAGCAAGCTCCTGATCACCGTCCACTTTAGCCTGGTAAAATGACCGGATGGCCTGCCCAAAACCAGGCTCAATATCATTCAAACCCGATAGGTGCGTTTCGATAGTTTTTTCTACAATACCCGCAATTTTACCAAGCTGGTCATAGTTTCCAAAAGGTATGCCTTCAAGCATAGTGATTCTTCTGTGAATATTAAGTAGCCAGGATTCCAAGATATCGACAAGGGCACTCGAATCTGTTTTTTCTGGCGTACGAAGTCCATTGACTACACCGGAAAAGAATATGGGTAAATCTGACAAGGGCTGGTCATGGCTTATATTCAGAAAGGATACTGCATATTCATTTTGAAGGGCATATTGTTTCAGCCAGGAGCACAAAAACGTCTTTCCCGATCCATACTGGCCGCGAATAAATTTAAAATGTGACTTCGTTTTACTTAATTCAGTCAAAATTTCAGAGAGGTGATTTCTGGCGCCGAGTTGGCCAACCATCAATAGGTCAAGATTGTTTTTGGGAACAACACCGTGGCGCAACGCATCAATAATATCCCGGGCTGATTTTTTTTCTATAACGGTTTCAGTTCTTATTTCATCTTCCCACTGGTAAATATTGGTGTTCTGGAGGCTCTTAATTTTTATACAATTTTTATTCGCCCTTTTCAACTTAGCCATCATTTCGGACATGTGCGCCTTATGAAGGAACCAACCAAGTCCATATTTTAACGCAACCCTAACCAGATCGTCTTCATTTAAAATTTTTGCCTCTTTCAGAAACGAAAGCACGATCTGCTCGTCTTTGTCCAGTTCGGGGTATTGTGTTGCAATTTCTTCGAAAGCTGCAGGCGTCGCATCTGCATCCATTATAGATGGCGGCTCTGACAAGGCCGCAGCAGGTTGCTGAGGTTGGATCGGTAAGGGCTGAACAGGTATTATAGGAGTCGGTTCGATAGGTGCCAATTCTATTTGTATATCGATGATCCTGTCGATCAACTCTAATTTTGAACCTGAGACTTGTTGCCCAAACTTTCTACAGAGAGGTGCCAGGTCCTCTTTGCGCAAATGATTTAAAATTGTTCTTTCGGACCAAGGACTTTCCATCAACCTAGCCACTTTTTCTTCTTTTGAACCACTTGTCGGCAAATAACATTTGTAAAGACAATCGTACAATTGTTGATTGGTGAGGTTTAACAGTACTTTTGTAAAAACTGAACTGTCTGTTTCTTTCTCTTCCGGAACTTCCGGGAAATTGTTTTTCGGTTCAGCGGGACTTTCCACCTTCATATCGCGGTCCTCCTCATAATAATGGATGATATTACTGATGACGAGGTTCTTTACCCCACTGATAGGGAGGTTGTGCTCCCGGCAAAAGCCTCTTAAGGATTCAATTCCAAAAACGTTGAGAAAGTCAGTGACAGGAATCAACGCCTTTATGAGTCTATCTATCATTTCATCCTTGGAACCACTTACATATAAACCATAATGTGAAAGAACTTGGGCAAGTTCTTCTTTGGTGAAACCACTCATTAAGCGTCTGCATTGCTCATCTTTCAGTTCCATACCAAAACATCGCCTGATCTGCACCGCTACTTCATCAGCAATGATGTATTTGCCATCTTCAGTGAGTACAATCCCGGTCCGTAGCAGAAAATTTCTAACCGTATAGTATTCCTGTTCCATATCCCAAAGTTTCAAGATCGATGGGTGATGAGACAGCACAAAGTGCTCCCTGTCCCAGATGCCGAGTTCAAATTTGACCAGTTCGAGAATATAGGATTCGCTACTGTCGATCATTCCATCATTCTCCCAAGCCCGTTTCAGTATTTTGAAATACAGTTGATGATTTTTATCTGCCCTGAAATCTTTAAGCATTTCGGTTCTCGCCGAGAGCTCCTGGACATAGGTCATTACTTTTTCCCGAAATCCATCCACATCCATAGTTTGCTGAGGTGCGTTTAATATCAGATTGAGTATTGCAAAGGTGGGGGGCTTACCATAAGTAATTTTGCCAGAAATATAGGAAAGTGAACTCAGGGCAGATATAATCTCCTGGATGATGACCGGCCGAGGTAGCCTTAGGCTTATCGTCTCATCAATTTTATCTGATGAAATTTGATCCAGTGGGGTAGTCTCATACTTTTCCAGGATAGAAGCAAGCTTCATAAATGTTAGGTTTAGTTTAAAAAGGAAGTGTTTTCATTAAGGTGCAAATTGTAAGCAACGAAGCGGGAATGAGGTAACGGCTTGGGTATTCAATAAGAGGAGAGGATTAAGGTCAACTAAAGTAGGAATAATTTCTAAATTAGAAGATTCTTTGAAAAAATTGTATTGTAATGACTGTATACGGGTGAGGGATTGCAGCGAATACCCCGGTGAGGACCGTGTGTACAGGGTTATGCTGGAGTAGTAACGTAAAGCCCGACCCGAGCTTCCAGATGCCGTGTGCGCGGGCAGGCGAGGGGCACCCCCAAATCCAGCTTTCCAACAATATCCTCCCGAGCATTCGAATATTTGTACTGTGAATCGAGGTGTTGGTATAACAGCATTGCTATGCTGTTTGAATGTCTGTTATTTAGCAGTCTAAGGCAACACGCATTATTCCAGGGATTCTCTTTCTTTTAGCCGGCACCTGGCTTTTGTATTGGGTAGGAAGGAGGAGGTTTAAGCGCAGGGGCCCGGGAGGGCTGCAACAGTTTTCGAGTCATGGGTGGGGGCTGATTGCGGTGGTGATAGAGAAGA
>JBQCFW010000213.1:0-3001 GCA_051958655.1 Agriterribacter sp. | reverse complement strand
CGGGCGAGCACGCCAACTAAAGAAGGACAATCCCAGAGCGAATAGGAAATTCATCGGAAAAGCTTCAAAAATAATTACGGTAAAAGAAAACACCAAATAGATTAAACAGAAGCTGATAAACTGCTTTTGTCTTAACTGGTTTGGCATTTTAAGGTTAGATTCAATAAGTTTGAAAAAGAACAGCACATAGGTAAAAAAGCCCAACAAACCGACATTATAGATGAGGGCACTGTAGGTTGAGTCCAGAATAAGTGCACCCGGTACCTTCAGCAGCATGGCAATATTGGTCCCAAGTCCAAAGTTGGGGGATACAATAAGGTTTTTCACCTGTATCACATCTCCGGCGATTCCCATTCGTATGACCAATGACAAAAAAATATCCGGGCGCCCTGTAATTATCGGAAGCATGGCAAAAAAGCCTATTACCACTATTATTGATGGCAGCAAAATGACTTGCCGCGATTTCCTGTCAAACTTCGCGAATAGCAGGATGGTTTGGTACAGAAAATAAGTGATCAAGGCCGTTCCAGATCCGGTGAGGAAAACGGACACAAAAATAGCCACGGCTAGCAGCACTCTCCTGGGCGTAGAGCGTATAATGAGGTAATAATCGGTAAAATATAATACGACCAGCGTAAAAAAACCGGCAGACGACGGTACAATGTAGAATCCGGGGTTTCTCCTCGAAAGGCCTAGAAAATTAGCGCCAAACATCATATTTCTCAACACCGTAACCTGAAACAACTGCAATGTTAGCTGGGCAAAAAAAAGTATCAGCATTGTTTTTGCAATCGTGGTGATAAACCTGTCGTCAACAATGCCGAATAAAAATGGCAGCAATAGCAGTGACATCATCATCCTTAATCCTGCAAGTACTCCTAATAAGGGAACAAAGAAAAAGCTAACCGCCAGAGATCCCAACACCAAGCCAATAAAAAGAATGTAAAAATCGTTATAAAAGTGAACGACACGCCTCCTGAAAACTTCTCCCAGGCAAAGTATTAAGATAACGCCAAAAAAAATGTCCTTCATGTATTTTAGGAAGGCTAACCCTTGGAAATCAGAAGTATTGACATTTTGTCCTTGTAAGAACTGCATGAGCTCCGACAAATTGAATAAAGGCGTCAACGCGATAAACAGGATGCTGATATTTTGTATCCAACGCTTCATCCCCCAGCTTTTGCCTTTCGTTTTTGGATGGCGGCGGTCAGACTGCCGCCAAGTATTTTTTTTATCAGCATAGTTGCATTCACTTTAAATTTATAACATTGAAAATAAATCCTCCATCTTATTTTTTGCTGCCCTACCTCCTTTGAAAGAACAATGTCCTGGTACTCATCTACTACTTTTTTCCGGGCCGTATCCGATACGCCCTCATTTGAAATAATAGCAATAGTTCCGGGAAAGTAGAAGAAATCATGCTGTTTTTTCCACAAACCGTAAAAAAAATCGAAATCGGCTGCAAGTCGGTATTTTTCGTCGAAATGGTGTTCCCTCATAAGCTGCGTTCTAACAAAAACCGTCTGGTGACAAAAGGGCATTCCTTTCGAGAAGTTTACCAGATCTTTAGCTTTTACCACGCGTGAAAACTGTCCATAATTCACTCTTACATCTCCGTAAATCACATCTGGGAAGGCACTCTCTTTTGGCCCGAATAGGGTAGTGATAACGTCCTTGTTCGCGAATACATCTCCGCAATTCATGAAATTTATCCATTCCCCCGTCGCAAGGGCAATTCCCCTATTCATAGCATTATAAATACCGCTATCCTTCTCTGACTCCCACTGGGTGATTTTTTCTTCGTGGGCGCGGATTACATCGAGGGTACCATCCGTAGACGCTCCGTCAATTACAATATACTCCAGATTAGGATATATTTGCTCGGCTACACTCGCAATGGTTCGGGCAATAGCCGCCCGGCCATTGTACACGACTGTAATCACCGTAACCCTAGGCAGGTTATTCATTATATTGATTTTCAACTATTTGAATAAGTTCATAAAGTGTATGGCTCCGCCCGGTCATCGTAATCCCGGACCGATATCCTGGCCGGACCTCTTCAAGAGAGGTAACAAAATTATAATTTATTGATTTTAAATAGGAGGTGATATTCCGGGTAAGATCTGAGCCACTCAATACAGGGAAGAGATGATACAAAAAAAATGGCTCAATTCCCTTGAAGTAGAGGCTTTTGAGACCGGAGGAATAAAAGGAGGCAACATAACCCGGCTCCATGCTTTCCACCAGCTCTTCAACAGATCCGTTGTCATTTACGACTGAAATGCCTAGTGGACTCAACACCTTAGCAATAAACGTCCGGTCTTCGGGGCGCTCCCTGGGATGAAATTTA
The DNA here is from genome assembly GCA_051958655.1 of Agriterribacter sp. Classification (GTDB taxonomy): domain Bacteria; phylum Bacteroidota; class Bacteroidia; order Chitinophagales; family Chitinophagaceae; genus Agriterribacter. The sequence continues at coordinate 651 of JBQCFW010000213.1, read as the reverse complement.
AAAAATACTTCCCTGAATTGCGGCGCTACTGTTTTCAACAGCTTAGCCAGGTTTTCCGCGAATGCTCCCAGCGTAAAAAAATTAAAATTGTACAGATCTTGATTGATGAACAGAAGTTTTTGCTTATTGTGCAACCCGTTGCCTAACCGTATCTTCAGCTGGTATACAGGTATGGTACGCCGGATATTCGCTTTTATGCTTAATGCTAGTGCCTGAATATAAGTATCATCGATCATCGGAAAGGCGACTTCCCCGTCTTCACGCATTTGTAGGAAATTGAACCCATAGATTTTTCTAAGCACAACGCGAGTAAGCTGATTTTTCCAATGCAGAGGCTTCACAGGCAGATTCGCGACACATACAGTCGCCATGCCATCTTCCATAAGGATGACGCGGCCGCCGCGTTCTGTGAACAGCGCAATAATGTATTGGTTGAGTACCTCATAATCAGTATAATCAAGCAGCACTTCACCAGGATTCACGTCTAATGTTTTCCGCAGGAAGCCTAATTGTTTCTTTATAGCCGCGTACCGAAATAGGGAGGAAAATCCGGTATAAAATGGCTTAAAGACAAGCACTTCCTCGAAAAAACTGTCAAATCCGTCTCCATTTAGGGTATGTGGGACTTTTATAAGACATTTTTTGAGATGC
>JBQCFW010000212.1:0-7675 GCA_051958655.1 Agriterribacter sp. | reverse complement strand
ACTAAATACTGGCTGTCCGGTAAAAAAATTACTTTTGTTCATGGTTGTTTGAAGTGTGGTAACTTAAAACTAACCATAAGGGGGCAATCGCCCCCTTATTCCTTATATTATTTTTTACCGGACACTAGTGATCAAAAATCACAAATCCCGTTGTATGCTTAAAAATCTTTTACTGGTTGCCATCAGGAATTTTAAGAGAGATAAATGGTACAGCCTGCTGAATATACTCGGGTTGATGATTGGCATTACATTCAGCCTCTTTCTTATTTTTTATATTAAAGATGAGTTGAGCTACGACCGGTATCATGAAAAGGCAGACCGGATATTCCGCATCAACTCCATCATCAAAGAAGCCGACAGGGATACGATGCGCTGGGCCATAGCGCCGTTTCCATTAGGACCGGCATTGTCAAAAGATTACCCTGAAGTGGAGGAAGCCGTAAGATTTGTGGGCAGCGGCAGAACCATGTTTAAAAATGGTGCGTTACGATTGTATGAGGGCAAAGTGTTTTTTGCAGACAGCAATGTATTCCGCGTATTTACCTGCCACTTTATTGAAGGCAACCCTCAAACAGCTTTAAAAGCGCCCAACTCCGTCGTGCTTTCAGAATCATCGGCTATCAAATTTTTTGGGGCTCATACAAAATACGAAGGCAAAAGCCTGGAAAATGTGAACGGAACCGTATACAAGGTAACAGGCGTTATAAAAGACGTTCCTAAAAATTCTCATCTTATTTTCAACATATTAGCTTCTAGGAGCACGTTGCCCGCCAATTTTTCGGATAGCTGGGGAAGCTTTGATTTTTACACCTATGTATTACTTAAACCCGGAACAACGGCAGCAGCTTTTGGAAATAAAATGAAGCCGATATATGATAAATACCTGGCTTCTATTTTTGCACAATACAATATTAAAATAAGATTTGAGGCGCAACCTATTACCAGTATCCACCTTCATTCAGAAACGCCCAATGAGCCTGAAGAAGTTGGAAGCATGTCGTACGTTTATATTTTCGCTGCTGTCGCCTTTTTCCTGCTGTTGATTGCCTGCATCAATTACATGAACTTAACTACCGCACGATCGGCAAGAAGAGCAAAGGAAATAGGAATAAGAAAAGTAACCGGCTCCAACAAATTGCAACTGGTATTACAGTTTCTTGTTGAATCCACCCTCACCTCTTTTATTGCTTTACTATTAAGTATAGGATTAATTGCTTTGTTATTGCCTATGTTCAATACGCTGGCAGGAAAATTTATTTCCTTCAGTACATTATTCCGTCCCGATACGATGCTGATACTGCTGGCTGTGGTTATTTTTGTTGGCATGGTAGGCGGCAGTTATCCTGCTTTTTACCTGTCTAAATTTAACCCCGTAAATGTTTTGAAAGGAAGTTTGTCGAAAGGTTCGAGCAACGTAACCCTGCGCAGGGTATTGGTAGTAACTCAATTTTCCATTTCAATGATCATGCTCATTTGCACATGGGTGGTATATGGGCAGTTGCAATATCTGCGAAGCAAAGACCTGGGTTTCAACAAAGATCAGGTGCTTACCGCTTTGGCAGTTACGGACAGGGACATACGAAGTTCAGTTATATCCTTTAAAAACGAAATGCACAATAATCCGCAGGTACTTGCCGTAAGCACGTCGCGCGCAGTACCGGGACAAGGCATCAGTTTCAATTTGTTCTCCATTCAGTCTAAAGACGGCTTTGTTGATAAAGGGGTGGATTGTTATAGCATTGATGAAGATTACCTGAATACCCTGAATATAAAAGTTGTGAAGGGAAGAAATTTTTCGGGACTGGCAGATACGCTGCACAGCATCCTCGTAAACGAGAACATGACCAAAGCATTCGGTTGGGGAGACAGTCCCATCGGAAAGAGAATAAAGTATCCCGGGGATACATCGGGCAATTACTTTGAAGTGGTGGGTGTAGTGAAAGACTTCAACCAAAAATCGTTATACAATCCCATCGCTCCATTGATTTTATTTTATGCGCCTAACAACAATCTCATACAGCTAAAGCTCAGCGCCACCAACATGCCGGCTACGCTTGCCGGTATAGAAACAGCCTGGAAGAAAAACTTCCCCGATATGCCATTTCAATACACGTTTCTTGACCAGGACTTTGATTCGCAATACGCTGCCGATCAGAAAAGAGGAAAAATATTTACTGCCTTCTCCATACTAACGATCATCATTACCTGCTTAGGTTTACTGGGCTTAATAGCGTTTACTACCCAACAGCGGCAAAAAGAGATCAGCATTCGTAAGATCATGGGCGCCGGTGTGCAACAGATCGTTCCTTTAATTACCCGGAACTTTGTAGCATTGGTAGGCATTTCCTGTCTTATTGCTTTCCCCGTAGCCTATCTTTTCATGGATAAATGGCTGAAAATATTTCCGTACAACACAGGCATTACCATTGCACCATTTCTTTTATCGGCAGTGTCGGTATTATTCATCACCATGCTTACCGTTATGTTTCATACCGTAAAAGCAGCGTTGGCAAATCCGGTAAAGGCATTGCGAACGGAATGAATTGTACCAGCAGATAAATCGGGGGTAAACCGGCTCACGGTCGGCACGCTTCGGTTGTCCGTTTGGTCACAATACCGGAACGGACGATCATTTTTGCAGGTTATGTCGAAAGGGTCCGTTACTGGTGAACGAAGCAACAACCCCGCTGTTTGTTGCTGTGCATAACAGCTGGACCGCTAACGGAGCCCGAACGGAATGCAGACCAAATGATACTTTTCGGCTGCTAAAATAAAAAAGGGAACAAAACCTGGATGAGTGCTTATACCGTATAAGCATAACCGCATTTTTCCTGTCGTTGCTTTTCCTGCTACAGGATGCATGTATAGCCGAAAACCGCACTATCATCCTTTTTCTTCTTTTCATCTCTTCGCGGTTTTTATTTATCTTAACGCCGCATTTTTTTAATCCTGAACATTTATGCCGAAAAGACCTGCTTTTTATTTATTCCTTTTTTCTATAACACTTTTTGTAATGGCTTGTAACGAAACTCCGCCCGCAACAACAACGGAATATGCAAAAGGCAGCTATGGATATGATGCTGCCTTCTTAAAGAAGCATTTACAGAATACTATTGAGCTGAGCAACGACAATGGCTCAAGGGTATTGCTTACTGCCGACTACCAGGGAAGAGTAATGACAAGCTCGGCCAACAAAGACTCTGGCAACAGCTTCGGCTGGATAAATTATGACCTTATTGCCTCCGGAAAAGTAAAACCGCAGTTTAACCCGGTTGGCGGAGAAGAGCGTTTTTGGATTGGACCGGAGGGAGGACAATTCTCCTTTTACTTTAATAAGGGCGACTCGTTCAATATTAAAAACTGGCAGGTGCCGGCTTTTATAGATACGGTTGCCTACCAGGTAGCGCAATCAGACAGCACCAGCGTACTGTTTACACATAAGGCAGCGTTCAATAATTATAGTGGCACCGCTTTTAAAGTTGCCATTAACAGAACGATCAGTTTGCTCGACCAGCCGGCGCTGGCTGCCCGCTTACAGGAAAGCATACCCGAAAATGTGCAATGGGTTGCCTACGAAACAAAAAACGAGGTGAAGAATGAAGGCGTTTCGGCATGGAATAAACAAACGGGCTTATTGTCTGTATGGCTTTTGGGAATGTTTACACCGTCGGAAGAAACCGTTGCCATTGTTCCTTTTAAAAACAGGCCGGATGCGGGGAAATACATTACAGACAATTATTTTGGTAAAATACCTGCAGACAGGCTGGTAATGAAGGATAGTGTGTTGCTGCTGAAATGCGACGGAAAACATCGCAGCAAACTGGGCCTCTCTCCTGCTATTGCCAAGCCGCTCGCCGCGAGCTTTGACTATAAAAGAAATGTACTCACTTTTATTTTATTTGATGTAGATACCGCCGGTGCTTATGTAAACTCAAAATGGGAGATACAAAAAGAACCGTATAAGGGCGATGCAGTGAATGCTTATAACGATGGTCCGTTGCAGGATGGCGGACAACTGGGCCCATTTTATGAACTTGAATCATCATCTGCTGCCAAACCGCTAAACCCGGGCGAGTCGCGTACTTATAAGCAGGGTACCTGCCATTTTGAAGGAGACTTCACTTCGTTGAACAAACTGGCGGAAGATTTACTGGGCATTGGTCTGGAAGAAGCAAGGATGAAATAAGCTGATAGAGGATCGTGAGACACGATCCTCGGCGTAGGAGATCGTTCGCGAAGGCGTCACGCCCAGGTTCGTGTCTCACGATCCTGGATGACCCAAAAATCAGGGCATTACGCAAATAACGGGATGGATAAGAGTATGTTTCTCTGTAAAAACGCTCTGTGCCAACATACACCAGCGTGTGACCATTAATAAAATAACACATGAAACTTTTCAAAACATCAAAAGGAAATATACTTGAGCACAATGATGCATATTACAGCAGCAACACAGACTTTGATGAGCTGATCAACCGGGAACACCTGTATGGTTACCTGTCGTCGCTGCAAGGATTTAGTTCCCTGGCAACAGAAGAAGCAGAGGCTGTTTTGAAAAACCACCTCCTCCCTCCTATTCAAAGCCAGGAAGTGTGGGCGGCTGGTGTAACCTATCTGCGCAGCAGGGATGCACGTATGGAAGAATCAAAGGAATCTGGCGGAGCCACATTTTACGACAAAGTATATGAAGCAGAAAGACCAGAGTTGTTCTTTAAATCATTGTCGCATCGGGTAGCCGGCACGGGGCAGGAAGTTTATATCCGCAGAGATTCTACCTGGAATGTGCCTGAACCTGAGTTAACATTGTTCATGAACAGCAAAGGCGATATACAGGCTTATACCATTGGCAACGATATGAGTTCGCGCAGCATTGAAGGAGAAAATCCTTTGTATCTGCCCCAGGCAAAATCGTACGAAAGAAGCGCTGCATTGGGTCCATGCCTCTATATTCCCGAAAGTCCCATCTCGCCCGGCACCGTAATAAGCATGAACATCATGCGCTCGGGAAAAAGTGTATTTGAAGGCAACATTAATATAGGAATGATGAAAAGAACACTTCCCGAGCTGGCTGGTTTTCTTTTCAGGGAAATGGATTTTCCCGTTGGCGCTTTTTTAATGACGGGCACCTGCCTGGTACCGGATAATGATTTTACATTGCAGGAAAACGATGTGGTAAACATCAGCATTGAAAACATTGGAACATTGAGTAACACGGTAGTGTATAAGCCGCGCAAATAAGCATCCCCACGCAATAATGCAACAGCCAGAGCCATAGGCCCGGGTCAAATACTTTTGATATTTAGCTGTAGCTATTTAAAACAAGTAATCATTAACCACAGTCTGCCTGTTCACAAAGCATTGCTACAAAATCTGCCCAAAAACAGTAAACTTCGTTTATTGTCAACCGTTACTTAGTGCGACAGATGGCTTCGCCGCAGGCTCGCCATGATGGTAAGCGGCTAATACCTTTACAACATCAAACATTAGCAAACAATCCACCTCACCGCGCCGTCCTTGGGAGACGCCAGCGGCGTCTTACAATAAAATGAAGCTTACGGCGGCGAAGCAACCTTCGTGCGTGGCGCAAAAAAGCCGGTAGAGAGGCTACCGGCTTTCATATCAGTTGCGTTGATATCTTCTAATTGTATCCCGGGTTTTGCGTTATGGTACCGCTGCTATTGTCTATTTCGCGTTGAGGATAAGGCAGTAATCTGTGTTTGGAAGGCACGAAAGTGCGTTTTGGTTTGTAGGTTCCCTCCGCGGGCAAGGCATTGTATACCTCTTCTGCCAGTCCCCATCTTACCAGATCGAAGTGACGATCGCCGCCTTCAAAAGCAAGCTCTGCCTTGCGTTCATACATCAGATCGTTGAATGTTGGAGCAGCAATAGGATCAAGCCCCGCTCTCTCACGAACAAGGTTAAACGATGTTGCTGCGGCCGCAACCCCCGCCGTTCTGTTTTCAGGACCGCCACCATTGAGGTTCATAATCGCTTCGGTATGCAGCAACAACACATCTGCATAGCGAATGGCAGGAATATCCAGTCCTGGGCTGAAATTGCTTACCGGCGCCTCAAACGGCTGCTGGAATTTGGTACAAACAACAGGCGACTGGTTATTGGGTGCTTTTAATACATCGGTAACACCGTCGTACGTAATTACATCTACGTTGCGTTTGGCTACTGTGGCTTTTTTTCTTACATCGTCGTCCTCATAAGAATCATAGAAATTTTCGGTTGCGCTTACCAGCCTCCAGCCTGCACCCAACTGCTCATCGTGTGTGCCACCCCATACATCGTTAGGAAGCAGGATCATGCCGGTAATGGGATTTGAGCCCAGCCTGGCGCCAACCGCCCATAAGGTTTCATCATTTACTTCATGCTCCAATGTAAACAGATCGGCATAGTTTGTTAAAAGGCTATGCTTACCCGAATTGATCACCATTTCAGCCGCACTTTTCGACTCGGGCCATTTCTTTTGATAAGCATATACTTTTGCAAGTAAGCCCCATGCTGCACCAGCACCAGGTCGTCCTTCACCATGTTCAAAAGAAAGTTGTGTGGTAGCTTCCATCAGGCTGCTTTCAATGGTTGCCCATATTTCTGCCTCCGATGCACGAACCGATGCCGAGGCATCCTGGTTGGCAGGATCGTATAAGGGAACACCGCCGTAACGGATCACTTCTGTAAAATAGCCGTAGGCACGCAAAAAATTCGCCTCTCCCAGAATTCTCTTTTTCTGGCTCTCATCCATATCAATATCCGGCACATGCGCCAGTACATCGCTTGCTCTTTTTATTACCTGGAAATAGGATCTGTAGCTGTTCAGGCTCAAATCATTTTCTGTATTCTGGTTGGCCCTGAATTCGCTCATGGCAATAAAATCGGGATAATTATCATTCATATACCCGATATCGCTGAATGTTTCCATGCCGCACCATTCTTCACCACCCAGGGCTTCTTCGTCCGATAAAGGCGTATATGCACCGGCAAGCGCAGATTCAGCCTGCTCTGCTGTTGTCCAGAATACCGCATCGGTTAATTCGTGCGGCTCCTTATCAAGAAAGCTTTTTGAACATCCGTTCAGCAGCCCTAATGTTAGTATGACGATTAAATATTTCTTCATGGTAAAAAAATTAAAAATTAAAGTTTAAGCCGATGATATACGCTTTCGCCTGGGGATAAGCGCCACGGTCTACACCATACATGTTGCTGCTGGAACCGAGGTCGGCTCCCACTTCCGGATCGAAACCGGTATACTTGGTAATGGTGATAAGATTTTGGAACGTAACAAATGCGCGAAGTTTTGATATTCCTTTACCAATGAGCCTATTGTTAAATGTATATCCCAGTGTGAGATATTTCATGCGCAGAAAGCTTCCGTCTTCAATGAACAATGTGCTGTAGGTTCTGTTACTGTTAAGGTCTTTTACCGTTACACGAGGCACGTCTGTATTGGTATTTTCAGGCGTCCAGCGGTCCATTATATCAACGCTGTTGTTGTAGCTGGTACCCTGCATAATAATGCCACCCAGTTTTAAACCATTGAATATTTTATTGCCCTGGCTGCCCGACCACAGCATGTTAAAATCAAAGCCTTCGTAATCGGCAGCAAAGTTGAGCGAATAGGGAACTTGCGGAAAGCTGTTACCGGCATTAAAGCGATCTTTGGCACTGA
>JBQCFW010000211.1:0-9480 GCA_051958655.1 Agriterribacter sp. | reverse complement strand
GGAACATGGCAAATACAGGTCCAGTTGAACCGGAGTCGGGCAGATTTGTGTTGACAACGTTTTGGTAGGTACACTTTAGAACTAAAGTCATTTCACTTATTCCCGTAATAGGAGGGATTGTAAAATCTACGACCTTATACGAAATCACCTGAATAATAATAATTGTCGGCAACTTCCTTGGTCGAAAAATAATATTTATACCCCATGCCATCCGTAATAATCCAATTACCAAAATCGAAAAAAACTTCAAGTTCGTTTTTTTGATCCTGGAATATGGGACTGCCATCGTCATCTTTTCCCATTACAAAACGTCCGGCTTTCCCACAAAAATTATAGCTAAAAATATCCGGCTCCACATCCGTATAGCCCCGGTAAACGTCATTAAAATAAGATCCTCGTGTGTCCCAATCCACAACCTCAGGCAGCTCGAAATAGGAGTTGAATCCTCTTTCAGAATTGTTCAGGTCGTCTTTTTGCATAATGGTTCTTGTGATGGCCCCGCCTGCCAAGAGCGACCAATGAAAACCCACCCATGAGGCATCTTCGTTCACCTTGGTTCCAGAAGCATCATAGCTCATGGATATATTTAAATTATGAGCAGGCGTCTTTATATTGTACAAAGGAATATTGATCGAAGGGGTGCCGTTGAATAAACTGACCGGGATATCGCCATACTTGCCTAGCGCCGCTGAAGTCGGAGACGCCGGGATTATTTTACCGGTTTTGTAATCTTCGTTTTGTGCTTGTGATACAAACGACCAACAAACAGCCATAATTATTGCCAATACCCTTATTTTCATACATGACGTTTTTATATTCAAATACTATTATTATTCATATCGAGCTTGATTTATGCTAGAACTCATATCCTACCCTCCACACCAGCGCCGGTGTATTAGGTATATTTTTTCTGTGAAGAAAGTCATACAGTAGTCACATTGCCTGCATTGCATACCGAACAACGGCAGCGAAGTCGTCCTTAACTTAACAAATACTTTTGTAATGGTTTGAATATTGTACCTACGCCTTTCATAAGTACACTTTTGTACTTTTTTAAATAGTTTTTTGATAATTCTGGTTCTTTGTGGTAGTAGAGCCTATACAATTCAAATCTTGCATCATTAATTAATTCTTTTGCAAAATCTTTCCCACGTGAGTACTCTTGGTGGGCAATTTCATTTACTCCATACTTTACGATCCTCTCAAAACAGTATATTGCAATATCGTCTTGAAAGTTTAGCTTCCTAACCTCTCCCATTGTATACAGCACTTCAGCGTTATTCGGATTAATACTAAAAGCTGCTATAATATATTTTTCAGCCATTCTCCATTTTCGAAAATTTATTTTCACACGCATCTTATTGCTTCCTTCTTCAAAACGACTTTCATCAAGAAATGTTTGCGCAATACACTTAAGTAGATAAAAATTGTTTCTGTAATCTAATTTCTTAATATATGCCCTCGCTTTTGTTGAGTCAATCGCTACTGTATCACGATATTTCTCAAGCATGGAATTAAACTTATTCATTAGGTTGAAATTAAGATTTTTTCTTTCTTTCATCAGCAGCCTTCTGCTCCCTCGCTCTTCGGGCTTCGGCCTTATCATGCGTTTGCTTTTGCACTTTACTTTTGCTTCCAGAATCATGACTACCTCTTGTTCCTTGGTTACTTCTGCCTTCCCTGGTATTCCCTCGACGGCTCTGATTTTGCCTATTATTTGCTCGAGCTTTTGCCGCATCCTCTTTCGCTTTTTGCTCGGCAGCTTCTCGCTTAAGTCTATCGTTGCTTGATTCCTTATTATTAGTTTGCCTGGTGTTTAAGATAGGAGGCACAGCTAATGCGGGTGGTTTAGCAGGTACCGAAACAGGTATTGGAGGCCCGCCAACAGGCTGTAATGATGGCGTTTTAGCAGGCGACTTACTACCCGGAGAAAAGAGTATACCTATTTTGTGACAACATATTTTCAATTATTGCATCCCAGGCTTTGCACCTGGTCTTGTTACGGAATCGTAAACTGTTTCAGTTATTTTCTCTGCAGTAATCCCCCCAATTACACCGCCCAATAGTGTTGTTGCCGCATGACCAACCCATCCCCAAGGACCCGTCATATCCAACCCTGTCGCTGTATATGCTGCACCGGCGGAGGCGCCTCCAGCCCATGCTCCTGCCCAAAAGCCTGCCTTTTTAACAATCGTACGAGACTCAAATCCACTATTGTAAATATCATATACATCTTTCGCAATTGCGACAACCATTAAGGTTCTACCTCCCATTTCAATCCATTTAAAGTATTAACAACTGCCGAAGAGCCACTAACAGTTTTGATCGTTCCCGCATTTGCTACTGCATCGGTAACTGCATATGTAGCATCCTTTTCGATATAGTACGCAGCCTTTTCCATACTATTCATATATTCTCCAAGTTTTGAATACATATAGATACTCTATGAAATTCGAAAAAGAATTTCCGCAAAATTCAATTGGATCTGTTTTAAAATTGGACATTAATCCGAAGGAGTGAACAGTTTGTTCAGACTTGTGAAACGCATAACCCGTATCTGCCGCATCCTTCCCAAATAGAAGTAATCAGGAATTTGTTGCATTACCAATTCGTAGTCCTTATTTATTTCAATTAGTTTCTCTACAGGAAACAAACACAACCAACTATTTTCACCTACTCCACCTTCCCCACCGTTAAATTCTCTCATCAAATTAATGTAGTCAGTTGGTAGTTTAAATCCAATTTGATCTTGCGCTTCGCTAATTGCTTCTTCTGATACTCCCGTACTATTTTTTAATAATATTTTCCAGGTAAACTCTGATTTTTGCATCCATGATCCTATTTTTTGGAAACTATTCATCAATTTATTCCAAAACTAAGTTAGACTAGTAAAAAGATTTTGAGGCAAACAAGCATGCTCCGCGAAAGCTTTCTGTTGATTCCCCCCTACTCAAACACCCTCCCCTTCCCCACTATATCTTCAATCCTCTCCCGATGCCGCGCCCGGACATCCGCATCCGACCCATTCACTACCCCATCGCGAAAAACCTTCAAAGTAGCAGCCTCGTCCCTGTATTCAGCCCGCGTCGCCGCGTCATCTATAACCTTCATCACGTCCGAAAACCGTCTTTCTTTCACCAGGAAAGTTCCCTGCGGAACATAATTTATATCTTTTAAAACGCAGTCACTGGAAATTCCGCAGCGACTGACCATGAAATTTCGCTTCGACTTGACCCCTATTGCGATTGGTCATCAATATCCAAGATGGTCAATCTGAAACGTAAAATGGTGATCAGGGGTAGCGAAAAAATGCCCTCCCGGGCCCCTGCGATCAAACCTCCTCCTCCCTACCCAATACAAAAGCCAGATGCCTGCTAAAAGAAAGAGAATCCCTGGAATAATGCTTGTTGCCATAGACTGCTAAATAACAGGCATTCAAACAGCATAGCAATGCTGTTATACCAACACCTCGATTCACAGTACAAACATTAGAATGCTCGGGAGCAGATTGTTGGAAAGCCTGGATTTGGGGGTGCCCCTCGCCTGCCCATGCACTGAGATCATGAAGCTCGGGTCGGGCTTTACGTTCCAAGTCCTCGCGGCTACGCCGCTGTGGGCTTTTCGCTGCAATCCCTCACCAAGAAGTGAACTTGAAAAAGAAATTGATTAGTTATTCTCTAAAAAAAGGAAATCCTTCCCTGCCTGGTCCTTTCAACTTAAGAAAGATGGTCGTAGCTAAATATAATATGACAAGAATGACAAGTATTAATCTTAACCAATTTGGAATCTTCCAGTCATCCTTTTTCATAACATCAAGCGCTCACAGTGGGGTTAAAAACAATCTTAGTTATAATTGCTTCAAGGCTTCATTAACAGCTGGTAGCAAAGATATTTCTCTTTTATCCGCTAGCAAACGTATGCCTGCCCTCGATAATGCTAAATTTGAAAACGGAAGAATAAATTCATTAAACAAAAGATTTAACTTTTGTGTTCGGATAGTTTCATCCAAGGGCATATCAAGGTCCAAAACATCTTTAAATTCAGGTGGGTGCCTCCTAAACACATTGCCAGGATATTTTTTTAAGTCCTTATTTTTAATGTAAATTTTCTCGAATATGCCATGAATAAAAATTTTGATGTTTAATTCAAAATAGTTGCCAAAATTTGATTTTTGTAAATCGAGTACGACAATAGATTCTGAACTTTCCAGAATCCAGCCACCGAATGACTTTTCAAAGCCGTTGCCTTTAGCAGCTTCATCGAAAGAAATCTTAAATGCTTTTATGTCCATATTAATAAGTATATAAGACTTTTGTCCAGTTGATCCCTTTGAATTCAGGCATAGTCATGAGCTCATTTATATATTCCTGCAATTGCTTTTCTCCGGCTTTCATAGCTCTTGGATTGAAGGGCATCAACTCGAGAACTGATTTATCTGCTATCTTTTCAATCAATAATTTGAGTTTTATTTTCAGATCGCTTAGTTTGTCACCAGCACACACAGACCTCGCCGCAATTGAAATTTCATTAAACAGCTCCATCAATTCTTCTCTCTCTTCTGTTTCGATCAGGCTTTCATCATTTTCTTCGTTTCATTCATTCAAAGCTTCCACAGCGATCTTAAATAAAGTAATTTTTTGATTAGTTGGCGCTGTTTCCCCTAATAAAATCAGTTGGTCAATCAGATCGTCAAAAATATGTTGAACCTTTTCACAATTTTCTTCTGAATATTTGCGAAAGTCCATATCCTCCTTTTTCTAGCCAATTAGAAAAAGGATAAAAACGTTTAACATCAAATAGTTTTTCTTTGTCATTCATAAATGCTACAGTCATTATTTTAAAAAAAGACAAGTAGATTAAATTATTTCTACTCAAAAAAACTAGAACAAAATAAGCGCCTGTAAAACCTTGACAAAAACTAATTTTCTACAGCATATTGTGATTTCCGATCTTAAAGCTTCACCCGGAAACGTTCAACCCATTTGTTTGGTCTACCGTCAAAATGATCACGAAGCCGCTCCTCAACCTGCTCAATATTATCCCATACTGCCTCCCGCTCCATGTTCACACATTCCTCAGGATATAGAGGTCTCGTATAATTTGGATCAGTCGTAACTAACCAACAATCATATGGCTCGTATAAGCTTTGTCTAAAAAATACCGGCATATTTTCGAGAATACGGGGTTCAAGGCTCGCATGCCCAATTATCCTCCACCTTTCTTGACTAATTGCTGATTTGTTAACCGCAATACTGAATATGGGTTTCGTGACTTTCATCTGATTAATTGCATCCTGATCATCAGCGGGAAGCGGCAACAGTTGATAGAAAGACAATATTGATTTTGTTATAACACGGGCGTAAGCAAATTGACCCTCGTTCAATGGAATTTTTAAAAAACTTCCTGGCTTTATTGTCTTTCCTCTCATTGCTTTTTCATTTAGTACTTCAAATCCAGATCTAACGGTATTTCAATTAGTGCATATGCAGCTGATGGTTTGCATATACTACACGGTCCAAGACCTAGTTTTAACGCCTCTTGTATTGTAATTTCTTCTGAAAAATTTTTTACCATTCTGCAGCTTTCAAGATGGTATTTCTTTCCTGACGGCGTTTTATACACTAACTGGCCAAATCCCTGCAATTGAGAACATACTACTGCCAAGAGTAATATCGAGCTTTGTCGAAAATTCATTTATATTTATTTGAGAAATGCATAAATCATGTTCAGTTCCTGATTATCATATTAGTAACAATTCTTAATCGATTGCCATTCCAACAGCGACCAGACAAAGAACAAAGAAAAGCAGGAGGATTATGCAATACATAAGTTAAAGTTTCAAGTCTGGAGTGTATTAAGTACAGCTCACCGACCGCGCACGAGCTTCTGAAGCTCAAGTTGGGTTTGTCGTTATTTCTCCGGCGCGAAGCTCTTAAACTATCCTCACCTGGCAACCACCTCAACCCCTGTCGTGACAGGGTAAGCGTATTGGAATCTTAAATTCTCCTGTCTCTGAAATATTTGATCGAGTTTACTACGACATAAAAAATAGTTAATGAAATGGTATATATCGAAAGAAACCAAGAAACTTTACCTAAAAATGTTTTGTAGAATTTCTCGTGTATGATACTTAGCATTTCAAATTCTACATAGATGGGTATTACTATTACTACGAACAACGGGAGTGCTAATATTGCTCCTATAAAAGAAATAAGTACATTGGATTTGATGTGAGGCACTTTACTCCATTCAGTTGAATGAGCAAACGGCATAATTAATCTCGTAATATCGTTATGTTGTAAATCTCCCAATTGATCTCCAGAAACTTTTTGTTTGTAAAAAAATAGAGAAAGATATTTAACAACCTTAGCGAGCTCTGCCTTCTGTCCGGCGGCAACTACCATGTCAAACATTAAAAAAGCAAATACAAGGGGGGATAATATTGAAATGACGTCGACATTGTTCAAGGTGACTGGACCTACTGAGAATGATTGAAAAGTAGCTTGCGACGATATGTAAAAGAGAAGACCTGTTAACACCAAGTAAATTGTTGATTTGTCTATTTTTATATGTAAGCCCTTCAATTTCTCATAACTCTTATCCAAATAATCCTTCAGCATTACTTGATCATTATTTTCTAAAAATTCAATAATTTCCTTTTGGGTCATAAATTTTAAATTTAAGGCGGCAGTAAAAACAATCCATTTAAAGACTAATTCCCCTTTATTACGCGATGCTGTATAGCAAGCTGCAAACTATCCTCATTTGCATTCCTATTAAGTTTTTCCGTTATCGAGAGATCCAATTCCTCAACTAAAATCTTAAGCCACACCAAGATTACTATATATTTTCGCCCATCTTTCAGAACTCAATCATTTTGCAATAATTAGAGTATGAGACACATGAATTAATAAGGAGTGCGATTACTCAGATTGTGAGATAGTACGTATGAATTGCTATTGTTAATTTGTAACCTCCTTTTTCTTCTTTTTCAATCCTGAAATAATAATCTCCTTTATTTCGGCATCTGTAATTTCCATGCTTGCAAAATACTTCAAGTCTGAGTCACTCGAATTCTCAAGTAGGTTTTTAAATTCTTTTCTAAAATTTGGTTTTGGCTGGAGTTCTAAAGTCATTGTTATTTCATCCTTAAATGACATAAATGACTCATAAAGCCAGTCGTAGGCGTTACCTATAGCTCCAGAAAAAGGCATTAATTTAGGTTGCATTTTTCCAGCTTTTAAAATTTGATCTACCGCTATACCTGGATAAGGATCTATATAAAATATTTTTTGCACACCAAGTTCATAGGCCTTCTTGGAGCATAACTCGCAAGGGCTGGCTGTCGTAAATAAATACCCGCCCTTAACTCCAACACCTCCAAGTTTTGTAATTTGAAGCATTGCTTGCTCTTCCGCATGAAGAGACCTTGTATGTACTTGATTAGCCTCGCCTTCGTATTGATTATGCACAGTCTTAAAGCAAAACGAACAAGTTTTTCCTTTAAGGTCATTTTCTTTCTTTTCAAATGAACTTTTGAAATAGTCGATAATAGCATCCTTGAAATTCCCGGGATTTTCATTTTTGTATTTATAAGATGAAATAGACGAACAATTCCCTTTCTCAAAGTCGCTATAATCTTCGCTGTTCTTCAAAGTTTCATCGTTGAAGAAATCAGTCACATCTCTCAAGTTGCAAGGAGTGTGACCTTTTGCTACATCATTCCATCCGATAGATTTGATATTATATTCAGCATCAGTAATTACAGCCCCAACTTTTCTAGAAATGCAACCAGAATTCAATTTTGCAGTATTTGCCATTTGCATAGCTCTTTCCTCCGCGCTAGGTGTAATTAGTCCAGGATGGGCGATCAATGCCAAAAGCTTCATGATTTGTTCTTCGCGAGTTAGGAAGGCATTTACAGTTTCGGCAGAATATTGATTAATATCTGCTCTTCTCAAATTAATGATGTGAAAGTCACTCTTCTGAATACAGTTCTCAACATCAGGCGAGGAAAATATTCCTTTCGAAAAATCTTTTGTTCGATATTCAACTGCATCCAATTTGAGCAACGACAATACTGTGTCCTCTCGAACTTTGGGATCGGTTATCTTCGTTTTTAAGCGATTCGTAATTCTATCTTTTTCCCTACCCAAAACATCCTTCGTAGCTACCATGTAGAAAGCTGAAAATCGTTGTTTAAAAAACATAATCTCGAGGGAATTCCGCAAAGAATCTATAACGATCTTAGTAGGTTTATTAAACCTTTTGTTGAAAGCACCCTTGGCTTTGATCAATCTGTTAATTAGATCTGCGATTGAATAAATATACTCAATGCTTGTAGCCTGATCAAGCAGCGGGTCGCCTGAGGCCCGAATATTGCAACCTACGCGGTGTAAAAGTAAGCGAGTGCGATAGTAACCTGCTTTTTCAAGTGCTTTTAATAGATCGTCAACTAAGTTCGAATAAGCATCACCGAAAAACAATGAGTGTAATCCTAGTAGCTGTTTCTCGGTTTTCAATGTTTTGAAATTAGAGATCTTTTTAATTTGCTTTATGAGTTTAGAATACTTTCGGTCTATAGTTATTATTTTAACCATAGTTCTATCTACAATCGTGGAATTATTTTCGTCTTTATTCAACTTGAAAAATATTTTTAATAATTTCTCAATTGCCTTATTATTACCACCATATTTGTTAAGAATGAAGAACAGTAATACATTTAGATATTTTATAACCTCGAAAGAAGACCAGTTTTCAGAATTTTGTAGATATTTCCGACAAATATTGTACTTACGTCGAAATACTGAGTCATCAAAAGTTATTAAATCACGCAACCCCTCTGACTGAAGCTTTTCGAATGTTCCAGATAGTATCTCCGCAATTTGAGTACAGCCAGAACCTGTCCTTCCAGTCAGTCCGA
This sequence comes from Agriterribacter sp., assembly GCA_051958655.1. Taxonomy (GTDB): domain Bacteria; phylum Bacteroidota; class Bacteroidia; order Chitinophagales; family Chitinophagaceae; genus Agriterribacter. Next base: position 557 of record JBQCFW010000211.1, on the reverse strand, counting down.
TTACTGTAAATTCTCTCCTTAACGAATAGAGGTGATCGAGTTTCATAAAAAAGATTTATTGTTTAGATCGACATGTAAGCGATTCTGATGTTTAATGATTAAGGTACTTACTAAAACACCCTGGCTTCGGACGGATAAAACATGCATGACAGCCTCATCAACAGCAGATTGTAAATCAGTTAAACGACTTTTAAAACTCATATGAAAGATGCAGGTTTAGGTGATAACCAATAGCGAAACGCTAATTTTTTGCACTTATAAATGTTTATTTTATACCTAGCTTGATTCGAGCGAAGTGACTGTAGAGTAAATTTTACTAGGGTAACGGCAAAGCTTTTTGAGGAGGTGGATTACGGTTTGCTAATTTTAGAAATATTTTCCAATTTTCCAAATTTTGCCGCAATGCATGGCCGTTGCTAGAGGGGATCAGAGATACTTGTTTGCTGTTCCTTAACCTGTTTCTCGTTCCCCTTCCCCACCGCCCTCACATACACAAAGCACCCCCCCCCCCCCCGGCCCCGCCCGCCCCCCCCCAAACGACGCCCTCGGGAGCGGAC
>JBQCFW010000210.1:0-20423 GCA_051958655.1 Agriterribacter sp. | reverse complement strand
CAAAGGAGCGCCGCAACAATTGTTTGAACATTTTTTCAGTAACCTTTCAACTGCAAAGCAACGTACACCCCTACACGAAGGCGACTGGACGCCTGTGTTGATTGCGCCCGACGCAACGCTCTCGGCAAAAGGCGGTTCCATCTTCAGGCACAGCAATCTGCCCACCGCACAGCAACTGGAATTTCAGCAGCGGCAACTCGGCGCCTTTATTCACTTTGGCCCTGCAGCATACACCGCCTCCGATTTTATGACGGTACCGGATGCCGGTATTTTCAACCCGGCAAAGCTGGATGCGGAACAGTGGGTAAAAACGGCGGTGTCTTTTGGTGCCAAACATGTAGTGTTAACTGCCAAGCATCACAATGGGTTTTGTTTATGGCCCACCAAAACCACCAATTATTCCGTTAAACAGGCCCCCTGGAAAAATGGCAAGGGAGATGTGGTGGCCGAGTTTGTTGCAGCATGCAGGAAATACGGGGTAAAGCCCGGCTTGTATGTTTCGGGCGGCGATAAAAACGAACAATGCACCAGCACTCCCGACCCTATGGGTAAACGTAAAATAGTAGGCGATGTAAATGCTTATTACACAAAGTTTGTGGAACAGTTGCGAGAGCTGCTCACCAATTACGGGCCAATTGATTACCTGTGGTTCGACGGCGCTTATGATCCGTTTGGCTGGGATGTAATGAATGCGTCGACCATGGAACGCATGGGCACTGGTTATGGAGATGCTATCCGTACCATGGTGAATAATCTGCAACCACAGGCTGTGGTAATGGGCGGCACCCGGCCAGATGTGCGTTGGTCGGGCAGTGAGCAGGGATGGGCAGACTATCCTTTGTCTAATCTGGTAACCGATCACAATTGGCCATCTATGTGGGTAGGCCCTGAAAATACAGGTTGGTTGCCAGCTGAAGCGAATATTCATACCCGTGACAAATGGTTTTGGTACCCCGATTCGGATAAGACCTTGCGAAGCGTTGACTTTCTTACAAAAGTGTATGTAGAGTCCATCGGCAGGGGCGCTAATTTGCTGATTAATATGACGCCAGATACCAGCGGGATCATTGTGAAAGCGGAAGAACAAAGACTGTCCGATTTCGGCAAAAAAATACAAAGCATGTTCTCCAATCCGCTCGTGCAGCTATCGGCGGTTAATGCGGCGGAAGAAAAATACATACGCTGGAAGGAGAAGAAAAAGCCAGCCTGGCTGGAACTGGAAGAGGACATCGCCAAAGGGCAACACATCACTACTTACAAACTTGAAGCGAAAACGGGTAGCAGTTGGAAAATCGTGGCTTCAGGCAGCACTGTGGGGCGGAAGCGCATTCAGGCAATTGAACCGGTTGATACCAATGAGCTGAGGCTTACCATCGAAAGCAATTCGCCGGCGATAGCGGTGCAACGCGTAGCTATTTATTAGGCAACATACCACGGTGCCAACGCTGACAGCGCATTTTGGAAAGGATTAAAAACAACGATTGATTGTATGATAGCAATACCTGATCTTATTATTTGTGTTGGATATATTGCTGCCATCGTATGCGTGGGACTTTGGGCAGGGTTGCGCAAGAAAAAAAAGCGCTCCGGAAGTGCTTCAGAAGAATACTTTCTCGCGGGCAAATCGTTGCGGTGGCCTATGATAGGGCTGGCGCTTTTTGCCACCAATATTTCCTGTATTCATTTGGTAAGCCTTGCCCAATCGGGCTTTGATACCGGGCTGCTGAACGGCAATTTTGAGTGGATGGCTTCCTTTGTGTTGATATTGCTGGCGTTGTTTTTTGTACCTTTTTATATTCGCTCCGGAGTGCCTACATTGCCTGTGTTTTTACTCCGGCGCTATAACCAGGCCTGTCGCGACTGGCTCACCATTATCTCCATCGTGTCTGCCGTAATCATTCACATTGCTTTTTCTTTGTTGGCCGGCGGCATCGTACTCGAAACGCTCTTTGGCATCAACATGTACGTCAGCGTGAGCATTATTGCTTTCGTGGTAGCCATCTACACCATGGTGGGCGGGTTAAAAGCGGTAGTGGTAACAGAATCTATTCAAACCATTGTGTTGGTAGCAGGTGCATTTATCATCACCGCCATCTCTTTTTCTACATTGGGTGGCTGGGAAGCGTTGGTGAATACACTGCAGCAAAACAATGCAATGGATAAGTTATCTATGTTGCGACCGCATGGCGACAGCAGCGGCATGCCCTGGTATGCCGTTTTTTTAGGTTATCCCGTTTTAGGCATCTGGTACTGGTGTGCCGATCAAACCATTGTGCAGCGGGTTTTAGGAGCCCGCGATGAAAACCACGCAAGAGCCGGGGCTTTGTTTTGCGGGTTCATAAAAATTTTACCGGTGTTCATTTTTGTGGTGCCGGGATTACTTGCCTATGCACTCGTGCAAAAAGGCGTGCTGGACGTAAGCAGCATAACGGCTACGGGTACCGACGGACTGCCTGTGGTAAACAGCAAGGGCATTTATACGCTGATGATCTCGCAGTTATTACCCACAGGACTGGTGGGCATTGTGGTGGCGGCACTCTTGTCTGGACTGATGAGCCAGGTGGCAGGCGCATTAAACTCCATTTCAACGCTTGTAAGCTATGATCTGTACAAAAGGTTCAGACCCGAAGCCAGCGATAGAAAACTCGTGTTGCTGGGAAGAATATCGGTATTCGTTGCATTGGTATTTTCGTTGATGTTGCTTCCGCTCCTGAATAGTTACGAAAGTCTTTTTAATGGACTGAACGATGTGATCGCCCATATAGCACCGCCTATTACGGCTGTATTCCTGTTAGGCATTTTTTGGCGGAAGGCATCCGCAATGGCTGCTCAATATACGCTATGGATAGGCTCCGCTTTGGGCATGCTGGCTTTTACGCTCAATAAATTAATGCCGCTAAGCTGGTTTGGAAAAACGCCTTTTATGATGATGGCCTTTTATCTTTTATGTTGCTGTGTATTACTACAGGTAATATTGTCTTACCTGCTTCCGGTTGTACATACAGCAGAAAGCAGCCAGCTCTATTGGAAACATCCTTTGGAACCTTTAAGAGCACGGGGCTGGAAAGGGTTGGCGAACTATAAGTTCCAGGCAATGCTGTTGATCGGCGTAATGATTTTGTTATACGCTGTTTTTGGTTAACTGATAAAATGAAAACAATGGTAAACATTAAAACGCTTTGCAGTATAGGACTGCTGCTTTTGCTTTCGGCTTGCACCAACCCTGCACCTCAGGAAAACGTGCTGGTGAAGAGAGTAGGCATGGTTACAGGCATTCGTCCGGAGAAGATTGCTTATTATAAGCAGCTACATGCTGCAACCTGGGAGGGTGTGCTTAAAACCATTTATGCAGCGCATATCCGTAATTACACGATCTATTTAAAAAAGATTGATACAGCTTATTATTTGTTCAGCCACTATGAATATGTGGGAAACAATTATGCGGCTGATATGAAGAAGATTGCGGCAGATTCGGTTACCCAACGATGGTGGAGAGAAACCGCTCCCTGCCAGATTCCATTACCGGAAGCTGCTGCCAAATCGGAAACCTGGACAGAGATGGAAGAAGTATTTCATACGGATTAAACCTGTAAGACTGCATTCCGGAGTAGAAAATACCTTTTACTTACAGGAACGGCTACCTGCAGGTAAAATGTTTTACCGGTGCGGTATATAAATGACATTCAACTGGTAAACCAATGACCAACTATAAACAATTGTTCCTTCAAAAAAGTGCGGAAAAAGCTGTTGATGCTATCCACCGTAGTAAAATCAATCACAGCCTGCTTCAATCCGATATCGCCTTTAAGAAAGGGATACACCAGTTCGCCAACTTACCGGCCGCGCGGAAAAAAGCGAACAGCATCAAAAAAAATACAATCGATCACCTCGATACCTGCCTGCTCGAATTTGAAAAAAAGTTTACGCAGAATGGAGGACAGGTCATTTGGGCAGCTACGCCGTTGGATGCCCTGAACGCGGTAGGGGAGATTTGCAACAGCGTGCAGGCACGATCTGTTGTAAAAAGCAAATCGATGGTTACGGAAGAAATTCATTTGAATAGTTTCTTATCATCGCGTGGCATTGAAGTGGTAGAAACTGACCTGGGCGAGTACATTCAGCAACTGGCAGGAGAGCCGCCCTACCACCTCGTAGCTCCATCTATGCACAAAAGCAAAGAAGAAGTGGCGGCGCTCTTCCATGAAAAGCTGGGAGCGCCTGAAGGACTATCGCCGCAGGAACTCACGCAATTTGCGCGGCGGCTGCTGAGAGAAAAATATGTAAAAGCTGACGTAAGCATTACAGGGGTTAATTTTTTGTTGGCCGATATAGGCGGCGTGGCGCTCACCGAAAACGAAGGAAATGGCAGATTGAGCACGAGCTTTCCAAAAGTGCATATTGCTATTACAGGTATTGAAAAAATACTGCCTTCGGTAAAAGATCTTGCGTTGTTTTGGCCACTGCTCGCCACGCATGGGTCGGGTCAGCAGGTTACGGTGTATAATTCCATATTTACCGGGCCACGAAAAATGGAAGAACCCGATGGTCCTCAAAAAATGTATGTAATTCTGCTCGATAACGGCCGTTCAAGGTTGCTGGCCGATCCCAAGGCCAGGGAAAGTTTGTATTGTATCCGTTGCGGCGCCTGCCTCAACGTTTGTCCCGTGTTTCGCAATATCGGGGGACATACCTACAACAGCACTTACGGTGGTCCTATAGGATCGGTGATCACACCCCACCTCAATGGAATGGCGCAATATGGACACCTGTCGCAAGCCTCATCGCTTTGCGGCGCCTGCACGGAAGTATGCCCGGTAGGCATTCCCATCCACGGATTGTTATTATGGAACAGGCAACTGGCTGCGCAAAAAGCCGGTGTGGCAGAAAAAATAGCATGGCGCATATGGGCCAAAGCTGTCAGCAGCCGGAAGCTCATGAACCTGGCTACAGGAAAGAACAAAGAAAAACTGGTGAGAACACTATTCTCGCATGCCTGGGGTCCCAACCGCACACTGCCAGGTTTTGCACCTCAATCTTTTAACCAGCTATGGAAAAAAAACAAACACAGCAATGACCATTGAACTTTTTATACCCTGTTTTGTAGATCAGCTCTACCCTCAAACTGCATTCAATATGGTGGGTATACTGGAGCGGGCAGGTTGTAAGGTGATCTATAACACAGCGCAAACCTGTTGTGGCCAACCGGCTTACAATGCAGGATTTGTAAAGGAATGCAGCCATGTTGCCCGAAAATTCATTGGAGCATTTTCAGGGCAGCATTATGTGGTAGTAGCGGGAGGATCATGCACGGGCTTTGTACGAAATTACTTAGACCAGGTTTTACCGGAACCGCAGTTGAGAGACGAGGCCGCCACAAAATCGCGGATGTTTTATGAATTCAGTGCTTTCCTTACAGAGGTGTTAGGCATTGAAGATACGAATGCCCGTTTCGAGGGCACGGCGGTGTATCACGACGCCTGCGGGGCTTTAAGGGAATGCGGCATTAAGGAGGCGCCCCGGAAATTGCTGAGGCATGTGAAGGGATTAAAAATTATTGAAACAGAAGACGCAGAACGCTGTTGTGGTTTCGGCGGTACTTTTTCAGTGAAGTATGAACCGATATCGGTGAGCATGGGTGAGCAGAAAGTACGAAACGCAATGGCTGCGGGTGCAGACTATATTATCTCTACCGATCTTTCCTGCCTGATGCATTTAGAGGGCTATATCCGCCATCACAAGCTTCCTATTCAAACATTGCATATCGCCGATGTATTGGCTGTGGTGAACAGGAGATGACTATAAGTTATAGGCATGTTACTCATTTTCCGTGTATAAATCGAACTATTGGTGCGTTCTTTATTTATTCTTATCGTCTTCTTTTTAGTAATTTATACACCTCAAACCACAATACCGAAACCCCGGCCACCGTTCCCGCCATTGCTAATTCTGTAAAACTTAACCCTGTAACTTTAAAGAAGCCGGAAAGCGATGGAAAATATAAGATGGCAAAAAGCAGCACTAAGGTTACTGTAGTAATAGCAACAAGCAGGATATTCCGGTTTTTAAAACTTTCAAACAGGCTGTAATAAAAGGAGCGGTTTGTTAAGCTCAGCAGGATATTGGCAAAAATCAATGTTGTAAAAACCATTGCTCTTGTCTGCACTTCATTAGCTCCTCTTTGCACCATCAGTTGATATGAAAACAACACGCCGATTGTGATGATCAATCCCTGCACGATGCTTATTCCAAGTTCCTTCCGGTTCAGGAAAGTATCGGTCATTTTTCTTGGTTTCTGCAACATTGTATTCTTTTCCATCGGTTCATTTTCATACACAATAGAACAGGTTGGTCCCATAATCAGTTCTAAAAAAATAACATGCACCGGTGTAAATATCTGCGGAAATATCCAACCCAAAAACAAAGGCAACGATACTGTAAGAATAATGGGAATGTGAATAGAAATGATGTACTGAACAGCTTTTTTGATATTGGCATAAATTCTTCTTCCCGCCGCTATGCCCGTAATCAGTTTTCCCAGGTCGTCACTTATAATAACCAGCGACGCAGCGGTTTTTGCCACCTCTGTTCCTTTATTGCCCATTGCCACACCTATGTGGGCAGCTTTTAAAGCAGGTGCATCGTTCACGCCATCGCCCAGCATCGCCACAACCTCACCGTTTTGCTTTAAGGCATTTATCACAGCCAGCTTCGCATCCGGAAACATCCTGGTAAACAAGATTTTTTCTTTTGCTTCCTGCATGAGCCGTTCTTTCGGGTACTGCATAATTTCCATTCCTTCTATAGCAATGTTCGCATTTTCTATCCCTGCCTGTGCGGCAATGCTTTTGGTAGTATCCGTGTTATCGCCCGTAATCACTTTCACTGCAATTCCGGCGTTGTAAATATGGCGGAATACATCCTGTATCCCTTTTTTGGGTGGATCGTAAAACACCACCAAACCCAGGAAGTCGAACGGGAAGTCCTGCTGTTTTACAGGGAGCGTATTGCTTTCGAAACCGGATTTTGCCACGCCCAGCACCCGGTATCCCTGCTTACCAAAATCCTGGATTAATTCTCTGACCTTATTGCGCTCACTTTCCGGAAGCGACGATACTTTGAGAATAGCTTCCGGCGCACCCTTTGCCGCTATAATCCGGTGTTTGGCTGCATTCTCAAAAAGATGGGTCATCATCGGCGGCTTACCCTCCAACGGGTATTCATGAACCAGGGTATACAACTTTCTAAGGTCGTCTTTCTGTGTTCGTTCATAAACCGCATGCAGTGTTTTCTCCATGGGGTCGAATGGAACCGGTTCACTGCTCCACATAGCATAATCGATCAGCGCTGAAAGGGCAGCATTGTTAAAATCATTTTCCTCGAAAGTCTTATTCGTTTTATAATCGTATAAATATTTGAGGTGCATCGTATTTTCTGTAATGGTGCCGGTTTTGTCGGTACAGATAACAGTAGTGCTGCCCAGTGTTTCCACTGCGCTGCTGCGTTTGATAATAATGCCTTCCCGCATCAGCTTCCATGCTCCCAATGCCATGAAAGTGGTAAACGCTACCGGAATTTCTTCGGGCAGCACAGACATTGCCAACGTTAACCCATTGAGCAAACTATCGAGCAGGTTCCGCGTATGATAATAATTGACAGCGCAAACCACCAGGAAAATAACAATCCCAATCACTGTCATTGTTCGTACAAACCTCCTGATCTGAAGCTGCAAAGGAGATGCTTCTTCTTTTATGTCTGACAGGGAAGCCCCGATTTTACCAAGCCGGGTTGCTTTACCGATCCTTTCTACTTCAAAAACGGCCAACCCTGATACGGCAACTGTTCCGCTATACACTTTGTTGTCTTCGTTTTCGCTGCTTTTAAAAACCGACAGGCTTTCGCCGGTTATGGAAGCCTCGTTCACTGAAAAATCATTGCTGTGAACAATGCGGCCGTCGGCATTGATCATTTTTCCTTCTTCAGTAATGCATAAATCGCCTACCACAATTTCGTTTGTAGGTATATCAATCACCTTCCCGTTCCGGATTACAGTGCTTAACGGCTCAGTCAGTTTCTCTAAGGCTTCCAGGGCTTTTTTACTTCGGTTGTCCTGGTAAAACGAAATGGCAGATACCGCCACAATTGCGGCAAACATAAATAAGGCTTCCCCGTAATCACCAATGACCAGGTAAATAACTGAAATGGTAAATAGCAGTATAAGCATGGGCTCTTTCAGGATGTCAATGAGCAAACCCAGCCAGTTGCTTTTGTGCGTTGCATCTATACGGTTGTAGCCATATTGTTTTCTCAACGTTGCTACTTCATGATCGTTAAGGCCTTTCAGATGAGCGGGAATATTATAGGACATAGATATTAAAGTATAGGCTGGAAAAAATACAACTTTTTTTGTTACCGTTGGAAAGCAGTAACGTGCTGCCGGCGAAAGTTTTTGTTCCCGGGAAATATAAGATGGAAGCTGCAGCCTGGGTTGTTACTGATGTGCACACCTGCGGCTATCCGAAGCCGTGATTATCAAAATCTCGAATGGCGGAGTTGGCTGCATGCCTGGTCATGCCTTTGCAGAAGGTTCCCTGTTTGTTGTAGCAGTTATGCATCATTTGTGGATATTATCGGACAGCCATCAACTTAACCAACGCGCGGCATCGTTCAAATCTCTTGGCAACCTGTTTGTTACTGCGGTTTAAAACAGATGAATTATGAAAACCTGGATGCAACTATTAACAGTTGCGGTTATATCGGTCGCCATGCTCTATAGCTGCGATAAAGACAGCGATTTTTGGGATTGGATGATACCTGAAACCGAAGATTCGGCAACAGCCGCACAAGTAAATGGTTATGTCTTTCGCCCGGCGTTGGTGCCCGCGTCTGAACAAAATGTGCTGCAATTAAAAGTTCCCGCAGGTTTTGTGGTTAAAAAGTTCGCAGAAAATATTGGAAAGCCCCGCATTTTGGCAACGAGTGAAGCAGGGTATGTATATGCATCCGACAGAGAGGCGGGCGTGGTGTTGATGCTGACGGACACGAACAACGACGGTGTATCTGACAACCAGACAACGGTGGCCACACTTCCCCAGGCGCATGGTTTGGCCATTCACAACAATACTTTGTATATAGCTACTGTAAAAGAGGTATACACCGCAGCAATCAATAGCGATGGTACATTGGGTGAGCCCAGGCTTATTATCAGCCAGTTGCCGGATGGTGGCCAGCATCCTAACAGAACCCTTGCCGTTGGGCCTGATGAAAAGCTGTACATTACGGTGGGCAGTACCTGCAATGCGTGCCCGGAGCCGAACACAATGAATGCAACCATTTTGCGGGCGGATACAGACGGCTCCAACCTGGAAATTTATGCAAAGGGATTGCGCAATACCATTGGTTTTGCATGGCATCCGCAAACAAAGGAGTTGTGGGGACTGGATCATGGAATAGACTGGCTTGGCGACGATGATCAGAAAGAAGAACTAAATCATATTCAGCAAAACGCACATTATGGATGGCCTTATATTTATGGGGAAGGCAAATACAATCCTGCCGACCGCCCACCCGGCGATACTACCTACCAGGAATTTTTGGAAATGAGCACATTGCCCGTACTTACTTACCAGGCACATGCGGCACCTATGCAGCTTGCGTTTTATACTGCCGGCATGTTCCCCGAAGAGTACAACGGAGATGCATTTGCCACTATGCGCGGATCATGGAACAGAAGCAACCCCGTAGGATATTCGGTTGTGCGCATACATTTTGAAAATGGTAACCCCGTGCGCATGGAAGATTTCCTCACCGGTTTTCTTGTAAACGGCAATAAGTCGCATTTTGGCCGACCGGTTGGCATTGTGGTTCACAAAGATGGCTCTTTGCTTATTTCGGACGATACCAATGGCGTGATATATCGTATATCCAGGACATAACGTTCGCGGCTGAACGATCAATGATTACTATCATAATAGTTTGATGGATGGATTGGTGAAGCCCTGTGGGCTTGAAAGAGGCGCATTGTTTCATGCGCCTTTTTCGTGTGCTTACCGGCCGCTGTTGAACGGTGTTCATCGGGCCGTGCGCGCCTTGTTTGGAGGCCTGTCATTTGTAGCAATATTGCTTTGGTTCACAGGTGCGGTTGACAATGTTTGTTGGTAGACCGGCTGTTGAGAAACATTTTTTTTAAATCATTAATTATTGTTTTATGGATCAGGGTTATCGCAAAGAAGGTGAAATTGCAAAAAAGCTTGAGAAGCAAACCGCTAAAATTCCGTCCGACGTTTACCTCGCCGCGGCAGTGGCAAGCATGGGCATCTCTTTCGGGCTTTTTGTAGTGAACAGGATGAAGGCCAGTGTCTTTTTTGGACAATGGGCGCCTTCATTTTTGATTCTTGGGCTTTATAATAAGCTTGTAAAGGTAGAGGGACACGATGCTGAAGACAAGATGGAAGGGTAACGGTACAAGGTCCGTAGGACCGGCATTTTAAAACAAGCGCGATGTACACTAACATCCTTGCGGGCGCTGCAGTGAGGGTTCCTGTCATCAGAGATCCTCACTACAGCATTAGCCCGAGGGAAGAACGATGATGCTGTGTGCCTGATTAAAGCGGCGTTTGTTGTACATCACATGATACAGCAATCGCGCTTCGAAATCATTTACTACCGTGTGTTCAACCACCCCGTTGCGTGGATATTTATCTGATCTTTTAAAACACACCTGCTATGAAAACAAACGTCAGAATAATGCCGGCAATATTGGTAACGGCACTCCTGTTGTGGTCGTGCGGCGGCAACAATACGGGATCGAATGTAAATGCTCCGGGCGATGAAAAAAAAGGAAAAGATAAAATGTTGGAAACCGGTGCAGACCTTTTACAAAGCAAAACGCCTTTAAAGCATTTTGATGCGTATCTCAATGGCTTCCATTTTTACAACGGCAATATCAATGCTCAAATGGAAGCGCACCACTATGTTCAACAGCTTAACGAAGACATGTACCAGGCTGTTATATTCGATGGAAATGACAAAGATGCCAAGATAATGGGCGTTGAATACATTATTACGGAACAGTTGTTTAAAACGCTTTCCGCAGAAGAAAAGAAGCTGTGGCACTCGCATCATTACGAGGTTAAATCGGGAACGCTGATTGCGCCGGGCATTCCCGAAGTTGCGGAGCATGAACTGATGGAGAAGCTGGTATCTACTTATGGTAAAACCATTCACACCTGGCACACAGATCAGCAACGCTCTTTGCCCCTAGGCAGTCCTATGATTATGATGGGCTTTACCAAAGACGGGCAGCTTCATCCGCAACTGGTTAACGCAAGAGACCGTCGTTTCAACGTGTCTTCTGCCGGCAAGAAAAAGAACCGGGAAGATATTCCAATGCCTCACGTTGACTCAATGGCGAACGCGTGGCAAACAGGCGAATTACGACAGCTTGTTATTACGGATAGGCAAGACAGTGCAGTGCATAAAGTGCAGCACCAAAAGCAGCAATAACGTTACAGCCCAAACTTACCCGGTTTAAGAAACGCGACTTCTCTCAGATTTATCATCGATGCAAGCTTTACTCACAGTGATGAATAAGCGTATTCGGTTCTAAAGAGGGCACTGTTTCCCGGTATAAAATTCACGCCGGGTTATTGCATATAAAAAATGCCCCACTAGCGGAAATATCACCCCTTCCTCGCCCAATTTCAAGGAGCGCTGCATATGGGGAAACGCTGTGCAGGAACTTAGCATGTCTTTTGGAGAGATGCTGCTTGAATCCTCATTAAACCAATGACTTTTCACGCAAATAAATAACTCGATGCAAAAACACGTATACAACACCGGGCTCATCGGCAACTGTTCTTACCTGGCCCAGGTTTCAAAAACAACCGACATTGTATGGCTGTGCTGGCCACGCTTCGACAGCCCTTTTGTTTTTGGGAGTTTGCTCGACAATGACAAAGGCGGACACTTTTCCGTGCTGCCTCCGGGAGAATATAAAAGCCGCCAGTTTTACAGGGAAAATACCAACGTGCTTTGCACCGAAATTACTACATCTGAGGGTCGGTATCGGGTAACCGATTTTGCACCACGTTTTATGCAGCAGTCGCAAGCCTACCGTCCTTCTATACTCATTCGCAAGGTGGAACTGCTGGAAGGGCTGCCGCGCGTTACGGTGGTGTGCCAGCCTGTAGGCGATTATGGCAGGAAACAACTAACGCCTGTAGCCGGCAACAATGCAATTGAGTTCAACGGAGATGACCAACGGCTGTATCTTCACAGCAATATTCCGATCAGCTTTATTACAGATGCTGTTTCGTTTGTGTTAACGGAAACAAAGTACCTGGTGCTAAGCTACGGTAAGCCTTTTGAGTTGCCACTTGCCGAAACAGCGGAACAATACCTGCTTGACACGATCGCTTACTGGCAGCGATGGATACGACACACCACCATTGCATCGTTTCACCAACAGCATGTAATCCGTTCGGCATTGGTATTGAAAATCCATCAATATGAAGATACGGGCGCCATCATAGCGGCTAGCACTACCAGCCTTCCTGAATTTCCTGGTTCGGGCCGCAACTGGGACTACCGTTATTGCTGGCTGCGCGATACTTACTATGTGCTGGCTGCGCTGGGGCATATTGGTCATTTTGAAGAAATGGAGAACTACTTCAACTATGTAACGGGAATTGCATTTTCTGAGGAAGGGCGTTTTCAGCCGCTTTACGGCATTACAGGACAAAAGGAACTGACTGAAAATATTTTTGACCATTTACAGGGATACCAGGGTAACCAGCCGGTGCGCGTGGGCAACCAGGCATACGAGCATATTCAAAACGATATTTACGGACAGGCGCTGATATCTTTACTGCCATTGTATACCGATCATCGTTTTATATTCAGCGAACGTGGCGATTCTGCAAGGTGGATTGCATGGATACTGAACAAGATTGAAGCAACCATTAACGAAGAGGATGCCGGCATCTGGGAATTCAGGCATATGGCCAACCTGCATTGTTACAGCAACCTGTTTCAATGGGCCGGTTGTTGCGCGGCAGAAAAAATGGCCAACACTATTGGCGACAGCGGGCTGGCGTTGCGCGCGGCCGGGTTAAAAAAGCAGGCTGCAGATAATATTGAAAAATGTTATGATCCCGGGCGTGGTGTATATACCAATGCCGTTAAAGGCACTCACCTCGATGCAAGTACGTTGCAACTGATCATGATGCATTATTTAGATCCTGCGAGCGACCGGGCGCGGCAACACCTGGATGCGCTCGAAAAAGAGTTAAAGACGCCCAAGGGATTGTTTTACCGGTATATTCATGGCGACGATTTTGGCAAACCCAAAGCTACTTTTCTCATTTGCGCATTCTGGTATGTGGAAGCCTTAGCCTGTGTGGGTAAATTAGACCAGGCGATAAAGGAATTTGAAAATTTATTGCAGTATGGAAACGACTTATTGTTGTTTAGCGAAGATGTGGATGAGGCAACGGGATCGCAATGGGGAAATTTTCCCCAGGCTTACAGCCATGTGGGGTTGATGAATGCAGCGTATCGCATCGCCATGCGGCTGGACCAGCCGATCTTTCTTTCGCATTGGCAGCGGTAATGCAAGAGAAGTTACCCCGGCAAGGCCGGCATTTTAGAAAACAGATATTTATTAAGCCGCAATTCGCAGATGAACGATCCATTGCGAAGCTGTGGCTAAAATTGGTTTTTACCAGCTAAATAATGCCAGACTCCATTATTGCAACAGGAAATTCGTTCAGCACTTCGTGCAATGGTATCTGCTCATCGCTCTTCCATTCCCTGCCTGTAAAAATATTTCGCCATATGGAGGGACAGCCTGGGGGAAGTTGTACCGAAGCGTTGGAAGGTAAGTCCTGCGGTAATTGCAATGGAACAATTATAACGATGCACGTATTATCAAAACGTCTTGCGTAAGCAATTACCTGTGTGCTGGCTTTGAAAACGGTTAACGGAATGTATGCGCCCCGGGTAAATACGTCTTTATATGCCTGTCGTAATTGCAGTGTTTTATAGGTTGTAAAAAGTTTTGTAACGCCATCGTGTTGGTACTGGCGCAAAAATGAAAGCAACTCGTCAGTGTTTTGTTTTTCCTTGCTTAAGATGTCGTCAAGATATTTTATTGTTGTTGTATAGTCAACAGCGCGGCGGTTGTCGGGATCAACGAAGCTATAATCCCAGCGTTCGCAACCCTGGTAAATGTCCGGTATGCCCGGCGCAGTCATTTTTAGCACCACCTGCGCCAAAGAAAACACATGTGCAAACCGGTCGAGCTCCTTTACCAGTGCAGTCATTTCCCTTATAAAGGGAGCGTGATTGCATATTGCCATGATAAAAGCGGTACAGCTATCTTCGTAAACTGTATCTGGCTCCACCCAATTGCTGTTAAGCTTTGCTTCTCTTACTGCTTTTAAAAAATAATTGCAAAAGCGATGTTTCCATTCGTCGGTCAGTTGCATGTCGGGTGGCGCACCGCCCACTATAGACTGGTATATAAAATAGTCATCCGCGCGGGTCGGCGCAGGCGTTCCTTGTACCTTGGCGCTGAACTGCGCATGATCACGCATCCAGGTATCAACACATGCTTTCCAGCGATTGAATACCATACCAAGGCAATTGATCCTCATCCGGGCATCCTCCCCCCGTTTCGTATCGTGCGTGGCAGTGCCGTTCATCGCAACGGGGAGGCGTTGCATCCGCTCTTCCATTTGCCGGTGAAATTCATCGGGAGTGATCGATTCGCCGGAGGGGTGATCCCCTACTTCATTTTGCGACAACAGCACGCCGTAGCGATAAAACGCCGTGTCTTCAACTCCTTTTGCCGTTAGCGGCCCGGTAAACTGCATCATGCGTTTAAGAAAGCCCAACACCTTATCATTGTCTTCATTGCCAAAATCGGTATTGGTAAACAACGCTTCCAGCCTGTTTAATCCATTGATGTCGGTTGCAGACAACTCGCGTGCACGATTAAACGCTGAACGCAAAATTGCAGCATCCGCCTCCGGCAACGGAAACTGCTGCGGATAAATCCTGTAGCAGGGCATAGCAACCATCAGCAGTCCAAGCGCCGATTCCATTTCCTGCCTGTTGCCTGGTTCCATTCCCGGTAAAGCGAGCAATTGGTCTGTAAGGTTATGCAACTCACCTTTCATGTACTTTTCCAGGATAAGCTGTTTGCAGGCGGCAACCTGCTGCTCGAAATCATCCTGGTTGGGAAAGAGGTTAAAGTAAAACGCTTTGAGCTGTTTCAATTGCTCGTTGCTGGTAAACAGGCGGTTCACGATCCGCAGAAAATCATAGCCAGTTGTTCCCTGCTGCGGCCAGTCGGATGGTACCACTTCGTTCGGTGACAGGATTTTTTCGGTTACAATATAACAATCGTTACCCGCCAGTTCGCGCAGCTTCCTTAAATAGCGCAGCGGCTCCTTCAATCCGTCAATATGATCAACCCTAAGCGCCTGAATGCAATTTTCCCTGATAAGCTGAGCGATGAGTTGATGGTAATGCGTAAATACTTCGGGCAGCTCCATGTTGACGCAAATCAGCTCGTTGACTGTGAAAAAGCGGCGGTAGTTGATTTCGGAAGAACTGCGCTGCGAAGGCACCAGCCGGTAAAAATTTTTGTCGAGCACCTGTTTCAAAAAGTCTGCATCAGCATTTATGGCGGTTATACCAGCCCGTAAGTGCTCAGCCCAGCAAACATCTGTTGAGTGAATTTCGGATAAATGTTTTTTATGTGCGTCCCAATCTTCAAGTGATCTGATTTCTTTCGCCTTTTGTACATACGACAAAGGCCCGGTGGTAAACACTTCGCTCAGCAGGCTGAACGTTGGTAATTGCTGGAGGAACAACACTGCCGGTATGGAAAGCGGAAAATGCTGATCGTAAAGAGACAGTACCAGTTCGTTGTTCACCAAAGCCAGCTGCAGGTCTTTGCTGTCAATCACTTCCTCCACCGGTCCGCTTAATACAGGCAGCATTAGTTTTCCGTTGAGATCTGAAGCGGGGTGCGACCAGTTGATATCAAAATAGTTGTAAAAGGGAGACTGATCGCCGCGCTCCAGTACATCCATCAACAGTTTATTGCTGGTATGAAACGCCATGTGATTGGGAACAATGTCCTGCATCCACCCGATATGCCTGCTTTTGAACTTTTCGCATAACGATCTGAGTTCCTCCGGCGTTCCTATTTCGGGGTTCAGCTGTCGCGGGTCTATCGAATCGTATCCATGCGTACTGCCTGGAACAGATTTAAAAACAGGAGAAGCATAAATGGTAGAGATGCCGAGCTTTTGAAGATAGTCAGCAATCTTTTCCAGCGAGTGCAAACTAAATTCGCTGTACAATTGAACGCGGTATGTAGCTACTGGTATATACATTATGATATGGGTTGATAAATGGTTACAGAAAATCCGTCGACGTTAAAGGGTACACCAGGCTGGATATGTGCCGGCGCCTGCTGCCCGGTGCCATGCCATTGCGGAGCATTGCTGTCGAAACATTGCCGCATGGGTTGATGAATGGGATGATGGTAAGCAGCCGGGTGCCCGCTGAAATGCAGGATGATCAGCAGTTCGTCCTTTTCGCTTTTACGTTTTAAGCCGATGATACTTTCGCCGGAAGTATGAAATACCTCCACAGCATTGCGTGCAGTGGCGCGCATGGCCGGATTTGAATTGCGGAAAGCGATCAGCCATCGATAGTATTCGAAAAGCATTTTCTTCCGCTCATCCTGCTCAATATTCCATTGCAACCGGGCGCTTTCAAAAGTAGCAACGTCGCAAGGGTCCGGCGCTTCCCGTTCGTCTTTAAAATGAGCAAACTCGTCCTTCCGGCTTTTTACAACCGCCTTCCTCAGTGCGGGGTCGCCATAATCGGCAAAGAATGGAAACGGATTTGTTTCGCCATATTCTTCTCCCATATACAGCAAGGGAACAAAGGGCGAGAGCAGCACGGTTGCCGCTACCAGCTTTAACTGGTCGGAAGAAAGTTGAGTAGCCAGCCTGTCGCCCAGCCTCCTGTTGCCGATCTGATCGTGGTTTTGTCCAAACACTACAAACCTGGAATAATCGAGCGAAGGATGTGGCAGCGCTCCAAAGTTCTTTTTACGATGCGATGAATACTCGCCGGTAAACACATAACAGTCGCGGAATGCTTTTGCCAGCAGTTCTACGGAACCAAAGTCTTCGTAATACCCATTTGTTTCACCGGTGATCACTGCATGCAAAGCGTGGTGAAACTCGTCGTTCCATTGCCCCGCAAGCCCGGAGCCGCCGGTTTCAGGCGGAGCAATTATTTTCGGATTGTTGAGATCGAATTCAGCAATCAGGATTTTTTTACGTCCTGTTGCTTTTTCCAGGTCGCTCACTTTTGTTTGCAGCGCTGCAATGAAAGGGTTCGCGCTGTTGTCCCAGATAGCATGTACTGCATCGAGCCGCAGTCCGTCAACATGAAATTCATCCAGCCACATCAATGCATTGTACCAATAGTATGATCGCACTGCATCGCAATAGGCATCGTCGAAATTGATTGCCTTTCCCCAGGGCGTTTTATATTTTTCGGTTGTGTATGGACCATACTGTTCAAAGTAATTTCCTTCGGGGCCAAGGTGATTGTACACAACATCCATCAGTACCGCTATTCCGTGACTATGCGCTGCGTCTACCAGTTTTTTTAATCCCTCGTGTCCGCCATATACCGTATGCACCGAATATGGATACACAAGGTCGTATCCCCAGTTCCTGCTGCCTGGAAAACTAAATACCGGCATTAGTTCTATGGTATTGATTCCTAAACTGCGCAGGTACGGAAGTTTGGAGATGATGCCCTCAAAGGTTCCCTGTTCGGTAAATGCGCCAACATGAATTTCATATATCACCATTTCGTTTAATGGCAGGCCACGCCATTCATCATCCGTCCACGAAAAATGGTTGTCAATAATACAGGAGAGCCCGTGCACGCCGTCTGGCTGGCATCGCGAAGCGGGGTCGGGCAAGGCTGTTCCATCGTCGGCTTTAAAAGCATAGCGGTCGCCGGGCCTGGCATCATTCATTTCAATTGTCCAGTAACCCTGCTCGTCGCGGTGCATCAAATGTTCCTGCAGTCCCAACACCAATAATACCTTTTTTTTAAGAGGCGCCCACAACGTGAACCTGCACCCTTTGGCGCCAAGGTATACGGCGCCCGGCAGCGGATGTATGTATTTCATGTATTTTGTTTTGTAATTGGGTGTTCGCACAGTTGGCAATGGCTTACAGCCTTTTGTTGAAGACCTTTGAATGCATATAAAATTCCTTGCCAGGTAATATGGCGGCGAGATCCGCACCTTTGTGAATGGCCGGAGGATTATGAGGTTCCCGAGCGGCTTTGCTAACCGGTTTGGTGGCCATCCATTTCTGGCGGTTTATCCAATTGCAGAATAACCGCCTGGTAAGGTTGCAGGAAAACAGTATCCTTTTTCAGCACTTTAAAGGTTTGCATGTTATTCAACAGCATACGGTGTTCATCGAGTGGTAGTTGCGGTGGCACTTCGTATGTTACACCTGTTGCAGAAAAGTTCAGTAGCACCAGCAGGCATTCCTCCTGCCGCGTGCGGGTATACGTATACACTTGTTCATTTTCCGCATCCCAAAGCTGATAGCGTCCATACACCAGCGTTAGGTTCTCTTTTCGCAATGCAGTAAGCCGCCTGAAAAAATGCAGCACCGATTGTGGATCTTCTTCCTGCCTGTCGCGGTTGATATAGCGGTAATCGTCGTTTATTTTTATCCATGGAGTACCTGTTGTAAAGCCCGCGTTCGGCTCATTGCTCCATTGAAACGGTGTTCGGGCATTGTCCCTTCCGTTTATCTGCTGGTCTTTTATAAGCTGTTCCGTATCCTGCCCCGTTGCCTTGTAATAATTGTACTTTGAAATGGTTTCCATATCCTTGTAATCTTCTATACTTTCAAAACGAATATTGCGCATGCCCAGTTCATCACCATTGTATATAATGGGCGTAGAACGCATGGTCATTAAAAAACACAGCAGCAGCTTGGCGCTTGCCGAACGATGTTCATCGCTGTCGTTGCCCCAGCGGGTAAGCATGCGGCCATGGTCGTGATTGCCCAGGTACAACGTACCCCAGCCTCTTTCTTCAAACACCGCATCCCATTGCGAGTAAATCTTTTTAAATTCACTTAGTTTGTAACCATTTGGGTTTGGTTTTTTAAATCCATATGGCATATTTCCAAAAGTCATGCCTTCAAAATGGTAGAGCATGTGGAGGGAGCCGTGCTGCTCATCTACAAAGTCAATTGCTTCGTGCTTTTCAATGCCGGGTGTTTCAGCAATGGTGGTAATGTTATAATTATCCAGCACTTTTAGCCGTATTTCCTTCAGGTATTCATGCAGCTTTGGTCCCTTGGAATAATAGTACGACCAATCATCCATGTATTTTTGAGAGATCTCTTTTGCGGTAATTTCCGGGAAGCGGGTATCCTTTGCAATATAGGTAGCTGCGTCAAACCGGAATCCATCTACGCCTTTGTCTAACCAAAAACGCATCATGTTGTGCATGTTGCGGCGCACTTCGGGGTTCTCCCAGTTAAGATCGGGTTGAGACGGAGCGAAATAATGCAGGTAATACGAATTGGTTTGCTCGTCGAAGGCCCAGGCTTCCGCCTGGTTGTCAAAAAAGCTGAACCGGTGTGGCGGTTTTCCTTTTTCGGCTGGCCACCAATGGTAGTATTCGCGATAAGGATTGTGCTTGTTCTGCCTCGATGCAATAAACCAGGCGTGCTGGTCGCTGGTATGGTTGAGTACAACGTCTATGAGTAACCGAATATTCCGCCGGTGCAATTCATTCAACAGCCGGTCAAAATCTTCCATGGTGCCAAATTCAGTCATGATCTGAAAGTAGTCGCTGATATCGTAGCCATTGTCTGCATTGGGCGATGCAAATACCGGCGTAAGCCACACAAGGTTGATGCCGAGTGACGACAAGTAATCCAGTTCAGAAATAATGCCTTTGAGGTCGCCTATGCCATCGCCATCCGAATCTTTAAAACTCCGGGGATATATTTCATAAATAACGGCTTCTTTCCACCATGCTTCCTTTACCGGCTCGCGTTCAGGCCCAGCTGTATGTTGATTCATATCTTTTTGAATTAGGAGATCCTGTCTGTACGGTTGAAATAATAATTGCTGCGGCAGCTATTGCTGTTTTTTTTGAAGTGTGTCAGTATTGCGCCCCGGTGCACTGTCTTCCGTTTGCCTGTCGCCTGCAGGCGGCGAAGCTGCATCCGACTGGGTATCGGAAGTGGAAGGGTTGGGCTTGTTATCCGGATATTGCTGCTGTGGGCTGTTGTCGCAGGCCAGCAATGCACACAGGGCGAGTATGAAGAGGCTTGTCTTTT
>JBQCFW010000209.1:0-23161 GCA_051958655.1 Agriterribacter sp. | reverse complement strand
GGAAAGTTACCGGCGCATTTTCATCGGTTACCCTTGTACGGTCAATGTCAAATGGATAAGGCCCCATTTTGGCTTTTACCGGTCCAATATAGTTGCTGGTGTTGTATTGCACCACCAGGTTGCCTCCTTCTTTCACATATTTCATCAGCACATCGTGTACATTGTTTAGCCAATCGTGAATATTGTAAGCTCTCACTCCTGCTACTATTGCGTCGTATTGCTTTAAATTTTCTGTGAGTATTTCCGCCTCTGTAAGAAAGCTCACATCATAACCCATATCCTTTAACGCATCGGGAACCTTATCACCAGCTCCGGCAATATATCCTATTTTTTTTCCAACGGTCAATATTTCGTTGTCGATTACTTTTATTTTATTAAGATACAGGTAGGATATGGAAGGAATATGCGGATATTCAATTCTCCTGATGGTATAACTTTGATAGCGCTCCTTGTACTTTGCCGTTAGGTTGGCAAAAAACGTAAGCTGTTTTTCCTTTGTATTTTTTAAGATCTGCTGCGTATTGAGGGTATAATTGGTAACGCCGGTTTTATCTAACGAAAGACTGGTATCTGCCCACACCGGTTGCTTAACAAGCTCTTTTCCTTTATACTCATATTGGTAGTATTCAGCCTGTGCATTGTTCAGCTTGCTCAATGCCGTTACGCCTAACTTTATAAGAGCGGGCGATTGTTTATTGAGGTTGGTAAAAATAAACCTCGGCGATTCGTTGAGTGATAAAGCGGGTACTACCGTCAGGGGCTGATATATTTCCCCGTTTACGGGATCGGTATGCTTGTAGCGTACAGGCTTTGAAAACATGAACTTTTGCCCTTCTATCTCTACAGATAATCTTATATAATAAGGCTGCTGTCCCTCCGGGCGCCCAATCATATTTTGATCATCCACCACAAAATGCCCTTCATTGAGTCCCTTTTCCAGCCAGTAAGGCTGCGTGTAGTTCATATTCACCAGCACAAAAATGTTTTGGGAGAAACTGATAGATTCATTGGGAGGTAAAGGTGAAGGAATAGCCTGCTCAAAAAGATTAATGGAGGGCGAATGAATTTTTAATTTTCCCCTGTTTACAATATTTACATTTATGCGAAGCGAATCGCCCGCAGCTACAAACGGTACATTGGTAGTAGCTTCATAAAAAAGACCCGAGCATATTTCGATTAACTTATACACCTGGGCGGCCTTTTGCGTTTTCCAGTACGGGTCCATTTTTGTGGCAGCAATTTTTGCATACAACCGAACCAGTGCCGGAACTGATTTTTCGGGATGTTCGTGCACAAACCGGTTGATCACGCTGTCTACAGCCTTGTCTATAGCTGCTGCATCCAACCCCTGGGCCTTTACGCGGCTGACAGATGTTTCTACCCCGTCCAGCAAATCGCGCCGGGGCGCAGTGCCCGCTGTAGTTACAAAATATTCGTATGCTTCGCCCCGTTGGGCCGGCACGCCGAATCCCTGGCTTTTGTGCTGACTCCTGCTTTCTGCAGCTATTTCGCCATAGCTTTTTCCCAGCAAAGCATTGAATCCACCCACATCTACTTTAAACTGGTCTTCGCTTTGTGTGTTGGCAGAACCAAAATTGTAGGTGTTCCACAATATGCGTTCAGCCTTCCAGGGGCTTACACCGTATTTGAATTGTTCTGGAAATTTGGTTGAATCTGCCGCAGCAAAAAAAGCCTCATGCGCCAGCACTGCCGATGCCGAATGGTGCCCGTGCCCTGCCCGATTGTCTTCGGGAAAGCGGGTAATGATTACATCAGGCCTAAACTTGCGGATCACCCAAACCACATCGCTCAGAATAAGATCCTTATTCCATTTTTCGAGCGCTTCTTCCGTATGCTTGCAAAATCCAAAATCGTATGCTCTTGAAAAAAACTGTTCGGCGCCATCTATTCTGCGGGCGGCCAGCAATTCCTGCGTTCTGATAAGCCCCAGTTCTGTTCCCTGTTCGTCGCCTATGAGGTTTTGTCCGCCGTCGCCTCGCGTTAAGCTCAAATAACCCGTACGGTATAATTTTTCGTTTGCCAGGTAAGCCAGCAGCCGGGTATTCTCATCATCGGGATGAGCCGCTATATACAATACGCTTCCGTATACTTTCAACTTTTTAAGCTGCAATAAAATTTCGGCACTGCTGTATGTTGGCGCAGATTGCGACCAGGCAGAAAATGAAAAGATGGTAAGAAGGTAAAGTGTAAATACTTTTTTCATTGTTGACAGAGGTTGTTGTTCATACCCTGCTTATAACCGCATAAAATATATTCCGTTACATATGCTCCAGGAAACAAGCGGTATTAAACGACAACAGCTACACTCTTTTTACAACCTCGCCTGAAAATAGTATTAATACAAGGCTACAGGCCTGCTTAACAACAATATAACTTTATTTTAACGGCTATTGAGTATCGTTGACACAAACGGCAAACGGAACAGGCACTGTTGCTGCGTTGCGCGATGAGCCAACCGGGTTTTGCACTAATCGGTAAGTTTATAAATTTCCTGTATGTCGTGCAATATTTTATCAAAGTCGAGCTTCAAATCTTTCAGCATCCCCGTTTTAAGATCAAACACCCAACCGTGTACCACAGGATATCCATGGCGGTTATATTCCTGCTGTACGCTGGCAAGCTTAATTACATTCACACACTGTTCCTGCACATTCAGTTCTACAAGGCGGTTGTACCGTTCCGATTCATCGGCAATGGCATTCAGTTCTTCTTTGTGCAGCCGGTATACATCGCGGATATTCCTGAGCCAGGGATTTAAAATGCCCAGGTCTTTAGGTTGCATGGCTGCCTTAACACCACCGCAGTTATAATGGCCGCAAACAATAATATGCTTTACTCCCAGGTGGCGCACGGCATAGTTGATTACCGACATTACATTAAGATCGATGGAGCATACCAGGTTGGCTATGTTGCGATGAACAAACACCTCACCAGGCTCAAGCCCCATAATTTCATTGGCCGGCACCCGGCTGTCGCTGCAGCCAATGTATAAATAGTCGGGGTGCTGATCTTTTGCAAGCTTTTCAAAAAACGATTTGTCTGTTTTTGTTTTAGAAGCAACCCAGGATTTGTTGTTTTCAAAAATCTGTTCGTAACTAGCCATCTAAAGCCTGTTTTAGTGTAAACAATGTTGTTTATAGGGCTTAGAGGATTAAGGTTGTATTTTGAATGATTACTGCAAATTATGAAACACTTTCTGCACGTCGTCGTCCTGCTCCAGCCTGTCTACCAGCTTCAGTACTTCCTGTGCCTGCTCTTCGGGCAGTTCAACGGTGGTAGAAGGAATCCATTCTACTTCTGAACTGATGGGGGTAATATGTTTTTCTTCCAATGCTTTTTGCATGTTACCGAAATCGGTAAAGCCACATCTTATCACCAATACTTCTTCCCCATTTTCACCGGTACCTTCGCCCAGTTCTTCCAGCCCAAAATCTATCAGTTCCAGTTCCAGGTCATCGGCGCTCAGCCCTTCAGGCTTGAGTTTAAATACGCCCATTTTTTTAAATTGAAAAGCAACGCTTCCGCTATTGCCCAGTGAACCGCCTCCTTTGTTAAAATGGCTTTTTACATTGGCAACGGTTCTTACATGATTATCGGTAGCAGTTTCAACCAATACCGCCACGCCATGTGGAGCGTACCCTTCGTATAATATCTCGTCAAAATTATCCATTTCCTTACCTTGCGCCCGTTTAATGGCAGCTTCTACCCTGTCCTTTGGCATGTTCACGCTCTTGGCGTTTTGAACACAGCGCCTTAATGCGGGGTTGGTATTAGGATCGGGACCGCCGGCTTTAACGGCAATGGCTATTTCTTTACCAATACGGCTGAACTGCTTCGCCATTCTGTCCCAGCGCGCAAACATGGTTGACTTACGTACTTCGAATATTCTTCCCATATATAGTTATAATTCCTGTAAATACTACCGCGGTGGGAGAAGGTGGAAGGTGTAGGGTGAAAGGTATAAGGCCTAATACCTATACTCTCTTATTCAACCTACTTAACTTATTCTACCCAATTACCAATCCCAAACGGTGCTTGCAAATGTAAGGCAATGGAATGAAATTGCTAACTTTACACAAAGCCTGATTATGGTTACGAGTTTGAATCAATTGGATACCAAAAAGAAGTACTCCTACGCGGATTACCTCACATGGTGGTTTGATGAACGGGTGGAACTTATTAAAGGAAAAATCTTTAAGATGAGCCCGGCGCCATCACCTAATCATCAACGTATTTCATTTGAATTGGCTGGTATATTAAGAAATTTTTTACTTGGAAAAGAATGCGAAGCGTTTTCCGCGCCATTTGATGTACGGCTGCCTGACTCTAAAAAATCAACCAGCGACAAAACCATTTTTACCGTGGTGCAGCCTGATATATGCGTAATATGCGACCCTGGAAAAATTGATGAGAAGGGTTGCCTTGGTGCGCCCGACTGGATTATAGAAATATTGAGCAACGCCAACACCAGGCACGAACTGCAAACCAAGTTCACCTTATACGAAGAGAACAAGGTAAGAGAATACTGGATCATTTCACCTTTTACAAAATCGGTGCAGGTATTTGATTACAACGATAAAAAAAGCAAATACGAGTTCCGGAAAAACTACGCTGAAGACGACAAAGTTCCGGTAGGCATTTTTAAGAGTTTTAAGATCAACCTCGAAGAGGTGTTTGCGAGATGATCGTTGGAATTTATCCAAATAAATCGCTGCTCAGGTATCGGTCTCCGCGGTCGCAGGCAATAAATACAATAACGCCTGATGTTAGTTCCTGTGCCACCCTTAATGCAGCCACAGCAGCGCCCCCACTGCTCATGCCGGCAAATATACCTTCTACCTTTGCCAGTTTTCTTGTCATATCTACCGCCTCGACCTGCGAAATGTCGATCACACGGTCTACTCTTTTGGCATCAAATATTTTGGGCACGTATTCTGCCGGCCACCGGCGTATGCCCGGTATAGAGGATTCTTCTGTTGGCTGGCAACCTACGATTTGAACATTGGCATTTTGTTCTTTTAAAAACATAGAACACCCCATAATGGTGCCTGTGGTACCCATAGAACTTACAAAATGGGTGAGCCCGCCATTGGTGTCTCTCCAAATTTCAGGCGCGGTTGTTTTATAGTGCGCCATGTAATTATCCGGGTTGGCAAACTGGTTCAGCAGGTAATATTTACCGGTAGTAGCCTTTTCTTCGGCGTAATCGCGGCAAACCTCAATGCTTTCCAGCAGGGTAACTTTAGCGCCGTAAGCCTCCATTGTAAGCACCCGTTCGCGGGTAGAGCTGGCAGGCATTACCAGTTCCACTTTTATATTAAACAGGTTGGCAGCCAGCGCCATCGCTATGCCGGTGTTGCCACTGGTAGCCTCTATCAACGTAGTACCCTCATTAATATCTCCCCTTTCCAATGCGCTCCGTATCATGTTAAAAGCCGGGCGGTCTTTTACACTCCCGCCAGGGTTGTTGCCTTCCAGCTTGCCATATATTTTAACCGACGGATTATTATTCAACCGTTGTAATTCAACCAATGGAGTATTGCCAATTAAATCCGCTACGCCTGCCATAATCAAAAGTTTTTTATTTTCCTTTCTTCAATTATTATTTCGGAGTTGTGATATACCAGCGAACCAGACGGCACGCTATGCGTTAGCCATACGTTTCCCCCAATAATACTATTGTGGCCTATCACCGTTTCGCCGCCCAATACGGTGGCGTTCGAGTACAGTATCACGTTGTCTTCAATGGTTGGATGTCTTTTTACAGACGCCATGCTTTTATCAACGCTCAAGGCTCCTAATGTTACCCCCTGGTATATCTTCACATAATTTCCAATAATGGCGGTTTCTCCAATCACAATGCCCGTTCCGTGATCTACATAACAATATTCGCCAATTTCTGCGGCAGGATGAATGTCGATGCCTGTTCTGGAATGGGCATACTCCGTGAGTATACGCGGCAGCAGCGGCACATCCAGTTCATATAACAGGTGTGCAATCCTGTAAAAACACAAAGCATAAAAGCCGGGATAGGCCCTGATGACCTCGAATTCGCTTTTAGCAGCCGGATCACCGTTTAAAATAGCATCTACATCTGTGTTCAACACCCTGTATAGTTCGGACACGCCCTTAAAAAAAGCACGCGAAACCCCTTCGTTGTCACAATCGCAACAAGCTTTTGTGGCATTCATCATTTTGGTGAGCTCCTGCTCAAGCTTCAAAAAGGCAGCATCTATCTCCTCCGTCGACTGATAGTTGCACTGCGATAGTTCGGGATACAACAAACAAATAAGTCCAGATGCCCAGTTGGCAATGACCGTATTAGGTGGAACATCTTCTAAAATCTGCTGTTTATCAAAAATCTGCTGAGTCAGGTCTTTGGTCATGTAAAGGCTTTTCGTTCATGCCGGCATTAGCGGGCAATGGGCAAAATTACTTGAAAAGATCAATTCAAGGCGAATTAAGCAATGTTATAATAATATTGGTGAATGTGTGAGTGCTAAAAAGCCAAGATTTTGTTAGAAATGCTGACACAAATGTTTGCATTGATGCATTGGGTTGAAGCCCAATGTCACAATATTGCACCGAGCCGATGCCTCTTGCTGTTTACCCGTATGCACACACTAACATCGTAAGCGATGCTTTGGCCTGGGACTCAGGGAAAGTAACCATCGGCCTGTCACTATCAATCCGCTCCGGCCCGATAACATACTACAAGGATGAATTTTGGTCCATCCGGTAGAAGGGAAAACAATATCTTTAATGGAGCTACTACATAGAAAAGCAGCCAACAGTTCAGCTGCAGGCAGACAGATTAACAACTTGGTTATGAAAAGCAACCTTTCCGAACAAACAGAATCCGACTTTGTTAAGCTCGGCATTTACCAGATAGCCGGGGGCGCTATAGGAGTACTATATATCCTTTGGGCGTTGATAAGCTCTTTTATGATTTCCGGTCCTGCTGCAATTATTTATATTCTTTTTGTTGCTCTGTACGGATTTTCTATACTGTGCGGCGTAAGATGTATTTTTTTAAAAAAAGATGCGCTGCAATATTCGTTAATCAACCAGATAATGCAGGTAGTACATTTTAGTGTGGCTGGTTTGGGTTTTACTTACATAGCAGGTTTTCATGTATCGGTTACAATAGATTTAACCAGTGATATTATGTTTGGACTGAATGCCTCTTTATCCAATATAGAACTAACTATAAATGGTGATAATGAGCAGACTTTATTAGGAATAAACATTGTGGCTATCTGGCTGGTATACTGGGTTGACAGATTGATGAGGAAGGCTAAAGATGAAAATGAAATCCTGATCGTTCGACGGATAGGCAATGATGTTGAGCCTTAGCCTGTTGCTGTGTGAAAAATTGCATTGGATTGAAATCCAATGCTACAATATTACATCGAGCCGATGGCTCTTGCTGTTTACCAGCACCCAAACCAATATCGTTTAGTTAATACATTTTTTAGATCAACAAGAGCCATCGACCCGGTAGCATATTGTAAGGATGGATTTTAATCCATCCGCTAATCGATGCGGTGTATGAACGCCCTCTACTCAAAAAAGGTGTTCTGCCAGGTCCGTATAATTTTGATATTCCATTCATAAACCAACCTTATGACCTTGTCATCACTCCCTGCTGTATAATGCTACTTTTCGACCAACAGTCCCACATCACCGCTATTTTATTAAGATATACATTTATATTTGCCTCCATAAAATACCCAACCCAGGAGAATGATTAAATATCTGTTTCTGCTATCAATATGGCTTTGCTGTTGCACATACGCCTTTGCACAAAAGAACAACACTTTACTTTGGAAAATTAGTGGCAACGGGTTAATGAAACCTTCTTACCTCTTCGGCACTATTCATCTTACCGACGATAGAATTTTTAATATCGGCGACTCCTTATACAGGGCAATCGAAACTTCGGACGGACTTGCAGTAGAAGCAGATCCGGAAGAGATATCTGCATATTTTATTGACGAAGTAAGAAAACAGTTGAATGATTCGCGTAAGATCAAAGAAATGCTGAGTGAAAAAAAGTTTAAGCAACACAGCAAAGCATTGTCAAAAAAGTTTAATAAACCGGCAGACGAGATCACATCGAGAGACATTCTTAAAGAAAAAAACAGATGGGTAACCGAAAGTTACAGAAATGGTAAAATGACAACTTTCCTGGATGCATACCTTTTTGATATTGCCAGGAGGCAGGGGAAATGGACTGGTGGCATTGAAGATATTGCAGATCAAAAGGGCCTGCCTGATGATATTGTTGACGAATCGGACGTGGAGTGGGTAGCCGCCGATAATGAAAGCAAATCTAAAGAGACGGTAGAAGCCATGATACAGTTGTACATCAATAGTGACCTGAATGGCATTGAAAGGTTTTCGAATTTTTCGGACAGTGCTTACAGGGATGCATTGCTTACCAGACGAAACATAAAAATGGCCAGGCGTATGGATAGCTTAAGCAGTATCAGAAGCATGGTTTTTGCCGTGGGCGCTGCACATTTACCAGGCAAATCCGGCATCATTCAACTTTTAACGGATAAAGGCTTTACTGTTGAACCAGTATTTTATTCAAAAAAAATAAAAGCTGCCGACTATAAAGTTAAAGAACAAAATATACCATGGTTTAACATAGAAGATACCAAAGGACTTTACACGGTAAAAATGCCCGGGAAGGCCGGCGATGTAAATATGTTCGGGGTAGTGGATATGAAAATGTATTTCGACATTTTTAGCAGCACAGGGTATTTTGCTTCAGCGATGAATACGCCTTATGGTGCAAGAGGCATAGACAGTATTTCAAACCTTATGGCTAAAAGCATGTTTGACGTTGAGAACTTTAAAGCGTCAAAAAAAATAACCATCAATGGCATAGAAGGCCGCGAACTGGAACTTGACAACGGCGATGGATTCAGACGTGGATATATTCTTGCCAAAGGAAGCACTATCTACCTGGCCTACGGTCATGCAATAAAAAGGAACATTGAAACAGAGGGTACCATTGCAAAATTTCTCGGTTCATTTAAAGTGTTCGATAATCCCCAAAAGAATGCCCGGTTCCTCACCTTTACCGACAGCGCTTTGGCATACAGTGTTGATTTGCCGGGTAAACCCCAACCTGCCGATAAACTTGTTGAATCATTTGGCGACAGAACGATTAAAAGCAATATGAAGATATGTATAGACGAACAAAGCGGGACTTATTTATTTTTTGGAGTAAACGAAGCCAAACCGGGACACTATCTTGAAAATGACAGTGTACTTTTTGCCAATATAAAAAGTACAGTTGAAGCGAAGACAACCAAAAAAACAATAGATACAACCTATATTAAAAATAACAACCGGATATTAGAATATGCCGGTATAATGCAGGAATCGGGCTTAATGATGAAGACATATTATGAGCTCCGTGGCAACAGGTGGTATGCCCTGGTAGCTATATACAACAGCTCGATGGAGCCGGCATCTGTGCAGCGCTTTTTTCAATCATTTAAAATATCGGAATATCCTGAAATTACGTGGAAAGCAAGTACTACCGGCAACGGCGAACTTTCTTCCTGGACGCCGTCGGACTGGACATTGTATGACGACAGCACTTCTACAGGTAAAAGCGACGAGGCCACTATGTATACATCGTTTGATCGTTCGCGCTCCGACTCATATTCTGTTGTTGAAAACACACTGGGCAAATATTACTGGTTTAACGAAGACTCACTTTTCTGGAAAGCCGTAGTAAATATCAACACCGGTTATAATGATACCTTATTATCAAAAAAAGAGGTGATGAACGGCTCTTTGAAGGGAATGGAATTGCTTACACAACAAAAAGGATCAAACAATGTACAGAGAAAACGCATTATACTTGCGGGCAACAAACTTTACAATATTGTTACAGTACTACCGCTACAGCAGATCAGAAGCGAAAATGTAAACCGCTTTTTTGACGATTTCCGTATCAATAGCACACCGGATGAACCGCGTTTTGTATTCAGGTCGAAAGCAAAAATGTTGCTCGAAGATCTGGCTTCAACCGATTCTGCTACCCATAGCGCTGCGGTGGAAGGTCTGTCAGAAGCTTCCTTTACAAAGCAGGACCTGCCCTTGCTGCATAATGCATTGCTGGCAACTTATACAGATGATGGTTCTTCATATAGATCAACTCACGAACTGATCACCAACAGCATTAACAGCATTGGTGATTCCACTTCCGCACAGTTTGCATTCGACCGATATGCTGCCGCCAATGCATCGGGCAAGAAATTTATGCTTGAGATCATTAGTCATTATCCCACAAAACAAAATTACCTGCGGTTGCAGCAGCTCCTCACCTCAAATCCAACCGTTCAACCCACCTACTCCTTTACCGACAATCTGATAGAGAATGATTCGGTTACTGCTACCATTATTGAAAAACTGCTTCCCTTAATGGCGGACAGCAATCTTTCGGGCAGTATGATACGGGTATTCAACAATTTGCACGACAGCGGGCTTGTTTTACTGGATAAAATAAAACCATATCTCAATAATCTTCTGGAACTGGGTGAACGTCGTTATCAGGAATTAAAAAAAGATCCTGATAGTTATGGCTATGGTAATATGGATCTGCTTAAACTACTGGGCAAGGTTAATGCTCCCGCTACCAATGCATTGCTTAGAAAATGGATAGGGCTGCCGCAATTTTATCTTGCGAACAAATGCGTTGAACTGCTTTTGCATAACAAACAACCCGTAACCACTTCAGAAATTTACAAACTGGCTGAAGATAGAAGCTACAGGATAGAAATTTACAATACTTTAAAAGAGGCTAAGAAGCACAATATATTTCCTAAGAAATACCTCACCCAAAAACACTTTGCAGAATCGCTGGTTTTCAATTTTGCCAGCGATGATGCCAGCCCTTCTGAGGTTGCATTTTATTCAAGTGAATCCTCGCTTTTTGGAGGTAAGAAAGAAACCTTTTATTTTTTTAAGGTTGGTTACGAAGGAGACGAGGGCAAAACGTTTTACCTGGCCATTGCAGGCCCCTTTAATACGGCGCCCACTAATTTTGATACGGAAAATGCCTATGCGAATATATTGTTCGACAAAGAGTTCGATCCTTCTGAAATTGCTGCTCAAAAAAAGGAGCTTATCGAAAGCTTAGAGAAATGGCATAACCAGAACGATGAATGAGCCGACACAGATCAGCGTATTAAACGATATACCCAAAAGAAGTCTCGGTCCGGCTTCTTTTTTTATAGGAACCAACCGTCGCGTAAAGTGTCCTTACAGACATGCATAGCTGAGGTTCTAACACCGATAGTACCCCCGCTTCGCACGTTTTGGTTGTCGCCTGCCGGCTACAAGCGTAAGTCAACAACTGTTTTTATCTAACTTCCCCCCGCACAAAGAATCATTCATAACAAACGCCACTGCAAACGCAGTGGCTTCATTAACGGCTAATAAACCGTTATTCATTTCCAGGATATAATTATTTTATCACTCCGCAGCCAATTCTCGATCCCGCATTGCCGGTTGGTTGCGTGGTATAATCATCAACACCGCCGTGCACGATTAATGCTTTGGAAAGAATATTTTTTTCTGGTGTTCCGCCTAATGTCCACAAATCGGTTTCCAGCGAAAGTGTTCCTTTGCCATCTTTATCGAGTTTTACATTTCCGATATCACCTGCATGGAAATTGGCGCTGCCCCATTTACCATGTTGAGAATTGGTGGGGTTCCAGTGGCCGTGTGAAGCTTTGCCGTTATCACCACAGTCGCCATGTTCGTGAATGTGCACCGCTACACTTTTACCCGCTTTAGCAGGCACCGTTATTTCCAGTTCCATTTTAACTTTACCATTATCCTGCGCATCAAATTTTGCAGTACCTGTAACCGAAGTGTCAGGATAAGTACCTGTTAATGCTGCTTCTGCATGTTTTACAAAAGGCACTGCAGCAGTGTCGGTACCATGGGTACCCGAATCATGCGCAGCCATATTGTGAGTGGTGTCGGTCATAGTGCTGGTAGTGTCGGTTTCTCCGCTTTCGCCGCCCTGGTTTCCGCAAGAAGAAAGCAAGAAAAGTGCGGACCCGGTAATGAGCAGGCTAAGCATTGGCCTGAAAGAAGATAAGAATGTCATAATAGATGGATTTTGTTATTGATGGCAAAGTACAAAAACCTTACCTATCAGCAAACGATTGTAACACATAATGTTTTGAATAAACGAAATGTGGAATTTTATGTTCACATCGTGGAATGATAACAGAACTTGTGTTTAGTAGTAGTTAACGCCAAACAATAAACCCCAAACCTCCCCACAGCACGTTCGATTTTTCTATTCCCCCATTCTGCGTTATTTTCGCCGAAATCTTTTTTACATGAATCTCCATGAATACCAGGCTAAAGAACTGTTGAAAAAATTTAATGTTCCTGTGCAGGATGGAATACCGGTAGATACAGCAGAAAAAGCAGAGGAAGCATACAAACAACTGAAAGTACAATACGGAAATAATTTTGCAGTAGTAAAAGCCCAGATACATGCCGGGGGACGCGGTAAAGGAAAGATTCAGGGATCGGAACAAAGAGGCGTGGCAGTAGGCAAAAGTTCCGAAGAAATAAAAACCATTGCAGGAAACATTATCGGCAAAACCCTGGTTACCATTCAAACCGGCGCGGCCGGCAAACTGGTAAGCAAAGTGCTGGTGGCGCAGGATGTGTATTATCCCGGCCCCAACCCGGTAAAAGAATTCTACCTTTCTATATTGCTCGATCGCACCAAGGGGCAAAACGTGATCATGTACAGCACCGAAGGTGGTATGGACATTGAACAGGTAGCGCACGATACTCCCGATAAAATATTCAAAGAATGGGTTCACCCCGCCGGCGGCTTGCTACCCTTCCAGGCGCGTAAAGTTGCTTTCAACCTGGGACTGAGCGGAGAATCTTTTAAAAACTGCGTAAAGTTTGTAACCAACTTATACAAAGCATATGTGGAGCTGGATTGTGCAATGCTTGAGATAAACCCGCTGTTTAAAACAAGCGATGATAAGATCATAGCGGTGGATTGCAAAATGAACCTCGATGATAATGCTTTGTTGCGTCATACTGACCTCGAGGCATTGAGGGACATCAGCGAGGAAGATCCTACCGAAGTGGAAGCACACAAATACAACCTTAACTTTATTAAGCTGGATGGCGATGTAGGCTGTATGGTAAACGGCGCCGGTTTGGCCATGGCAAGCATGGACATGATCAAACTGAGTGGTGGCGAAC
Organism: Agriterribacter sp.; assembly: GCA_051958655.1. Lineage (GTDB taxonomy): Bacteria > Bacteroidota > Bacteroidia > Chitinophagales > Chitinophagaceae > Agriterribacter. Next base: position 9,862 of record JBQCFW010000209.1, on the reverse strand, counting down.
CGGCTAACTTTTTGGATGTAGGTGGCACCGCCAATGCGCAAACGGTAGAAGCTGGTTTCAGGATCATTCTGAAAGATCCTAAGGTAAAAGCCATTCTCATCAACATCTTTGGCGGTATTGTTCGTTGCGATCGTGTAGCTCAGGGTGTAATCGACGCTTACAATTCTATTGGCGATATTAAGGTGCCGATCATCGTTCGCTTGCAGGGAACCAATGCAGAAGAAGCTAAAAAGCTGATAGAAGAAAGCGGACTGAAAGTACAATCTGCCATTTTATTAAGCGAAGCAGCAGCACTGGTGAACAAAGCAGTAAGCGCATAATTGGTTTTTCGTTTTTTGTTATTGTTTCGAAATGAAACGATATGATATAGAGGTGAAAAGAGTCCTTCTCTTTTCACCTTTCTTTTTATCTTTAGGTTGAAGCCATTCGCTGCATGAAAATTATACCTTCTCTTCTTCAGCTTTGTTTTATCAGTTTGGTGTTGATCTCCTGCAAAAAAGGAATTCAGCAACAAAACGACCAGTTGTACTCAAGGCATTTGCAACGCCAGGTAAAACTTACGATCTTCAATACACCTGTGCCAGATGATAAAACAACAATCAACCTGTTGCTACTGAACGATGGACAAGAGGCAGACAATATTCGGTTGGCTACCACAATGGACAGCTTGTATAAAAAAGACCAGATAGAACCGCTGGTAGTAGTAGCTGTTCATGCAGGCAACCGGAAAGAAGAGTTTGGCGTTGCCGGCGCTGCAGGCACCAATAATGCCGGAGCAAAAGCAGACCATTACGACAGCTTTTTCAACAACGAATTGTATCCTTTTGCCAAGAAGAAGGCAGGTGTGCGAAAATTCAAATCGGTTACTATTGCAGGATTCGGCGCGAGCGCTTTGTCGGCGTTGGATATTGCATGGACACATTCCGATAAAATCAGCAGGGTGGGCTTATTCTCCCCCGCTTTTAACCGGAAAGAGAATAAAGAATTGGCTGCGGAGGATAGCCTTTGCACAGGCATGATGCACGAAAAAATACAGTCATCGCGCAAGCGGCCCAACTTACAGTTTTGGATATACGCTGGCAAAAATGGTAAAACAGGTTTGCCGAATGATGACGCGGATAATATTTTCAACTGTTCTGGTGCTTTTGTGGAATTGTTGTCTGCCAAAAAATTTATTTCCGATGGTGATATTGTATACACGAGAGGACTGACGAACAATGCCGCAGCGTGGCAGGAACAATTGCCGGAGTTTTTGAAATGGGCGTTTGGCAGATAAAAAATACTTCCTCACGCTCTCCCATCAGACCGCCCTTTTGGGGTGGGCCGATGGAGACAGCCCGGTCGACCCGCCCAAAGGGCGGTCTGACCAATAAACAAAAAATCTCTGGTCGAGCTGCAAAACAAAAAATGGAGCTGTTTGCACAGCTCCACTCCTATTAAAATTTACCAGATTCTACTATTACAGATTCAGGCTCCAGCCATCGCGATATTGACGCTTTACAAACTGGTTGGCAGGTTCAAAGTTGGTAATCTTCATATTCTTTGCATCCCACAACAGTTTTTTACGACCGGTGAATTTGGTTTTACCCCAACCGCTTACGCTTGGGTCGATATACAACGCACTGCGTATAGCCAGATTGCCCATCAAAATGCTTTCTGTAAACGGCCCTGCATATTCAAAAGGCGAACTGGTTACTCCTTTTCCATAACCTTCCAAACAAGCGTTTACCCATTGCAGGTAGTGACCACCTTCGCCACCGGGTACACGGGCGATGGTTTGCTTAACGGCTTTTGCACTTTCGTTTTTAGAAAGGGGCAACAACCTTGGATTGGCGCCATAACAGTCGGCCAATAATTTTCCTTTGGTGCCTATAAACAACACACCCCCATCCCAATTGCCGAACTCTTCTTCAGGAGCCAGCTCATCGGGACGCTTGGGCATCAAGCCACCGTCGTACCAGGAAACTTTCAGTGTTCCTTTTTTGTCTTTGCGGGGATATTCGAGGTGAATGATAGACGATACAGGACAACTATCGGTATAGTTTGCTTCCTGGTTCATGCCGTTCCATTGGTTGGCAATGCTACATTCAGCAGATGACGGATAGTCGATTGGCAGTATGCGGTAGATAGGGTCCATGATGTGGCAGGCCATATCGCCTAATGCGCCAGTACCGTAGTTCCACCAGCCCCTCCAGTTAAACGGAAGATACGCAGGATTGTACTCTTCTTTGGGTGCAGTACCGAGCCAAAGATCCCAATCCAGCTCGCTGGGTATAGAGTGAGTACCCGTAGGTTTGGGAATACCCTGCGGCCAAATAGGACGATTGGTCCATGCCTGGGCTTCCACAATATCGCCTATCAAACCAGCCTGGTATAGCTCTTTCATTCTTCTTACACCATCGCCAGAGCCGCCCTGGTTACCCATTTGAGTTACCACCTTGTATTTTTTGGCAGCTTCCGCGAGTATGCGCGCTTCGTAAATATCGTGTGTAAGTGGTTTTTGTGTGTATACATGCTTACCCAACTGCATAGCCGCTAAAGTGGCTACCGCATGCGTATGGTCGGGTGTGGAAATAGAGCATGCATCGATATTATTCTTTTCTTTGGCAAGCATTTCCCTGAAATCCTTGTAATAATTTGCTTTAGGAAAACGCTCTCTTGATTTTACAGCCTGGCGATCATCTACATCGCACAACGCAACTATATTAACCTTAGGGCTTTTAGCAAATGAAGCAAGGTCGCTTTCGCCTTTACCACCGGCACCAATACCAGCAATATTCAGTTTATCGCTCGGCGCTACATATCCTCTACCGAGTACGTGACGGGGAACTATAAAATAGCTTGCAGCGGCCAGAGAGGAATTACGCAGGAACTTTCTCCGCGAATTATTTGACTTTGACTTTGACTTTTGGCTCATATCGTTTTTAAAATTTTGCATTAAGGTAAGAACATCTGATGAATTTGAGATTTGAGATTCGAGATTTTATTGATGCTACTTCAGTATTTCCGCGTCGGCGCTTGACGAAAATGAATAAGGAAAGGCTGTTTCGTTTGTGCCGCGCTTTTTGTTAGGCGTTACCCCCATGGTAACGTTCATATTACCACCTTTCAAAATATCGAAATGGCTGATCCAGTTTTTTTCATACGGCTTTCCGTTGAGTTGTACCATCTGAACATATTTGGCCTTTTCGCTGTTGCCGGGAGCATTCACCACGAACTGTTTACCGTTTTCCAGCGTAATGGTGGCTTTCTTAAACAAAGGTGTACCCGTTACATATTGATCGGTAGCGGGGCAAACGGGGTAAAACCCAAGCGCCGAAAATACATACCAGGCAGAAGTTTGCCCGTTGTCTTCGTCGCCACAGTACCCGTCTGCAGTAGGCTTGTACATCCTGTCCATCGTTTCGCGTATCCAATACTGTGATTTCCAGGGCTCACCGGCGTAATTGTACAAATAAGTCATGTGCTGTATGGGTTGATTGCCGTGCGCATACTGCCCCATGTTAGCAATCTGCATTTCGCGGATTTCGTGGATAACGAACCCGTAATAACTATCATCGAAAACGGGCGGCATTGTAAACACCGAATCCAGCATTTTTACAAACTGCTCTTTTCCTCCCATCAGGTCTGAAAGTCCTTTAATATCATGAAACACACTCCACGAGTAATGCCAGCTATTGCCTTCGGTAAAGGCGTCGCCCCATTTAAGCGGGTTAAAGGGTGCCTGGAATTTGCCATCCTGGTTCTTACCGCGCATCAGCTTCGTTTCGGGATCAAATAGATTGCGGTAGTTCTGTGCGCGTTTGGCATACAACTGCTGTTCCTCACGCGGACGGTTAAGCGCTTTTGCCAGTTGATAAATAGCAAAATCGTCGTAAGCATATTCCAGCGTGCGGGCAGCATTCTCGTTTATCTTTACATCGTAGGGCACATAACCGAGCCTGTTGTAATATTCTACTCCTTTCCTGCCCACTGCTGTTAACGGACCTTCGTTATTGGCGCCATGTAAAACCGCTTCGTACAATTTATTAATATCATAGTTGCGTAATCCTTTAATATAAGCGTCGGATACAACGGAAGCGGAATTGTTACCCACCATCACATTCCTGAAACCGGGGCTCGACCATTCTGGTAAAAAACCACCCTCCTTGTAATCATTGATCAACCCTTCCTGCATTTCTTTATTAATGGAAGGATATACAAGGTTGAGGAAGGGATACAGTGCGCGGAAAGTGTCCCAAAAGCCGGTTCCGGCAAACATATATCCTGGTGCCACTTTACCGGTATAGGGGCTGTAGTGAACGATATTGCCACCGGCATCTTTTTCGTATAGCTTGTTGGGGAAAAACACCATGCGGTAAAGCGCCGAATAAAAAGTGCGCACCTGGTCAATAGTTCCACCCTCCACTAAAATGCGCCCAAGCGTTTTATTCCATGTGTCTCGCCCCTTCTTTTTTACTGTTTCAAAACCATCATTGCCAATTTCTTTCAGGTTCAGTTCAGCCTGCTCATAACTAATAAATGAGGAAGCTACTTTAGCATTCACCTGGTCGCCTTTATGATACGTTTTAAACGCCACCAATGCACCGGAGTGATCGTCCTGCATTTCTACCTGAGTAAAGTTGAGGGTATCCTTGTTAAAGGTTCCTACATTGCTGAAGGGTCTGTCGAAAACAATTACAAAGTAGTTTTTAAAGTTTTCCGGCACGCCGCCGCTATTGCGGGTGGAGTAGCCGATGATCTTGTTTTCGGCCGGAATAATTTTAACATACGATCCTTTATCAAAAGCATCCACAACCACGAAAGCGCTGTCTGTTTGCGGAAAAGTAAATCTGAATCTTGCCGCTCTTTCTGTAGGCGTAATTTCTGTGGTAATGTCGTGGTCAGCAAGGTAAACGCTGTAATAATATGGCTGTACTGTTTCGGCTTTGTGGCTGAACCAACTGGCACGGTCATCTTCCTTATAACGCGGTTTACCGGTAAGCGGCATAATGCTGAACTGTCCATAATCGTTCATCCAAGGAGAGGGCTGATGCGTTTGCTTAAAGCCTCTTATTTTGTCGGCGCTGTATTGGTACTGCCAGCCGTCGCCCATTTTACCGGTTTGGGGTGTCCAGATATTCATTCCCCATGGCAGCCCGATAGAAGGATAGGTATTACCGTTAGAGAGACTATGTTTTGAATCGGTACCCATCAGCGGGTTCACCCAATCTACAGGGTCGGTTACTTTGGTTACCATTTGTGCTTTCATTACAACGGGCAGGCAAAGCAGCAACCATACTCTTTTGATCATAAACTCAGTTTGAAATTTGAATTGCGAATATATTGGCAACAACTGTTAATGAAAATCAAACGTACGCAGGATTGAGCAAATGTTGGTGAAAAATTTCAGGGAAGATAATTGGGGGTGATATATGGATTATTCGCTGCCGGCAGCAGCTGTTTAGTTGAGGTGCCGCATTGGGTCATTAAGTATTTTATTCAGCCTTTTAATCATTGCCGGACGCCGTAGTGAGCCGAATATTTGCTTTAGCATTTTCGCGACGCCCATACCTTCCATATGTTTGCAAAACTCACTGCCGTAGGGGCAACTGCAATGATAATGACTTACTTTGCTTTTGCTTAAAATTCAAACTCTCTTCTCGCAATATTCCAACGCACGCCGGCAGTAAAAATAAATTCATTGATTTTGGGTTGCGCCTGAACGGCATAGTTTCGGTTGCTGAGATTTACATCAATAAAAAGATTTTGCAACAACTCGTAAGAAGCATTGAAAGCCACATATACGCTTTTAGCGGGTATTCCGGTTCCAATAAAAAAGTCGTAATCGCGTGGGCGGGTAAGATAACTGCGAAACAGGTTGTTACCCATATTCACACCGGCAGAATCGAGCCCTTGTTTATGGTAAAACAATTTGCCTGTAAGGTATAACCTTGGTATGGGCTGATATTTAGCAACAAGAATATATTCGCTGAAATTTGCCCCTAGCGGATGCACCAGTTCTTTGTTATAATGCGTAAAGCCGGTGGCGCTGTCGTTGTGCGTATACATAAACGGACGCACCCAGTTGGCTTCAACCTGCAAATCAAGATTGCTGATACCTGCAACATCGATATACTTTGCTCCTAACTGCAACGCCTGCTTGTTTAACCAACTTCCGCGATTGTATTTCCTGATTTCGCTAAACACAAATTCACCAATAGCCAGTTGTCCGTATAACTGCGCACGCTTTGCAATATTGGCTTTCACATCTATGCCAATAGTTGCTTTGGAGCCGCCGCTGCCTAATTGCATTTCAACAGACCGGTAAAAGATAACGGGGTTGAGGTAACTCAGTTCAAAGCCATCGCGTCCGTTATACAACACATTTTCATATACGCCTACATTCAACCATTTTGCCAACTGAACGCTGAGATGATGAAACGCCATGTAGTTTTTATACCGTATGGTATCTCTGTTGGGACTGGGGTTGAAAGGCGCTATCAGTTCGGCATACACGCTTTTGTAGCTGAATCTGCGCAACTGCACATCCATTTGCAGGTAGAGAAAATTATTACTGAAATCGCTCAGCAACAGGCTGCGGTATCCATTGCCGAGGAATAGTTTGTCGTAACCAAAACGGAAGTTGATGAATTTGGTGGCGGCAAAGTCTATTCCGCCGCGCGCATCAAAATAATCATATCCATCGTTGCGGAATGTTTTGTAATAACCGGCATTGGGTATGCCGTTGTGAGCTGCTGTGTATTGCTGCGCATACAGCGGTGCCCGCTCCTGGTTTTCGGTGATGTACGTATAAAAGCCAAGTTTTTTGCTGATGTTTCCACGCATGGTAATACCGCGCGTGTTTACAAATAAAGGATCGTCTACCTGCGATGATTTACCCGCCTGCAGGTTGATGACCGGATCGATAATGAGCGTGAAATCTTTTGAGTAAGACTCGTACAGGTGAGCAGGCGTTTTAAAAAAGGTATTCCAGATCGGTTTTTTGGTGCGAAATGAATCGCCAAAACTCTTTGTCCATTCAGCATTGTTCATTAAAAGACTGCGCAGGTTATATTTATCCACGCGCGATAACCCGACAGGTAAAGCGCCTGCATTATCCATTGAGTCAATATATTCCGCCCGCTCGGTATACATTTTACGGCTATAAGGCTTGATGGTTGAAAACGAAAAGATAGAATCGTTTTGCAATTTGATATCCAGCCGGTCGAGCAGTTGATATTGTTTGTTGCCGAGCGGTATGCGATCGGACTGGGCAAAAAGCATTGCGCAAACAGTGGTAAGCAACGCTGTGAGGTAAACCGACTTTTTTATCTGCATGAGTTGTGATTCCGTATGATGAAAATAAAAAGCATTCCGTAACCGGGTGCAATATAAATATTTTGTTTCTAACGAATTAGCTATCAGGTTATTGCCATAATTACCACATAGAAAAATAGGAACATAGATTTTTTCCTATGTTCCTATTCTTCTATGTGGTTACGTTATCTTGCTATGGCAACACAGCTACCTGCTTTTCCAGCAGCCTTTTTACTTTTTGATGCAGGTTTTCGCTCAATGGCAGCACGGGTAAACGCAGCACGTTCTCTATTAAACCGAGGTGGGTTAAGAATGATTTGACACCCGCGGGGTTGTTTTCTGCAAACAGGAGATCGTATACATCCAGCAATTCATCGTTGATGGCTTTGGCTTCTTTCAGTTTACCATCCAGTGCCAGGCGTACCAGATCGGAAAACTGCTGAGGCATACAATTGGCAATCACACTGATCACTCCATCCATGCCGCAGGCAACCTGTGGAAAGCCGAGGGCATCGTCGCCGCTGGAAACGAGAAAATCTTCGGGGCGATGTTTGAGTATTTGCATGCACTGCAACATGTCTCCCGCCGCTTCTTTTATGCCTGCAATATTTGCATGCTCCGCCAGACGCAGCGTAGTATCGGCAGCCAGGTTACGCCCTGTCCTTCCCGGTACATTGTATAAAATTATGGGTTTGGGAGAGGCGTCTGCCAGTGCTATATAGTGCTGATACAAGCCTTCCTGCGAAGGTTTGCTGTAATAGGGGCTTACGCTCAAAACCGCAGTAGCTTCGTCAAGCGGAAATGATTTTAATTCTTTTATTATTTCTGCGGTATTATTCCCGCCAATACCTACTACTACGGGTACGCGACCATTCACCTTTTCGTGTGTAAAACGAACAACTTCCTTTTTCTCGTCCTTAGAAATAGTGGGTGCTTCGCCGGTTGTACCCAGGCTAACAATGTATTCCACACCATTATTGATTACAAAATCTAACATCCTGCCCAATGCAGCATAGTCTACACTATAATCTTTCTGAAAAGGAGTGATCAACGCTACACCGGTTCCTCTGAGTTGTGTTCTTAATGACATGATCGTTCTTTATTGAAATATTTCGGGTTTATCGTTTGGAGTTTGAAGTTTATAGTGCTAACGCTTCTTCTTATCCTTTGTTTATTGTCTTTTGGTTCTTGGTTTTTCTTTCTCATTATTCTTGCCAAAAACCCATCTTGCTATACTTTTCAATGCGCTGCTTTATACGGGTATCGGGATCTATAGCTTTCAGTTCCTTTAGCAGGGGAAGCAGGTGAGACTTTAATGATTTTGCAGCTTCTTCATAATCCCAATGGGCGCCGCCACAAGGCTCAGGCACCACATCGTCTACCAGCCCAAAGCCTTTCATATCTTTCGAGGTAAGTTTCAGCTGTTCTGCCGCCAGTTCCTTTTTTTCCCAGCTACGCCACAAAATAGAACTGCAATTTTCGGGCGAGATAACCGTATACCAGGTATTTTGCAGCATCAATACCCTGTCGCCTACGCCTATTCCCAATGCACCACCGCTGGCCCCCTCTCCTATTATTACACATATTACCGGCACGCGTAAGCGCATCATTTCGTATATATTCCTTGCAATGGCTTCTCCCTGCCCTCTCTCCTCGGCTTCTGCACCGGGAAATGCACCAGGCGTATCAATGAAAGTAATAACAGGCTTATTAAACTTTTCTGCCAGCTTCATCAACCTCAGCGCTTTGCGGTAACCTTCAGGATTTGCCATTCCAAAATTTCGGAGCTGGCGCATTTTCGTAGTAATGCCTTTCTGGTGTCCCACAATCATTACCGTTTCTTCTCCCAATGTTGCAAAACCTCCTACTATTGCTTTGTCGTCCCTCACGTTCCTGTCGCCATGCAATTCTATAAAATTGGTGCACATTCTTTTTATGTAGGCGCTGGTATAAGGTCTGTCCGGGTGCCGGCTTAACTGCACCTGTTGCCAGGGCGTAAGGTTTGCTGTTATTTCCCTGCGCTTCTCCACAATCGAATCTTCCAGTTGCCTGATGGCATCGGTATAATCCACCTTCGGATTTTTTTCCGCCATCTGTTTCAATTGCGCAGCCTGATCAAATAATTCTTTTATTGGTTTTTCGAATTCTATGAATTGTCGTTGTTTAAATTCGGGCATATGCTATTATTAGGCAGAAGACAAAAATAGTATTATGCAAACATATAGCAATGAAATATCTCCTTTGGTGGAGCAACGTATAACAAAAAAAAGCCATCAGATTTTATGCTGATGGCTTGTAAAATTTATTCAATCGCGGACTTAAGAAACGGCTTTTTTATTCTTTCCGTTTTCCTTCACCTCTGTTTGCTGCTCGTTCCTGAATACAACTGTGTTGTCAAACACATCTACCAGTACGGGCTTAGACTTATCAATATCGCCTGCCAGTATTTTTTTACTCAACCGGTTCACCAGTTCTTTTTGGATCAGCCGTTTTAAGGGCCTTGCGCCAAACTGGGGATCAAAGCCGTTCTCTGCTAAATAATCAATTAAGTAATCGGAAAATT
>JBQCFW010000208.1:0-21504 GCA_051958655.1 Agriterribacter sp. | reverse complement strand
CTTTATTTCGCTAATTGTTTACTCAGCGTGACAAGCAGAGGTGCATGGATGAGCATATCTACCATAGTCCCATCTTCATCCCACTGTTTGTCATGCTGACGAAGGAAGCATCCGCCTTTATATGTTATTGGCAGCTCCGCTGTACGAAGTCTCTGATTTTCTGCTGTACGAAGTCTCCGACTTCGTTACCTGTTATGTTCTTCCGAGACTTGGTCTCGCCGGGCAATGGACGAATGGTAACAGACATACTCTTTATTTGCATATTTTTGGATACAAACATTATAAGTATATGCAAATAAAGAAAACACTGAAGGGGATGACGCTGTTATTAATGCTCGCAATTTTCCTGTTGCCGGCTTACGCTCAGTTCAATCCTAGTGATAAGCTACCGTTTGACAGCAGCGTTACCATTGGTAAATTGCCCAACGGGCTAACTTACTACATAAAACCCAACAGCAAGCCCGAACAAAAAGTGGAACTAAGGCTGGTGGTTAATACAGGCTCCATTACCGAAGACGACGATCAACTGGGGCTGGCACACATGACCGAGCACATGGCCTTTAACGGCACTAAAAATTTCAAAAAAAATGAGATCGTTTCTTTCCTGCAAGACATTGGCGTTGGTTTTGGGAACGACCTGAATGCACAAACGAGCTTCGATGAAACCATCTATATACTGCCTATTCCCACCGATAAAGCGGGGAACCTCGACAAAGGGTTCAGGGTACTGGAAGACTGGGCACACAATGTAACTTTCCTCGACGAAGACATTGACAACGAAAGAGCGATCATCCTCGAAGAAAGCCGCCTGGGCAAAGGGGCAGAAGAGCGGATGATTAAGAAGATACTTCCGAGATTGTTCGCAGGTTCCTTGTATGGTGATCGTCTGCCAATTGGAAAAGACAGCCTGATCAAAACGTTTAAGCACGATGTTATAAGGCGATACTATAAAGACTGGTATCGCCCCGACCTGATGGCGGTAATAGTAGTGGGTGATATTACAAAAGCAAAAGCAGAGGAACTGATCACCAAACATTTTGGCGGTTTAACCAACCCCGCCAACCCGCGCGAACGGAAAGCGGCCGTTGTACCTGCGTATACAGCCAACGACGCAATGGTTGTTACCGATAAGGAAGCCACCAGTTACCAGGCAGCAATAGAATATCCCGCACAAAAAAATGATCCCGTTGTTACGTATAAAGATTACAGAGATCACCTGCTGAAAGACCTTTTTACCACCATGCTGAATAAGCGTTTGCAGGAACTCACTCAAAAAGAAAATCCTCCTTTTGTATATGGCGTAACTGGTTTTAGCGGGTTCGCCAGGGGCTACGAGAATTTTGAAATTTATGTGGTGTCGGGCGATAAAGAACCGACCACAGCCGTAAAAGCCGGCGTAGAAGAAGTGGAAAGAGTAAAGCGTTTTGGATTTACGGCACCTGAACTGGACAGGGCTAAAAAAAATCTGCTCGCCTCTTACGAAAAAAGTTATAACGATCGCACTAAAAGAGAATCCTCTTCTTTTGTGCAGGAATATGTAACACATTTTTTAGAAAACGAAGCAGTGCCCGGCATTGCAGCCGAGTATGAAATGGTAAAAACATTTCTTCCGTCTATTTCGCTGGATGATGTAAATGCAGTTGCCAACCCGTTAAAAGGCGATCAGCATTTATTCAGCTTTATCATTGGCCCCGAAAATGCGAATGTAAAACTGCCCTCGTCATCTGAGCTGATAGCAACTGTGGCAGCAGCAGAAAAAGCAGTTGTAAAACCATATGAAGAAAAAGAGATTGCTGCGAACCTGCTTCCTTCAAAACCCAAAGCCGGTAAAATTCTTGCACGCAAAACAAATGCTGCGCTCGGAACAACGGAACTTACCCTGAGCAACGGCGTTACGGTAACGTTGAAGCCTACGGACTTTAAGAATGATGAAATACTCATGGCGGCATCGCGGTATGGCGGCACCAGCAATTACGGAAAGGCAGACCGGTATAATGCCAATTATGCTTCGGCAGTAGTAAATGCCATGGGCTTTGGCGCCTTTTCGCCTACCGATCTGCAAAAAGCTTTATCGGGCAAAGCCATCTCAGCGTCTCCATTTATAGGTGGCACCACCGAAGGCATTAACGGAAGCTCAACAGTAAAAGACCTGGAGAGCATGTTCCAACTGGCATATCTTAAATTAACGTCTCCGCGTATAGACAGTAGCCTTTTTCAATCGTATGTTCAAAAAAACAAAGCCCAGCTCGCGTTGCTGAGCGCCGATCCGCAGGCTGCTTTTGTAGATACTGCCTTCCGTGTATACTTTAACAACAACCCGCTGGCACCCATCAATGTGCCCAAAGCAGCTTATTTCGACAGCATACAATTAAGCAGGACTGTTGCTATTTACAAAGAGCGCTTAGGCGATGCCGGTGGTTTGCATTTTGTTTTTACAGGAAGCTTTACACCCGAAACGATTACGCCGTTGATTGAAACTTATATTGCCGGACTGCCTGCCACCGGAAAAAAGTTTAATTATGCAGATCGTAAGGTAAGACCTGTTAGTGGCAAAAAGGACATTACCGTTTATAAAGGCGCCGAACAAAAAAGCCTCATTGTTTCTCTTTATCATGGTGAGCTACCCTACAACGAAGAGCTTGCTTTAAAAGCAAGTGCATTAACAGAAGTATTAAACATCCGCATAATAGAAGAGTTAAGAGAAAAAGTGCAAGGCATTTACGGAGGCGGTATTTACGGTGGACTGAATAAAGCACCATACCCTTCATTTCAATTGGCGGTGCAATTACCCTGCGGGCCCGAAAAAGTGGATACGTTGCTCAAGGCGATGAATCACGAAATTGAGTCCATTATTAAAAACGGACCTTCTGAGCAAAACCTGAACAAAGTAAAACAGCAATGGCGCGAGTCGCACAAAGAGCAATTGAAAGAAAATGGTCCATGGTCTTCAAACCTCCTTGCTGCAAAAACCGAAGGCAAGAATATAGACAGGTTTGTGAATTTTGAAAAATACATTGATAAACTTACCACCAAAGATGTGCAGCAAGCGGCAGCTTTGCTGCTGAACGGCAAAAACCGTTTTACCGCGGTACTGATGCCTGAAGACGCGAAAAAGAAATAAGAAAACACTTCAAATCAAAAAGCCGGTTGTTGTGGGCTGTCAGCTATGAGCTGTCAGCTTTCAGCAATCGGCTTAAATTTTAAAAAACAAGAACCCAAAAACAACAGGGAGATTACAGAGGAATTTCTCCCCGTCCGAATGGCTTCAGCTGGGGGGCTTCGTCGAAATGACGACAAAAAACACACTCACCTTATACCCTACACCTTACACCCTACACCCTACACCTTATACCCCACACCTCTGCACCTCACACCTTACACCTTTTCTACAGTTTCGTTCCTTCATCCAAAATACAAAGATCAAGAAACAATTAAAACATCGGCCTTATACCTCACACCTTATCCCTTCAATCAAATGAACCAATTTTTATTCCCAAAAACATTTGGAACTATCGAAACTTGTTCTATATTTGTAGTGTACTAGTACAATAGTACACTAAATCAATAAACATGATATCAATTCAAAACCTGCACTTTGGCTATAAGCGTAAAAAAGTGTTTACCGGGCTAAGCTTGAAATTACAGCCAGGCTTTATATATGGTTTGCTTGGTAAAAACGGGACTGGCAAATCGACTTTACTGCGCAATATCGCAGGCTTGCTTTACCCCGATGGAGGAAGTATTACGGTAAATGGCGAAATTCCGGCTAAACGTACTCCTTCTTTTTTGCAGGATATCTTTATTGTGGCGGAGGAATTCTTTCTTCCAAATATTACCGCAGAGAAACTGGTAAAGTACAACGCTCCCTTTTATCCAAAGTTCAATGCAGAACAATTTAACCGTTACCTGTCCGAATTTGAAATTCCAACAGACAATACCATCCAGCACATGAGCTATGGACAAAAGAAGAAGGTGTTGATCAGTTTCGGGCTTGCCTGCAACACGTCTCTCCTGCTGATGGATGAGCCCACCAACGGGTTGGACATTATGAGCAAAAGCCAGTTCAGAAAAGTAATTGCTGGAGCGCTCGACGACAGCAAGTGCATTATCATCAGCACGCACCAGGTAAAAGACCTTGAAAACCTCATTGACAGGATCACCATTATTGATGAAGGCCAGATATTGTTTGACCAAACCATTGAAGAAATTACGCACAAGCTGCATTTTAAAATATCGTTCGACCAGGAAGAAGTGCAGGAGGCTTTGTACAATGAAAGCTCTCTAAAAGGGAATGCGATCATCACCCGTAATTCCAGCGGTGAAGAAAGCAGGCTGGATCTTGAAATGCTTTACAAAGCTATTATTACCAACCGCGCTAAAATTCAATCTGCATTTAACTAACAAAGACTTGTATCATGGATAATACTTTTAACTTTTCCCGACTTTGGCTGTTGATCAAAAAGCAATGGTTTGATAATGCAAAGCTGTACCTGCTATCGCTCCTGGCAATGCTGGGATTGCTTACCGTTGTATTTGTATTATGGGCTTCGTTCCAGGGAGGATACCGGTTTGAGGAAGAAGATACCTACGTAATATTTTCAATCTTCCTGTTCAGCATCGGCCCTGTTTTTGCAAGCACCACCTTCAATGCCCTGGGCGACAAAGCCAAAGCCACTTACTGGCTTACCATACCGGCAACACATTTCGAAAAACTGTTGTGCGGTATTTTTTATTCGCTTATTGTATTTACCGTTGTGTACGTATTCGGATTTTTAATCATCCAGCAGATTACGTTCTTCTTTATTGAGCTCAATCCTAAAAATAAAATTGTATGGATGAAAGAAACAGCAGAGATGTTCAAAATAATATTCCTGTTTTTTGTAGCCATACAGTCGCTTTTTATTGTAGGCTCTGTGTATTTTGAACGGTTTTCGTTTATAAAAACCTTGCTGGCTGCGCTGTTTATTTCGTTCGTATTCACATTCACCGTTCAATTTCTCATTCACAATTTTTTTCCCAATGGGGTTGGGATGAGGGGATTAACAACGGTTTCATTGTATGGAGAAAACGAAACAAAAATATACCGCCTGGCGCCGTGGATAGAAGAAGTGCTCAACCTGATGCTGCAATACATCTGGGCGCCTGTTTTGCTGGTGGCAGCTTATTTCAGGCTCAAAGAGAAAGAGATTTAATAGTCCTGATTAAAAACATGAATCATGCAATTTAAAGATAGTCAATCCATTTATTTACAGATCGCCGATCACGTGTGCGAAAAAATCCTGCTCAAAGAGTGGAAGCCGGAAGAACGCATTCCATCGGTAAGAGAGCTGGCGGTACAACTAGAAGTAAATCCCAATACAGTAATGCGCACTTTTGATTTTTTGCAGCAGCAGGAGATCATCTACAACCAACGCGGTATTGGGTATTTTGTAGCACCAGGTGCTTTTCAGCAGGCGCTTACTTACCGCAAGCAGGAGTTCCTGCAAAAAGATCTGCCCGACGTATTCAGAAATATGTATTTACTGGGCATGAATACCGACGAGCTGAAGCCCAGGTTCGAAAAATTTGTTAAACAAAACTTTTCATAATACAACACTTCATTATGAAGACCAGTAATAAAATATTATTAGCGCTCTTTCTTCTTCCATTTGTAGTTTGTCTTTTCATATATGTATCGTTGTATGCCAAGTACAAAAACAACGATTTTATTACAGAAAAGCAATTAAACGAGGAAAATCATATTACCGAACAACTGCCGTCCTTCAGCCAGATTGCTATTACTCATTTTAAAGGCGACATTACTATTGAGCAAAGCAACGACCGTTCTGTTCGCTTTGAAAAATGGAACAAGGAAAATTTTGTATACGAAGTAAAGAACAATGTGCTTAACATCAGAACCATTAAAGGCGATTATGCATCGCTAACCATTTTGTGCCCCTCCTTTGAACAATTAAATGCAGACAGCGCTGGCGTTCAAATCAATTCTATGAAATTTCAAAACCTCAGGCTGAATCTCGGGCATGAAGCCAACGTGCACTTTAAAGGACAGGCAGATTCATTAACCGCCGCTATAAAAAGCAGCAGTGGATTGGATTTAAACAGCGAGGCTACTGCCGGTGTATTGAATCTTATATTAGACAATCATGCTTCTTTTGAAAGCGTTGGGCAGATAAAACAATTCGGCAACATACAATTGCAAGACAGTGCCGATGTGCGCATGAATGGAAAAGCCATGCGTGCATTGCTTGATAAAGCAGCCATTACTGAGTAAATAAACGATTAATAACTATGTTATGAAACCGAAACGCACATCGCTGATAATGCTCCTCAGCATTATTATACTGGTAATTGCGGTACACAATACATTACATTCGGAGGTGCATGCGCCCAACGAAATTGTGAAGCATAAAATGCATGTAAACGATACAGCACCCTCTTATTTCACAGCGTCTTTTTTGCGGATGTCAGAATAAGATACAGGTTGCCGGTGCAAGAATCAAAAATCAAAGATCCAAGATACAAGATCCAACATTCAAGATTCCTGCACCGGATAACAAAATCCTACATACAACCTGTAATCATTCCACTTCTATCTGATTGCTGAAAGCTGATTACCCATAACTTAATTAATTTCATTTTATATGCAACAATGTTGCAAATTTAGAAACTTTGATCAATTCTCCAACTTTCTTTTTATCGTGCAATTCATGTACCCCTTTTCACGCAAAGCGCGCGACGGAGCAAAGGACGCAATGAAGCCCTTTTATATGCGTCGGATGGATTTAGGATCCACCCTTCGTTCTTGCTGTTTATGGTAAGGCAGTGCTGCAGGCTCGATGTAATTACTGTAGCATTGGATTTTCAATCCAATGTCAGTTAGTTAGTAAAAACTCATTTTGTCGCAGATTCGCAACTGATCCTTTATCTGCGAATCTGCGGCGCCTTCATATAACTATTTAAAATTTCTAACCCTGATCGGCTTAGCTAAACGCTCTGGATTTTACTTAATGCGTTTTCATGCTCTATATATTTTATGTCAATCGTGCCTCTAAAAAAATATCTGGTTCTTTAGCAAAAGCAACCCTTCATTCAGGCACTTCGTTTGTATTAGTAGTATAAAACCATTATTTATGAAATTAATTACAGTTGTTTTGCTAACAGTATTGTCGACCAGTTGTTTTGCGCAAATGAGTTCAGAACGCAAAAAATTCGATAAAGAGAAGATGGAACGCTACATTCCTGCTATTACCCGCAGCATTGGTGTAGGTTTCCAGTCGTTCGACGGGCTGAACGGGCGTGTGGCAAATATGCCCCAATATGCACAAATTAAAGACTACGCATTTACACTCGGCTTGGGATGGATGAAAGAAATGAATCGCGTGGTTTCAGATGCCGGATTTACAATTGGCAGCAGCATGAGTCGTAAAAAAGATGAAAAAAGCAGCACCATCCGCCATATAGGCTTTAACGCCAACATTGGATATGATGTGCTGAAAACTGAAAAAATAACTTTGTATCCATTGGTTGGGTTAGGAGCGCAAGCTTACCAGGCAGTTTTTTATAAAGACAATTCGGCAGTGGATTTTGATGATGTATTGGAGTCGCCCGCAGTTGAAAACAGCATTACACCCGTGCGGTTCAACAATGCTTTTTTTGTTTACAGGGCAGGCATTGGCGTAGCTTTCAAATCGCCCAAATATCCTTCTAATTCTATTGGGTTGCAGGCTGGTTATACCGGAAGTTTCAGGAAGAATGCCTGGAGAAGCAAAGCCGGTCAATCGTTGGGCAATGCACCCGAAGACAGGATCAGCCAGTTTTATATTACACTGGTACTCGCCAGCAAACCATGGATGATGATGAAGAAATAGAGCAGCTTATATTGCTGCTCTTTATTTTATAATGCGGTTGTACAGCACTTGCGCTGCAGCATGCAACAATTCGTTCCAGCCATTTTTATAGCTTCCATTGCAGCCGTTAGTAATCAGCACGAGCCCGAATTTTTCTTCCGGGCTAAAAAACATGGCGCTGTATAACCCATAGGCTGAGCCGGTATGGCCGGTTAAGGTTTTACCGGGAATAAATGAATCTGTTACCCACAATGCCAGCCCGTAATTCTCTTCTTTCGATAAAGGCGTTTGCATAATAGCGGCACTTTGATCGCTTATAATGCGCACGCCTTCGCCGGCTCCCATATTCATGTGCATCATCATATAACGAGCAAGGTCATGCGCCGATATTTTCATGCCGCCGGTAGGCGAAAATACCGGCGTGCTGTACCCCAGCACATATTTGCTCAGCTCTTCTCTCCGGCGGTGATACGCATTTTCTGCCGGAACGAATTTTTGCGCAGTGCTGTCGTATTCGTATAAAGTGGCAAAACGCGATTCATCGAGCGAATCCACACAGTATCCGCCATACAAATGAAGTGGCTGCAATATATGGTGCTGTACATACTGGTCGAACCGTTCGCCGCTAATGCGTTCAATAACCGTTCCGGCCATATTAAAATTAAGATTGCAATATTGGTATCCTCCACCCGGCCGGTAATCGTTGTAACATTTTTTCCAGTCAGCGCTCTTTTCAGGATTTATAACATCGAGCGTAAAATACCCCTGGCTGTCGTTGATGCTCGAAGTGTGAGAGAGCACCATCCGGAGCGTGATCACATCGTGGGGAAAATTGGGGTTGCGCACTGTAAACCCAATGAGCCTGCTGAAATCATCATCCAGCGATAATTTGCCCGCTTCCACCAACCGCATGATGCTAGTAGCTGAAAAAGATTTGGAAATAGAAGCGATGCGAAAAATGTTCTTATTGGTCAGCTTCTTCTTTTTTTCTACATTCTTATATCCAAACGACCGGTTGTATACCAATTCATTCTCCTTTACCACTGCCACCGATAAACCGATGGCACTGTACTGTTTCATCAGGCGCCTGATCTCTTTTTTTATTGCAGA
The DNA here is from genome assembly GCA_051958655.1 of Agriterribacter sp. GTDB lineage: Bacteria > Bacteroidota > Bacteroidia > Chitinophagales > Chitinophagaceae > Agriterribacter. The sequence goes on along the minus strand of JBQCFW010000208.1, from coordinate 12,547 downwards.
CTTTTGTGCTAACGCAGAAGAACAAACGATCATGCCTGTAAACCAGATCAATATAAATGCTTTTGTAGCTTTGGTAATATGCATTGCCCGACGATTTGATTTGAAATTAGAAGCCCGGTACATTTGGCGTGCCTGCCCACTATTCTTCTGCTATTAAAAATAAGGACAAATTGCATGGAATGCAGAATTTTGCAGGATATTCGCCTATGCCTTACTGTATAATGCTTAAAACACGGTTAACTCATGGAAACCATATTTGATTTCGATCCAACACCGGAAGAATTATCAAAAATGGATATGACGTATAAGAATCTTCAAATTGATAATTACCTTTCCGATCTGAGGGAGCGTGCCAGGCTGTTCGATACCTCTTTCGATTATGAAAGAGTATCGGACCTGCAGAACCTTGCCAAATTACGGGGCAGCGATGAAGATTTCAGCAGGTTCACCAGGATGCTTGAGGAGGATATGGGAGATATACACGACCGTTTGTTTAATGAGTAGCACAGTGCCCGAAGTATTAATCTTTTCTTATTGATGCATCATGTACAACAACAGATTAAAAACAACTGAGCAAACAGATATTCTTGTTATTGGAGCCGGTTCTGCCGGATGCTTGGCTGCGCTGGCTGCCGCATCGGCTGCATACCGGGTGCTGCTGGTGGAGCGATATGGATTTTTTGGAGGCACATCTACGCAAATGCTTGATACTTTTTATGGCTTTTTTACACCCGGCGAAACGCCTAAAAAAATCGTTGGCGGTTTGCCCGACCAGGTTGTAAACAAGCTTGATGCATTGGGCGAGGTTTTTTTAAGGCCCAATACCTATGGAGCCGGCACGGGCGTTAATTATAACCCCGAAAGGCTGAAGCAGGTGTGGGATGAAATGCTGATCAATGCAGGGGTAAATGTGCTGCTGCATACTACGCTGATTGATGTAAATAAAAAATCATCGGGCGAATATGAATGCATTTTCTGGAACAAATCGGGCTTTTGGAGCATAACGGCGAAAAGAATCATTGATGCTTCGGGTGATGCAGATTTTTGTCATTTGGCCGGCTTTGCATACGAAACAGCCGGCGAGCTGGAACCGGCGCAAAGCATGACCACTACCTTTCGCATGGCCAATGTTGATATCGAAGCATATGAAGCTGCAGGAGGCAAAAAGATGCTGATGAATATTATGGCAAACACCAATCATCCTTTGCCTCGCAAAGAAGGATCGGCTCATGCAATGAACATTGAAAAATGTATTTCTACCGTGGCAGTAAAAGTAAGCGGCTTAAGTGCATTAAAAGTAAACGAATTAACACAGGCGGAAATTGAAGGAAGAAGGCAGGCATTTGTTTTCGAACAATTTTTCAGAAACGAAGTGCCGGGTTACGAACATTCAAAAATCATCGGGCTTTCTCACCAGATAGGTGTTCGCGAAACCCGCCGGGTATACGGCATACACCGTTTAACAAAAGACGAATGCATGGCAGCACAGGTTCCGGAACAAAGTATTTTTTTATGCGGCGCGCCTATTGAAGATCACCGCCAGGGTAAAGACGGCGAAACAGAAACGGTTTGGCAATACATTCCTAACGGTGGCGTATATGGTGTGCCTTATGGAACCATAGTACCCGAAACCAGCGATACCGTTTGGATGGTGGGCAGATGCTTTTCCGCCACACACGATGCACATGCTTCGTGCCGGTCGATGGCCCAAACCATGAGTATGGGAACAGCGGCGGGCTTAGCAGCGGTGCAGTCGCTTAACAAGGACGAAAGTGCCCGCAATATTGATATCAAATCTTTACGGGAAACACTTTACAGGAAAGGATGCATACTGGAAGAACCTGCTAAAAAAGCTGCAACCGGCAAGCATGAGTGGGGTGTAAACTTTTGAACTAACCTTCGTGCCCCTCTGTGCCCCGTGCCTTTGTGGTTCAAAAGCATCAAAACTGTTTGCAAATTTCTTAAACAGCTCAAATGAGCTTTGCAAGAACAATACTAAAAGATATCAGCGCCGATGAGATGGGAGTAACCTACTCACACGAGCACATTGTAATAGAAGAAAGTTTCCCCACGCTGGGCAATCCTGATTTTTTATTGAACGATACAGCCAAAATAACAGAAGAGCTAATGCAACTGAAAAAGCTGGGCTGTTCCACCATGGTAGATACGATGCCTGCCAATGCAGGGAGAAACGTTTTAAAATCGGCAGTCATCTCCGAACAAACCGGTATTAACATTATTGTTCCCACCGGCATTCACCTGGAAATATATTACCCGGCTAACCATTGGCGTTACCATTACAATGAAGATCAGCTTACGCGATTGCTGATTGATGATATTAGTATTGGTATAGACAAATACGATTACAACGGGCCATTTGTAGAACGCACTCCATACAAAGCCGGGTTGATAAAGCTGGCCACCGGTGATGAACCTTTTACACCGCACCAGGAAAAAATTTTCCGGGCTGTTGTAAATGCGCATCGGGCTACCGGCGCGCCTATTCTTACGCATACCAATTATGGAAAGCATGCGTTGGCGCAGGCTGTTTTGTTTGAGAAGCTGGGCGCCGATCTCAGCCATGTTGTTCTGTCGCATGTAGACAGGAATAAAGACCTCGAATACCATTACGACCTGATGCAGACCGGAGTAAGCGTGGAATACGACAGCGCCTTTCGCTGGAAAAAAGAAGAAGAAAACTGGACGTATACTTTGCTTGAAAAGCTGCTGCCACAGTTTCCCCACCAAATTACAGCCGGCATGGACGCCGCAAGAAATTCGTACTGGCGATCGTATGGTGGCAAACCGGGACTGGATTACCTGCTCACTACTTTTGTAAACGAGCTACAGCAAAGGGGACTTGATACTTATTTCAGCAACATTTTTATCAGCAACCCTGCAAGAATTTTCAGTTTTGCGGTTGCTGCTACATAGGCAGCGGTCAGCGATCAGCAGTGAGCTATCAGCTTTCAGCAATCAGCTATCAGCGTTGCGGCTTTGCTACTCCTTTCCCCCTTCCCCTTTCACCTTTCACCTTCCTCCTTTCACCTTTCACCTCTCTCCTTTCCCCTTTCTATCCAGGCCGCCTTATACTCCTCCAGCTTTTGTTCCATTACGGTATACACTTTCTGTTTTAAGGTTTCCAGGTCGGCCAATGTTAATCCTTCAACGGGGATTTCCTCCAGGTATATTGCCCTGCTTTTACCGGGAGTAAGCGTAAAAAAACCAGCATAGGGCATGCGGCTGAATGCATCGAGGAACAGAACAGGCTTAACAGGAGTTTGTGTTTCGATGGCAATGCGAAACGCACCATCGTAAAAAGATTTGAGGGCATTGCCCGTTTCGTTGAAAGTTCCTTCGGGAAAGATCAATATAGAAATGCCCTTTTTTAAAATAGATTTTAATATCCGCACGCTTTTAGACCGGTCTGCCGCACTCGATCTGTCAACCGTAACTATTGCTTTGCGGTAGATATAGCCAAAAACAGGAATGGCAGCCGTTTCTTTTCTTCCCAATGCGCGCACCGGTTGCCGGTATGCTTTTACAATAATAGCAGCATCCAGGAAGGAAATATGATTGGTAACAAAAATGTATGCACGTTTGGGATGATGCGGTGCTTCATAAACATTGCGGTGAAAAATGCCTACCAACGGAAACCACAGATCTGCCCACAACATGCAAATGCGGTATATGAGATTGCCACCTTTTATATTACCCAAAAAAGAAGCCGCTATCACAAACGGAAAAACCACCAGCATGAGCACTATAAATAACAGGGTAGCATACAGGTTGTACAACCATAGCAAGGGTTTTATAAATATTTTCATACACTTTTATTGTAGCCGCAGGTGCGTATAACATGGCCGCAGATGCGCAGATTGTATTCGTCTGCCCATCTGCGGCAAATAATGAGTCTCGCCAAAAAACAATTTGAACATTCGCCGTCGCCGCAGTGGGTCGTGTCTCACTACCCGCCTTTACTTCTAACAACAAACCCGGGTTTCCTGAAACACAAAACCTGGCAATAAACATCATCTGCAAACCTGTGGCAAAAATATCCATTTCGGTGAGTGCAAACACTTCACCGATAAAAACATGTTGAGCAATTACCGGCAATCACAACTCCACTCCTCTTCCATATCAATGCAGGTAATCACTACCATTCCTTTTTTTGACGGGGCAAAAATAATGCGTACCTGCTGTTTATCCACTGTTATGCCTTCCAATGCATATTTGGGATCGGGTTTACCGTGCAGATCGCTTTTGCTGTAGTTAATGGTTCCGTTGTACAAAATATCTTTCACCTCGCCTTCATCAATATGGCGACAGCCCATGCGGCAATGGGCATGTTTGGTATATATGATCGGCTCAAGGCGACGGTTAAAAGCTCCGTCTTCCTTAACCGGAATATCTTTGCTGTTATCGGGAAATTGCGACGGATTGCTGGTGCTCCACCACAGCAACGCTGCAGCTATTACAACGGGAACTAAAAAGAGAAAGCGCCGCTTTTTCATGATTGCTTTTTGCCTGCACCTGCAATGGACGCCAGTATCAGGAGTTCTTCGCGCTTGTATTGGTGAGCATCATTGTCAAAACATTTTGCCAGCTCTTCCAACAAGAAGCGGAAAATATCTGCATGCTCCATAGGCTTGTAATACGACGGAAGAGAGGGAACCGATATTTTGGAAAAATAGTTCTCAACATCCTTGTGCGTGTATATATTCCCGTTCATCGGGTCTATATAAAAATGAATATTGGTGCTATTTTCTTTTTTAGGATTAAAGTATTCGTAAGATGTATCAAAATAAGCCAGCAAATATTGCCGCGGCACCCTTATTACTTTTACCGGAACATCCAGCAAATGGCAAAGATGCTGGTAAAAGATGCCATTTAGAATAGCATTGCCACGTTTGGTTTCAACCACCTTGTTTACCAAAAACTCTTCGGGGTGCTGGTAACTTACTTCTACTCCTTTGTATTTATGGTAGGCAAGAAAAATGCGGTTAATAATATTTACCTGCTCCAGCGCAGTAAGGTAACTGCTCATTTCCAGCCAAATGTTCTTTCTTATCCTGTCCACTTCCTGCAAAACGTTGTTGTTTACCAGGTCGGGATACTGGTAACGGGCCACTAGCAGCAGGCCTTCCAGCAGGTCCTGGCAGCCAGCCTCGCTGTAAATCGTCATATCGTCGTGGAGCTCCCGGAAATGCAGCCGATGGATGAGCAGTTCAATCTTTTCCTGCACTGTTTCGTCGGGTGTATTTTCCCATAATTGTTCCAGGTTGGGAATAATATGCCTGCCATAGCTCACGATCCTGTTACTTACGGTATCGAATACTTCGGCGTCGGGATCATCAATCAAAGTCATCAATGCAGATATTTCACGGGTTTCTTCCATCGCGTTTTACAGAATATATAGTTTAAAGACGAACGAATAGTTTTTTTATTGCCCGGCATATTCGAAAATAAATATCGGGTACGCAGTATTGTTGGCATATTATTTTTTTCCACAGGGGGTGGACAAAGGTGAAAGGTCAGAGGTGAAAGGTGGAGAAGTTTAGCGTTTTTGGAACGTTAAACAATAAACATCAAACACCAAACGCCGCCGCGCTTTGCTACTTTTTTTAGTATATTTGCTAACATTTTATGGCAAAAGGAAAACATAACGGCATGGCTCCCGTAGTGGAAGCACCCGCCGATCAGGAGCAGATAGAGGTAATAGGTGCGCGTGTACACAACCTCAAAAATCTCGACATCAGTATTCCTAAAAATCAACTGGTAGTGATAACCGGTATCAGTGGCAGCGGCAAATCGTCGCTGGCATTTGACACTATTTATGCCGAAGGACAGCGCCGGTATATGGAAACTTTCGGCGCCTATGCCCGCCAGTTTATAGGCGATATGGAGCGGCCGGATGTGGATAAAATCACCGGGCTTTCGCCGGTTATTTCCATCGAACAAAAAACCACCAACAAAAATCCGCGTTCTACCGTAGGCACCGTAACCGAAGTATACGACTTTTTGCGCCTGCTGTTTGCCAGGGTAGGCGAAGCTTATTCGTACAACACCGGCAAACAAATGGTAAAGTGGAGCGAAGAAGAAATTGTACAGAACATCTTTAAAAAATTCAAAGGACAAAAAATTTCCATTCTTGCTCCGCTTGTAAGAGGGCGCAAAGGGCATTATCGCGAACTGTTTGAAGAGATCCGTAAAAAGGGCTACGTAAAAGTGCGGGTGGACGGAGAGATTAAAGACCTGGTTGCCAAAATGCAGGTAGACCGTTACAAAATACACGATATTGAAGTGGTGATAGACCGGCTGAAAGTAGAGGAAGAATTTCGCACCAGGATCAGCCAGAGCGTGCAGCAGGCAGTAAAAATGGGGAAAGACCTTTTATTTGTAAGTCCCGCCGAAGAAACAACATCTAAAAAAACGGCAGCCGCCGAAGCCTCTTACTCCAAGTCGCTGATGTGCGAAGACACCGGCATTTCGTACGAAGAACCTTCGCCCAACAGCTTTTCATTTAACTCGCCCTATGGTGCCTGCCCTGTTTGCAAAGGATTGGGCTCGGTATACCAGGTGAGCATGGAAGCGATTATCCCCAACCGTGAGCTGAGCATTAATGAAGGCGCTATTGCCCCGCTGGGCGAAGAAAGAGATGCCTATATTTTCCGGCAGGTGCAGCAGGTGGCTAAAAAAAACAAAATCAGCCTCGATAAGCCGGTAAAAGATCTTCCGCAAAAAGCCATGAACATTTTATTGTACGGGAACGAAGAAGGGAACGGCGAAATAGAAATGACCTTTGATAGTGCTGATACGGGCGGACAAATGTATGCTACCGAATTTGAAGGCATTATTAACCAATTGAGAAGATGGTTTGCAGGCGGCACCAGCGAAAGCATACAGCAGTGGGTAGAACAATTTATGGAGCTTAAAACATGCGAAGCATGTAACGGCGCGCGACTGAAGAAAGAAAGTCTTTGGTTTAAGGTAGATACTAAAAATATTGCCGAACTCAGTAACCTGAACCTCGATGCATTGATGCGCTGGTTTACGGGTATTGAAGACCGTTTGAGCAGCAAGCAGAATGCTATTGCCAAAGATGTTTTAAAAGAGATCAGGGAAAGATTGGGCTTTTTGCTCGACGTGGGGCTTACCTATCTTACCTTAAACCGCTCATCGCGCACGCTGAGCGGCGGAGAATCGCAACGCATACGGCTTGCCACACAAATAGGATCGCAGCTGCAGGGCATCACCTATATACTGGATGAACCTTCTATCGGACTGCATCAGCGCGACAACCAACGGTTGATTACAGCGCTTAAAAACCTCCGCGATATCGGCAACAGTGTGCTGGTGGTGGAGCACGATAAAGACATTATGCTTGCTGCCGATTACCTGGTAGACATTGGCCCGCGCGCAGGCTACCACGGCGGCAAAGTGGTGGCGCAGGGCAGACCCAACGATTTGCTCAAATTGGATACACTCACCTCTTCTTACCTTAATGGACACCGCCAGATTAAAACACCCACAGAGCGAAGAAAAGGCAACGGAAAAAATTTAGAAATAAAAGGAGCGAACGGTAACAACCTTCAAAAAGTAAGCGTAAAGTTTCCGCTGGGTAAATTGATTGTGGTAACGGGTGTAAGCGGCAGCGGCAAATCTACACTGATCAACGAAACGCTGTACCCCATATTAAGCAGGCATGCTTATAATTCAAGAATGCAGCCGTTGGAATACAGTGCCGTGAAAGGCTTGGAAAATATAGACAAGGTGATAGAAATTGACCAGTCGCCTATTGGACGTACCCCGCGCAGCAATCCCGCCACGTATTGCGGATTTTTTACCGAGATACGCCAGTTGTTTGCCAACATTCCCGAAGCGAAAATACGCGGCTACAATGCCGGCAGGTTTTCATTCAATGTAAAAAGCGGCCGTTGCGAAGTGTGCGAAGGAGGCGGCATGCGGGTAATAGAAATGAACTTTTTGCCGGATGTATATGTACCCTGCGAAAAATGCCAGGGCAAACGCTACAACCGCGAAACGCTGGAAATACGCTACAAAGGCAAATCGATCAGCGATGTGCTGGATATGACGGTGGATGATGCCGTGGAATTTTTTCAGAATGTTCCATACCTGTACCGGAAAATAAAGGTGCTGCAGGAAGTAGGGCTGGGCTACATTACGTTAGGACAAAATGCAGTTACACTCAGCGGCGGAGAAGCGCAGCGCGTAAAGCTCTCTACCGAGCTGGCTAAAAAAGATACGGGTAAAACCTTTTATATTTTAGATGAGCCCACCACCGGTCTTCATTTTGAAGACATACAACATTTGCTGGTAGTACTGAACAAACTCACGGACCGTGGCAATACCGTGTTGGTAATTGAACACAACATGGATGTAATTAAGGTGGCAGATCATATTATCGACCTGGGACCTGAAGGCGGCGATGGTGGCGGAAAAATATTGTTTGAAGGAACACCGGAAGCACTGATCAATTGTAAAGAAAGTTATACCGGACACTACCTGAAAGAAGAATGGGATTTTGAGAGAAGAACAGCAGCGGCAGCAAAAAATTAAATTCTTAGCCAGGGTCCGGAACTTTACGACAACTCTCCAACTGTTATCGCCGTTGTTGGTATGCAGCAATGTGGGTGGCGTACCAACAACAGAAGCGAAGCCGCCAATTATAGCAGTACCATCACTATTGTTGTTGGTGAAGCACCATAGCCGTCAACTTAAGAACAATGTCGTGCCTACGGCACTCTTTCTCTTTTGGATGGGGAAGATGGCTTCGCCGCAGGCTCGCCATGACGGCAGGGGTGGACGCCTTTGTAGCCGGGTAAAGATCAAAGTTGTCTGTTGCTACCAAAACATAAACCACCCGCTCGCCGCCGTGGTTCGTGTCTCACGAATCACGAATAGTTTCCTCGCCGTTGTTGGTATACCGCACGGATAATGTGGGCGGCGTACCAACAACAGAAGCGAAGCCGCCAATTATACAGTACATCCTAATTGTTGTTGGTGAAGCACCATAGCCGTCAACTTAAGAATAATGTCGTGCCTATGGCACTCTTTCTCTTTTGGATGGGGAAGATGGCTTCGCCGCAGGCTCGCCATGACGGCAGGGGGTTGAGGCCTTTGTAGCCGGGTGAAGATCACAGTTGTCTGTTGCTACCAAAACATAAACCACCCGCTCGCCGCCGTGGTTCGTGTCTCACGAATCACGAATAGTTTCCTCACCGTTGTTGGTATGCAGTATGGATAATGTGGGCGGCGTACCATCAACAGAAGCGGAGCCGACAATTATGGCAGTACCATCCTGATCGTTGTTGGTGAAGCACCATAGCCGTTGACTTAAGGGAGATACATGGGCTATATTGCCTGCCTGTCGTCAGGCAGGTTTGCCTCGCACGGTATTGTTGTCGCCGCCGGGGCGACAAAACATATTACTTACCGGCATAAATGTGCTTAAATACCAAACCGATGCCTCTACCGCTAAACCGTTATATTTGTCATGAACTAAATTGCTAACAAAAAAAATTTTCAATGGAAAGAATAATTGTTGATATGGACGAGGTAATGGCAGACACCATGGGCGACATGATGAGCTGGTACGAAAAAAAATATGGCAAAGGGCGATTGGATTACTCGAAGATGATTGGTTCGTGGATGCTGGGCATACCGGAAGAACACCGTGAAGTTGCGCGCGAGCGACTATACAGCGTAGGTTTCTTTCGTCATTTGCCGGTAATGGATGACTGCATTGATGTAATGAATGAGCTGAATAAAAAGTATGAGGTTTTCATTGTTTCGGCTGCTACCGAATTTCCCAATTCTTTAAAGGAAAAGCTGGAGTGGCTGGAAGAGCATTTTCCTTTTTTTACATGGCGGCAACTGGTTTTGTGTGGCGACAAAAGAATGATATCGGGCGATTACATGATAGACGATCACACCCGTAATCTTGTTCATTTTAACGGCAAGCCCTACTTATACAGCACTATTATGAACGCCCATGAAAATGGATACGACCGGGTAAAAGACTGGAAAGAAATAGCCGGAATACTGCTATAGTAAATAACCACAGCAGTGAACAGCTAACAGCAAACCATCACCTAACTTTTTACCTATGGATTTTAAAGATATGCATAGTTTACCCGAATGGGATGACCACCGCCTGTTGCAAAGACGGTTTGAAGGCGAGGAGTGGAAACTGAAACCCCAGCTGGACGCGGCAAAGAACTTATACAACAAGTGGCGTGAAATATTTTTGCTGGTTGAATCGTATTGCGAAACACTGCAGGATTCTAAAGAATACGACCACGCTGAGAAGAACAAAGAGCTTATCTGGCAAAACCTTTTTATTGTAGCGCCCAAAATTATTGGAGCGGCGGGAGCAGATCTGTATGTGCTGAAAATGGAAAATGCCTCCATTGTGCGCTACAATTGCCGTGAGCTGATGGAGCAGGTGCGCTTTACTGCAACAGTAGGTGCAGGCGAAGAAAAATATGCCGAAGCCATTGAACACGAGATGGACATTTTCCGCGATCTTTTTAAAACATGGGTAAATACTTTTATTAAGGACGACGCCGAAGACGAATGGGGGCTTTTTGTATGAAGTTAGATGGCTAAGTAAGTTAAAAACCCGTTCAACTTACTTAGCCATCAACCATTTAACTCAATACCAATCAGTCAATCCTTACTCTTCTTTAATACAACGCTTTGCCTGTTTCTTTCATCATATAGCACATATCGGATAGCGCAAGCAGCAGGCATTTACAAAGTGCTGCATCGCGGCGCTAATCCATTTTTACAAAAGCGGCTGCCTTGCCTTTTGCTTTTATAATGTAGATGCCACTGGTGAGCCCTTCTATATAAAGGTTGAGTTTTCCTGCATCCATTTGTTTAATGATTACGCGTGTTGTTACATTTTTTCCTAACACATTCCATACGGTAATATCGGCGGGGCGCAACACTGCCATGGTAACCATAATGTAATTGTAAGCAGGATTGGGATACAACTTCAGCAGCACACCTGGTGTTTTATTTACCATCTCCACTTTGGAGTAAGTGTAGGTGCCGTCGAAGTTGCGCTGTTTAAGCCGGTAATAGGCTTCCCCTTTCACGGGCCCGGCATCCCTCAGTACATATCGGTGAACACCGGGCCGGTTGTGCGCTTTTACTCTTCCAATTACTGTCCACGCTGCGCCGTCGGCAGATCGTTCCACTTCAAAATAATCGTTATTCACTTCATTGGTCGTTTTCCAGGTAAGCATCACCGACTCGTTTGCTGCGCGAACCGTAAACTTCAGCAGCCGGAAGGGCAATACTTCAGAAAAAGTTGCACAGTCAATATCCGGCGAACCGTCGGTTGCCTTTGCATAAGTATATGTTGAGTTATACATGCCAGACTCATCGCTGGTTTCTACGCTGTTGGCAAAACCATTGTTTCCGTAAGGACCACTTACCACAGCTTTACTGGTATTTTTTTCGGAAGTAACATTGCCGTTGCTTCCGTTCTTTAAGCCGCCGGGCTGCATAACGGGTCCGCCCGATCTTTTGGCTACTTTGGCTTCAACGGCATCGCTGCAGCCATCGCCATCACTGTCGAGGTCGGCGGTATTAATAATACCATCGTTATCGGTATCGGTGGTGCAGGTGTTTTTCGGATGCGCCGAGGCGTTGTAGGTACTTGCATTTAAGATGCCCCTTACCTCGTAATTGGTAATAGTGGCGCTGTTTCCTGCGGTACCGCGCACCTGGTAATAGCGGTATTGAGCCGCATTTTGGTTTACGGTAAAGGTTTTGGTAGTGCCCGTTGTAGTATTTAAAGGGGCGCTCATCAGCGGCGCCCAGCTGGTACTGTCGTTAGAGCCATATAACGCAGCAGCAGTGCGGGCACCCCAGTTAGCGGTGCCGCCAATCACCTCCACAGCGCTAAGGCTTACGGCAGTAGGATAGGCAATGGTATAAATGTTAGCCCCGGTGAGCGACTGATTGATTGCGATAACATGATTGGAAGCACTTGCAGAAGCGGTAACGCCGTCGTGCAGGGTGGGTATATTGGCGCCCTTCACAACGGGAGCGCTCTTTACGGTGGAGACGGTGGAGGTGCTGACAGACAGCGGCGCTGCCGCCCCCGCACTTGTGTAGTAACAGCCTGGCGCTTCCACAGCATCCAGCACACCGTCGTTGTCGTCGTCTAAATCTTTTATATTATTCACATCATCACCATCGGTGTCGGTACAGGCATTTACCATATTATTTACCGCATAAGGTTTATAGGTAGATGTGTAATTAATGCTGTCGCCCGCATCTTTCTGAACAATATCTATCAACCCATTGCCATTGGCATCGGTACCGGTAAACTGGTAATTGGCAGTAGTATCGGTGGTAGCACCGGCTTCCAGCGCGTCGCTGCAGCCATCATTGTCACTGTCGGGGTCAAGCCGGTTAACAACACCATCGCTGTCTGTATCGGGCGTATTGCATTTGTATTCCTTAAAATACACTTCTGTAGCCGAGCCGCCACCCTGGGTTACACTCA
>JBQCFW010000207.1:0-9939 GCA_051958655.1 Agriterribacter sp. | reverse complement strand
TATTTGGATGGCAACTGCGCAGCGATTTATCTCTCCAGGCGCCTATGGTTCCGGCGGCAAGCGCCGTATTCCATACCCTTACTTCATCTATCGTGCCATTAAGGTCACAGCAACTCGGTTCCCCGCCAGCCATGAAAGGAGCCGAATTGGTACCACTTGTAATGTTAGGAATGGTCGTGCCATTAAAGTCCAGTGATTGTTGGACACCATTGATATACAGTTTCAGGCGATTAGCATTGCCTGTTTGTGTTCCGTCAAATACGGCGGCAACATGAAACCAGCTACCAGGACTAACTGCATTGGCTGCGGTGCGACCATAACTGTTACTGCCATTGCCCACCATCACATAAATAGCATTCGTATCAGGGCTGATATGCAACATGATCCGGTCACTAAGAGGTGGTGTTGAAGATGTCATGCTTTTGCGCATGATGGTAGTCCAACGGCTGACAGAAGCGTTATATTTGAATTGTGCTTCCAGCGTAAACCTAGAGGCATTTTTGAGTTCCGTTACATCTCCGGTCGCGATCTTGCCTAATGAACCAGTGATGGTTACGGCTTTACCTGAACTTGGAGGGGATGTTGTGCCGGCCACAATCTCAACAGTATCTTTTGATATGCCAGCCCTGGTATCGACTACAATCAACTCAAACCGATATGTGCCCGCTATTGTCAAACCGGAAATGTTTTTTGTTTTATGAGTGGCGGCAGCTGTAATGGAACTGGTGTACGTGTTGGTGATGGCAATAGTTTTCGGCCCTGAAATCTGCTTCCACAAATACCGTACTATACCATCTGCATCACTAGAGTTGCTTCCGTCAAGCGTCGCAGTTCCGGGACTGATGGAAATATTCTGATCATCGCCAGCATCAGCAACGGGCAGAATATTGGCCGAAAGGCTTTTATTCTGCCCCAGAAACCATTCGTACAGGCTAATAGGATTTTCATAAACTCCGTTAGGATGATTCAAATGATAATACACCGCATTATACGTCACCCAATTATGATAGCCGTTGGGGATTATAGATAGCCTTGCCCGTACCGGAGGATTGACTGCATTGATTTCATTTACCACAGTTTGGCTGATTGTTGGTGACGTTGTATCGTCAAACTGTCCGGCAAAGGCCCAAACAGGCAGGTTCGCATTTTTTACATATGTCGGGCCCGTCGCCTCAAAATGGTCCGGCGAGGCCACCGGGGCAGCGGCGGCAATTCTCTGCGTGAAAGTCGAATTGATAGAGATATAATTCAAAGTCCCGCCACCTCCATAACTCAGTCCTGTCAGATAAATCCTATCGGGATCCACTTTAAGGTTGGCAAGGGCGTAGTTAATTGTGGCTTGAATATATTCCTGGCGCCACCTATTCAAGTTAGAATAGACAGTAGTAGTTGCGCGACTCATGGGCGCCATCACGACAAAGCTCTCGGTCTTTCCATTCCAATTAAAGGTCATGGTGCTACCATCTTTTATGACTAACGGAAGTCCAAGGTTCTCCAGACTTGGCAAACTATTAATATTGTTACTACGTTCACCAATCCCATGCAGGAAAATAATCAAAGGGTGAAGGGTTGTGTCAGCCGGATTATAACCTTGTGGTGTATACTCATAAGCATAGAAAACATCGCCTTCGGCAGTTGTTAGTGTTCGAGCTTGTCTGCCCATTACCCTTTGGGCATCAACAATACCGGGAATGGAAAATAGAAAGGCCAGGCATAGGCCGGCTAGTTTTGTGAATTTTTTCATGGCAAGTGTTTTAGTGTTAAGAATAAGAAATGACATAGCCTTAATTTCAAGCGAAATTTCAGGACCAAAAGAGAAAGGAGAAAGAAGATTAGGAGTAGAAGATTTTCCCGGGTACCGACTGAATGGATATCACAACATCGACTTTTTCCAGGCCTATCGGCTATTCATGAATGTTACCAGCGGTAAAGGAAAAGGTATCGTTGTTAACGCTAAAGGTATGTCGCCAATAATATAAATGCAAATAATTCATCAAATTTATTGACAAGAATAAATACCTTATTTGTTGTGTAAACATTGATACGCAAAACATCAGTCTGAAAAGCATCACACATGTAAACCCTGCTGACCGTTACGACGCCTTGCTTTCACAACTCCGAAATAAGACACTGCTTGCCATGTTTTTATAGGACGATCAATCCGACTTTAAGAAAAAATAAAAACGCAGGAACGACGTTCTTTTTTTCGGATAGACAACAAGGTTGTGAAAACTAATTTAGGGACCATTTAAAATGGATTTAGGACAATTACCAAGGCGATGAGATTGCTCAATTTTATAACAACTGAGAGGTAAATAATATGGAAAATAAATTACTGGCAATTTTCTTATTTCTTCTTTTGCTTGGCTGCTCTAACGTAAAAGATAAAAACATATTAGTTGTGAAACAACTAGGGCCGAGATCTAAAATTCAGTTCAGTGCTCTTAATGATTCTGTTCAAGAAGAATCGTATTCTTTTTTTAAACACGCTAAGACGTTAACTGATGACGAAAAGAAAAAGTAATTAATGAACTCCTGGCTTTGGAAGGTGATCGTAGGATCTCTTTAAATCACATTCGTAGTCTCAATAAAAACCTAGCTCGATTTTATATGGGTAAAATAGAGAATCCTACGATTGAAGTCCAAGCTTTGTTCTTAATTAACCAAGTCTATTTGACAATCCCTTTTATTATTCCCCTTTAGCTGTATTGATTGATGCTGAGTCTAAAGAAGAAATTAATCATGATCCGATTAGAATGAAGGATGTTTTCAGTGCATACAGGCATTGGTTTGATTTAGTCTCGAAGCAAGGGTTCTCAGAGGCAAAGAAAGCGAAAATAGAGTCCTTAGATTACGGTTCTTCGAAGTTTAAATGGATTCATGGTGTTGACGTTGATCCGGATCAGCCTCTGCAATTCGACATTAGCTCACCGTTAGATAAATTCCATTAGTTAACATCAATTAAAATTGGGTTGCCTAGTTTCATATTTTGAAATACCACGACCTGATGCGACAGATTGAATTTATTAAATTAATTCAATTAACATAGGCAACTCAAGTAGTCTTGTTCTCCCCGCAGAAATAGGAAAAATAGATTAAGTGACCTTTTTTAAATTCATCATCGTACAAGAAAATGGACAGCTTATTTATATTCCCTCGCTAGAAGCACATACCTGACGTAAACTCCATGGATTCACGCGTAGAGTTGTTTCCTTTTCCAAAAAGTGTGACATTTTATAATTTTAAGGATTGAGATAGTTTATTGTGTACTAAATGTCCCTTCCGTTGGTTTAAAGGTGGTTATCAATACTTTAGCGAATAAGTAAAAAAGAATTTTCCATAAGATATCCTTCTCAGGGTAGCACATTATACTAAAAATTTGAGTCAATTTAATACTAAGTTATTTAGTATTATATTTGTGCTGTGAATCTGGTACAAAAAGATATTATGGATCGCCTGCGGCAGGATATTCTGCTCATGCAAGGACAACGGCCATTGGTGGGGGAACTAAGCGGAAGAGTCAAGCTGGGACCCGTGCTGGAGGCCTTTCCCCATAAAGTTTTTCCCATAGGCGCAGTGCATGAGTATCTCAGTTTTACTCCTGCGGATACGGCAGCGACTACCGGTTTTATTGCTGGCATTTTAAGCGGATTGATGCAAGGAAGTGGGGCCTGCGTGTGGATCAGCCGGCAAGATCATTTGTTTCCCCCGGGATTTACGGTTTTTGGGCTGGAGCCCCATAGGATATTATTCATCCACTTAAAACGAGACAAGGACATCTGCTGGGCGACTGGAGCAGCCCTGCAAGTATCAGGAATTGCTGGGGTAGTAAGTGAACTACCTGATCTTGATTTTACTGCTTCCCGAAGATTACAACTGGCGGTAGAAAAAAGTGGCGCGACTGGTTTTATCCTGCGGGAAAAGCCAAGAAATATTAACCCAACTGCATGCGTGAGCCGTTGGCAAATTGCCCCTGCAGCAAGCCATTCCCGAGATGGTGTGCCTGGCGTGGGGGTTCCCTGTTGGCAGGTGGACCTACTTAAAATCAGAGGGGGTAAACCTGGATCATGGCAACTCAAATGGATGGATCACGGTTTCCAGGCATTAACCGACACCAGCATTCCAATCACTTCGACTCCGTTACGAAAAATCAGTTAACATGAGTAGTCGGTTTGTCGCCATATGGTTTCCAAACCTGGTTTCGGAAGGGATGCTTCGCCGCCACTGTCATTTAAAAGGCATTCCTTTTGTCGTCGCTGCGCCGGACCATGGACGGATGCGGATTACTGCGGTGGGGCCTGGTCTCCAAAAACAAGGCCTGCATACCGGCATGGCCGTTGCCGATGCCAGGGCTTTGGTAGCAAACATAGAAGTAATGGATGATGACCCTCAACTTTCTCTTCGATTACTGCATGGCTTAGGTCACTGGTGTATTCGTTATACTCCTACCGTAGCCACCGATCCGCCGGACGGGTTAATATTAGATGCCAGTGGGTGCGCACATTTGTGGGGAACAGAGATAGAGTATTTAGAAACGATACAGGATCGGTTGCAAGCATTTGGTTATACCACACGTATGGCAATGGCGGGTACGGTTGGCGCTGCCTGGGCGCTTTCAAGATATGGCAAGCAACAAATAACAATAGTTCCGCCGGGGGAAGAAAGATCAGCAATACTATCCTTACCTCCAGCGGCGCTCCGGCTGGAAGATACTGTAAGAGATCGCCTGCAAAAATTGGGACTATATACGATTGGACATTTTATCGACATGAGTCGTTCCGTCTTACGGCGTCGGTTTGGAGTGGAGTTGCTCAACCGCCTCGACCAGGCTATCGGTTGGAAAGAGGAACCAATAATACCCTTGCTGCCTGTTGAGTCTTATGAGGAGCGACTGGTCTGCCTGGAACCGGTTGTTACCCGGACAGGTATTGAGATAGCGCTTCAGCAACTATTGGAAAGACTTTGTGAGCGATTGATGAACGAGGGTAAAGGCTTGCGTAAAGCCGTACTGAAAGCCTGGCGGATTGATGGTGGGCTGCAACAAATTGAAATCGGCACGCATCTGCCTTCGAGAGATGCAATGCATCTGTTTAAATTATTTGAACTCAAAATAGAACAGATCGAACCGGCACTGGGTATTGAGGTTTTTATACTCGAAGCACAAGGCGTAGAAAAGACCCGACCATCTCAGGAAGCATTATGGCATCATAGCAGTTTAGCCGATAACCGGCTGTCGGAATTTTTGGATCAATTGACCGGGAAATTAGGGCAGGGTATTGTTCACCGATACCTGCCTGATGAACATTACTGGCCGGAACGATCTTTTAAGGAAGCAACGGCATTAACCGAACAGCCTGAAAGTAAATGGCAGCATGACCGGCCACGTCCTGTGCGACTCTTAAAAATTCCTGAACCGGTAGAAGTGGCTGCACCCATACCAGATTACCCGCCCATGCATTTCCGGCACAAAGGAAAGCTGCACACGATCAAAAAGGCAGATGGTCCGGAGCGAATAGAAGCTGAGTGGTGGATCAGCGAAGGGGAGTACAGGGACTACTATATAGTAGAAGATGAAAACGGCGCACGCTACTGGATCTTCAGGCTGGGACCTTATATAGGTGATAAACCTCACCAATGGTTTTTACATGGATACTTTGCGTAAAATATAATAACGGGCATGCGTTATACGGAGTTACAGGTTACGACAAATTTTAGCTTTCTCAGGGGTGGGTCTCACCCTGAGGAACTGGTATCGCATGCGGCTGCGCTGGGTTATTCAGAGATTGCGATCACCGACCATAACACACTTGCCGGTGTAGTTCGGGCGCATACCGCTGCCAAGGCTGCTGGTATACGCATTATAGTTGGCTGTTGCCTGGACCTGAAAGACGGACCTTCTCTGCTTGCCTATCCTACAAACCTCGACGCTTACTCCCGATTATCTCACTTGTTGACAACAGGAAATCTGCGCACTGAAAAAGGACAGTGTGAACTCTATAAAAAAGATGTTTATGCGCAGCAACAAGGGATTTTATATGCCGTGCTGCCCCCGTCCAAACTCAATACAAGTTTTGACTATGATGATTCTTTTAAGCGGGCATTAGAAGAGTACCAGGAAAACTTACGAGGTCAAATTTATTTAACTGCTACCCGTAGTTACCAGGGGGACGATATAAAAAAACTTTACAGGCTGGCCGAGCTATCAGAAAATTACAACATTCCATTACTAGCGACCAATGATGTACATTATCATGATACCAACCGCAGGCAGTTGCAAGACATCCTCACCTGTATCCGCGAAAAGCAAACCATTTACAAAGCCGGTTATTTGTTATGCCAGAATGCGGAGCGGTTTTTAAAACCCGAAAAAGAAATGTTACGCTTGTTTAGGCAGTATGCTGTTGCCATTGCAAGTACCCAGGAGATTGTGAAGGCTTGTACATTTTCACTCGATGAACTCAAATATGTTTACCCGCAGGAGATCACAACCGAAGGAAGGACTCCTGACGAGCAGCTGGAGTATTTTGTATGGCAGGGTGCGAAAGAAAGGTTTGGAGAAGTTATTTCTGAAAAAATAAAAAAGTCCATTGAATACGAACTGGAATTCATTAGCCGTAAAAACTATGCTGCTTACTTTTTAACGGTGCATGATTTTGTACGTTTTGCCCGCAGTAAAGATATTCTATGCCAGGGGCGTGGCTCTGCAGCCAATTCGGTAATCTGTTATTGCCTGGGTATTACTTCTGTTGACCCCTCCAGGTTCAAATTACTGTTTGCCCGTTTTATGTCGGATGCCCGGGATGAGCCGCCTGATGTGGATGTTGACTTTGAACATGAACGCAGGGAAGAAGTGATGCAATATATCTATGAAAAGTTTGGACGGGACCGTTCCGGCATTGTTGCTACCGTAACACAGGTGCATTATAAAGGAGCCATAAGAGATGTGGCAAAAGCGATGGGGCTATCGGTAGATATGATTGATGTGCTCGCCGGCTGCAGCGGCACGCATGGAGAAGGTGTATATGAGGAACGTATCCATGAAGCAGGATTGAATCCCAGCGATCCGCATCTTAAAAAAGTACTGGAATTAACCACGCAGTACATTGGCTTCCCCAGGCAGTTAGGACAACATACCGGTGGCTTTGTGATCACGCAGAACAAATTATCCTATTTATGTCCGATACTGAATGCACGGATGAAAGACAGGACCAATATTGAATGGAACAAGGATGATATTGATGCACTTGGCTTATTAAAAATTGATGTACTGGCCCTCGGCATGCTGACCTGCATCCGCAAATGTTTTGATCTTGCCAAACAACATCATAACCGTGAGTTGACGCTTGCAAGCGTCCCACAGGACGACCTGAAAGTGTATGACATGATCTGCCAGGCTGATACGATTGGTGTTTTCCAGATTGAAAGCAGGGCGCAGATGTCCATGTTGCCCAGGTTAAGACCCCGGTGCTTCTACGACCTCGTGATCGAAGTGGCGATTGTGCGACCTGGACCTATTCAGGGCGATATGGTGCATCCTTATCTCAGGCGCCGGAACGGACAGGAGAAAGAAGAATATCCATCCGATGCTTTAAAAGAAATTTTAGGAAGAACGCTGGGCGTACCTCTTTTCCAGGAACAGGCAATGGAGATTGCTATTGTTGCAGCTGGTTTTACACCAGCCGAAGCCGATGCGTTGCGCCGAAGCATGGCAACCTTCAAAGCGCAGGGCATGGTGAAGAAGTTCCATGATAAACTAACGCAAGGCATGCTGAAGAATGGCTATACGCTGGAATATGCAGAAAGGGTTTTTAAACAACTGGAAGGCTTTGGATCATACGGGTTCCCCGAAAGTCATGCGGTTAGTTTTGCGCTCCTGGTATATGTTTCCAGTTGGCTCAAATGTCATTACCCGGATGTGTTTGCAGCAGGCTTGCTCAATAGTCAACCGATGGGATTTTATGCACCGGCTCAGATTGTAAAAGATGCACAGAAACATGGTGTGAACGTACGTCCCGTAGATATCAATCATTCCGAGTGGGATCATACGCTGGAAGAAAAAGAGGGCAAGTATTGTGCCTTACGTTTGGGATTCCGGCAAGTGAAAGGACTTCGTGAAGCGGATATGCTAACGCTGACGGCTAAACGAAAAAAGCCATTTGCTACTATTAATGCATTACTGGACGCAGGTGTATCAATCGCTTCCCTGGAAAAGCTGGCGGATGCTGATGCGTTTCGTTCCATTGGGCTGGACAGACGGCAGGCACTCTGGGAGATCAGTTCGCTTGCTGATCACCCAACGGGAATCTTTAAAGGACAACCTTCGGAGAGTTTGACAGAGTATCAGGTGCATTTACCGGAAATGACCGCCGGAGAGCATGTAGTGCAGGATTATAGCAGTATTTCTCTTTCCCTCAAAGCACATCCCATCAGTTTTGTAAGAGCAGAGCTGAAAAGCCGAAAGATCGTATCGGCTGCTGATCTTATTAGGTTACCTGATGGTGCTTCGGTAATGATAGCGGGATTGGTACTCGTGCGTCAACGCCCGGGCACTGCCAGCGGTATTTGTTTTATTACCATAGAAGATGAAACCGGTAGTGCCAACCTCGTCGTATTCCAACAGCTCTTCGATCATTACCGTAAGGAAATTCTGCAGTCTAGACTGCTGGGAGTAGCAGGCAAAGTGCAACGTGAGGGAGATGTGATCCACGTAGTTGTGCAGCAATGTTTTAATCTCTCCTTTTTCCTGCGAAAGTTAATTCCTTCTGCTAAGGAAGATCCTCAGGTCTTGGCGCTTTGCCGTGCAGATGAAAAGGACGGGCAACTGCACGATGCCGATAACAGGAATAATGTGACAAAAAAGGTTATACAAGGAACTTTATTTCCTTCAAGAGATTTTAAATAAATCCGTATGCAACAAAAATTATTAGACGATATAGAACAGCTTACTTTACCTGAAGAGTTACTTACCTATACTCCAGGCTTTCTAAGCCGAAAAGAAGGCGATCAACTACTTGATCTGTTATTGAAAACCGTTCCTTGGCAGCAGCATAGGGTAATCATGTATGATAAAGAAGTGATCACGCCGCGTTTATACCTAGAATTTACGCAGGATTAAATTTTAATTTCTGGCAAGAGGGAGTTTCGAAGAAAATCGAGTCAACATTGGTACAGGGCCGAACTTTATTAAGAAATTTTATTACTGATTATACATTGTTGGATTATCCTATTTACAATATTTTAATAAATCTGCCTGCTACCGACGACGCCTACCGGCTTGAAATCAGTGTACTGGTATTAACTTATCTGACTACAATATTTCACCTTCTTAGATGTGCCGGCGCGATTGACCATGCAATGCAGAAGCGGATTGACCACCAAAGACTATTTCTTAATTCTCGTCGAACATATTATATTTCAATGGATCGTCATGGTCAGATTGGTCCGGCAGAAATTGGTCTGAAAAATCGACGCTTATGGTCAAAATGATCTGGCGTTTCCATCGTAAATAGGAAACGCTTAACTTTAACAGACCAACAATGCGCAAGTAAGTCACGCATGATTTGGACGGTCCTAACTATACATATACACTTCAAACCTTAATTAGTGCTGTATGGAAAATGCTGGATTTGAACAATCTGTCCTTGATCTCAACAGTCAGCAGGCAATGTTTGCTTCTATCGTGCGCTTTTCCGAGGACGCCATTATCAGTAAAACGCTCAAAGGTATTGTTACAAGTTGGAACCAGGCTGCAGAGCGACTTTTTGGATATAAACCCGATGAAATCCTAGGCAAACATATTAGCCTTTTAATTCCAAAGGACATGATCGCTGTGCCATTCGGCAGTCCGGTGCGCTTCATTTGCGTGGCGTCGCCAGATTATCTCGATCGCTTCGGCGAACCGAAAACGCCTGAGGACTTGGCCCGCCATCACTGCATCGG
>JBQCFW010000206.1:0-15649 GCA_051958655.1 Agriterribacter sp. | reverse complement strand
ATTCAGGCGATGCCTGTACAAACACTTTTAAGAAAGTGCCAAACCTGATGAATCCAAGCTCATAGGTGCTACCAATTAAAATGGAAAGATTGTCCATAGCTTTCCCAATAGAAACCCCTTTTTGCATGGCTGCCTGGTTATCGATCTGTAACTCATATTGCGGATAATTGGCGCTGTAAAAAGTAAACAAACCTGTAAGCTCCTTGCGTTTTTTAAGCGCTGCCATAAAATCGTCGTTTACTTTCTCCATGTCCATATAGTTATCGCTGTTGGTTTTGTCGAGCAACCTGAGCGCAAAACCACCTGCTGCGCCATAGCCCGGCACCGCCGGCGGGCCAAAGAACTCAATGGTAGCGCCGGGAATTTCTTTGGCTTTTTCTTCCAGTTCTTCTATGATTTCGTTAACCGAATGCTTGCGTTCCGACCAGTTTTTGAGGTTGATCAAACAAGTGCCGGCGTTGGAACCACGTCCTTCGGTTAATACCTCATAACCCGCCAATGCAGATACAGACTGAATGCCTTCTACATGTTCTGCTACTTCCTGCAACTTCCGGGCAATGGCGTTGGTACGTTCAAGTGTTGATCCGGGAGGCGTTTGTACAATGGCATAGACCATACCCTGGTCTTCATTTGGAATAAAGCCCGAAGGAAGTTTTCCGCCAACACTGAAAATGCCGAAGCCAAATGCCAGTAATATTCCAAATGTTACCAGCCTCCTGCTCACAATCACTTTCAGCAAATCCGCGTATTTACCGGTGAGCTTTTCGAATTGCCTGTTAAACCCATCGAGCAACCTGTCTATCGGCGTTTTCTTTTTGGGTTTGCCATGATTGTTTTTGAGGATCATAGCACATAGTACAGGCGTTAGCGTTAGCGCCACTATACCAGACAATACGATGGCTGTTGCCATGGTTATGGAGAACTGCCGGTAAAAGATGCCGACGGGGCCTGACATGAATGCTACCGGTATAAACACCGCAGCCATTACAAAGGTGATGGCTACGATAGCCCCGCTGATCTCATGCACCACTTTATAAGTTGCCTGGTAAGGGGTAAGATGCTCCGCTTCCATTTTGGCATGCACCGCCTCAATTACCACAATCGCATTATCCACCACAATACCAATGGCCAGCACCAATGCAAAAAGGGTGATCAGGTTGATGGAGAGACCAAACATCTGCATCACAAAAAATGCTCCTATCAACGACACGGGTACTGCGAGCGTAGGTATTAAAGTAGAGCGCCAGTCGCCTAAAAATATAAATACTACCAATGCCACCAGCAAAAACGCTTCGCCAAGGGTATGTAGTACCTTTTCAATAGATGCATCTAAAAAGTTCGAAACGTCGTAGCTGATCTCATATTCCATACCGGGAGCAAACGAAGTTGCCTTTAAATCTTCCAGCTTTTCTTTAATATTCCTGATTACTTCGCTGGCATTACTGCCGTAGGTTTGTTTTAGTACAATGGCGGCGGAAGGGTGACCATTAAGGTTAGAATAGATATCGTAAAATTCGCTGCCCAGTTCAACCTCCGCAATGTCTTTCAGGTGCAGCATTTCGCCATCAGGATTGGCGCGAATGATCACATCTTTATACTGATCGGGTTGGTTGTACCGCCCCTGGTAAGTCAATACATATTCGAGTGATTCAGATCTTTGTCCGTCTGCACGTCCCAACCTTCCCGGGGAGCCGATGATGCTCTGGCTGCCGAGTGCCTCCATCACTTCGTCGGTTGAAACATTGTATGCACGCATGCGGTCAGGCTTCAGCCATATGCGCATGGCGTACTGCCGGCTTCCTAATATCTGGGCACTTCCTATACCGGTTACCCTGCTCAGCTCACGCAAAATATTAACGCTTGCAAAGTTGTACAGGAATTTTTCATCTGCCTTGGGATCTTTGCTGTATACGTTTACATACATCAGCATGTTTGGTTGCAGGATGTTCACGATAATACCTTCGCGTTGTACCAGCACAGGCAACCTGTTTGTTATCTGTTCAATCCTGTTTTTAACGTTTACTACCGCCTGGTTGGGATCGGTACCAAGATTAAATACTACCTGCAGGTTGGCTTCGCCGGCACTGGTAGCGTCGGAAGTCATATAACGCATACCGGGAACACCATTCACAGCTTTTTCCATAGGAATGAGTACCGATTTAATCAGTACATCGGCACTGGCTCCGGGGTATGCAACGCTAACAACCACGCGCGGCGGCGCAATGGAAGGGAACTGAGAAGTGGGTAATGTATTTATAGCCAGCACGCCCATGAATATGATACCCAACGATATCATAATCGCGAACACTGGTCTCTTCATGAATATATTAAACATGTGCTTTCTTTTTTGAGTACAGGATTATTCTGTGGGCAATTTTAAATGAGCAAGAACGTTCTGAGGCTCTTCATACTCAAATGTGATCTTGTCTTTATCCTGCACCTTGCGCATTCCTTCAAGCAGGATCTTTTCGTTGTCTGCCAGCCCGTCTTTTATAACAAACAGGTCAGGTATTTCCGCTTCAATCGTAATGGGGCGCAAATGCACCACATTATCTTTATCTACCACATACACATACTTTTTATCCATTATTTCTATGGAAGCTTTTTGTGGAATGATTAAAGCATTTTTCAACTGTTCCTTCATTAATATACTACCGGTTTCTCCATGGCGCAACAATCCTTCGGGGTTGTTAAAAGTTGCCCTGAAAGCAATGTTTCCTGTCTCATTGTTGAACTCACTTTCTATCGTTTCAATAATGCCGGGATGTTTAAACACCTGGTTATTCGCCATCCGCAGACTCACCTGTGTTTTTCCGTTTGCTTTCATGCGCGCTTCGTAATTGAGGTATTCATCTTCCGATACGTTGAAGTATACCCACATCTGGCTATTGTCTGATAAGCTGGTCAGGAGCTCACCTTCTTCTACCAGGCTTCCCAGTTTTAAATGGAGCCGGTCTATCAACCCGTCAAACGGTGCTCTTATTTCGGTAAAGTCAAGATGCACTTTTGCCAGTTCCAGCTCAGCTTTTGCTTTACCGAGTTTTGCCTGTGCCATTGCCAGTTCATTTTTCGACACTACGTTTTTTTCAGCCAGGGGCTGCGTATTCTGCACTTCTATTTCAGCCACATTCACTTCTGCCTGTGCCTTTTGCAGTTCGGCTTCGTATATCCTGGGCATAATTTTGAACAGGAGCTGTCCTTTTTTTACAAACTGCCCTTCGTCTACATAAATGTTTTGCAGGTAACCTTTTTCCTGGGCTCTTAGTTCAATATTGCGGATTGAATGGATCTGGCACACATACTCATTGGTAATGGTGGTATCCATTTTTAAAGGACTGGTAACAAGAAACCGGGTTTCTTCTTCTTTCTCTTTTTCTTTTGGTTTGCAGCTTGTATGATACAGCAGGGCACACAAGCTGATGAGCGTAAGTAACTTCTTCATAATTCTTGATAGGGTCTTATTCAAAATTTTGTGAATGATTATTTCAGGGATATAACATGCCACTCACTCCAACAGCCCGGGAGCTAAGGAGGCAGAGCAATCAAAAAAAATGAGTGGAACTAAGCTGCAAAAACACACGCGCAGCAAAAAATTGCAATCATATCCTTATTACGTTGTAAAGGATATATCTGTAGGAAGCGTAAGAATGTAAGCCGGACGAAGTGCAGTTTTTGACAGCATTATCAAAATAACCGGGGGCTTGCATGCAAAAGGGAATCACAAAGCAGTAAGCCTGTTTTGCTTGTTTTTTGAGACCGGCCGTTTCATTTTCTTCGTTTTCCACCTGGTCGTCTTCTTCCCGGTTTTCGTCGGTGGCATCGTGTGTACCATCCGACTTACGGGAAGGAGTGGCCGAAACGCTGGTAATGTAGGCGCGCCGGTGTTGTATAATATGATGAGGAGTGGGTGTGCCAAGACCTACATAATAACCTGCGGCGTGGTTGATGTCGCCCGGGTTTTTACCGTACTGATAGGCGCGCGCGGATTGATGGATAGGCACCACCAGTAAAAAAATGCTCAGGAATAGAATAAAACGTTTAATCAACTTCATCAACGGGCTCAAAAATAGCCAATGAGTTTCAGGGCTTCAAGTAAAATTTGTTAACGAATTGAAATCGTGATGCGCAATAACCGGGTTTTGGTTAAAAAAAACTTACATAAAAGAATTATTTACTATTTGGAATTCAGGAGTTTTGTGTCGAGACTCAGTGAGGATCGATTGTAACCCATCCTTACAAGACGTGACCGAGCCTACGGCTCTCGCTATTCATCATCCTTCAGAACCGTAGGTTCGACCAGATAATATCGCATTGGTTTTCAATCCAATGTACTGATACAAGCCTGCTTCGCCTACTCGCACCTGGTAAAATTCATTAACTTCATAGCCGTCAATATGAAACGATCTGAATTTATACGATCGGGCATTGCGCTTAGTGTGCCCCTGCTGGTGGGGTATAACACTTTAGGTAATGGCTACGCCAACGGCGATTATATCATGACAGTTAACGGACCTATTGATCCTTCAAAATTAGGTTTCACGCTGTCTCATGAACATATACTGGTTGATTTTATTGGTGCAGACAAAGTTTCGCCCGACCGCTACAACCAAGAGGAGGTCTTTAATACAGCACTGCCGTTTTTAAAACAGTGCGTAAAAAATGGTGGCAAAGCAATGGTGGAATGCACGCCTGAATGGCTGGGCAGGGATGCAGTGCTATTACAAAAGCTGTCGGCTGCCAGCGGGTTGCATATAATAACCAATACCGGTTATTATGGCGCTGCCAAAGAAAAATTTTTGCCCGGGCATGCTTATACCGATTCGGCAAAGCAGCTTGCTGCACGCTGGATTGACGAATGGAAAAATGGTATAAAGAATACGGGTATCCGTCCGGGTTATATTAAATCGGGAGTAGACGCTTACCCTTTATCCGATATGCAACACAAGCTGGTGGAAGCGGCAGCATTGACCCATCTGGCAACGGGATTAACCTTTGGTATTCATACAGGCAATGGAAAGGCAGCATTGGAGGAGATGAAGATCATTGAAGCCACAGGGGTAAAACCATCCGCCTGGGTGTGGATACATGCGCAAAGTGAAGCCGACAGAGCTATTCACATCTCCATTGCCAAAAGAGGAGGATGGCTGTCTTTTGACGGGTTCAATAAAAATGGATTGGCGCAGTATATCTCGTTTTTAAAAGATATGAAGGCGGAAGGCTTGCTGAATAAAGCGCTTGTTTCGCACGATGCAGGGTGGTATGATGTTGGAAAAGCAGGCGGAGGAAATTACAGATCGTACAATGAAATATTTACCGATCTTCTTCCCGCATTAAGAAAGGAAGGTTTCACCGAAGGTGATATACAACAGGTTTTTGTTAAAAATCCTGCCACTGCTTTGGCAATAAAGACATAAGAAACAAAAAGCGAGATCCAAGAACCAAAAATCAATAAACGGAAAATACTGATAGCTGATTGCTGAAGGCTGATTGCTCACTCTCGATGGTCTGGTAATTGCGCTTTATAGTGTAATGCAATATTGCATCAGCATGAAAACTTCCTTGTTATGAAAACGATACTAACCTGCCTGTTATCATTTTTTATGATAATAACGGCAACTGCACAGATCAAACCACAACCGCAGCCCCAGCCTCAACCCACGCAGTCGCAGCAACCGGCATTGAATACCAAACCCAATAGCCAGCCCGGGCTGTTTCTTGATCTTAAGACTGGTCAGCCCATCGATTTGCAGTACGACAATAAAACGTCTATGATGTATAACCGCTCTACCGGACGACCTGTTAATTTTTTCATTAACAACACGGGCGATACGATCTCATCGCGTGGCTTTTATATTGTGAACAACTATCTTACAAAAAGCAATGATGAGTACATGATCGATAAAACAAAAGCAGATCAGCGCGAAAACAAACTGTGGGGTGTAAAGAGTAACCAGGAGCTTAAGCTTGATAAAAACTGGAAACAGTATACCGGAGCTGAACAAACGAATCAATAGTTGTTTATCGTTTGACAGTTTTGAACCACGAAGACACAAAGACACAGAGGGGCACTAGGGATTCATTGTTTATCGTTTGCGGTTTATCCCTTGAGAGGCTTTTGGTTGAACCACGAAGACACAAAGACACAAAGGTGCACAGGGATTATGGTTTGTTTTTTATCGTGTGCGATCCTGTGCAACTTGGAGCTGAAAGCTGATAGCTGATTGCCGATAGCTTTAACTAAAAAACCGCAATTGCTTCTCCCCTACCTCTATTTCAAATGTTTCGTTGCTGCGTATATGCGCTACTTCATCATCAATATGAAAATGCGGAATGGAGGCTTTTATACGAATATGCAGGCCTTGCAATGCACTGTTAAAAAGCAACCGGCGAAAATCCGGATCTTCTTTCTGCAAAAAATTGGTCAGTTCTTTTTTCCTGTCGCCCCGTATCAGCACTATGTTCAGCAATCCGTCGCTCACTTCAGCATCGGGTACAAACCCGATGTTTGAACCCACACTCCTTATATTCATAACTTCTATCATTAAAAAAGACCCACTGTACTCCACGCCATCAATTTCAACCCGGGCTTCAAAAGGCTGATAAGATGAGATGCTGTTGATAAGAATATTTCTGTCGGTTTGTAATTTTTCTGTTGCGGTTTCTTTCGGTCCTTTCCGGTGTTGCATATTAATAATGTGCGACGGAAAAAGTCCCGCACCAGCCCCTTCAGCCATGATCCATTTTTTTTCCCCACTTTTTACCACAGCCGTATCAAAAGCCGTAGATTTTTTTCCCCAACTTTTTACCAGCACTTCCGGATCTCCGGTGCTACCCAGGGTTTTTGCAATATTGTTGGCAGTACCCATGGGCAAAATGCCAATCGGTATTTTTCTAGCGGCAGCCGGTTGTGTATCCATAAAAGCAACCAGTTTTCTAACAGTACCATCTCCTCCCGCTACGGCAATCCAATCGGTACCGTGTGGAATATATTGCCAGTTCTTTTCTTTAACGGAGATGTATGCGCAATCATATCCTGCATTCCTGATAATACTCAGCAGGTATTCTTTGCCGTGATCACTATCGCCTGCCTGCGGATTGTGATACAACGCGATCAATTTTGCCATACTGATAGAACGAAAAAATAATACCCCCACCTAGATGGCATAATTATATTTCACCAAACGTATGAGAATTTTAATCAGCAACGACGACGGTATTTACAGCCCCGGACTAAAGGCGCTTGCTATAGCAGCTACTGCCTTCGG
This sequence comes from Agriterribacter sp., assembly GCA_051958655.1. Lineage (GTDB taxonomy): Bacteria > Bacteroidota > Bacteroidia > Chitinophagales > Chitinophagaceae > Agriterribacter. The sequence goes on along the minus strand of JBQCFW010000206.1, from coordinate 8,384 downwards.
CGATGTTACAGTAATGGCACCCGATGTGGAGCAATCTTCTATGGGGCATGCTGTAACACACAGCCGGCCGCTGTCGTATAAAAGTTCGCCGGTAGATTTTGATGGAATAGAAGCATTCAGAGTGAACGGTACTCCTGCAGACTGCGTGGCGCTTGGAACCCATCTGCACAGCAATACCGACGTTGTATTATCGGGTATTAACATGGGACCCAACCTAGGAAATTCTATCTGGCATTCCGGTACGCTGGCAGCTGCAAGGCAAGCCGTGCTGTTGGGGAAAACAGGCATTGCATTCAGCACACCGGTGGGTAAAAACGGACCTGATTTTAATTTACTGCAACCTTTTGTGCGGGAGGTGTTGACAATGCTGCTACCGGTAAAGGGCCCTGCGCTGTTTAACGTAAACCTGCCAGCGCAGCCCACTAAAATTGTTTGGACCCGCCAGTCTGTTAGGCTGTACGATGGTACAATTATGCCGGGTATGGACCCTATGAACAGAAAGCATTACTGGTTTACCGTACGTCCGCTGGAGCCGGCTGAAGAAGGAACCGACAGGTGGGCAGTAGAATCGGGGTTTGTATCCGTTACGCCGCTGGAGCTCGACCTTACCGATCATGAGTACCTGCGCCAGCATTTAAAACCGGTTGAACAAAGTCCGGAAAGAATAAAGAAAGTGAAGATCAATACGAATTGATATTAAAGTGCTGTATAGTAATGAGCCACAGATTCGCAGATGAAAAATCATCTGCGAATCCGTGGCAAAAAATGAGTTTTCGCTAGTTAAATTTTGTCGGTCAGACCGCCAGCCGCACCCAATACCCGTTCTGGCGGGCCGACCGGCATTCCCATCGGCCCGCCCAAAGGGCGGTCTGATGGATGACCTTGCTCGGATAAGTATTAATTAAACAGTGATAGATTTTAATCCAGTTACTTTATGATTTCTGAAACTGGATCATAAACTGCGTTCCTTCATTTACTTTACTCTTCACCTGTATTCTTGCGCCGTGCGATTGCAGGATAGAATAAGAAGCCGCCAGCCCCAGGCCCATTCCATTTTTTTTAAGTGTAAAAAAAGGCTCCGCCAGTTTTGACAGCATTTCTTCGGGTATGCCAACACCGTTATCTGTTATGGATACCAGATGCCCCTGTGCATTTTCAGAAAGACTAACATGCAACTCCCCGGCATTTTCGCGGGTGGCTTCTATAGCATTGATAATAATATTAGAAAAAGCAATCTTAAGCTTGGCTTTATCTGCCAGCAACCGGCAGGGCGTTTCTGGTATTTGCTTTTGTACTTTTACCTTCTGCAGACTGATCCTGTCCGATGTCATCTCCATGCTTTCCTGTAAAATGCTGCCCAGGTCGTGATTGAGCAGTTGCAGATCATCCTGCTTGGTAAGGTTCAGCAATTCAGTAATGATCTGGTTAATACGCAGGCTGTTCCTGTGAATGATATCCATCAGGAACTGCTGGCTGTCATCGCCATCGGGCATCACAAAATTTTCAACAGAAAGATTGATATTATTAAGTGGATTCCGTATTTCGTGCGCCAACAACCGCATCAGCCGTTCATTGGCAGCCAGCTTTTGCGCCAGCAGGTTGGCCTTCTCTGCATTTTTCAACTCCGTTATGTTGTGCACAATGCCATTTACCCACATCTTTTTGTTCCTGCTCTGCTGAAACGACATAGAGAAAAGGCAATACCGCAGCTCCCCTGTTCTGTTCAGCATCTGGATTTCCATATCATTTACCGGTTTCATTTGCTGAATGCAGCTCTTAATCATATCTGCCTGCCGTTGGTCGAGCATAAAATCGAAAAAAGATCGTCCGTCCAGTTCGTTAGCGGTATAGCCAAATAGCTGGAAAGCAGCCTGGTTCGATTCCATCAGCCGCATGTCCTCGTCGGCAATAAATACGGCATCCTTCGATAATTCAAAAAGGTTGCGATACTTGGTTTCTCTTTCCTTCAACTCCCGTAAATAAGCCGCCCGTTCCAGCGAATAACGTATACAACGCTCAAGCTTGTCCGCATTCAGCTCCGATTTTACCAGGTAGTCGGTTGCCCCCGACCGCATGGTAGCCAGGGCAATATTCTTGTTATCTTTTCCGGTAAGTATTACTACAGGTACATCGGGATCTATCAGTGAAACATCTTTCAGCAGATCAAGCCCCGTATTACTACCCAACCTGTAATCCACAAAATAAATATCATACGTTTTTTTCCTGATGCTATCTATCGTGCTGTGATCTCCACCATACCAGTCAATAATAAATTCAGCTTCCGGAATTTCGCGTATATAGTCTGCAATAATGAAATAATCGTTTTCATCATCATCTATAACGGCGATCTTAATTTCAAAGGATTTCAGCATTTTAATCCTGCGTTTGTGGTAATATAAATGTAATGCGGCAACCGCCAGACGAATATGTATCGGCAAAAACAAGCCCGTTGTGGTTTTCTACGATGCGTTTGCAAATTGTAAGTCCCAGCCCGCTGCCAGGAAATTTCGATTTGCCATTAAGTCTCTCAAAGGGTTTGAAAATCCTTTCGGAGTAATTGGGATGAAATCCTATGCCATTGTCTGAAATCATAATACGGTGATATTGCTTTTCTAAGGAAAGATGATGCGATTTTTTTTCATCATCATTCAGTATATCATGCTCTATATGAATTACGGGCGGAACCGTCTCCTTGCAGAACTTTATCGCGTTCTCCAGCATGCAACGAAACAACTGCCGGTACTGCACAATATCGCCTTGCAAAGCGGGCAGCTCACCAAAATAAATAGTAGCGCTTTTTTTTGTGATCAGCTCGTCCAGGTCTTTCACAACCTGTTGCACAACCCAACCCAGGTTGCATTGTGCCAACTTCCTGTTTTCGAGAATGCACAACGAAAGCATCGACAAACCATCTATCAGCGATTTCAGTTCCTGCGCCGAATGAGAAATACGGTCCGAATACTGCTTTATGTGTTCATCTTCCGGATTGTGTACTCTCGATAACAATCGTTCCAGCAACACAGTAATTTTTCTTACAGGCGAGTCGAGGTCGTGTGCCGCTGTATGCACAAAAGATTCATACTCACCTTTAAAAAGCTCCTGCATTTCTTTCTTCAGTAATTCGCCTTCATCTGTTTTTAACCGAACGGTATAAAACATGCAAGGTTCATCTTCTTTTTCAACCATCACCGGCGATCCATGCAGAATAACCTGCATGGGTACCCCTTCTTTGTTCTTTATGTAATGGTGAACCTGTTTTTCGCGCAATACGGCGGTGGCAGGAGCTTCCTCGTAATTGAGATTGTTTTCTGCAAAGTCGTCTTCCTGGCAAAACGACTGGGCAAAAGCATTCAATTCACTGTCGCTGATCCCCGGCAAGGTTCCCGAAGAAAACAACAATTTTTTCGTGGCTGCATTTACCATGAAAGAAAATTGACGAAAATCCATAAATTGCTCATCCATATTTACGAATTGCACACATTAAAGTCAATAAGCACTACAGCATGTCAGCTACAAAATTATTAATCATCGACGACGAACAAGACTATTGCATGCTGATGAAGGGCTTTTTACAAGTTAAAGGCTACGATGTAACAGTGTCTTACCGGTTAAAAGAAGGACTAAAGCTACTACACGAAATAAAGCCAGCCATATTAATACTCGACAATAATTTGCCCGATGGTAACGGGTGGGATCATTGTTTTGACATTGCTGCTCAAATGCCGGAACTTCAAATACACCTGGTTAGTGCCCACCGTCACAAATCCGAATTGAAAGATCTGCCTCATTCGGTCACAGTATGGGAAAAACCCATATCGCTCAATGAACTCGAACGTACATTTCATAAACAAACATGATGCTAATTTTTGCAGTAGGAAAGAAAATAACGGCATATCTCAATTAACCCCTTAATGGTAGAAGGCTTTACAACATAATCGTTCGCTCCGTGTTCTATGCACAACTCTTTGTAAGTGTCTGCTCCGGATGTGCTCCAGATGATCCGGGGAATATTGCGATACCTGTCGTCTGTAGAAAGCTCCTTTAATATTTCTGCGCCATTCAGGCCCGGCATATTATAATCCAGCAGAATTAAGCAGGGAAGATTTTGGTTTTGCAGATCAACGGTGTATTCAAGCAATTCATGTCCGTTCGTCATAAACACCAGCCTGTATAAAGGGAAATTTTCGGCAAAAATTTCTTTCAGCATTTCCTGGTCATCAATATCGTCCTCTCCCACCAGCAAAAAGTTTCCTTTTTCAGCCAACATTAGCAATAATTTTTATTTATGATTCTTACAAGATACGCATTACCGTGAGTTCAAATGTCATAATTCCAAAGTTTTTATGACTACCAATTAATATATTACCGATCAGGCAGGTTTTTTGTAGATTTAATCTCCTGTCTGTTATAAAAATCGAAAAATGAAGCAAAAACCAGTCACCGCCGTAAAACCTGTTGTTTCTTCGGCGAATAATGGTAACGGTAAGGTAACCGTAAAATCCAAGTCTCCTGCTAAATCAAAAACAAAGCCCGTTGCCACTAACGGCGTCAACGGCTTTTCCGAAGAGCTTGACTACCACGAATTGTTTTCCGTGCTGTCGCAAATGAAAAATGGCGACTTCTCCGTTCGCCTTCCCCAATACAACAGCGGCATCAGCGGAAAAATATGTGATACCTTAAATGATATTATCTCTCTAAACGAAACGCTGGTAGAGGAGCTGGAGCTGGCCCGCAATACCATTGGTAAAAAAGGACATCTCAATCATCGGGTAGCACTTCCCCACACTGCAAAAGGCTCATGGAAAAGCAGTGCCGAATCCATTAACAGTCTTATTTCCGACCTGGTACACCCTACCATTGAAATAGCGCATGTAATCAGCTCCGTGGCAAAAGGCAATCTGTCGCAGGAAATGCCTTTGCAAATAGGCGACCACGTGTTGCAGGGCGAGTTTGCCAAAATTGCCGCCGAAGTAAACGACATGGTAAAGCAGTTGAATTTGTTTTCGATGGAAGTTACCCGCGTGGCACGTGAAGTGGGATCGGAAGGTAAGCTGGGCGGGCAGGCAACGGTAAAAGGTGTAGGTGGTGTATGGAAAGATCTTACAGATTCGGTGAACCAGATGGCCGGTAACCTTACCGACCAGGTGCGCAACATTGCGGCAGTAACAACAGCCGTGGCAAAAGGCGACCTGGGTAAAAAAATTACCGTGGATGTGCAAGGCGAGATCCTCGAACTGAAAAACACCATCAATACGATGGTGGACCAGTTGAACTCTTTTTCGTCGGAAGTAACCCGTGTGGCACGTGAGGTGGGTACCGACGGAAAACTGGGCGGACAGGCAGAAGTGCAGGGCGTTGCAGGTACCTGGAAAGACTTAACAGACTCGGTAAACAAAATGGCTTCTAACCTTACAGGTCAGGTGCGTAACATAGCCGAAGTAACCACAGCGGTGGCGCGTGGTGATTTGTCACGAAAAATTACAGTGGACGTAAAAGGGGAAATCCTGGAATTGAAAAATACCATTAATACGATGGTGGACCAGCTGAACTCCTTTTCATCGGAAGTGACGCGTGTGGCGCGTGAAGTGGGATCGGAAGGTAAACTGGGCGGACAGGCAACGGTAAAAGGTGTGGGTGGTGTATGGAAAGACCTTACTGAATCGGTAAACCAGATGGGATCGAACCTTACCGCCCAGGTGCGTAATATAGCAGAGGTTACTACTGCCGTGGCAAAGGGTGACCTCTCAAAAAAAATTACGGTCGATGTAGCAGGTGAAATTTTGGAACTGAAGAACACCATTAATACGATGGTGGACCAGTTGAACTCCTTCGCGTCGGAAGTAACGCGTGTGGCGCTCGAAGTAGGTACCGAAGGTAAACTGGGCGGACAGGCAGAAGTGCAGGGTGTTGCCGGTACCTGGAAGGATTTGACAGACTCGGTAAACAAAATGGCGTCTAACCTTACAGGTCAGGTGCGTAATATAGCCGAAGTAACAACGGCGGTGGCGCGTGGTGACTTATCAAGAAAAATTACCGTGGATGTAAAAGGAGAAATCCTGGAATTAAAAAATACCATCAATACGATGGTGGATCAGTTAAACTCCTTTGCGTCGGAAGTGACGCGTGTGGCGCTTGAAGTAGGTACCGAAGGTAAACTGGGCGGACAGGCGAAAGTGCAGGGCGTGGGTGGTACATGGAAGGATTTGACCGACTCTGTAAACCAGATGGCGGGCAACCTCACCGACCAGGTACGCAATATTGCCGAGGTAACAACCGCGGTGGCGCGAGGAGATTTGTCGAGAAAAATTACGGTGGATGTAAAGGGAGAAATCCTGGAATTGAAAAATACCATCAACACGATGGTGGACCAGTTGAATGCGTTTGGATCGGAAGTATTTCGTGTAGCCAGGGAGGTGGGTAACGAAGGACAGTTGGGTGGGCAGGCAGACGTGCCGGGCGTAGAAGGTTTGTGGAAAGATTTGACCGATTCGGTAAATAAAATGGCATCGAACCTTACCTCGCAGGTGCGCAATATTGCGGAAGTAACCACTGCGGTTGCTAACGGTGACTTATCGCGCAAAATTGAAGTGAATGTAAAAGGCGAAATCCTTGAGCTGAAGAATACCATTAATACGATGGTGGATCAGTTGCGTTCTTTCGCCTCGGAAGTTACCCGTGTGGCGCGCGAAGTAGGTACCGATGGTAAACTGGGCGGACAGGCAAATGTGCCGGGTGTGGCAGGAACATGGAAGGATTTGACGGAGTCTGTAAATCAGATGGCAGGCAACCTTACCGACCAGGTACGTAATATTGCCGACGTTGCGATTGCGGTGGCTAATGGAGATATGTCGCGCAAAATTACCGTGGATGTACGCGGCGAAATTCTGCAGTTGAAAGAAACGCTCAATACCATGGTGGACCAGTTAAGGGCGTTCGCTTCGGAAGTTACCCGTGTGGCGCGTGAAGTGGGAACAGATGGTAAACTGGGCGGACAGGCGTTTGTGCCGGGAGTGGCAGGCATTTGGAAAGACCTGACCGATTCGGTAAACCAGATGACAGGCAACCTTACCGCACAGGTGCGCAATATTGCCGAAGTAACGAAAGCCGTGGCTTCGGGCGACCTTTCGAAAGTAGTAACGATAGATGTAAAGGGCGAGATACTCGATCTGAAAAATACGATCAACACGATGGTGGATCAGTTGAACTCTTTTGCCAACGAAGTAACGCGCGTGGCGAAGGAAGTGGGTACTGAAGGTAAGCTCGGCGGTCAGTCGGAAGTAAAAGGTGTGGCAGGCACCTGGAAAGATCTGACCGACTCTGTGAATATGATGGCCTCGAACCTTACCAACCAGGTGCGTGGTATTGCCAAAGTGGTAACGGCGGTGGCTACCGGTAATCTTAAACAAAAACTCTCCATCGTATCGCGCGGAGAAGTGGCGCAGCTTACTGATACCATTAACGAAATGATTGATACGCTGGCTTTGTTTGCCGACCAGGTAACAACGGTTGCACGCGAAGTGGGTGTGGAAGGACGATTGGGTGGACAGGCAAAAGTGCCGGGCGCATCGGGTATATGGAAAAACCTTACAGACAACGTAAACCAGTTGGCGCAAAACCTAACCACACAGGTGCGCGCTATTTCCGAAGTGGCATCTGCAGTTACCAAAGGCGATCTTACCCAAAGGATCAGCGTGGAAGCGCAAGGTGAGGTGGAAGAATTGAAGGACACCATCAACCAGATGATTGCCAACCTGAAGCAAACAACGCTCCGCAACCAGGAGCAGGACTGGCTGAAATCGAACCTTGCCAAGTTTACCCAAATGTTGCAGGGACAAAAAGACCTGAACACGGTAACGCAAAGAATACTCTCAGAGCTGGCGCAGGTAGTACATGCACAAAAAGGTATGTTCTATATTTTGCAACAAGATGAGATCACCAATAATCAAAAGCTCCGGCTGTTTTCTGCCTATGCATTTGGCGAAGAATTGCACACATCGCGTGAGTTTGCACTGGGCGAAGGTTTGATAGGACAGTGCGCATTGAACAAAGAAAGAATACTATTGTCAAATATTCCCGGCGATTATATCAAAATAGCATCAGGGTTGGGCAGCGCTGCTCCCGTAAACCTGATTGTATTGCCCGTATTGTTTGAAAAAGAAATCAAAGCCGTTATTGAGCTGGCATCGTTCGACACCTTCAGCGAAACGCATCTCGACTTTTTAAGCCAGTTAACAGAAAGTATTGGTATTGTATTGAACACCATACAGGCGAGTACGAGAACGGAAGGGTTGCTGGTGCAGTCGCAGTCGCTGACCGATGAATTGCGAAGGGCAAACGAAGAACTGAAAGACAAGGCGCATCTGCTGGTAAAACAAAAAGAGGAA
>JBQCFW010000205.1:0-6852 GCA_051958655.1 Agriterribacter sp. | reverse complement strand
CAACGATGTAAATGCCTGCCTTAAATACCACACCTATTGGTCTGTTATGCATGGATTGATTTCAATCAAAATGATGAGTAACTCCACAGAAACAGACGAATTGAACAAACTGGTGCTGGATGACGCGATTGCCGGTTTTGTGAAAAACCTTGGGCAATAATTTTTTTTGCCCATTAAACTAACGGTGTTAGGAAACATAATATCGTTATTGCTCCTCTGGAAATACCCATTTTTTTACCGAACCTGCTGGTTCTAATAACAACTCTTATGCAACAACTGTTTTTGAAATTAAAAGGAAAACCAGGCATGGGCGTAGTGCGCATAGTAGCCGTGCTGTTCTTTACTATAATTATTGCCCTTTTGTTGAACAACTGCAACACCATATCGGGCAAAACAGCCGAACAGACACCGCCGCCGCCCGCATTGCCGGTAATAACGCTGTCTGCACAACCTGCCATTACTTACCAGGAATTTTCCGCCTCGCTGGAAGGGCGTAACGATATCGAAATCCGCCCGCAGGTGGATGGCTATATTGAGAAGATTTTTGTGGATGAAGGTGCCCATGTTAAAAAGGGACAAAAGCTGTTTAAAATCAACGATCGTATTTACCTGGAGCAATTCAACAACGCCAAAGCGAGCGTAGCGGCTGCTAAAGCCAGTCTTGCTTCCGCTTCCATTAATGTAGAAAAACTGCAACCACTGGTGGAAGCTAAGGTAGTGTCGGAAGTTCAGTTAAAAACAGCTAACAATTCGTATGCCGCAGCAGTAGCCACGTTGCAGCAGGCCGAAGCCATGCTTCATCATGCAGAGATCAACCTCGGCTATACCTCCATTACCGCTCCCGTTGATGGGTATATCGGCCGCATACCTTTTAAAACAGGGAGCCTGGTAGGGTTGAGCACCGCACAACCGCTCACCGTTCTTTCTGAAACCGACCAGGTATATGCATATTTTTCACTCAGCGAAAATGATTTTCTCCGTGTTAAAGAGAAGTATAACGGAGCAAGCATTGAAGAAAAGATCAAACAATTTCCTCCCGTTGAGCTGATACTTGCCGACAACAGTGTGTATGCCCAGAAAGGCAAGGTGGAGATCGTGTCAGGACAATTTGATAACAGCATGGGCGCCATCACATTCCGGGCTGCATTCCCCAATAAGGAAGGATTGCTTCGCTCAGGCAACACCGGCAGGTTGCGTATTCCTGAACAGTCGAACAACGCGCTCATTGTTCCCCAGGATGCCACTTTTGAATTACAGGACAAAATATTTGTATTCGCGGTATCCGACAGCAATACAGTAACGGGAACGCCTATCCAGGTATCTGGTAAAACAGGCAATTATTATCTGGTATCAAAAGGCATGAAGCCGGGACAGCGCATTGTATTCGCCGGTTTAGACAGGTTGAGAGATGGTGTGCTGATCCAGCCACAGCCATTGTCTACTGACAGCCTCTTTAAAGTGCGGCCGATCTGAGTTAGCTGTGCGCCGGGTTTCGTGTATCGCGAAACTTTGTCGGAAAAGCTGTATCGTGAGACACGATCCAAAGCGAAGGATGGTGTACCGATCCAGGCACAGCCATCGTCAATTGATAGTCTTTTAAAGTGAGACCGATCTGAGTTAGAACAAATGCACATTTAGTAAAATCAGCCAGCCTTTAGGCTGCTGTTTAAAATAGCCATTATCATGGTTGAGGGGATCTTTTATCCCATCATCAGCCAACAAAACAATTACTGATGTTAAAAATATTTATAGAACGACCGGTTTTGTCTACGGTTGTATCCATTATACTAACGCTGCTGGGATTGATATCATTGTACACGTTACCAGTAACATTGTTTCCCGACATTGCGCCACCAACGGTTCAGGTTACCGCAACCTACCCCGGTGCCAATGCCGAAGTAGTGGCAAGAGCAGTGGCAACACCGCTGGAGGAGGCAATCAACGGCGTGGAGAATATGACTTATATGACTTCCACTTCCAGCAACGACGGCACCATGACGCTGAACGTGTTTTTTAAATTGGGTACCAACCCCGACCTGGCTGCGGTGAACGTGCAAAACCGGGTATCGAAAGCTACCAACCAGGTGCCGGTTGAAGTGGTGCAAGCGGGCATCTCTACGCAAAAACAGCAGAACAGCATGATTATGGTGCCGCTGATTTACAGCACCGACAGCACCTACGACGAAACTTTTTTGCAGAACTATGCCAAGATCAATATTATTCCCGAAATACAACGTGTATCGGGTGTTGGGCAGGCGCAGGTATTTGGTGCAAAGGATTATTCTATGCGCATCTGGCTCAAACCCGAACGGCTAACCGCTAATAATCTTTCGGTACAGGAAGTGCTGGCAGCTATCAGAGAACAAAATATTGAAGCGGCTCCGGGAAGATTTGGACAAAGCAGCACGTCTTCTTTTGAATATGTACTCAAGTACAAAGGAAAATTATCGAAGAACGAAGATTATGAGAACATCATATTAAAAGCTTCGGTAGATGGATCGGTAGTAAAGTTAAAAGACGTGGCAAGAGTGGAGTTCGGTGCTTTCGCCTACAGTGCCAATACGCATATAGCAGGGAAGCCTGGTATTGGCGTAGCTATTTTTCAAACGGCAGGTTCGAATGCGAACGATATTCTTACGGCTGTAGACGAGGTGTTGAAAAAGGCTGCTACTTCTTTTCCTAAAGGCATTGAATACTTTAATATGTACAATGCCAAGGAGTTTCTGGATGCCTCTATCACGCAGGTGCAGCATACATTGCTCGAAGCATTCATTCTGGTATTTATCGTAGTGTTTATTTTCCTGCAAGATTTCCGTTCTACATTAATTCCGGCTATTGCGGTACCGGTTGCCATTATAGGTACTTTCTTTTTTATGCAGTTGTTTGGCTTCACCATAAACCTTCTTACGTTGTTTGCTTTGGTATTGGCAATTGGTATTGTGGTAGATGATGCCATTGTGGTGGTGGAAGCTGTTCACTCTAAAATAGAACGGACAAGGCTACCCGCCAAAAAGGCCACATTGCAGTCGATGAGCGAAATTTCCGGCGCCATCATTTCCATTACGCTGGTAATGATAGCCGTGTTTGTGCCGGTTGGATTTATGGAAGGACCGGCAGGCGTATTTTACAAGCAATTTGCTTTTACGTTGGTAATTGCCATCTTAATTTCGGCAGTAAACGCGTTAACGCTCAGTCCTGCCTTGTGCGCCCTTTTCCTGAAAAACAATCATGCCGACGGACATGATAAGGAAAATAAAAGTTTTGCCAGCCGTTTCTTTTCCGCTTTTAACGCAGGCTTTGCTGCAACTACCAACCGTTACAGACGGAGCCTGCAATTTCTTTTCCGTCATAAATGGGTAGCCATTACGGCGTTGGTTTTGATATCTGTTGCTACTGTTGGTATGATGAGGAAAACACCCAGTGGGTTTATTCCTACAGAAGACCAGGGTTTTATAGTATACTCTGTGAATTTGCCGCCGGGTGCTTCGCTTGACAGAACTGAAAAAGTGATGACGAAAATCGACAGCTTGCTGCAAGGTGTGGAAGCAGTTGAAAGGAGAGGAGCGGTTTCGGGGTTAAACATTGTTGCCAACGCCAACAGCTCGGCTTACGCGGTTGGCTTTATACGGATGAAACCCTACGACGAACGCGGCGCCGTAAAAAAGATAGAAGGCGTGATGGGTATAGTAAATGAAAGGCTGAGCGTGATTAAAGAAGCCAGTGTTTTTCTCTTTGTATTTCCTACGGTACAGGGCTTTGGCAATACCAGTGGCTTTGAGTTTATGTTGCAGGATCGCACAGGAGGATCGTTAGATAAACTCGGCGCTACGGCTAACGCCTTTATTGGCGAGTTGATGAAACGAAAAGAAATTGCTTATGCGTTTACCACATTCAACAATGGCAACCCGCAGTATATGCTGAACGTAAACGAAGAAAAGGCAAAGCAGCTAGGCATTTCTGTTAGCGACCTCATGCAAACCCTGCAGGTATATTATGGCAGCAGTTTTGCTTCTGACTTTAACAGGTTTGGTAAATACTATCGTGTAATTGTACAGGCAGATATTCCCTACAGGGCAGAGGAGTCTTCACTACAAAACATTCATGTAAAAAACGCCAGTGGAGAAATGGTACCTGTTAATACAGTCGTATCCATAGAGCGTGTGTTTGGACCTGAAACCGTGATCAGGAATAACCTGTTCAATGCTGTTACCATTAACGGTATACCCAAGCCGGGTTACAGCTCGGGCGATGCCATAAAAGCTATTGAAGAAACAGCGGCTGGTTTTTTACCGCGCGGGTATGTATATGAGTGGTCGGGTATGACAAGAGAAGAGAACAGTGCCGGCACAGAAACAGCGCTCATTTTTGTATTGAGCATTTTGTTCGTATACTTTTTGCTGGCTGCACAATACGAAAGTTATATTCTTCCTTTCGCTGTGATATTGTCGGTACCTACAGGTATACTCGGTGTATTTGCCTTCATAAATATGTTTGGAATAGACAATAATATTTATGTGCAGGTAGGACTGATCATGCTGGTGGGACTGCTGGCAAAAAATGCCATCCTGATCGTGGAATATGCCGTGCAGCGGAGAAAAGCCGGTAAATCTTTGGTTGCGGCGGCATTGGAAGCTTCGTCTATCCGTTTACGTCCGATCCTCATGACATCGCTGGCGTTTATTGTAGGCTTGCTGCCGCTTACATGGGCAAAAGGAGGCTCGGCATTAGGCAACCGTTCCATTGGTACCGGTGCATTGGGTGGCATGCTTACAGGGGTGGTGCTGGGTGTATTCATCATACCGGTATTGTTCATCATCTTCCAGTATTTCCAGGAAAAAATTAAAGCTCCCGCCGCACCGGAGCCGGAGCTGGTTCCCCATCAAATTTAAAATGAGCGTTATGATACGAAAATTGATCAACATAAATTCTTTCCCTGTATTCCTGTCTATTTTTTTATTTGCTGCCTGCAAAATCGGAAAAGAATACCAACGCCCTGCAATAGAAGTGCCGGCACAGTTTCACGACCAGCCGGCAACCGACAGCAGCTCGGTAGCCACCGTTTCGTGGAAACAGTTATTTGTCGACACGGCATTACAGGCATTGATTGCAAAAGGCATCGACTATAACTATGATATGTTGCTGGCTATGCGAAGAATGGATATAGCAGAACAGCAGGTGAAACGTTCCAAAGTATTGCTACTGCCGGAAGTGGGATTGCAATTTGCAGCCACCATCAACCGGCCATCGGACAACAGTCTGAATGGTTTAAGCGCCAACACCTTTCTCGGCAGAAGCTATATAGAAAACTACACTACTGTTGTAAACCTTTCGTGGGAGGCAGATATATGGGGCAAGATCAGGCGGCAGAAAGAAGTAGCGCTGGCGCAATACCTGCAAACCGTGGAAGCAGCTAAGGCAGTACAAACACAACTGGTAGCTTCTATTGCGCAGGCCTATTTCAATTTGCAGGTGCTGGACCTGCAATTGGAAATTACCCGTAAAAATCTTTCGTTAACGGATAGCTTTGTTACCGCAACCCAGTTGTTGCAACAGTCGGGCGACGTAACAGCATTGGCGGTTCAGCAGGCACAAATTCAGCAACAGTCCACCGCGTTTTTAATACCCGGTATACAGCAGGAAATTGTGTTGCAGGAAAACGCTTTGCAGGTGCTTACAGGCCAATTGCCCGGTAGCATCCGGCGGCAGCCTTTGCTTTCTAACAGTTTTACCAGTAATGATTTTGCAACGGGACTTCCCTTGCATGTAGTAAATCGCCGGCCCGACGTGAAAGCAGAAGAGATGGCATTGGTAACAGCCAACGCCCGTGTGGGCATTGCGCAGGCAAGCATGTATCCTGCATTGAACATTACAGCTGGCGCAGGTTTAGAATCGTTCAAAGCTGTGAACTGGTTTAGCATACCTAACTCTCTTTTCGCAATGGCGGCGGGAAGTATTACACAGCCGTTGTTTTTGCGCCGGCAGTTGAAAACAAATGTAGAAACCGCGCGTATACAACGGGAAGAAGCCGCGTTGCGTTTCCGGCAGTCTGTTCTGAATGCTGTAACCGAAGTTGAAAATGCGCTCACGAAAATTGAAACGGCAGCAAAACAGCAGGTAATCATACAATCTCAATCGGACGTGGCCAGGAAAGCTGTGCAGCATGCACAATTGCTTTTTAAAAGCGACATGGCCAATTACCTTGAAGTAATTACCGCGCAGCAAAGAGCCTTGCAATCGGAATTACAGTTAGCATCTATCGAAAGAATACAAAGAGACGCAAGGGTGGAATTGTACCGCTCATTGGGAGGAGGTTGGCAATAATAACAGGAAGGAATGGATTGCAACCTGTAATGAAAGAGGCGAAATCTGAATGTTTCGCCTCTTGTTTTATTTCAGTTTTTATTTTTTAAAACCGTAAATGAAAACTCTTTCCCGGTTTTAGCAGCAGCTCGCTTTACTTCATTAATTACTTCCTGCAACGCAATATTACCTTCCCGCAAATAACGTATACGTAAAAACGTTTTTTCCGATTTGTTGTTTGCTGCTTGTTGTTTTTGCTCCGGAGAAAAATGTTGCAAACGTAGCTCTTTATCTAATACCAGGTAATCGGCTTTTGCCGCGTGGTGCAATACAATGTTTGTTCTGTACAGAGGCATATAAAAATATTTATTGAAGGCAATGCGCCTGTTTAAAATGTTGTTTTATGACCGCGACACCATCTCAACAACAATAAAAACTGGAACAATAGCGCGAAATGCCTGTTAAAGCCTGGTGTTTTTTCTCATGATGTGTTTTTTTCATTGAATTATTTTTGTTGCTGAGTGTTACAGCCGGGGTTTTAAATAAACGGTT
>JBQCFW010000204.1:0-43623 GCA_051958655.1 Agriterribacter sp. | reverse complement strand
GGATGAAGAAAAAATTAAAGCAAAAAAAATTCAACGGCTCCAAAAGGAGGCAGAAAAATTAGGTTGCACAATCAAATTCCATGCAGCTTGATTTTCAACCTTTCCTGATGGATGTCATTATAACGAAAGGAGGAGTCTACCCGCTTGGAACGGCCTACGTTAATTTAGTTCCAAAGTTGACGGTTATGGTGTCTTACCGACCGGAAATTAATCCATAATCCATACAATATGTTGCCCATCCTACGGTCCTTGCTGGTTGGGGAAGGCAGTGCCATTGGCACGGTAAAATATTGTAGCATCGGATTTTAATCCAACGCCATTAATGGAAAAAGATTTCCAACCTTGTAAGTGTTGCCAACCCCAAATCATAAAATGTTATGCACCATTCTGCATCAAAAGCAGATTTTTACCTTTATATTTACATCAACATCCCACTCCGTACTGTCAATATCCTTTGTAATTCCTTCTTCACTTTAATCAGATATACTATTTAATTCCTGGCTATTACTACGATTAGGGGTAACGATGATGCGACGTTTTGGATTTGCTAACAATTGCATGATCTTAAAAGTGATTGCAAATGAAAAAGCCGATCATTAAAAGATATTACCGGGTTAGCATTTATTTCCCGGGAATATTTAAATCAAATCAAACCTCTACTATATGACTCTCCAGGATCATTTGTCTAACAAAACCGCTCCCAAACGCATGCTTGCACTGGATGGCGGCGGTATACGCGGCGCCCTCGCCCTGGGTTACCTGCAACGCATTGAAGATATTTTACGGAAACAGCACGGCGGCAGCCAGAACTTCAGGCTCTGCGATTACTTTGATATGATAGGAGGAACGAGTACAGGCTCTATTATTGCGGCTTGCCTGGCAACCGGCAAGAGTGTAAAAGAGATAAAAGACATGTATATGAACCTGGGAGGAAAAATTTTTGCCAAGAAAAACAAATGGTGGAAAATATTTGAAATAGACGATCTGCTGAAAGCTACCTATAAGGAAAAACCGCTTGAAGACGAACTGAAAACCGCTTTCGGCGATATTACGCTGGGCGATACGGAAAAAATAAAGACCGGTTTGTGCATTGTGGCAAAAAGAGCCGACACCAACAGCGTTTGGCCGCTGATCAATCATCCCGACGGAAAATTCTTTAACAGCAAGGACGGTATTAACAAAGACATCCTGCTGTGGAAGGCGGTAAGAGCCAGCTCCGCAGCGCCTAGTTATTTTTTGCCACAGATTATTGATGTAGGCGGCACAATGGGCGAAGCGGCTTTTGTAGATGGTGGCGTGAGTATGTCCAACAATCCATCGCTGCAAATGCTGATGGTAGCTACGTTGCAGGGATTTCCGTTTAAATGGAAATGGGGCGCCGACCAACTCATGATTGTGTCTGTAGGCACAGGTATGAGCCGCTTTAAAAGAATTCCGTCTGACGTAACAAAAAGCAACCTCCTGAACTGGGCCAAGCAATTGCCCGATATGTTTATGCAGGATGCCACCTGGCACAACCAGATTATGATGCAATGGATGAGCAATTCGCCCACCGCCTGGAAGGTGGACAGTGAAATAGGCGGTTTGGAAAATGATACCATAGGCGGAACAAAAAAAGAAGCCGGGCTACTGACCTATTTGCGGTATAACACCTGGATTGATGCGGACACACTGAATCCATTAATGAAAAAACAGTACACTCAAAAGCAAATAGACGACCTGGTGGAAATGAGCAATGCAGACAGCCGGTTTGAACTGTATGATATAGGTTTGAAAGATGCAGCAGCCAGCGTAAAAGAAGCGCATTTTCCCGATACCTTTAAAGCATAACATGCCATGCAGCAGCAATGTTTTGTGATAATGCCCTTTGGTAAAAAAACGGATGCTACAGGCAGGGTGATCGATTTTAAAATTGTATACGATCAGCTGATCAGACCTGCTATTGTAAAAGCCAGCCTCATGCCCATTATTGCCTACGAAGAGCAGGCCGGCGGCATCATACACAAGCCCATGTATGAGCGCATTATGTTTTGCGAATTTTCTATAACGGACATGACTACCTTCAACGCTAATGTTTTTTACGAACTTGGCATGCGTCATGCTATACGGCCTTACACCACGGTGGTAATTTGCGAAGAAGGCATGGGGCAGCTTCCTTTTGATGTAGCGCTGATACGGACGGTGATGTACAAATATCATTTTGATAAAGAGAAGAACGAAGTGGGCATCGACAATGTGGAGCAAAAAATAGACGCATTGGCTGAGCTGTTAAAAAGCAACGATGTAGCCGACCCCGTTCCCGATAGTCCGCTCAATCAAACCATCGAGGCATTTCCTTTTCCCGACCTTGAGGCGCTGAAAAAAAGGTCGGAGGTATTTAAAATACTGGCGGCGCAAAGCCAGGCGCTCATAGAAAACATACAGGAAAATGTAAGCAAATGGCTTGAGCTGAGCTTGCAGGAAAAGTATGCTACTTATAACAACGAAACAGAAAAGGCGGCAAGTTGCGGTGCTGCCAAAAAGAAATGTTTTGACAATATAAAAGACATTGAAAAAGGATTGGGCAGCATACAGGTAGAGGAGTTCAATATAGTAAGTGCGTTGCTTTTTGCCTATAGGGCCACCAGCGCCAACAAAGAAACCATCAGCCTGATTGGTCGCATGCCCAAAAAACAATTCGAAAACAATATAGTGCTGCACCATCAACTGGCACATGCTTATAACCAGGAAGGTGAATATGAAAAAGCAGAAAAAGTATTGCTGGAAGCAGAGAAAAAAATAGGCAAGCATCCCGAAACCAATGGCTTGCTGGGCAGCATTTACAAAAAAAAGGCGAAGGAAGTATCGACACGCGATAAGCTGGCAGAGCGCGGATTGCTGAAAAAAGCCATCACCGCTTACCAGGAAGGATATGATTCCAACCCTGCCGATTATTATCCCGGCATCAATCTTTTGAATCTGCTTACAACTACCGGCGCCGACAATGCAATGTATGAAAAGTACCTGCCATTAGTGGCCTATGCCATCGAACGCAAAGTGAAAGACCAGCCGAACGATTATTGGGCCCAGGCTTCGGGTATGGAGCTGGAAGTATTGCGCGGTAATAAAGAAAAAGCAATGGATTATTTGCTGGCTGCCAAGGCTGCCAAATATTATCCCTGGGAAATAGCTTCAACCACTGAAAACCTGAAAAGGATCAAACAACAAAAAGAGCAGGCGGGTTCGCAGGATGTAAAATGGGTAGACGAAATGATCGGTTACCTGGCTAATTGACGGGCTGCAGCTTTTTAGTGTTTAATAGTTCAATATGTCTGCATGAAACTTTTGTCTGAATTAATTGTTACACGAAAAGAAGGAACGGCGGTAATACAACTGCTGCAGGGCGATCTGTCTGCATTGCCCGCAGAGCATGCCGTAGATCTGCTGGTGGTATCTGCCTTTCCCGATAACTATATCACTTTGCCCGGTTCGTTATTCCTCGCATTGCATCAAAAAGGTTTGTCGGTAGAAGCGCTGGCGCAGCATAAAGAAATTGATCTTACCCACTCGCTGGGTTGCTGGTTATCGCACGCGCTCGACCAACGCGAGCAAGACCGTTTTCATTTTAAAAGAGTACTGTGTTTTGAGCCGCGCAGGCACAGCAACCAGCCGCAGGAGCTGGTGGGTAATATTTTCAGATGCATCAACACTTTTGCTTTTAACGAAGACATTGATGAAGTGGCCATGCCATTGCTGGCAACCGGTTACCAGAAAGTGCCACCCGAAAATATGTTGCCAGCCTTGCTGGAGAATGCCGTTTTCTGGCTTCAGAACGGCTTGCCCCTGCGGTCTGTAAAACTGGTGGTATACAGGCAGGAAAATGCAGATGCAGCGCAAAAAGTTTTCAGCAATTGGGTAAAGCATAATGATACGCCCGCCAAACCAGCATCCATTCCGCTGCCTGCTGCAGAAGTAAAGGCGCCGGCAAGATCTGTTGCCTCAGAAGAAGTAGCGGTGAAACCGCAGCCACGGCCCGCAGTAACCCAGGAGCAGGCAACATACGATTACTTCATCAGCTATGCGCATGAACAAACTCCTGAAGTGCATGATTTTGTGCAGGCGATTCTTGCATCAAATAAAGAGCTGAAAGTGTTTTACGATCGCAGCAGCATACCGGCTGGCGGATTGTGGCTCAGGAAAATATCCGACGCCATACAGCATTCCAGTCGCGTCATCTGCATTCTTACGCCCGATTACAGCAACTCCGATGTTTGCTGGGACGAGTTTCAATGCGCCAAGGTGATGGAACTGCGTAAGAAAAAAAGCATGATCAAGACCATCAATTTTATGAACGATGACAACATGCCCCCTATGATGGCTATATACAGCTACATTGATTGCACCGAAAAGGACTTACAGAAATTAAAGGAAGCGATACGCCAGCTGGATTGAATGGTTGGGGAAGGCTTCCAACCTTCCAAAGGTTGGAAACCTTGGTCAGGGAGACGGATGTATCTGCGAATCTGCGGCTTGAAATGTACCCTTTCTAACCGGAGCATTTTATAAATAAATATATGGCCGATATCTTTTTAAGTTATTCCAGCGAAGACAAAAGCAAGGTAAGGCTTATTGCCTATGCGCTTGAAAAGATGGGATGGACTGTGTGGTGGGACAGGAAGATCGGCGCCGGCAAAATGTACGATGAGGTAATTGAAGAAGAACTGAGCAAAGCACGTTGTGTGGTGGTGGTATGGACTGTAAGATCTATTGCCTCCAAATGGGTGAAGAATGAAGCAAATGCTGGCGATCAAAGAAATATACTGGTGCCGCTTATGCTGGAACAGGTAAGGATTCCCCTTGCTTTCAGCAGGATAGAAGCCGCGCAACTGATTGACTGGAATGGCGAAGAAGACAACCCGGAGCTGAAAATACTGATGAATGCAGTGGCGCAAACACTGGGCGAAGAAAAGAAATTTCCAGAGGTCGATCATGCGGATGATATCGAACACCTGATCAGCGACGGAAACGAAAAAAAGCGGCAGGAACACCATCGTTCGGTTATTATCAGTATTATATGTGCAATAACAGGACTGGCCGCTGCCCTTGCCGGCTTCTATTACCTGAATGATTTGCAAAACGGCCTTACAAAAAAAGTAAACCAATGGTTGTTTTTCCTGCTGCTAACGGTAACGGGTGTTGGTGTTAGTTTATTCGTAACCGGAATTATAGGGTTGTTGCTGCGCAAAAGCAAAAATGGCATGGGGAAGCTGAAATACATAGGACCGGTGGTAGGAATGATACTCATTTTATCGGGTGGCTTTTATATCCCCGGCTCCGATAACAGTAAAACAGTAACAGTGCGCATATTCGATTCAAAGCAAAAACCTGTTACAAACGGGCAGGTTAAGTTATACCTGCCGGGATACATCAGGCAACAGTCTATTGACAACGTGGGGCAGGCGCAGTTTACCGATGTTTCTTCGCACATGTTCGACAGCAGGATTAAAATAGAAATTGTGAGCGACGGTTTTGAAAATTATTTCGTGGATACCATGCTTCCTACCAGCGGACCTGTGCTGATCACCTTAACATCTGTACGCATTATTCATATATCAGGCACTATTAAAACTGCGGGTGAAATGCCTATCAGGGATGTAGAGATCAATGTAGATGGTACAAAATACTACGCTGTTTCTATTACCGATGGATCGTATTCTATTATCCTGAAAGATTATTCGCCCGGCGACGAAATAACGCTTACCACTTCGCATAAAGATTACGAAGACAAAACAAGGTCTTTCCGGATCAACACCGCCGAAATGAAAGACGTGGATTTTGTGCTGAACCCTGTAAAATAGTTTCTGCCCGCCCGTACGAAAAAGGTAACAGCATTGCCATTTGCCTGTTCATTACAAGGAAACTGGTTGTGCCACACGCTTACGCAAAATCATAGGTATGAAATACATAATCGTTTACCTTCATTTGCTTGTTATAGTAAGCAATCACGCTGTCGGTCAAACGCTTGTTATAAAGGGCCGAATAAGGTGCTTGAACCAGAGTGCCCACTCCACCAAAGGCGCCGAAAACATAGTGGTAATACCTGCCTTTATGCCCTCCAAATCTACCGTTACTGCCACCACACCACCGGGATATTTTGAATTCAATACCAATACCGGTTTTGAAAAGCTGCAGGACAAACAGGTAAGCATTCACCTGGTATCCGGCTGCAATCAATGCTCCCAAACGGTGAAACGGATATTTGTAAGCGAAGACCAGGACCGGTCGAGAAAAGATTCAGCGCTGGCATATATGACCATCAAAGACTGGAAACTGGATAAAAACTGCAGCGGCATCGAACTTTCGCCTCATAAAGCCGATAGTATTTTAGCGGTGGTTATGCAACAACCGGGGCAGGACCTTGCAAAAGTAAATCCCGCAACAGCACTGGTAGGAACGCCTGCCTTGTTAAACCTGCTTACCACGCTTACCACGGTGGTTGGGGTTGTGTCTAACGCTGGTACCTTCCAGGCTGAACAACTGGGTCCCGGAAAAATCACGTACGGACGTTTTCTGGCTGCTTCTGCATTGTTTCATACAGCAAACACCGGCTTTAATTTTTCGCCTGCACGCGATATGTCCGAAGCCGTTTTCTGGAATCCATCTGCAATGGTAAACAGCCGCAAAAAATACAATATCAGCCTGCTCACCAATGTAAAAAACTACGGTAAGATAGGCGGCTTTTTAAAAGTAAATGACAGGATAGCGGTGGGAGCGGGGTTTATTTTCACCACACAGGATGAGTACCGCCGGGTAATATATGCCAATGTTGACAACAATGATAACAAAGTGAGCTTCGACTCATCGTTGTTTAAGCTGAAGGAATATGCAGCATATATCAGTCCATCGTTTAAGGTAAACGATCAGTTAAGCATAGGTGTGGGTGTAAAATCGGTATGGCAAAGGCTTACCATTGCCAACAGGCTTCAGATAAATTTTGACGACGACGGCAACACCACCAATGTGTTTACAGACAGTACGGTAACCAAACAGAAAATGGATGTTGACATTTCTGCTTCCTACAAAATAAACAACGCTTTACAGGTAGGGGTAAACGTTATGAATATTGCAGGCAGCGGGTTGTATGGTGCCGCATTTGTACCGGGGCAGCAAAATATAGCCATAAACAACCTGCGCTCGCTTGGCTTAGGTGTTTGTTATAAATGGCAGCGCCTAAACGCGGGTGTTGACGCGGTTTTTACCAAAGACGGTTTTTACGATGCAGCTATTGGGGTGAACTATGTGCCATTTAATAATGCCCTGTTATCGGCAGGGCTTGCGGTTAAACAACTGAGTTATTAATTTGCCTTTAAAATGATGTTTTTCAGAGTGGATTATATTTCAGATAACGACTGGATGGTAAATGAAAAAAGAAAAGGAAGGTCGGGCATTTTGAATGGACGGATATATGGCGGATTTGTAATAGACTTTTAGGGATTTGAAATTTGAGATTTGAAATTTGAAACCTTCCCGTTGGCAGAAGGTTGTAATTGTGGTTGGTTCAAATGTTACAAACTGTTTAATCTCCTTGCCATAGCAGGCTCTGCTTCCTCTTTGCGACGAGAGGATTGGGGTGAGGCGAAACAGTACGATTTTAGAGTTATGATTTGAGATTTGAAATTGACTCCTGATTTTTATTTGACTTTTAAAATTTGGCATTTGAATTTTAAAAAAATTGTTATGTCACAGAAACGTTGTTTTGTAGTAATGGGTTTTGGTATTAAAACCGATCTGGCAACCGGCCGAAAACTCAATCTTGATAAATCGTACCACGCACTCATCAAACCAGTGGTAGAAGGAAAAGATATGATCTGTGTGCGGGCAGATGAAATCAGGCATTCAGGCTCTATTGATATGCAGATGTACCAGCAACTTCTGTCGGCAGATATTGTGATTGCAGACCTGTCTACCTCTAATGTAAATGCGTTTTACGAGCTCGGTATCCGGCATGCATTAAAGCCCCGCACTACCATCATCATTTCCGAAGAGTTGCTCGGTTATCCTTTCGACCTCAATCACATTGTTATCAATAAATATACCCACCTGGGAGACAATATCGACTATTTTGAAGTATTGCGTTTTCAAAAATTGCTTGCCGAAACCATTGACAGTGTATTGTTAAACGAAAGTCCCGATAGCCCGGTGTATACTTATATTGATGGGTTGATTCCACCCTCATTAAACTCGCAAGCAAAAAAAGTGGTGAAGCAGATAGACAGTATGTTGTCGGCGCAGGTGGCAAGTGCCGAAAATACAGAAGATCAGTCGCTGGCTATATTGATCAGGCAGGGAGAAGAATCGCTCAGGAAAAAAGATTTCGACGGAGCCAAAGCGTTGTTTGAAGCAGCACTTCGTTTATCCGGCGTAGATAGTGAAGGTGGGCAGATCAATTGCAGCAATACCTATCTTATACAACGGCTGGCGCTCACCACTTACCAGGCGCGTAAGCCAGATTATGTAAGCTCCCTGCGCGATGCGCTCGCCTTGCTGGGAAAAATTGACCTGGATCGCACCAACGATCCCGAAACGGTAGCATTGGCGGGATCTATTGAGAAGCATTTGTTTGAAGAAAACCAGGGAGACGAGCATCTCGACAATGCGATTTTATTTTACCAGCGCGGTTATTATCTTTTGCACAACCGGCACAATGGCATTAACCTGGCATACCTGCTGCAACTGCGTTCTACCACCAACCTGTCGCCCACACCCGATGAAAAAACAGCCGACATGGTATGGACCAACCGCATTCGCAAAGAAGTGCTGGAACTTTGTGCCCGCGATCTTGAACGAATAGAAAAAATGGAGACGCAGGGAACCATGCCCGGCACTGCTATCAGCGATGAACAGGAAAATATCATCAACGAACAAAAATTCTGGATAGCAGTTAATAAAGCCGAAGCACATTATGGATTGGGTGAAATGATGGAATACGAAAAAGCCTCTGCCACTGCCCAACTCATACAACATGAGGAATGGATGATGGAAAGCTTTAAACGGCAGTTAGAAAAATTATCGTTGCTGGTGAATGTTAAAAAGGAGCTGGTATAGTGGGGGAATAGTTAAGCGGGTTGAATGGGTAAAGTGTTAAAACCCGGGCGGGTAGTTCAAGCGGCGTGCGCAGAGGAGCAAAGGCGCAGCGAATACTTTTTCGTTTTATTTCTTTCACTTCAACGTTCTTTCAAATTAAATCAAAAGTCAAAAAACAAAAGTCAAAAAACAAAAGTCAAAAATCAAACATCAAAAAATCAGAAATCAAAAAATCACACATTCTTTACCTTCTCATGTGCCTTCTCAAACTTCTGCCGCATAATTTCCTGCACCGGCACATTTTTGATTTTGCTTTCCAGCCAGGAGATGATATCGAGATACATAAAGGAGCGGTTTTCCAATGGGTTGTCCTTGTATTTTTCCAGCTTGCCTTTTAATACCACAAAGGCGCTTTTTACCTGCTTCTTGTCGAGGTGGAACGATTTGCGCAAAAAGCGGAATATCTCTTCTTCCACCACGCTCAGGTTCTGCATGTTCGCCATAAAGCGATATACCGATTTAATCAGGTATTCCAGCAGGTCGTAATTGCCCAGTTCGTAATGCGCAATCAGGTGCAGCAGGCGCGAATAACATTGCAGGTCGGTACGCAGGTCTACCTTCCAGTTGATGATACGGTTCAGGTATTCGATCGCTTTTTCGTTATTGCCGCTGCCGAAATACAAACAGGCGATTTTGTAATAAAATACCAGCACCCGGTGGCGGTCCATCTTTAAACGATATTCATTGATTTTCCCTTCTATTTCGGGAACCAGTTTCAAACCCTCGGTAAAGCTGCCTTCCAGGAAGTGCTTGTTTACCTTGGCCACATACAAATAAATGAAAGACTGGGTACGGTTGTTATCGTTGCCGTTGGCTTCTTTTGAGTCGTAAAATGCCTCAAATTGTTTAAGCGTGCAGGCAAACTTGTCGTAGTTCAGCAGCAAAAAATGTGCATTCAGCAAATTGTGCATTCCCTTAATGTAGAGCTGGGTATCTACATTTTTCATATAGGGTTCTTTTTCAAAAGCGTCTACCCATTTCTGGCAGTAGCGGTAATACATCAGCAGGTCCTGCAAAATAAACCCATACCAGGCGTAACATTGGTACAGGTAGTGACGGGTATAAAAAGCATCGTAATGAATGGTATTTTTAGGCAGGTTGCTTTCAAAAAAAGCCTTCACCGCTATGCGGTCTTTTTCGTCGCGGGCATGGCCCAGCTTAATGTACCAGCTATATAATTGCAGCGACAGGTTGGATAAGGAGCCGATCATGGTAATCCTGTCTGTAATATCGGCTACCTCTTTCGACAGTATTTCCGCACGGTTTTCTATACTGCGGGTTATATACAATGCCTCTATCTTCTTTTCAAACATCAGCGCCTGCAGCCCGTAAGTTAACTGATGGTAAGTTTTTGCGTCCTGCTTAATGCGGTCGAGCGCTTTCAGGCTTTGCAGGTATAAGCCCTTGTTATACAATATGCGCGCATAGTCCATCATCTCATGCAGTTGCAGTTGTATATTGTTATCGTCCTTCAAAATACGCAGGCTGGCCATAATCTGGCGATACAGTGCGGCTTTGAGGTTCGAAAGCTGCTGTTTCTTAATTTCAGGGTTTTTTTTCAGTAATATGTCTTCATCATAATCCTCCAGTTTGTCCAGTGCATCAAACAGTTGCACGGTTTTCATGTCGGGCGTGGTAGCGTTTCGCTGCACAAACAGCTTAAAATTGCGCTTTTCAGCCTTTTCAAGCGACTTTATTAGCTGGAATAATTCATCTGTTGATCGTTTGGGCATCGTAGTAAGAATTCTTTAAAACTCGCTGTGGTAAAGGGTTTTGCATCAAAAAGCCCCTTTTACCCAGTGTAGTACGGTGTTTAAATTGGTTTTAAAAACCTGTAATCTGCCGGTAAATTCGTTCAGGTAATGCAAATTTCCAATTTTATCCTAACCGAATGAACGATTAATTCACCAAATGCTGCTGTACTATCAACAAAATCCATCTATGTCACAAAACAAGATATACATATTTGATACTACCCTGCGAGACGGTGAACAGGTTCCGGGCTGCAAATTGAACGCCAGCGAAAAAATTGAACTGGCTATTGCGCTCGAAAAACTGGGGGTCGATATTATCGAAGCAGGTTTTCCTGTGTCCAGTCCCGGCGATTTTGAGTCGGTTCAAAACATATCGAAGGTAATTAAAAATGCAACGGTATGCGGGCTTACCAGGGCAGTTAAAAAAGATATTGAAGTAGCAGGCGAAGCGCTGAAACCAGCCAAACGTCCCCGGATCCATACAGGCATCGGCGTATCTGACCTGCATATTACTACCAAGTTCAATACCACCCGCGACGAAATTTTAAAACGGGCGGTAGAGGCGGTAAAATATGCCAGGAACTTTGTAGACGATGTGGAATTTTATGGTGAAGATGCCGGCAGAGCCGACCTTGAATTTTTGGCAAGGGTAGTGGAAGCGGTGATCAATGCCGGTGCTGCCGTGGTAAATATTCCCGATACTACAGGATATTGCCTGCCGCATCAGTATGGAGAGAAGATTGCTTATCTCATTAACAATGTACCTAATGTAGACAAAGCCATTCTTTCGTGCCATTGCCACAACGATTTAGGATTGGCCACCGCCAATTCCATTGCAGGGGTTATTAATGGTGCAAGGCAGATAGAGTGTACGATCAACGGGTTGGGCGAAAGAGCAGGCAATACCTCGCTCGAAGAAGTGGTGATGATCATTAAACAACACGAGTCGCTGGGCTTGTATACCGATATTAAAACAGAACAGTTAAATCCAATAAGCAGGCTGGTTGCCGATACCATGCGTATGCCGGTGCAGCCTAACAAGGCAATTGTAGGCAGCAATGCCTTTGCACATTCGTCGGGTATTCACCAGGACGGATTTTTAAAGAATGCCGAAAACTATGAAATCATACGGCCTGAACAGGTTGGAGCCGACAGCTCAAAAATTGTACTCACGGCAAGAAGCGGACGTTCCGCGCTGGCGCACCGTTTCCAGAAGCTGGGATACAATTTTAACCGCAATGACATAGACGCATTGTACCAGGCTTTTTTAAAGGTGGCCGACGTTAAGAAAGAAGTGGGAGATGAAGATCTGAGGGAATTGGCCGTCAACAATCATCCGGAAGTAGCAATTGCATAATAAGCAGATGTTTTCTCATGATGCGTTAAGCACTCTGGTTGGCGTGACGCTTCGGCGTCACGCTTCATTTTGATCTTACCCCATTGTGGGGCAACAGTTAATTTAGTTAAATAAGTTGAGTAAGTGAGCAGCGTACTTAACTACTTAACTAATCAACCAATTAGCTTATTACTGGGCGTTTTCTGATTCACAACCGGGAGTATCGAATATGAAAAAGAATATTGCAGTTATTTTTGGTGATGGCATAGGCCCCGAGGTTACACAGCAGTCGATCAATGTATTGAACGCGGTGGCAAAAACCTTTGGTCACGAATTTAACTATACTTATAGCCTGATGGGCGCAGTTGCGATTGACCAAACCGGCAATCCGCTGCCCGACGAAACCATCGAAGCCTGCCTGAGTAGCGATGCAGTGCTGTTTGGAGCCATCGGACATCCCAAATACGATAACGATCCTGCAGCCAAAGTGCGCCCCGAACAAGGCTTGCTCAAATTGCGCAAAGCCCTGCAGCTATATGCCAACATACGACCGGTTACATCGTATGCATCGTTGCAGCATTTGTCGCCACTAAAGGCTAAAAACCTGGAAGGTGCCGACTTTGTAATTTTCCGTGAGCTTACCGGCGGTATTTATTTTGGCGATAAGCTGTTAAGCGAAGATGGTACGCAGGCATCGGACAACTGTGTATATACAAAAACAGAAATAGAAAGAATAACGCACCTGGCTTTTAAACATGCGCAGCAACGTAGCAAAAAGCTTACGCTGGTAGACAAAGCCAATGTGTTGGAAACATCGAGGTTATGGCGTAAAGTGGTGAAGGAAATTGCCGCAGCCTACAGCGATGTGGCGGTTGACTATATGTTTGTAGACAATGCAGCGATGCAGATCATCATCAATCCCAAACAGTTTGATGTGATCTTAACCGAAAACATGTTTGGCGATATTATCAGCGACGAGGCCAGTGTAATAGCCGGCTCGCTTGGGTTGGTGCCCTCCGCTTCAATTGGCAACGGCGCTGCGCTGTTTGAACCCATTCATGGTTCTTATCCACAGGCGGCAGGTAAAGACATAGCCAACCCGTTAGGCTCTATCCTGTCGGCAGCCATGCTGCTCCATCACGTGGGGCTTGCAACAGAGGCCAGTTTGGTAAGAGAAGCGGTGGACTGGACGCTGAAACACAATTTTGTTACAAAAGATATTGACCCGGTTAATTTTTATTCAACCACCACCATTGGCGAACTGATTTGTGAATATGTAAGTAACAAGCTGCCCGGCGCCGATCATCAGACAAACGTAGAACTCAGAAAATCAACAATCATATAATAATTTGAAATTTTAAATTTCTAATTTGAAATTTTAAATCTCAAATCTCAAATTCTCACATGGAACTGAATAAATATTCAAAGACGATTACGCAAGACCCTACACAACCGGCAGCTCAAGCTATGTTGTACGGAATAGGATTAACCGACGAAGATTTAAAGAAAGCACAGGTAGGAGTAGCAAGTATGGGTTGGGATGGCAATACCTGTAATATGCATTTGAATGAGTTGGCCAAAATTGTAAAACAAGGTGTGTGGGACAACGACCTGGTGGGATTGATCTTTAATACGATTGGTGTAAGCGACGGCATCAGCAACGGTACCGATGGCATGCGCTTTTCGCTGGTGAGCCGCGATATTATTGCCGATAGCATTGAAGCGGTGTGCGGCGCACAGTATTACGACGGATTGATAGCCTTACCCGGCTGTGATAAAAATATGCCCGGCAGCATTATTGCCATGGGACGTTTGAATCGTCCTGCCATAATGGTATACGGTGGCACCATTGCCCCTGGTCATTATAAAGGACAGGACCTCAACATCGTTTCTTCTTTTGAAGCGTTGGGACAAAAAATAGCAGGCAACCTCAGCGAAGCCGATTTTAAAGGCATTGTAATGAACAGTTGTCCCGGTGCCGGCGCCTGCGGCGGTATGTACACTGCCAATACCATGGCTTCTGCCATTGAAGCGCTTGGCATGAGCCTTCCCTATTCTTCTTCGAACCCCGCATTGAGCGAAGAAAAGAAAAAAGAATGCCTCGAAGCAGGCAAATACATACGCATACTGCTTGAAAGAGATATCAAGCCTTCGGATATTATGACACGCAAAGCGTTCGAAAATGCTATTATCGTGATCATGGTAACAGGCGGCAGCACCAACGCCGTTCTGCATTTTATTGCTATGGCAAAAAGCGTGGGCGTTGAACTGACGCAGGACGATTTCCAGGCAATCAGCGACCGTATTCCGGTGCTGGCAGACTTTAAACCTTCGGGTAAATACCTCATGCAGGACCTGCACGAAAAAGGTGGCATTCCTGCTGTAATGAAATATTTGTTGCGCAAAGGATTGCTGCACGGCGACTGCTTAACCGTTACAGGAAAAACCCTGGCAGAAAACCTGGAGAACGTGGAAGAGATCAATTTCGAAACACAGGACATTATCTATCCGCTGGAAAAACCCATCAAAAAAACAGGTCACCTGCAAATATTATATGGCAATCTTGCCGAAAAAGGTTCCGTTGCAAAAATCAGCGGTAAAGAAGGAGAGCGCTTTGAAGGACCAGCCCGGGTATTTGATGGTGAGAAAAAACTGATTGAAGGATTGGCCACAGGCCGAGTCAAAGCCGGTGATGTGGTCGTTATCAAGAACGAAGGACCCAAAGGCGCACCCGGCATGCCGGAGATGCTGAAGCCAACAGGCGCTATTATTGGCGCTGGTCTCGGCAAATCGGTAGCGTTGATTACCGACGGAAGGTTCAGTGGCGGCACGCATGGCTTTGTTGTGGGACACATTACTCCCGAAGCATACGAAGGTGGTTTGATTGGACTCGTGCAGGACGACGACATCATCGAAATAGATGCAGTAAAAAATACGCTGGTGCTGAAAGTAAGTGAAGCAGAAATAGCAAAGCGCAGAGCTGCATGGAAACAACCTCCGCTAAAAGCAACCAAAGGCATTTTATACAAATACGCCAAAAGCGTAAAAGATGCCAGCCAGGGTTGCGTAACGGACGAGGAATAGAGAGATTTATGATTTCTGATTTGAGATTTGAGATTGGCTGTTGCATTTTGGATCTTGTTTCTTGAATCTTGAATCTTGGATCTTGGAATTTAAATCTTGGATCTTGGAATTTGAATCTTGGGATTTATTTCTTGTCTCTTAAATTTTATTTCCTGAATGCTGAAAGCTGACAGCTCATAGCTGAAAGCTTACAGCCTAAACTATAGTATATGAACGAAACATTGATGTCTGAAAAAACAAGCAAGGCATCCTTACAGGAAAAAAATACTGCTAAAAAAGCAGGCAAATGTGCAACGGGAACTGAAATCTCCGGATCTCAGGCCGTGCTGGAGGCTTTGATAGCAGAGGGTGTAACCGATTTTTTTGGTTACCCCGGTGGTGCCATCATGCCTATTTATGATGCATTGTACGATTATGCAGATTCATTGAATCATATATTGGTGCGCCACGAACAGGGCGGCATACATGCTGCACAAGGGTACGCGCGCACTTCGGGCAAAGTAGGGGTGGTGTTTGCCACCAGCGGTCCAGGTGCCACCAACCTGGTAACCGGTTTGGCCGATGCACAAATAGACAGTACACCCGTTGTATGTATTACTGGGCAGGTATTTGCTCATTTGCTTGGCACCGATGCCTTCCAGGAAACAGACGTGATCAACATTACCACGCCCGTAACCAAATGGAATTACCAGGTTACCGATGCCACCGAAATTCCCGGCGTGCTGGCAAAAGCCTTTTACATTGCCCGCACCGGCAGACCAGGCCCGGTATTGATAGACATTACCAAGAACGCACAGATACAAAAGTTCAATTACCAGGGATATGCTCCGTGTAACCATATCCGTAGTTATCGCCCCAAGCCAATAGTACGCAAGGAGTTCATTGCGCAGGCCGCTGAGCTCATCAATAGTGCGCAACGTCCTTTTGTGATTTTTGGACAAGGTGTAATATTGGGTAAGGCAGAAAAAGAGTTCAAAGCCTTTATTGAAAAATCTGGTATACCCGCTGCATGGACGGTACTGGGATTGAGCGCATTGCCTACCAGTCATCCTTTAAATGTAGGCATGTTGGGTATGCACGGCAATTACGGTCCCAATGTACTCACCAACGAATGCGATGTATTGATTGCCGTGGGTATGCGCTTCGACGACCGCGTAACAGGGCGCCTGGATAAATATGCCAAACAGGCCAAAGTAATTCACCTGGATATTGATCCCGCCGAAATTGATAAAAATGTGCAAACCACGGTGCCGGTATGGGGTGATTGTAAAGAAACATTGCCGCAGCTAACCGCTTTGCTGGAAAAAAAGGAATATCCCGGGTGGCATCAGAAGTTTAAAGACATGCAGCGCGAGGAAGATGAAGCGGTGATCAATGCAGAACTGCATCCTCCCGGCGACGTAATGACCATGGGGGAAGTAATAAATGTGTTGAACGAACTGACCGGCGGCGACGCGGTAATTGTAACCGACGTAGGGCAGCACCAGATGGTAGCCTGCCGTTACGCCAAATTCAATAAAACCAGGAGCAATGTTACTTCGGGCGGATTGGGTACCATGGGCTTTGCATTGCCTGCCGCCATTGGCGCCAAGGTAGGTGCAAAGGAAAGACCGGTGGTAGCCATCATTGGCGACGGAGGCTTTCAAATGACGCTGCAGGAGCTGGGAACCATCATGCAGTTCGATATTGATGTGAAGATCATCATTTTGAACAACGAATTTTTAGGCATGGTGCGCCAGTGGCAGCAGCTGTTTCACGATAAGCGCTATTCTTTTGTAAACATTACAAGTCCCGACTTTGTAACAGTGGCCAAAGGATACGGCATTGCAGGAAAAAGCATTTCCAAAAGAGAAGATCTCAAAAATACGCTGGCAGAAATGCTGAACCACAACGGTTCATACCTGCTGGAAATAATGGTAGGAAAAGAGAACAACGTGTTCCCGATGGTACCTCAGGGTTGCGGAGTAGCAGAGATCAGGCTTAAATAACAGCAAACCAATGGTGCAGAAATCAACCATAGAAGAAATAAGAGTACGGTTCGACAACGATGTGGAACGTTTTTCCAACCTCGATACCGGGCAGGTATCTACCATTGATGCCACCGTATCGCTGGAACTGATAACGGAAGCTGCAAAACGGATCGTGCCCTCGGCTACCCAATTGCTGGATATAGGTTGTGGTGCAGGTAACTATACCATTATGATGCTGAAAAAGCTGCCCGGTCTCCATTGCACATTGGTTGATTTGAGCAGGCCCATGCTGGATAAAGCATTTGAAAGAGTATCGCAGCAAACAGCCGGTAACGTAAATACATTGCAGGGCGATATAAGAGAAGTAAGTTTACCCAATACGCATTTCGACATTATACTCGCCGGGGCAGTATTGCATCATCTCCGCGACAACGAAGACTGGGAAACTACTTTTAAGAAACTGTATGCTTTGTTAAAACCGGGTGGTTGCCTGATGATTTCCGATTTGATTGTGCAGGAAACGGCAGCAGTAAGCGAATATACCTGGGAGCGCTATGGAGATTACCTGGAGGGCATAAACGGTAAAGATTACCGTCGGAAGGTAATGGACTATATCGAGAAGGAAGACTCACCGAGGTCTTTAATGTATCAACTGGAACTAATGAAAAAAGTAGGATTTCGCTCTACAGACGTGTTGCATAAAAATATGTGCTTCGCGGCGTTTGGCGGGATAAAATAAAGAATACAAAGTATGAAACAGGAATATACCATCACAGTTTATACTGAAAACCATATTGGTTTGCTCAATCGCATTGCCATTATGTTTTCGCGCAGGAAGATTAATATTGAAAGCCTGAATACATCGCCCTCCGAAGTAGAAGGCATACACAGGTTTACGATCGTGATCAACGAAGTGGAAGATGTGGTGAAAAAACTGGTGCGCCAGATAGAAAAACAGGTAGAAGTATTAAAAGCCTATTATAATAGCAACGACGAAATCGTTTGGCAGGAGTTAGCTTTGTACAAAGTTTCTACCGATAAGGTAATTGAAGATGTAAAGGTAGAAAGGCTGTTGCGCCAGTACGGAGCCCGGGCCGTGGTGATCCGTAAAGACTATACGGTATTTGAAACATCAGGGCATCGCGAAGAGATAGACAAGCTTACCGAAGTACTGGGACCGCTGGGACTGATTGAGTTTGTGCGCAGCGCCCGTGTGGCCATCATCAATGCCAGCAGCGGATTTTACGAAAAGCTGAAGGAGTTTGAGGAGGAAAAACCAGGCTCAGAGATTGTAGAAAATGAATTTCTCGACAAACAGGATGAAGTATTTTCAATGTAATAAGTAATGCAGCAGTATTTCAATAATATCATCACCACCCGTAAAAACTTCCTGGAACTCGTTGAAAGTTTATCGATTGATGAACTGAATGAAATTCCCGAAGGTTTCAGGAATAATATTGCCTGGAATTTCGGGCATATCATTGTAAGCCAGCAAAACCTTTGTTACGGGCGTTCAGGAGTGCAGGTGTTGATCGATCAATCGTTCATCAACAAATATCAGAAAGGAACAAAACCGGAAAGTTTTATTGATGCGCAGGAGATAGAAACGCTGAAAACCTATCTTTTTTCGTTGATCGAAATGCAGCGGCGCGATCTGGAAGCAGGCAGGTTTACCACTTACAATGCGTTTACCACACATTACGGGGTAAGGCTTACGAACGTAAACGAAGCCATTTCATTTGTGGCAACACATGATGCATTGCATTATGGATTTTCAAAAGGCTTGGCAAATGCTGTAAAAGCAAAAAAACATTTTACCGATTTTCAACATATCAAAATCTCAAACTAAAAAAATGGCAAAATTAAATTTCGGCGGTGTGGAAGAAAACGTTGTTACACGTGAAGAATTCCCACTTAGCAAGGCCCAGGAAGTATTAAAAAACGAAACGAGTTCTGTAATTGGTTACGGTGTTCAGGGTCCTGGACAGGCTTTGAACCAGCGCGATAACGGCATCAATGTGATCGTTGGTCAGCGTAAAAACTCAAAAACCTGGGACAAAGCGGTGAAAGACGGTTTTGTGCCCGGCGAAAGTTTATTTGAAATAGAAGAAGCGTTACAGCGCGGAACCATTATATGTTATTTGCTGAGCGATGCCGCACAAATTGAATTGTGGCCAACCGTAAAAAAACATCTTACTGCTGGTAAAGCATTGTATTTCTCTCATGGCTTTGGTATCACCTTCAACGAGCAAACAGGCATCGTTCCTCCTAAAGATGTAGACGTGTTCCTGGTAGCTCCCAAAGGTTCCGGTACTTCGTTGCGCCGCATGTTCCTCCAGGGTCGTGGACTGAACAGCAGCTTCGCTATTTTCCAGGATGCAACCGGCAAGGCAAGAGAAAGAGTGGTAGCGCTTGGTATTGCTGTAGGAAGCGGTTATTTGTTTGAAACTGATTTCAAAAAAGAAGTATACAGCGATCTTACCGGCGAGCGTGGCACGCTGATGGGCGCTATACAAGGCATATTCGCCGCACAATACCAGGTATTGCGCGACAAAGGACACACTCCTTCAGAAGCATTCAACGAAACGGTGGAAGAGCTCACCCAGTCGCTGATGCCGCTGGTAGCAGAAAATGGTATGGACTGGATGTATGCCAACTGCTCTACCACTGCTCAACGTGGTGCATTGGATTGGTGGAAAAAGTTCCGCGATGCTACAGCGCCTGTATTTAAAGAATTGTACGAAAGCGTGGCAAGCGGTAAAGAATCACAACGCTCTATCGACAGCAACAGCAAAGCCGATTACCGCGAAAAGCTGGAAGTGGAATTGAAAGAGCTGCGCGAAAGCGAAATGTGGCAGGCTGGCAAAACCGTAAGAAGTTTGCGTCCTGAAAACCAAAAGTAGTGGTGCGTTTATAGTTTGTAGTTTATAGTTAGGAGTTTGGGGTTTATAGTTCAGCGTCTGTAATTGATTGCTAAGATTTGCAATTAGCGCCTGGTAATGGAGAAATGAACATTAAACGACAAACCGCAACCCCAAAACTACAAACCCAAAACTCCAAACATGATCAATGAGGCGGATAATACACGAGTGGTAAACAACAATAGTTTGATAGCTAAAAGCCTTCCTGTTTGGTCAGGAAGGCTTCATTTTGCTGAAGCAGCCCAAAAGCTGAAAAATGTTGTTACCAGAACTCCTTTGGCACGCAACGCCAACTTTTCAAAAAAATATGGTTGCGATGTGTACTTTAAAAGAGAAGACCTGCAGGTAGTACGTTCCTACAAATTGCGCGGCGCCTATAATATGATCTCTTCTTTAACGCCGCAACAGCAGCAAAAAGGAGTGGTATGTGCGAGTGCGGGCAACCATGCACAGGGGTTCGCCTATAGCTGTAAAAAGCTGGGTATAAAAGGCGTCATCTTTATGCCCGTCATCACCCCCAAACAAAAAATTACACAAACCAAAATGTTTGGGGAAGACAATATAGAGATCAGGCTCGTAGGCGACACTTTCGATGATTGTGCCATAGCTGCCAAATCGTATACCGAAGAACATTCAATGATCTTTATACCTCCATTCGACGACTATAGTATTATTGAAGGGCAGGGAACAGTTGGCGTAGAAATACTGGAAGATCAGAAAGACATTGATTATTTATTTGTACCCATAGGAGGCGGTGGACTCGTATCTGGCGTAGGCGCCTATTTTAAAATGTTCAGTCCCGCTACAAAAATAATAGGGGTAGAACCACTGGGAGCGCCGTCCATGAAAGAAGCGTTGAAAGCCGGCGAGCCGGTAACACTGCCAGCCATTGACAGGTTTGTAGACGGAGCCGCCGTAAAACGCATAGGCAACATTACGTTTGGTATTGCCAGGGATGTGCTGCACGATGTATTGCTGGTGCCCGAAGGAAAAATATGTACCACCATTTTAAAGTTGTATAACGAAGACGCGATAGTGGTGGAGCCGGCTGGCGCGCTTTCCATAGCAGCCTTGGATCTGTATGCCGACCAAATCAGGGGCAAGAAGGTAGTTTGTATTATCAGCGGCAGCAACAACGACATCGACCGCATGCCCGAAATCAAAGAACGGTCGCTGCAATACGAAGGGTTGAAACATTATTTCCTGGTAAGCTTTGCCCAGCGGCCCGGCGCCTTAAAGGAATTTGTAAACAATGTGCTGGGCGAGAGCGACGATATTACCCGGTTTGAATACATGCAAAAAACCAATAAAGAAGCTGGCCCCGCCCTGGTGGGGATTGAATTACAGAAAAAAAGTGATTATGATCAGTTGATTGCCAATATGAAACGGTATAATATTCACTTTTCGGAAATCAGGAAAGACGATGAGCTTTTTGGCTACCTGGTGTAGCGGCTGATTGAGGTGATGGCGAGTGAAACACGCGCCATAGCGGGTTGTTGCTATGGAATTTATTGTATTGCTATGCGAGGCGTCCCTGACTGCCGTCAGGCAGGCTCGCCTCGCATGTTTTTGTTGTCGCCTCTGGCGACAAGCGTACAACCGGGACCGAGTCCCGGAAGAACATAACAATAACGAAGTCGGAGACTTCGTATATCGACGAAAAACACACATTGCGGCTTATGGATAAAGGCTAACAGAACCGTCAGCGGTTATGCCTTCCCGTCAGTTGTGTTCCTCTGGGTGGAGGAAACAGCTCCGCAGGAGCGGCATTCCGGTCGCCCTATTAACAGGATGTGTGTAATTTTTAGAGGCTGATTTCTGAGTTCGTATTTTTTTTAGTACTTTTATCCACTTGCCTGCCATGTGCTTGAAAAATTTTCAGATTTTTCCATTTTTATTGATTTTTTATAAAAAATTCCAGATCTATGGTAAGTAATGGTTTGTATAGGGCGGAATTTGAGCGGGATGCTTGCGGTGTAGGATTTGTAGCTAATATCAAAGGCAATAAGTCGCACCAGATTGTTTCAGACGCACTCACGATCCTTGAGAATATGGAACATCGCGGAGCCTGCGGTTCAGAAAGTAATACCGGCGACGGTGCAGGTATTATGATCCAGATTCCCCATGAGTTCTTTTTTGCAGAGTGTGTTAAGCTCGGCGTCCATTTGCCCCCGTTCGGAAGATACGGTGTAGGCGTAATTTTCTTTCCCAAAGAGATCAGGCTTCGCGAAGAATGCCGCGAAATTTTTGCCCGCGCAGCCGAAAAGCTGGGACTCGAAATTCTTACCTACCGCAAAGTTCCCGTAAACACAAGCGATATTGGTCCAACAGCTCTTTCAGTAGAGCCTGACATGGAGCATGTGTTTATTGCCTGCCCCGACCACATCCAGGATTCTGAAGAGTTTGAAAGAAAATTATTCGTTCTCAGGAACTATGCTTCTCATACCATCAATAATACTGTAAAAAAAGACAGTATTGGCTTTTACATTCCTTCGCTTTCTTACAAAACAGTTACTTATAAAGGACAGTTAACCAGCGGACAGGTACGGCATTACTTTACCGACCTTTCCAATAAAAGAGTGGTAAGCGCTTTTGGGCTTGTACACTCCAGGTTTGCTACCAATACTTTCCCCTCGTGGAAGCTGGCACAGCCTTTCCGTTTTATTGCACATAACGGGGAGATCAATACTTTGCAGGGCAACCTTAACTGGTTAAAAACCAGCGAAAAAGGGTTCTCTTCTCCTTATTTTTCCAAGGAAGAAATGGAGATGCTCCTGCCCATCGTATCCAACGGGCTTTCCGATTCTGCCTGCCTCGATAATATGGTAGAACTGCTCACCTTGTCTGGCCGGTCGCTTCCTCATGTAATGATGATGCTGATTCCTGAAGCCTGGGACGGAAACGACAAAATGGACCCCGGAAAGCGCGCGTTTTATGAGTATCATGCCGCTATCATGGAACCCTGGGACGGTCCGGCATCTATATCATTCACTGATGGAAGGATCATCGGCGCCACGCTCGACAGAAATGGTTTACGCCCGTCAAGGTTTTGTGTAACCCACGATGATCGCGTGATCATGGCTTCCGAAACCGGCGCACTGCCCATCGACCCACGTATCGTAAAAAGCTACGGCAGGCTGCAACCCGGCAAAATGTTCGTGGTAGATATGGAGCAGGGCAGGATCATCAGCGATGAAGAGCTGAAACAGGATATCTGCACCCGCAAACCTTACAGCGATTGGTTAAATCAATATAAAATACGGCTGGAAGAACTTGATTCTCCACGCGTAACATTCACTCATCTTTCCGAAGAATCGGTGTTCAAATACCAGAAAGCCTTTGGCTATAGTACCGAAGATGTGGAGAACCTGGTAAAACCCATGGCAATCGACGGCAAAGAGCCGGTTGGATCTATGGGAACAGATGTGCCGCTGGCAGTATTATCTGATCAGCCCCAGCACCTCAGCAGCTATTTCAAACAATTGTTCGCGCAGGTAACCAATCCACCCATCGATCCTATCAGGGAAAGACTGGTAATGAGCCTTGCCTCTTATGTAGGTAACAATGGCAACCTGTTAGCCGAAGATCCACGCCACTGTCATGCGGTTGCCTTAAAACAACCCATTCTTACCAGTACCGA
Organism: Agriterribacter sp.; assembly: GCA_051958655.1. Taxonomy (GTDB): domain Bacteria; phylum Bacteroidota; class Bacteroidia; order Chitinophagales; family Chitinophagaceae; genus Agriterribacter. Next base: position 19,795 of record JBQCFW010000204.1, on the reverse strand, counting down.
ACTGGAAAAATTAAGAAGTATAGACACCGGCATATTCCAGGCCAAAACCCTGCAATGCTATTTCAGGGCCGATGGCAACCCCGGTTCCTTAAAAGCCGGTATCGACAGGCTTTGCCGCTACGCGGTAGATGCGGTGCAGGATGGTTTTGAAGTGATTATTCTGTCCGACCGTGCTATCGATTCCGACCACGCCGCTATTCCGTCATTACTGGCTGTATCTGCCGTGCATCACCATTTGATCCGCAAAGGATACCGCGGACAGGTGGGCATTGTGGTAGAAGCCGGCGACGTTTGGGAAGTGCATCACTTTGCCTGTTTGATAGGCTTTGGCGCTACTGCCATCAACCCTTACCTGGCGCTGGCTACTATCCGTACCATGAAGGCAAGCAAAAGATGGGAAACAGACCAGGAATGGGAAACGCTGCGCAAAAATTATGTAAAAGCCGTTTGTGATGGTTTGCTGAAAGTGTTCTCTAAAATGGGAATTTCTACTCTGCAGAGCTACCAGGGCGCACAGATATTTGAGATCCTCGGGTTGAACCAGGATGTGGTAACAAAATATTTTACCGGTGCTGTAAGCCGCATTGAAGGCATGGGGCTTGATGAAATAGCCAAAGAAGCACTGGCAAAACATACACTTGCATTCAATCAAAAGAAAATTCCTGTTGATCGTTTAGCCGTGGGTGGTATATACCAGTGGAAAAGAAAAGGCGAATTCCATCTTTTCAATCCGCAAACCATTCACCTGTTGCAGTATTCTACCAGGATGAATGATTACAATACTTTTAAAAAGTATAGCAAAACTGTAAACGACCAGGGCGAAAAAGCCTGCACGTTGCGCAGCTTGTTCAGGTTTAAACGCAACAGGCCTTCTATTTCTATTGATGAAGTAGAACCTGCAGAAAATATTTACAAGCGCTTTGCCACAGGTGCCATGTCGTTCGGCTCTATTTCGTGGGAAGCGCATACCACACTCGCCATTGCCATGAACCGCATTGGTGGTAAAAGCAATACCGGTGAAGGTGGTGAAGATGAAAAGCGGTATGAGTTGTTGCCCAACGGCGACTCTATGCGTTCTGCCATCAAGCAGGTAGCATCGGCAAGGTTTGGTGTAACCAGCCAGTACCTTACCGAAGCCGACGAGCTGCAGATCAAAATGGCGCAGGGGGCAAAACCCGGCGAAGGCGGGCAGTTGCCTGGTGATAAGGTGGATGATTGGATTGGCAGGGTACGCCACTCTACACCAGGGGTTGGATTGATCTCGCCACCACCACACCACGACATTTATTCTATTGAAGATCTTGCACAATTAATATACGATCTTAAAAATGCCAACCGCGCTGCGCGCATCAACGTAAAGCTGGTGTCTAAAGCAGGGGTTGGAACCATTGCCGCAGGGGTTGCAAAAGCGAAAGCCGATGTAATATTGATTGCAGGTTTCGACGGAGGAACGGGTGCATCACCCATCAGCTCCATCAAACATGCCGGCTTACCCTGGGAGTTGGGACTGGCAGAAAGCCATCAAACACTGGTAAGAAACCGTCTGAGAAGCCGCGTAGTGTTGCAGGCCGACGGACAGATGAAAACCGCCCGCGATATTGCTGTAGCAACCTTGCTGGGTGCCGAGGAATGGGGCGTAGCCACCGCTGCGTTGGTGGTAGAGGGTTGTATTATGATGCGTAAGTGTCATTTGAATACCTGCCCCGTTGGTGTAGCCACTCAGGACCCTGATTTGCGCAAACGTTTTTCGGGCAATGCAGATCATGTGGTGAACTTCTTTAAGTTTATTACACAGGAGCTGCGCGAAATAATGGCTGAACTCGGTTTCAGAACCATTAACGAAATGGTTGGACAGGTAGAGTGCCTTGAAAAAAGAGAAGGCATCGACCATTGGAAATATGGCAAGCTCGATCTTTCTCCCATATTATACAAAGAGCCCGCTTCAGAATTCACCGGCTTATACAACCAGGAACAACAGGATCACGGATTGGCAAGTGTAATAGACTGGCAGTTGCTGGAAAAAGCAAAACCGGCTATTGAAAAGAAAGAGCGTGTGTATGCCGAATTCAAAATCCGCAATACTGATCGTACTGCAGGTACCATTCTTTCGAACGAGATCACTAAAAAATACAAAGCAGCCGGGCTGCCCGAAGATACCATACACTTTAAGTTTACGGGTACGGCAGGTCAGAGCTTTGGCGCTTTCAACACCAATGGTGTTACGTTGGAGCTGGAGGGCGATGCCAACGATTATTTTGGTAAAGGTTTAAGTGGTGCCAGACTGATCATCTACCCTTCAAAAGAAGCAGGTTTTGTGCCTGAAGAAAATATCATTATTGGTAACGTGGCATTTTACGGTGCTACCTCCGGCGAAGCCTTTATACGAGGCAAAGCAGGCGAACGTTTCTGTGTAAGAAATTCGGGTGCCAATGCGGTAGTTGAAGGAGTGGGCGACCATGGTTGTGAATATATGACCGGCGGACGAGTGGTGATACTGGGAGATACAGGAAGGAACTTTGCTGCGGGCATGAGCGGCGGTATTGCCTATGTGTATGATGTGAAGGGGGAATTCGCCAACAATTGCAATCCCGAAATGATTGACCTGGACCCGGTGGTGAATGGCGAGTCGGAAGAATTGCACGACATGATATCCAAGCACTACGCCTATACGGGAAGCAATGTTGCAAAATTCATCCTGGACGATTTTGAAAACCAACTCAGGAACTTCATAAAAGTATATCCCAAAGATTACAAAAAAGCGCTTCAAAAAGCAAAGCTTAAAGTTGAGGGACAATAATAATTTCAATCTAATACTTTAATTCCGGAAGAAATACAAAATGGGAAAGCCAACAGGGTTTATAGAATTTACACGTGAATTGCCCGGTAAAAAACCGGTTGCGGAAAGGTTAAAAAATTACAATGAATTTGTTGATCGCTTTTCGGAGCAGGACTTAACCAAACAGGCAGCACGTTGCATGAATTGCGGTGTTCCTTTTTGCCACAGCAATACAGGGTGCCCGTTGGGAAATGTGATTCCCGAATTCAATGATGCCGTGTATCGTAAAAGCTGGCGCGAAGCTTACGACATCTTAACCTCTACCAACAACTTCCCGGAGTTTACAGGGCGCATTTGTCCCGCTCCGTGCGAAAGTGCCTGCGTATTGGGCATTAACCAACCGCCGGTTACCATTGAGGAAATAGAAAAGCATATCATAGAAATCGCTTTCGAAAAAGGTTTTGTGCAGCCTCGCACGCCTAACGTGCGCACAGGCAAAAAAGTAGCAGTAATAGGATCCGGTCCTGCCGGGTTAGCCGCCGCGGCACAGTTGAATTATGCAGGGCACCAGGTAACCGTATTTGAAAGAGACGATGCACCAGGTGGTTTATTACGGTATGGTATACCCGATTTTAAGCTGGAAAAATGGACCATCGACCGTCGGGTAGATTTGATGAAACAGGAAGGAGTTGAGTTCAAATGCAATGCAAATGTAGGTGTGAATGTTAGCATCAACGATTTACTGCGTGAATACAACGCTATTGTATTGTCTGGCGGTTCCACTCACCCGAGAGATCTGCCTGTTCCCGGGCGTGAACTGAAAGGTGTTTATTTTGCGATGCAATTCCTCAAGCAGCAAAACAAACGCAATGCACAAAGAGATCCGTTGGCAAATGCAAACATCGAAAGCAATATACTTCCCGAAGAAGTGAAAGCTACCGGCAAAAATGTAGTAGTAATTGGTGGAGGTGATACGGGCAGCGACTGTGTGGGTACTTCTAACCGGCACGGTGCAAAGTCAGTTACGCAATTTGAACTGATGCCTAAACCTCCGGGAGCACGTACAAACTTTATGCCTTGGCCCACTTATCCAATGGTGTTAAAAACTTCTTCTTCGCACGACGAAGGTTGTGAACGATTCTGGGCAACAGCTACAAAGGAATTTGTAGGGGATGGAAAGGGCAACCTGAAAGGGTTGAAAATTGTAGACCTGGAATGGAAGTTTTCAATCGACGAAAGACCATCGCAGTTTGTAGAAGTGCCGGGCAGCGAAAGAGAAATACCTTGTGAGCTTGCATTGCTCGCAATGGGTTTTGTGCATCCGCAGCACGAAGGCATGCTGGATGAGCTTGAGATTGAATACGACGAGCGTGGAAATGTAAAAGCAGCAGAACGCAGTTATCAAACCAACATACCTAAAATATTTGCAGCAGGCGATATGCGCCGTGGTCAGTCGCTGGTGGTTTGGGCCATTAGCGAAGGACGCGAATGCGCCCGTAAAGTAGATGAGTTCCTGATGGGATCATCGCTGCTTGAAACAAAAGATTCGTCTTTGCTGGCGTTGTCGGTGTAAAAGATTAAGAGTTGATAGTTTGGGGTTTGTTGTTTGCCGCAAGCAAATCAAAAAACGCCCAATCATCTAACGAGAAGGTTTCCAACTTTTTAAAAGTTGGAAACCTTTTTTGCTGATAGCTGACCGCTGAAAGCTTCAATAAGCCTGAATCAATACATCAGCGGGAATTTGCAATTTTTCAGTGAGCTTGCGGATCATGGCTAAATTCAATTTCCTTTTTCCAGACAGTATTTCCGATTTTCTCGAACGATAGCCCAAAATATCTGATAATTCTGCTTCTGACATATTCATTTGCTCCAATCGAAATTTAATGGCTTCTAAAGGATTGGGCTTTGCTATTGGATAGCGATTGTTTTCATACTCTTTGATCAATAGAGAAAGAATTTCCAATTCGTCTGACTCAATTGAATCGGGTTTTATATTTTTTTGCATCAATGAATACGCGCGGGCCAGTGCCTTATCGTATTGCTTATCGTCTTTTATTGGTTTTAACATAACTCACTTTTTTTGCATCAATCTTGTCATATTGCCCATGGTCGCCAAACCAGACAATAAATACTATTTTTAACCTGTATTCGATATCAACAATTAGTCGATAGGCGTTTCCGTGAATATTAAATACTACTCGTTTATTATTTAATATCGAGGCGTTTCTATACTGCTCTTTCAGGTCGTTAGGGTTATTCCAGCTAGCAGATTCAGCTTCTTCGTTCCATGATAACAATGCCTGCTCTGCATTTGGAAATTCCTCGCAATAATGTTTTAGTGTTTTGGTTGCAAGAATCCTCATTTGCAAATATAATCAAAATGTAACCAGTTTGGTAACGTTTTTATACCTGTCATCTGCTCTTAAAAGTTGCCAGCTGCCGGAATTTGAAAGCCAAAGCTTACCTGACAACCGACCGCTGTTAGCTCCCCCAAATCCGGTAACTTTGCACTTATGCAGCCGGTTTATTTTGAGGACCTCGGTCTTGTTCCTTATAAAAAAGCGTGGGATTACCAGGAGCTATTGTTGCAGCAAAACGTACAGGCTAAAACAAAAGCCCGTATGGCAGCAGTGGAGCCTTTATCTTCCGTTGCAGGGGTTGAAATTTTAAAAAACGATATTGATCCTGTTCCTTCAACACAGCATCATCTTTTACTGTGTGAGCATCCCGCCGTATATACACTGGGCAAGAGCGGGCACATTGAAAACGTGCTCATCAGCGAAGCCGAAAGAACGGCAAAGGGCATTGAGTATTTTCAAACCAACAGGGGAGGGGATATCACCTTTCACGGCCCGGGGCAGATTGTGGGCTACCCGATACTTGACCTCGAAAAATATTATACAGACATCGGCAAATACCTCCGCAACCTGGAGGAAGTGATTATACAAACGTTAGCAGCCTATGCCATCAAAGGGGAACGTTCTGCAGGGGAAACCGGTGTTTGGATAGACACACATATCAAGGGAAAAGAAAGAAAGATTTGTGCTATGGGGGTACGTTGCAGCCGGTGGATTACCATGCATGGTTTTGCATTGAATGTAAATACAGATCTCAACTATTTCGGACAGATCATTCCTTGTGGCATTGTTGATAAACAGGTAACCTCTATGGAGAAGGAATTAGGCTTTAACCCGGGCATGGAAGACGTAAAGGCAACGCTGAAGCATTGTTTTGAACATGTTTTTGAATGCAGGCTAATCAACGAATCCCCGGATCTTTAGGTATCAGTATTTTGTTCTTTTCCTTCAGTACATCTTTTTCATACAGTTCAAACCTGAACCATCCCGAGTGCATAAAATTCGATTTGTCGAGAATAACGATTTGTTCTCTTATACTGTTCAGTTGAAACAGGTCGCTGCCATCTTCATCAAAAAACTTGATCCTGAACTGGTTTTGTTTGCCCGCGGGCAGCACAATGGTTACGTTGCCGTCGCTGTTGGTAAAAATAAAACTCGACGGTTTGTATACTTCCACCTTTGCCATTTGTGTAACCGTATCTGTCTTTAATCCGTCGCTTCGTCGCTTAATAATTGGTTTTATAGATTCCCGCTCGTATGTTTTAGATGAAGCGTCATTCGCAGCCGTCAACGCTTCTGCCGGCTGGTTTTTTGCAACCGGCATAGTTCGGTTATCACTTTGCGTTTGTTCTTTAGATTTTGTGGTGTTCTCTGCACTGGCTGCATTGTTTGCAGCGGCAGGAGTGGCTTTCACCACGGGCGGAGGTGGCTTTTGTGGTCGTTGCGATTTGCTGAACAAATACTTTCCGCTATCGAGCAGGATATACAATTTGTAAAACGATACCGTATCGGGAGCGTTATTGTCGAGGAAACCATTGGTAACCGAGGTAGGATCGGGGAGTGTAAGGATGGTTTTAAATCCTTTTAAGCTATCGGCCGAGCGCTGAATACTCATTTGTTTTATTACAGGAAAATTATTTACCCAACTCAAAATCACTTTACCGTTTCGGTTTACCACGGTAAAAGCAGGCAGCGTATCCTGGGCATTTGCCGAATAATCCGTCAGCAACAGTGCTACAAAAAAAACAAGTCCTGCAATACCTTTCATAATGTATAATATACTCGCTTAATTATTCTGTTTAAATAGTACAAAGATAATACCCGGTCTGTCTAAAATTGTAAGACGCCTTCCGGCAACGAACGGTTGCCTTGTAAACCACCGGAATGAATAGCAAGTACGCTCGAGCCGGAAGGAAAAAAATCTTTTTTTGCCAGGTCGAAAACTGCGTACATCATTTTGCCGGTATATACAAAATCAAGCGGGATCTGATGTCTTTCATAGAAACCATTCATCCATGCTATCAGCTCATTACTATGCCTTGCATATCCGCCAAAATGATAATGATGTAAAAGCCCGAAACGCTCGGGTAAAGAACGGTTTAACAAGGTTTCTATTTCAGAAACCAGCGAAATATTATTTTTCATGGAACTGATGCCGGTTATTTGCTGGCTGTCCGTTGTTTTTTCTATCAGTCCGGCTATGGTAGTTCCGGTTCCCACGGCTGAAACAATATGAGTGTAATGACTTATATCAACCAGTTCTAATATTTCGCCTGCACCTTTAACGCCTTCTTCTCCCACGCCCCCTTCTGGAATTACATAACAATTTCCAAACTTGTCCGTTAGTGCCGGGGAACCAGGGCTTCTTTTGTAGACGTCGTATGTTGTTCGGGGGAGGAAGTGTAATGTCATACCGTTGCCTCTGGCTTCCTGTAAAGTGTGCGACCATATTGCCGGTTCTTCGCCCCTAATAAGACCGATAGCCTGAAGCCCGGATAATTTTGCAGCAAACGCCGCAGCCGCAATGTGATTGGAGTAAGCACCGCCGAAAGTGAGAATGGTGTGATGACCATTTGCCTTTGCATTGGCGAGATAATATTTGAGCTTGAACCATTTATTGCCAGATACAACGGGGTGAATTTTGTCTAGCCGCAGCACTGTCAGGTGAATGTTTTTTTCCAGTAATAGTGGTTCAGATATACTGTCTGCAGTGATCGCATCGGGTCGTATAACCTCTGTATTGCTCATTCAGCAGGAATAGTAAAGCAATTCAATTTCCTGAATGTCTTATGTTGAATCTTGGGTCTTGAGATTTGTATCTTCTTTTTTGGATCTTGCTTTTTGTTTTTGAGATTTCTCCTCTGTTACTTGTCAATAACAGCTCCTGCTGCGAGATATTCTTTGTTAAGACGTGCAATATTGTCTAATGAAATCTCTTTAGGACAAACCGCTTCGCATGCGCCGGTATTGGTGCAGGCACCAAAGCCTTCTTTGTCCATTTGAGCAATCATATTCAATACCCGCGTTTTCTTTTCGGGTGCGCCTTGCGGTAACAATGCCAGGTGCGACACTTTAGCCGATACAAACAGCATGGCAGAACTGTTTTTGCATGCGGCAACACAAGCGCCACATCCTATACAGGCGGCAGCAGCAAAAGCATCGTCAGCTTTATCTTTTTCGATCGGTATGGCATTGCCGTCTACAGCATTGCCTGTATTTACAGATATGAATCCGCCGGCTTGTATAATACGATCAAAAGAAGCTCTTTCTACTATTAAATCCTTCACAACAGGAAAGGCATTGGCGCGCCAGGGTTCTACAACGATGGTATCGCCATCTTTAAACGCACGCATATGCAACTGGCAGGTGGTAGTGCCATGCCATGGACCGTGCGGGCGCCCGTTGATATACATGGAGCACATACCACAAATGCCTTCACGACAATCGTGATCAAATGCGATTGGTTCCTTACCTTCTTCGATCAGCTGTTCATTCAACACGTCAAACATTTCCAAGAAAGACATTTCGGAAGAAATGTTTTTTACGTGGTATGTTTCAAAACGGCCTCTTTCGCTCTTGTTTTTCTGTTTCCAAACCTTAAGGGTCAGGTTCATTGTATAATGCTCCATAGTTAATACGTTAATTTGAAGATTTGAAAATTTGGAAATGCAGAAAGCACCGACCACACAAATCCAGGAATGCTGCCTTTTGCTGAAGAAATTATTTTAGATAATATCTTAATAATCTCATTTAAATTTTCAATCAATATTTTATCAAACCTATAATTTTTACTCTTTTCACAGAGTGTCAGCCAGTATAATGTTTCACTTGCTTCTTTAGCGGCTATCTTCATTTTGTGTATGAAATCCGCTTTGCTCTCTGCATTCTGCGCTTCAAACACATTTGCACCTATAGATGTTGAAGAGCGTAACAATTGTCTGGCGATTACAAACTTCCTATCGGCTTCAAGCTTCTCACAAAACTCAATAATAGCTAATGAAAAATTCAGTGTTTTATCAACGATTACATTGGGTTTATCATTTCTCATTTTTTGAAAATTTAAAGATTAGCAATTTGAATTCATTTTCAAATTACCACATTTTCAAATTTTCAAATTATTTATAATTTCTTTGAGTTGGTTTAATCACTTCGTAATTCAGCTCTTCCTTATTCAATTGCCAGTCGCTTTCGCCTTTATATTCCCAGGCAGATACATACATAAACTGATCGTCGTGACGAAGCGCTTCGCCTTCTTCTGTCTGGCTTTCTTCGCGAAAGTGACCGCCGCAGCTTTCAGCTCTTTGCAGGGCGTCCTTACACATCAGTTCACCCAGTTCGATAAAGTCTGCCACGCGGTTGGCTTTGTCGAGCTCAGGGTTCATTTCGTTTATTTCGCCGGGTATTCTTACATCGCTCCAGAACTCTTTTTTCAACGCCTGTATTTCAACGATCGCTTCTTTTAAGCCTTGTTCGTTGCGCGCCATGCCGCATTTCTCCCACATAATCTTACCGAGACGTTTATGGAAACTTTCCACCGATTGTTTTCCTTTAATGCCCATCAAAGTGTTGATCCTTTCTTTTACCGCTTTTTCTGCTGCTTCAAACGCTTCGTGTGTGGTTGGTATTGGCTTGGTTGCAATTTCGTCCGCCAGGTAATTACCCAATGTGTAGGGAATTACAAAATAACCATCTGCCAAACCCTGCATCAGTGCTGACGCTCCCAAACGGTTGGCGCCATGATCGCTGAAATTGCATTCGCCCAATGCATATAAACCTTTTACGGAAGTCATCAGCTCGTAGTCAACCCACAATCCACCCATTGTATAGTGAACAGCGGGATAGATGCGCATTGGAACTTCGTAAGGATTTTCGCCTGTAATTTTTTCATACATATCAAACAGGTTGCCGTATTCTTCTTTCACCACTTCCTTACCCAGGCGGATCAGTGTTTCCTGGTCTGGATTTTCTATGCCCAGCTTGCCGGCTTCTGTTTTGCCGTATTTATTAATGAGGTTGTATTTAAAGTCGAGGTATACCGCCTGTTTGGTAGTGCCAACACCATAGCCTGCATCACATCTTTCTTTAGCAGCCCTCGATGCTACATCGCGCGGTACCAAGTTACCAAATGCCGGATACCTTCTTTCTAAATAATAATCTCTTTCGTCTTCCGGTATATCATTCGCCTTGCGGGTATCGTCTTTCTTTTTAGGCACCCATATTCTGCCGTCGTTACGCAGCGATTCCGACATCAGCGTGAGCTTTGACTGGTGATCGCCAGTTACGGGTATGCAGGTTGGGTGAATTTGGGTGAAGCAGGGGTTGGCAAAATAAGCGCCTTTTTTGTGGGCTTTCCATGCAGCGGTTACATTGCTGCCCATAGCGTTGGTAGAAAGATAAAACACATTTCCGTATCCGCCAGAACATAACAGCACCGTATGACCGAAATGTCTTTCAATTTCGCCCGTTACCAGGTTGCGGCAAATGATGCCTCTTGCCTTACCGTCAATAATTACCACGTCGAGCATTTCATGGCGGGTGTACATGGTTACATTTCCCAATGCCACCTGCCGCTCCAGCGCCTGGTAAGCACCTATGAGCAATTGCTGCCCGGTTTGCCCGGCAGCATAAAAAGTACGTTTTACCTGTGTGCCGCCAAAAGAACGGTTGTTCAGCAACCCGCCATATTCTCTTGCAAAAGGAACACCCTGTGCAACACATTGGTCAATGATGTTCACGCTCACTTCGGCGAGACGATGTACGTTTGCTTCGCGGGCACGATAGTCGCCACCTTTAACCGTATCGTAAAAAAGACGGTATACTGAGTCGCCATCGTTCTGATAATTTTTAGCAGCGTTGATGCCACCTTGTGCGGCGATAGAATGCGCTCTGCGGGGAGAATCCTGGAAACAATATGCTTTTACGCGGTAGCCCAGTTCGCCTAACGAAGCTGCAGCCGACGCACCAGCCAGTCCCGTTCCCACTATAATAACTTCCAGCTTACGTTTATTGGCGGGATTCACAAGCTTCACATGCCCTTTATACTCATTCCATTTCTGTTCAAGAGGTCCCGCAGGTATTTTTGAATCCAACATAGTATAACTATATACGTTGTTTAAATGATCTTTTTAATAACTCGCTTCACTTACCACTTACTACTTACCACTCTTACTGTATCCATCCAAAGTGCATGGAAATCGGCATCATGGCAAAGGTTAATGGAACGATGATTGAAAATCCTGCTCCCAGCGCTTTAACAATTTTTACATAACGCTGGTTACTCATTCCCAGTGTACGGAATGCGCTTTTAAAACCGTGCATGAGATGATAGGCGAGCGATATACAACCGAGGATATATAAAAACACGATTACCGGCGATTGAAACACCATCAGCATTTCTGCATACAGATTGTGATATTCTTTTCCGTTATAAGTGGTTGTACCCAATTCGTGAATATTGCCAATGCCGCCAAGCCTGCTTGGCGTCCAGAAATGATAGATATGCATGATCAGGAACAGGAGGATCAAAGTACCCAGCAAACCCATGCTGCGGCTATACCATTTGCTACCCCTGTTGCCTAATGGCACCTGGTAACCGATGCTTCTTTTGCTCCTGTTATCGAGCTCCAGTATAATGCCTTGTACGATGTGGAGAATGATGCCGATAAAGAGGCCTACTTCGAGTATGCGGACCACGACAGTAGCGCCCATGAAATGGGCCGCCTTGTTAAACATTTCGCCCTCATCATTGGCCCATATGCAGGCATTCAGTCCAACGTGTACTATCAAAAATGCGATCAGTGAAATACCTGTAAGCGCCATTACAAACTTTTTGCCTACAGACGAAGTGAAGAGTTGTTTCCAGGTCATATCACAAGAAGTGGTTATTTGAACTCTGCAAAAATAACACACAAACGCTCATAAAAATCAGAATATTACTTTTTTTAAACGCCCAACCTTTTCATAATTGTATCATTAATGATCTGGAACAGGTGCTGAGGCTGCAGTGTACGCCAGTTGGGAAAGTCCATCAACTCTACGTAACGGTTGAGTTTTGCCTTCCTGAAATCGTACTGAGATTGTTCGGGCATGTTAAGTATTACTGCCCAGCCATCTTCCTCATTCATTTCCTGGAACCAGTCTTCGTAGTAGCTGTCATCGCTGCTGTGAAAGTTCAATATGTTTTCTGCTACCAGTATGAATTTGGTAATATGTTCATAAAAAAGTGCGTCGGTTACTTCTCTTCGCAACGTTTGAATGTCGTTTTCTATAGCGTCGTTCCATTCGCCTATCAGTTCAATAATGGCAAATCCCTGCTCATAATCTGCATACAATATTTTCATATACATGGTGCGCGAGCCAAATTCGTCCCACTGCGGATGTATGTAATAGTTATATACCGTTTGAGAAAACACAAACTCACTGTATTCTCTGCCGAAGAATGGAGACCTGGGATCTGTTTCGGCAGTGTATAAGTCTCTCCAATTGTAAAAAGGTTCTATATCGTGCATACCTACTCCTCTTACAGCAAATATCGTGCTTTCTGATAAGCAATCAGCAAAGAGCTTTCAGCAATCAGCTATGCGCGGTTAGCCGTGGGTGTTTGGGGTTTGACGTTTGAAGTTTGGAGTTTTGGGTTTGAGGGTTTGTTTTTTGAATCTTGTATTTGGTTCTTGTTTTTGCCCTTTGTCTTTTCACCTTTCACTTCAATAAATATTCCTTCAACAACCCATACTCCGCATCCATTTCAACACTGTGCTTTGTGAGCGGTAATATTTGCTGAATAGCTTCGGGTACGGGAACTGCTTCTCCTATCACGGGCTCCACTACGTCATAAAATTTTACAGGGTGGGCGGTTTCAAGGAAGATTCCCTTGTCTTCTGCATGATCAGCCAGGTATCGTTGCAGTGCAAGGTATCCTACTGCACCGTGGGGGTCGAGCAGATAGCCGGTTTCTTTTTTTGTTTTCTGGAGGATGGCTTTTGTTTCTTCGTCGGTAACAGTGTAACCCGAAAGTATCTTTTTCAGGTTGATGAAGTTGTTATCGAATAACTGTAACACCCGAACGAAGTTGCTGGGATTGCCTACATCCATGGCATTGGAAATAGTGGCAATGGCAGGACGTGTTTCGTAATTGCCGCTGAAAAGATAGCGTGCTACCACATCGTTGACATTACAGGCCGCAATGAAATGCTGTACGGGCAGTCCCGAAATGTGTGCCAGCATGCCGGCGCATATATTTCCAAAATTACCGCTGGGCACCGAAATAACGGGTGGTTGCTCTTTTTGCTGCCACTGCTTATAGGCAAAGAAATAGTAGAATTGCTGGGGCAGCCAGCGTGCTACGTTGATAGAGTTGGCCGAGGTTAAAAATTTTTTCTTTGTTAGTTCAGCATCTGCAAAAGCCTGTTTTACCATTTGCTGGCAATCGTCGAATGTGCCTTTAACTTCCAGCGCATGAATGTTTTTGCCGAGCGTGGTTAACTGCTTTTCCTGCACGGAGCTTACCTTTCCCGAAGGATATAATATTACCACTTCCACACCTTCTACGCCGTAAAAGCCATTGGCTACTGCGCCACCGGTATCGCCGGAAGTTGCCACCAGCACCGTCACCTTTTCACTTTTTTCTTTTGCAAAATATCCCAGGCACCTGCTCATAAATCTTGCGCCAACATCTTTGAACGCAAGGGTGGGCCCATGAAACAATTCGAGCGAAAAAATGCGATCGGTCACCTTCACCACCGGTATGGGGAAGTCGATGGTTTCTTTTACAATGCGTTTTAACTGATCTGCGGGAATGTCTTCACCCGCGTAAGGCGCTATTACGTCGTATGCAATCTGCTCATTGGTTTTATCGGCAATGGTATCCATCCATTGTTTACCGAGCTGCGGAATGGATTGGGGAAAATACAAGCCCTTATCGGGAGCCTGTCCTTGTATAGTAGCTTCTTTAAAACTCACATTGGGCGATTGCCTGTTGAGACTATAATATTGCATCTGCTGTTTCTTTCTTTTTTTTGCCTCGTAAATTTTACTGTATGGTTTTTACGCCGGTAGTGTTTACGGTGGTGATGTAGGTGTTATAATCGATTCCGGTTTTAGTGTATACTTCTTTCATAACCTCCTCCACTTTTTCGGCGGTATGCCTGTCGCGGCTCAGCATAAAAATAGAAGGACCTGAGCCTGATATACCACCGCCTAATGCGCCCGCTTCCAGGCTTTTTGATTTTACTTCGCCAAAGGCGGGTATTAGTATACTTCTTACCGGTTCGATCAACACGTCTTCCAGTGAGCGGCCAATCAGTTCGTAATCGCTTTTCATCAATCCCGCTACCAGCCCGGCTATATTACCCCATTGCCGGATAGCATCCTTCAGCAGGATTTGTTTTTTCAATATCTGGCGGGCATCTTCGGTGCGCACTTCAATTTGTGGATGCACGAGTGTAACGTATAACGGGGGTGAAGAGATGCTGATAATATCCAGCGGATGGATGCTCCTGATCAGCGTAACGCCTCCATATATACAAGGTGCAATATTGTCGGCATGCTTTACGCCGGATGCCAGCTTTTCGCCAAACATAGCCATCTGCACCAGCTCTTCGTCTGAAAAAAGATTGCCTAATAAGCGATTGACCGCCACTACCGCACCGGCAGCACTTGCTGCGCTGGAGCCAATGCCGCTCCCGGGTTTTATTTTTTTCTCGATTGAAATTTCAAAACCGGTTTTTCCCTCCAGCTTATTGATCATTTCCAGCAATGCCACACCCGCTACATTTCTTTCCGGTTCTGTTGGAAGACCATACGAATCTATATTCCTGATAACAACGGTTGGTTCGTTTATAAGCTTAACGGTCATTACATCATAAGGATCGTTGAGCGCCAAACCCAATACATCAAATCCGCAAACCATATTGGCCACGGTGCCCGGAGCGTGTATGGTGAGTGATTTGCCTTTTGCCTGTTCTATTGATTTCATAATGTATGAGAAGCCCCTCTCGGCCTCCCCAAAGGGGAGAAGACCTGCGCACAGCTCAGGCTTTTTTAAGTTGTTTATTAACTTTTGTTTTCTTCAAACTATAAACTCCAAACCCCTCTCACCTTCTACCTTCCACCCTATACCTTACCACCTACCACTTATCACTTACCACTTCAGAACGCTGTCGCCCTTATAATATCTGCAAACACTCCCGATGCGGTTACCTCTGCTCCGGCACCGGCGCCTTTTACCACCAACGGTTGTTCGGGGTAGCGTTCGGTATAGAACAACACCACATTGTCTTTTCCATACAAATGATACAGGTCGTGCTGCGGTGGAATGTGTTGCAATCCAACCGAAGCCTTGCCGTTTTCGTACCTGGCTACAAATTTAAGCTTACTGTTTTCTGCAACCGCCTGGTTGTAGAGGTTTTTAAAGTGCGCTTCATGCTTTTTCATTTCTTCATAAAAAGCCGGCACATCGCCCTGCATGCAACTATCGGGTAAAAAGCCATTGCAGGTAATGTCTTCCATTTCCAGTTGAGCACCCGATTCGCGCGCCAGGATCATGATTTTGCGCATTACATCTTTACCGCTGAGGTCAAGCCGTGGATCTGGTTCGGTGTATCCTTCGTCCTGCGCCTGCTTTACAACTTCGGCAAACGTTTTTTCTCCGTTATAGTTGTTAAATACAAAATTCAGTGTACCACTTAAAACCGCTTCTATGCGATTGATCTTATCGCCGCTGCGCATCAAATCGTTCAGCGTACCAATTACCGGGAGCGCTGCACCCACATTAGTTTCAAACAAAAAGAGGCAATTGTAGGAGCGGGCAAGCTCTTTCAGTTTTTTATAGTAAGCGTATTCAGACGAAGCGGCTACTTTGTTACAGGCTACTACCGAAACACTTTTCTGCAGCAAACGGTCGTATATAGCTGCCACGGTATCGCTCGCGGTAATATCTACAAAAATGGCGTTGCGCAAATTTTTGCTGAGCAAGATGTTTACGAACTCCTGTATGTTGGCGTCCTCGCCAGCCTGTAGCTTTTCCTGCCAGTGGTTAAAGTCGAGCCCGTTGTCGTCTATAATCATTTTGCGACTATTGGCAAGCCCAACCACCTTTACATTCAGGCGCAGATGCTGGCTAAGCCATGCCTGTTGTTGTTTTAACTGCTGCAATAATTTGCCACCCACATTGCCGGTGCCGGCAATAAAAAGGTGAATTTGTTTATAAGTGGTTTCGAAAAATTCTTCGTGCAGGATGTTGATGGCTTTACGAACGTCTTTGGTGGCTACAACGGCAGAAATATTTCTTTCGGAAGATCCCTGGGCAATGGCACGCACATTTACGCCATTGCGCCCCAACGAACCAAACATTTTACCGCTGATGCCGGGATGGCTCTTCATGTTTTCGCCTACAAGCGCCACTATGGAAAGATCGGTTTCCATTGTAAGAGGCTGCACTCTTTCCATGGCTATTTCATCTGCAAAAGTGCTGTCTACCACATCCTTTGCTTTTTGCGCATATGGCGTTTCAACGCCCACGCAAATGGAATGTTCGGATGAGCCTTGCGTAATAAGGATAACGTTGATCCGTGCCTGCGAAAGCGCTTCGAACAACCGTCTTGAAAATCCTGGAACACCCACCATGCCGCTTCCTTCGAGGCTGAGCAATGCAATATTGCTGATGCTTGAAATGCCTCTTATCGCATTGTCGTTGGCAGCGGGCGTTTTGCCAATAACAGTTCCTGCATCGTTGGGGGCAAAGGTATTTTTGATTACCACGGGTATCCCTTTTCCTAACACCGGTTGGATGGTGGGGGGATAGAGCACCTTAGCGCCAAAGTGCGACAGTTCCATTGCTTCCTGGTAGGAGATGGAAGGAATGACTTTTGCGCCGCTTACCCAGCGGGGATCAGCCGTCATCATGCCCGAAACATCTGTCCATATTTCCAGTAAAGCCGCATCCAGCGCTGCCCCAATAATGGCAGCAGTATAGTCTGAGCCTCCTCTGCCAAGTGTGGTGGTTTCGTTATTGTCATCTGCTGCAATAAATCCTGGAATAATGGCCAACTGCTCCTTGAAAGTAGCCGCAAAATCGGTTATCAGTTTTCGTGTAGCCGTTACATTTACCTGTGCATTGCCAAAATGAGTATTGGTTTGTATCAGCCTGCGTGCATCTTTCCATACGGTATTAACGCCCGCGCTGTTAAATGAGGCTGCAATAATTTGCGAAGAGAGCAGCTCTCCAAAGCTTACAATACGGTCTTTGGTGCGGGCAGATAGTTCCCCTAACAAAAAAACGCCATTGCAAACATCTTCAATTTCGTTGCACATTTTTTTTACCAGGCTTAATACACTGCTCTGGTTTTGTACGGGGATCAATTGTTTTACCGCGTCCAGGTGCCGCTGCTCTATGCGCAACAACTCTTCTTTATACAACTCATTTGCCTGTGCCGCCAGTTGTCCTGCATTCAGCAGTGCATCGGTTGTGCCGCCCAGTGCAGAAACCACTACAATCGTCTTGTCTTTCTCCAGTCTCTTTTTTACAATGTCTATTACTTTTTTAATATTATCGGCGCTTCCAACTGAAGTACCACCGAATTTCAACACCTGCATATTTTAATTTTTGAATAGTAAGTAAGATAACAATCATTCAACTTTTCTGATGAATGCGGCGAATGCCCCGGGGATGATATGAATAAAAATTACCCTCACACGAGGGTGGTAATAGTGGTAGTGGTAATAATGGTATTCATTGCTGCTGTTGTTGCAGTAAGCGAACACTGTGTATTGAAGGAGTGCAGTACCATTTTACTTTGATGGCGCCGAAGGTAAAACAGAAATAAACAATTACAAATAAAATATTGAAAAATCAATCGCAAGCTGCCGCAGATGCATTCAAAGGTGGCATCCGGGCACCGCTCTTTGTAAACTCCGCTAAGGGTGAGGGGAAAATTTCAACCTTCCTGTAGGGAGTAGGATGCGCATGTACCTGCTGCGCGTAGGTTTTTTGAAAAACAGCCCTGTTTTGCGGTTGTACATACAGGATTTTAGCCTGTTTTATTAAAAATATCTATTGTACAGCGTATTTCCTTTTTTTTTAACTAATTTCATGCGCTCATTTGCCGCTTGCTTGTCCAAATAAACTCTGTGCTTTGCCGCGTTTTGGGCGGCGGGGGTAGAGTTTAATCAATCAACTTATCATCAGTAGTAATATCAATCATGGCAAGCTTATCTACGGCATCGCTAACACAGTTCCAAAACCTTGTTGGGCGTAAGTTCCAGTTATACAATAGCCTGTTCACTTCATTGCCGTTTCATCGTATCGAAAAAACCGGTATCCTGTTATCGCTATTGCTGAGCTATTGCGAAGAAGGGTATACCAATAAACAAAGCCCTTCGCAAATTATTGACGGCTTTTTCAGCAAGCATACTTCACTAACAAAGGAAGAAGAAAAGCTGGATCTGTTGTTCCGTTTTGTACAATATGCGGAACGGCAGGTGGTGTTGTTCGACGCGCTGGAAGACGCTGCGTTTACCACTGTAAACGATATGAACGGACCTGGCACTTTAAAAAGCCTGCAGTCGGAAGTAATTCAGTTTGACAGGGAAAAGGAATTGAAGAAAAAAGCGGAGACGTTTAACATTCGCCTGGTGCTCACCGCGCATCCCACACAGTTTTATCCCGGTGCAGTATTGGGCATCATTCATGATCTTACCAGGGCCATCGCAGAAAACAACATTAATCAGATCAACATGTACCTGCAGCAGTTGGGAAAAACGCCCTTCTTCAAGCAGCAGAAACCCACCCCTTTTGATGAGGCGGTAAGTTTGATATGGTATCTCGAAAATGTATTTTACCCCACTGCGGGACGGATCATTTCCAATATTAAAACGAATATGCCCGAAGTGGTTTCTTCGTCGAATCCCATTATACGAATGGGCTTTTGGCCGGGTGGCGACAGGGACGGCAATCCGTTTGTAAAAACGGGCACTACACAAAAAGTGGCGGGTGCATTGCGGGAAAGTATTTTGAAGTCGTATTATAAAGATGTAAGGCGATTAAAAAGGCGACTGACCTTTAAAGGAGTAGATACGCCGTTGCAGGAACTGGAGGAAAAACTGTATAACAACCTTTTTGTTCCCGGGCATATCAGCGACTTAACGAAAAATGACATACTGCAAACGCTTAATAGCATCAGGGAAACGTTGACTTACCAGCACAATGGTTTGTTTGTGGACATGGTAGAAAACCTGATCAATAAGGTGGAAGTGTTCGGGCTGCATTTTGCGTCGCTCGATCTAAGGCAGGAGAGTGGGGTGCACACAAAAATAACGGATGAAATAGCGGCTAAAACAAGTGTGTTGCCGCAAAACTATACATCGCTTCCGGCAGGTGAAAAAATAAAAGCGCTGGTAAACATTACCCAAACCGCCGATCCTGAAATACTGACGGACGAAGTACATAAAGATACTTTGCAGGTAATGCAGGGGCTGAAGCAAATACAGGCTGCCAACGGCGAAGAGGGGTGCGATCGTTACATTATCAGCCAGTGCAACAGCGCGCTGAATGCCATTGAGGTATATGGTTTGTTTTTGATGAGCGGCTGGAAAAAGGAGGAACTTGCAGTTGATATTGTTCCCTTGTTTGAAACCATAGATGACCTGAAACAGGCTGCGGCTATTA
>JBQCFW010000203.1:0-25163 GCA_051958655.1 Agriterribacter sp. | reverse complement strand
ATCATGTAGTATTGGTGTCGAGCGGAGCGGTAGGCAGCGGCAAATCTTTCTTCAGCAATTATAAAGGAACCATTACAGAGCGGAAGGCTGCGGCCGCCGTGGGCAATCCCATGCTCATACAGTTGTACCACAAATATTTCTCCAAGCATGGTATCACTGTAGCACAGGCTTTGTGCGAAAGACATCATTTCTCCAACCGGCGCCAGTTTTTGCAATTAAAAGAAACCTTTGGGGAATTTTGGGCAAACAATATCCTGCCGGTAGTAAACGAAAACGACCTGGTGAGCAACATCGAGCTCAAGTTTTCAGACAACGACGAGCTGGCTACCCTGATTGCCATAGGCTTCGACGCCGATAAGCTGATTATCTGCACATCCGCCGGAGGGTTGCTCGATCACGATAAAAAAGTAATCCCAATGGTGGAAAAAATAGATGCCACCGTGCTGGGATATGTAAATAAAGAAAAAACAAGTGTGGGATTAGGCGGCATGCTGTCAAAGCTCACGTCCACTAAGCTGGCAAATTCATTAGGCATACAGGTAATTATTTGCGGATTGAACGGAACAACGCCGCTGCAAAAAGCCCTGGAGGGAAAAGCAGGCACTACCTTCCATGCACGGTCTTCCGACCTGAAGGCCCGGCAAAAATGGCTGGCAAGCGGTTCCATTACCATTGGCGGTGTGTATGTAGACAAGGGTGCCAGCAAAGCATTGCTTGAACGTAAAAGTTTACTGACGGTAGGCATCAAAAAAGTAAAAGGTAATTTTGTAGCCGGCGAAGTGATACAATTGATAGACGAGGACGAAATTATAATTGGCGTTGCCAAAGCCAGGTTAAACAGCTCTGACATTACCAAGCAAATAGCGCATAAAAATATTATTGCCGCGCATGCGGATGATATAGTTACTTTTTAAAAGACATGATTCGATGAGTGCAGTTTTATCCCTGATCAAAAAAGCGTACGATGCCGCTCCCGCATTGAGAGCAGTAAACGATACAAAACTCAGGAAGGTATTGAATATGATAGCTGATGAAATGATTGCCCGGTCGGCATTTATTCTCAAAGCCAATCAAAAAGACGTAGCAAAGCAGGACCCCGACAACCCGCGTACCGACAGGCTGCGCCTTACAGACGCACGTATTAAAGCCATTGCACAAAGCCTCCGCAAAGTAAGCAAGCTGCCCAATCCATCGGGCAAGCTGTTGGAGCAGCGCACGCTCGACAACGGATTGTTGCTGCAGAAAGTAGCCGTTCCATTGGGTGTAGTAGGAGCGGTATATGAATCGAGACCCAATGTAACGTTTGACATTGCTGCCCTTTGCATTCGCAGCAACAATGCCTGCGTTTTAAAAGGCAGCAGCGAGGCAGATCATTCTAATAAAGCTGCGGTGAAAATTATTCATGAAGTGCTGAAAAAAAACGGGCTGCCCGCCGAAATTGTCACGTTGCTGCCTGCCCCGCGCGAAACGGTACAGGAACTGTTTACCGCAACACAATACGTAGATGTGATCATTCCCCGCGGATCGGCCGGGTTGATCAGCTTTGTAAGAAAAAACAGCCTGGTGCCCGTTATTGAAACCGGTGCCGGCGTATGTCATGTGTATGTAGAGAAAAAAGCATCGCAGCAAAAAGCCGTAAACATCGTGGTCAATGCAAAAGTGTCGCGTCCCTCAGTATGCAACGCTATGGATACGCTCCTGGTAGACAGTTCCATTGCGGCAGATTTTTTGCCCCGGCTGAAACCGGATTTTGAGAAATACAAAGTGGAAGTGCTGGCAGATGGTCCTGCGTATAAAATCATGAAAGGTTATCCATATCTTGGTAAAGCTACTGCCGAAGACTTTGACCGGGAATTTCAGGATTATAAATGTGCTATAAAAGTGGTGAAGGATACCGCCGAAGCACTTACTCATATACGTGAGCATTCTACCAAGCATTCCGAAGCGATCGTAACCGAAGACAAAAAGAAAGCGGAGTTGTTTTTGCACGAAGTAGATGCAGCAGCAGTATATCACAATGCTTCTACACGGTTTACCGATGGCGAAGAGTTTGGATTGGGTGCAGAGATAGGAATATCCACCCAAAAGCTCCATGCCCGCGGACCATTTGCACTGGAGAAGCTTGTTACTGAAAAATGGGTAATCAGGGGCAATGGGCAAACGAGATGAGGGGGATTTGTGATTTCTGATTTGTGATTTGTGATTTCTGATGTGTGTGGTTGAGCCCTTTGGCTCTTGTTTCTTGTTATTTGAATTTTATTTCTGATTTCTGATGCGATGTAGTTGACCCCATTGTTTCTTGTTTCTTGAAATTTGAATTTTATTCCTGATTGCTGAAAGCTGATCGCTGACCGCTGATTGCTCAAAAACTTTTACGATGAAATTGAACAAAACCAACCTTGGCAAAATAGCAGATTCCTTTGTTTCAAAGCCGCAGGCAGGCGCTTTTGATCTTCCCGAAAAAGTATTGCAATTTGGAACAGGCGTATTATTGCGGGGACTGCCCGATTATTTTATTGATAAAGCAAACCGGCAGGGTATTTTTAATGGCAGGATCGTAGTGGTAAAATCAACTGACTCCGGAGGAACCGACGCGTTCGAAGAGCAGGACGGATTGTATACACTTTGCGTACGCGGCATTAGCCAGGGACAAAAAGTGGAAGAGAATATTGTATGCTCCGCTATCAGCCGCGTGTTGTCGGCAAAAAAAGAATGGAATAAAATTCTTGCCTGTGCGGCAGACCAGGCCATGCAGATCATTGTTTCCAATACCACCGAAGTAGGCATACAGTATACAGAAGAAAAGATCGGTCAGCAGCCACCGGCTTCTTTCCCAGGCAAGCTGTTGGCGTTTTTGCATGCACGTTATCTTGCGCTGGGCGAAAGCACCGCACCGGGCATGGTGATCGTGCCAACCGAACTCATTGTTGGAAACGCCGACAAGCTGAAGTCGATTGTATTGCAACTGGCAGCCTATAACAACCTCGATGAAAGGTTTACGCAGTGGCTGAAAACTGAAAACAGCTTTTGCAATTCACTGGTAGATCGTATTGTACCCGGCAAGCCGGAGCCCGATATGTTGCAACAAATTACAAGCCAGGCCGCATACGAAGACGACCTGGTGATTATGAGCGAAGTATATCGCCTGTGGGCTATTGAAGGCGATGAAAAGGTAAAACAAATATTGTCGTTTGCCGGAGCCGATGAAGGCGTAATCATCACGCCCGATATAGAAAAGTACAGAGAATTAAAATTGCGCCTGCTCAATGGAACGCATACCCTCAGTTGCGGACTGGCATTCCTGTCGGGCTTTACAACCGTTAAAGAAGCAATGGCCGACAAAGGCTTTGGCAGTTTTGTAGAAGCATTGATGCTGCATAACATTGCTCCTGCCATTCCCGGCAATGTGACTGCAACAGAAGCGGAAACTTTCGGAAAGCAGGTACTCGACCGTTTCCGCAACCCTTATCTCAACCACCAGTGGATCAGCATAACGATGCAGTATACATCCAAGATGAAAATGCGCGTGGTGCCGGTTTTGACCAGGTATATAAAAGAGCAGGCGAAATTACCGGAGCATATGGTTACCGGCTTTGCAGATTATCTTTTATTTATGAAAGCCGTGGAAAAAATCGGCGACAAATATTTTGGAAAACACAACGGCGGCACCTACCCAATAAACGACGATAAAGCAGGATATCTTTACGATGCCTGGCAACAATATCAACCTGCTGAACTGGTAGAGAAAGTGTTGAGCGATACCAGCCTGTGGGATGCTGATTTAACCACCTTGCCGGGTCTTAAAGAAGCTGTTCAAAATAAGTTAGACGAGATTATAAAAAAAGGTAGTAAAAGCGGATATGGTGCGTGAGGCACGCACCATGGATATGCAGCGGACGGACTAAAATCCAACGCACTTAGCTGTCCATCAGACCGCCCTTTGGGCGGGCCGATGGTAAAGCCGGTCGGCCCGCCCAAAGGGCGGTCTGACCGACAAAACACAAACAGCCAGAGCCATCGGCTCGGTGAAATTTTGTAACGTTGGATTTCATCCAACGCCCGCCTGGGCTACCCCTTCTTCTCTACAACATATCCATAGAAAGTTACAGGTTGCCGGTCGTTGCCATTCACCTGCAGCGTGGCATAGCCGCTTTCGGTAACATTCAGGTTGAACTCTCGCACCGAACGCACATCTTTAGGCTTAATCGAAATTTGCCAGCCTCCTTTTTTGCCTTCTTTTGTCTGGTAATCAAAGTCTGTTGAGGTAAAACGCAACGGGCCCATTGTCGGGTCCATTAACGGCATATATATGCGGCCCATGTAAGGTAAAAAGCTCACGATCTTGTCTTCCGAAATATCAAGGTCATAACTTGCATTCAACTGGCGCGACATTCCGCTCATCGGAACAATTCTCTGTGCCGTAAATACAAAGTTCTTTGAAGCAACCGCTTCCCTGATTTCCTGCGCGTCTTTTTCTTTTTCGTTTGTTTGTGCCCGTAAGGAGCCTGTAAAAAGCAACGACACCAATAAACCGGCACTCAAAGTTTTATAAATATATTTCGTCATCATAAAATGATTTTTTCAACGCTTGTTAGATGCTTCATAACCCCGCATCGTTTAATATTCATACGTAAAGGATTAGTTAAAGCAGGCTTGTAAAGGACTGTTAAACCTACAGATTTGATTTCTTTGTAAAATAAAGGTGGAAGGTATAGGGCATAAGGTATAGGGTTAAAACCATAAACGACAAATCAGAAATCACCCAATCAGAAATCTTAAATCTCAACTTATCTTTGCGCCTCTTATTTTTTAATCTCTTGAAAGGATATAAAACGATGAACAAGTTATTTACCCTCTTACTCGCTTTTTCAGGAACCATTATTTCTTTTGTCAATGCCCAGTCTGTTACAACGTTATCGGGTACCGTTACCGGTGCAGATGCAAAGGCTATTGCGGGAGCTTCTGTAGTACTGTTAAATACAAACAGAGGTGCAGTAAGTGATGCGAAAGGATCGTTTCATCTCGATAAAATAATTCCCGGAAAATATATCATACAGATTTCTGCTGTTGGATATGCTTCGGTGAGTAAGGAACTGAATATTGAAGCGGGAAGCCAGAACCAAACTTCATTTGTGCTGAACGAAACAGATACCCGGTTAGATGCGGTGGTGGTTACTGCTCAAAAAAAAGATGAGCAGTTGCAGCAGGTACCCTTCAGCGTAAGTGCCCTTTCGGCAAAGCAGGTAAAAGAATACCGGTTGTGGAATGCAAAAGATATTACCGCCATTGTACCCAACCTCAGCTCCACCAACGGCGGCGATGAAAGAAATGTAACTTCTATACGCGGTATTACCACCACTTCTTACGATCCCGCCATTGCTACATATGTAGATGGCGTAAACCAGTTTACGCTCGACTCTTATTCGTCGCAACTGCTCGACATTGAGCGCATAGAAGTGCTGAGAGGACCGCAGGGAACGCTGTATGGCAGGAATGCGATGGGCGGTGTCATCAATATCATCACGAAGCAACCCGGCGATAAAGCCAGCGCTTTTGCAGAAGTGAATGTTGGAAATTACAACCAGCAGCGATACGAGCTGGGCTTTAGAGCGCCGCTTATAAAAAATAAATTGTACCTCGGCGCCGCGGGCATGTTTTCGAAACACGATGGATATTACACCAATACATTCAACAACAAATCGTTCGATGATCAGCAAATAGCTGCCGGCAACTATTATTTAAAATACAAACCTGCAGAAAAATGGATGATCTCTTTCAACCTTCGTCACCAGGCACACCGTAACAATGGTGCATATCCGTTAGTGAATGGTATAGACGAAGCCTTTGAAAAACCCTATGAACTTTCGCAAAATGCCGTGGGAGAAATGGTAGACAATACGATGTTCAGTTCCCTGGTAGTGAATTATGCAGGGCGCGGTTTCAATTTCAGTTCGCAAACAGCTTATCAAACCAACTACCGGTATTACAAAACGCCTATAGACGGAGACTTTTCTCCTGCCGATATTGTAACCATCGGAAATGATTATGGAAAGCCCTGGAACAAAGTAAAAACCTGGACACAGGAGTTCAGGTTCACTTCACCTGCGGCATCCCTCAGTCGCCTGCAATGGACAGCGGGTGCGTATCTTTTTGCCGACGACCGCCCGAACCGGCAGGCAACCCATTATGGCGAAGATGCCGGGCTGTATGGCATACCCGACATCAACTTTGCTACCATCAATACTACCAAAGGAAAGGGACAGGGCATTGCCTTTTTTGGACAGGCAACCTACCGCCTTCTCGAAAAGCTGGATTTTACCGCCGGCATCAGGTACGATTACGAACACAAAAAATACAATGTACTGGGCGAATACCAGAAAGACGGCGAAGATGCAATGATTACGCAACCCGACACCGCTTCGGCTGTGCATTACAGTGCTTTTTCGCCCAAAGCTGGTCTTACATGGCGGGCATCAGCCAATACAAATGTGTATGGCACTTATAGCAGGGGCTTCCGTACGGGTGGTTTAACGCAGCTTTCTTCCGATCCTTCGCAACCCCCATTGTATCCATACGATCCTGAGTATAGCAACAATTTTGAGCTAGGCATTAAAAACAGCTTCTGGCAAAACAGGCTGTATTTCAATGTAGCCCTTTTTTATACCAATATTACAGGCGTGCAGGTACCCACGCTCGTGCTGCCTGACGCCATTACGGTTATTCGTAATGCAGGCAGGCTCAACAGCAAAGGCTTTGAGGTAGAGGCGTCTGCCACGCCGGTAAAAGGGTTACAGCTAAACTACAATTTCGGCTATACCGACGCTTCGTATGCCAATCTTAAATTGTCGCAAAACGGTGCTTCGGTTGATCTTGAGGGTAAGAAACAGATTTATACACCCGAGTTTACTTCCATGCTGTCGGCCCAATACAGTTATACCATCAGCAACAAGCACCAGCTAAAAGCGGTAGTGCGGGGCGAATGGGTGTATCTTGGCCGGCAGTATTTCGATCTGAATAATTCAATCGCCCAATCTCCTTACAGTGTATTCAATACCAGGGTAGGATTTTCGTGCAGAAATGCAGAACTGATGTTTTGGACAAGGAACCTCGGTGCAAAAAGGTACATTGCCTATGCTTACGACTTTGGAGCGGTGCACCTTGGTAATCCAAGAACCCTTGGGGTAACGCTGGGCGTGAGGATATAGGGGTGAAGGTGTGAGGTATAAGGTGTAGGGTGTAAGGTATAGGCTTTTGATGTAATAGTTTAACAAACTCTTCTGTTAAGGCGGTTATAGCCCGGGGTTAGTAACCGTATTGTTGAAATTTATCTACAGAGTTCAATTTCTGCCAGACGAACGAATGATCTGGTAATACCTGCTGAAGCAACTTTCAGGTACTGGTTTACGTTATTATTAATAGATTTAACAATTATCGGTTAATCAAGGTTAATGATTATATTGGAATGGTTTTTTATAATGTGTTTTAATCTATTTTAGTTTTCAAAGACCATTACATGAGAGACCAGGTATTCAATGAAGAAATACCCAAAGCAAAAGATTTTGCTTTCAATGCCGGTGTTGCGAACGTGTTCGACGACATGGTAAATCGTTCCGTACCCTTTTACGAAGAAATTCAGCGCATGATCGCCGAGCTGGCTGCAGATCATGCCGCACCCTTTACCAATGTTTACGACCTCGGCTGCTCAACCGGCACCACTATAGCAAACATGAGCACACTGCTAAAGCCGGAAGTAAAAGTAATCGGGATCGACGATTCTGCTGAAATGCTCAGGAAATGCAGTGACAAGCTGGATCAAACCGCTTTGCGCGGTTCGTATGAGTTACACTGCGCTGATATCAGCGAAGAGATCAATCTTTCCAATGCATCGGTTGCCATACTATGCCTTACATTACAGTTTGTACGCCCCCTTCACAGAGAAGCACTTCTTAAGAATGTGTACAACGGGCTTAACAGCGGAGGCGTTTTGATATTGGTTGAAAAAATACTGGCAGAAAACAGCGCCTTCAATCGTTCCTTTATCAACTATTATTACGATTACAAGCGCCGCAATCATTACAGCGAGCTCGAAATATCTCAAAAAAGAGAGGCGCTCGAAAATGTATTAATTCCTTACCGGTTGAGCGAAAACCAGTGTATGCTCAAGAGAGCCGGGTTTGTGCAAACCGAATTATTTTTTAAGTGGTATAATTTTGCAGGACTGATAGCAGTAAAAGAATAAACATACCTATGATAACAATCGGCAGATTTTTTTTCAAATACAGGAACATCATCTTTATTGTTTTTTACGCTGCCTTGTTTGTACCCTCACCACCTGTTTTCTCCCAAGTGGTTTTTGGAAAAAACTATTATTTCTTTCCCATTACGCTGGGGCTTTGCATTACTGTTTTAGGCCAGTTGATACGCGGCGGTACTATAGGACTTGCCTATATATTGCGCGGAGGCAGAGACGGTAAGCCTTATGCCGACGGGCTTGTAACTGAAGGTATTTTCAGGCATTGCCGCAATCCCCTGTACGTTGGAAACATACTCATGCTGCTGGGGGTTGGTGTACTGGCTAACTCATTGTTCTATGTAGGCATCATGATACCATTGTTCATGTTCATATACCACGCTATTGTGTTGGCAGAAGAACACTTTTTGCGCGGAAAATTTGGTCCCGGTTTCGACGTCTATTGCAGGCACGTGAACCGCTGGATACCCCGGCTTAAAGGGCTGCGCACTACTTTTGCCAGCATGCGTTTTAACTGGCGGCGCTGGATACTCAAAGAATACAATACCCAGTTTGTATGGCTTTGCGGCATCACACTCATTCTGCTGCTTGTTTATCCGCAACTAACAGGTAACAACGAACAAAAAAGAAACATGTTGCTGATGATCATTCTTCCGGCATTGCTGCTGCTGTACCTGTTTGTACGGTATCTTAAAAAAAGCGGCAGGTTAGTGGCAGATGTTAAGCAGCCTGAATAAACCCCGCTCCTGCGTTCAAATTTTCGTGTCAGATAATTTTTGTAAGCCGGCTCTATCTCCCTGATAGAGCGATAGGGGCGACGCTCCGTTCAACTGCAGTATACAAAGCATCTTTTACCAAAGCGAAAATATGAAATATCACGATTTTCGGATTTGCTTTTATTCCTACTTAACGCAGAATATTTAGGGTAATGAGATAAATTCCTACATTCTTTCTTTACCATCAGTCTTTTCCGCGCCTTCTCTTTTTTAAATACTTTGTAATCTTTTAGGGGATTTATCTTAGGATTGTATCATATACATTAAAATAGATTGCAAGCAGAGGCTAACCTCTCTTCTCACGAACTGCTTTTGGAACAGGAAATCAAAATACAATTTTTGGTAGAGCAAATTGCTGTGTTGAACGATACACAGTCGTTCGAAGCCATATTTCACCTGTATCAGAAAAAGTTATACCGTTTTGCAAATGCCATTGTAAAAGATGCCCAGGCAGCAGAAGAAGTGGTATCGGACGTATTTGTGAATATCTGGCGCAACCGTGCGCGGTTATTGGAGATAGAAAACCTGCACAGCTACCTGTACGTTTCCACCAAGAATATAGCCATTCGCTATAACATGAGTATGAATAGAGGAGCACAATTAAGGATAGATGAAATAGAAATTGAACCCGATTTTCCTGTAAAGACCCCCGAAGACATTCTGCTGAATAACGAGTTGATGAATCGCTATGAAGCGGCTGTACGAGAACTGCCGCCTAAATGCCAGACCATTTATCGGTTGGCCAAGCAGCACGGGCTGCGCTACAAAGAAATAGCTGCTATACTCAATGTTTCCGTTAAAACGATTGATGCACAATTGTCTATCGCCATAAAAAGAATAACGCAGGCTGTAAAATTTATGTATAAAGCAGGATAGTAAAGTATCGTTTTAAAAGCAGTTTAATATTATGTCCGAATCAAGGATATGGCAATTATCGGCAAGAAAGCTCACGCAGGATATTACGCTTGAAGAATTGCAGGAGTTAGAGCAACTTTTGCAGGCAAATCCTGCTATAGCATCCCAATTAGAGCTGCATAGCCATTATTTTATGTCGAAAGGCAGTAATGAAGGTATTGCAGATGAAGAGGCATGGCAAAAACAAATGGAAAAACTGCATCAGCATTTTCCCCAGGTCTTTCCACTTCCACATCAACAAAAACATGTTTCAATAAGGTGGCGTATTGCTGCCTGGGCTGTTGCTGCTTTGTTCCTGATCAGCATACCCATGTTCGATTTCTTTTTATTAAAACCCGCGTACAAAGAAACAGTTTCCTTCCAGGCGCTTGAATTGAAAGCTGTCGATAGCAGCTACGAGATGCAACTTCCCGACGGATCGAAAGTAATGCTGAATAAAAACAGTCATATTTCGCTGAGCGAAGGCTTTGGCGAAAAAAACAGGGCTGTGCGTTTGGAAGGAGAAGCCTTTTTTGACATAGCCCACAATGCAGCACTCCCTTTTACGGTAAACATCCGCTCTATTCAAATAAAAGTATTGGGCACCACTTTTAATGTAAGGGCTTATTCAGATGAAAAAGAATTGCAGGCTTCTTTGTTCAAAGGCAGCGTTGAAATAACCGATGGCGTGCACAAAAGCCTGAAGCTGTTACTGAAGCCAAATGAAAAAGTAACGCTTCCTATAAACGAAGAAAGCGCAGAAGAAGACGCTGCTACACCCGCAAAGTCTTCAAATGCCTTTCCGTTTAAAATGGAAAAGCTGGCAAAAGAAGAAGCTAGCGGAATGGTGCCTGAAATAGCATGGACGCGGCACAAGCTGGTGTTTAACAGCGAACCGCTTTCGCAGGTTGTGAACAAGCTCGAAAAATGGTTCGATGTCTCTATAAAGATCAGGGATGCTTCGCTGCGCGATGAGCGCTTTACCGGTGTATTTGAAGAGGAAACGATTGATGAAGCATTATCGAACTTGCAACATACTTACCCATTTCGGTTTACCAAAACGCGAACGGGTGATTTCATCATAAAAAAATAAACGCAAAAAAGGAGGTGCAGCAACACCTCCAATCGTGGCAACAATAGAAACACCATTATTACTCACCTAAAAAACCAAGGCAATTTATGCAAAAAACCAAACTACTCAAGGACTGTTTAGCGTTGCGACCTGTCCGAAAAACTTTACTGATCATGAAAATGCTTGCGGTATTATTAACCATTGTTTGTGTGCAGGCTGCTGCCACCGGCCATTCGCAGGAAAAAATCACTTTGTCGTTAACAAATGCCAGTATTAAAGAGGTGCTCAGCTCCATCCAAAAGCAAACGAGCTACCACTTTATTTACCATGATAAAGTCCGGTTCAATCAAACAACAGTTAATATTAAAATGGTGGATGCTTCTCTCGAAGAGGTACTCAACGCTGTTTTGGAAAGTACAGCCTATAGTTACGCTTTATTGAACAATAAGCTGGTAGCCATAACAGAAGCTCCCTCTAAAGACCGCACCATTACCGGAAAGATAACAAACACCAATGGTGAGCCACTAACTGGCGTTTCGGTACAGGTAAAAAACGCCAGGCTCGGCACGCTTACCGACGTTAACGGACAATTTTCTTTAAACGTTCCCGATGGAGCAGTATTAGTTATATCGGCTGTGGGCTACGTTCCTAAAGAAATTGCTGTGGGTAATGAAAACAATATCAGCATCATGCTGGACCTGCAGGAAACCAAAATGGACGAAGTGGTAGTGGTGGCATATGGTTCCGAATCGAGGCAAACTCAAACCTCAGCCGTATCCAGCATAAAAGCATCGGAGATCATTAACATCCCAACTGCACAATTGTCTACAAGCCTTGCTGGTCGCCTCCCTGGCGCCCAGATCATTCAGAACTCCGGCTTTGTAGGCAGCAATGCCGCTATTTCGATTCGTGGGGCAGCCCAATCGCCGCTGTATGTAATTGACAATGTGGTAACAGACAAAGCGCAGTTTGATGTGCTAGACCCCGGCGAGGTGGAATCGATCAGCTTTTTGAAAGATGCCGCTGCCGCTGCCATTTACGGCGCCAGGGCTGCGGGTGGCGTAGTGGTGGTGCAAACCAGGTCGGGCAAAAAAGGGAAAGTAATGGTAAATTATCGTGGAACGGTTTCTTCCAGCAGCACCATAGACCCATTACAGGACTGGACGCCTGAACAGGAACTGATCTTTCGCAATGGTGTGGCAAAACACAACAACCGGGCGGCTGCTAATCCCAACCCCAATTTCAAAGTTCCATTTGATGAAGAAGCATTGGCTTACGCCAGAACAATAAAGCCACAGAGCGTAAATGATATTCTTTGGAGAAGCCCGTATGCTCAGCAGCACAGCCTTGACGTATCTGGCGGAAGTGATAATGTTACTTATTTCTTTTCGGGCAACTACAGCAAAAACAAAGGAAGCTACGACAACACCAGTTTTGATAAGTATACATTAAGAGCTAAAGTAGATGCCAAGGTTTCTAAAAATCTGACAATAGGTACCAATCTCAGCTTCAACAGGAGAAACACGAACCGTTTCTATTGGCCGTATGATGATGATGGGGGAGAAGGCTTTACAGTAGCCGATTTTTACCGGCCTACTTTCAATCTGTCGAGGTTATATCCTTTTTACGCCAAAGCAGATGGAACGCCTACCACGGCCGATGATCCCGAAGGTTTTCCTACCATTCAGCCCGGATGGGGCTTTAACCCTGCCCAAATCGTGAATTCGGTAAATTACCGCGATATTTTATACAATACCTTTAATGCTATTGTTGATGCGGAATTGAAAATACCGCAGGTAAAAGGACTGTCTTTAAAAGTATTGGGCAATTACCGGCAAGACAACTTGTTTCAGAAGGATTTTATTGGAGAACACAACAAAAGCTATCGCGTGCAAACACAAGGCACTTCGGGCATTGGGCTGCTGCAACTGGCGCCCCTTAAGTTCGATGCCAATAACACAGTGATTAACAACTATGGAAAATCATTTACTGCCATCGACGAAGAAACCTACCTGGATGAACGTTATCAAACCAACTTTTTTATCGACTACACTCGTTCCTTTGGCTTGCATCATCTCACCTCTTTTGTAGGCGTGGAGCAATACCAGTTTACACGTAAATACCTCGGAGGAACAGCAGAAGACCTGTTGACTCCTAACATCGACCAGATATTGGCTGCTAACCCTGCAAGGGAGCGTCGAAATTTTGGCGGATCCGAATTAAACCAGGCGCGCCTGTCTTACTTTGGAAGAGCGAAGTATGATTACGACTCAAAATACATCGCCGAATTTTCGTTCAGGCAGGATGGTTCTTACATCTTTGAAAAGCAATTCGGTTTTTTCCCTTCGGTAGCAGCAGGTTGGGTAGTAACCCGCGAAAAGTTCTTCAAGGTAAAGCCGATAAGCACGCTTAAACTAAGGGCATCTTATGGAACTACCGGTTACGACGGTGTGGATGGGCTCGAAACAAAAATTGCACCCTTCCAATTCCAAAACAATTATAATGTAGTAGGCGCTTTTGGCGGAGCTGGTAGCGGCGGTTATGTGTTTGCCAACACAAATTTAACCGGGCTTGCTCCCCAGACAGCGGTGCCCAACCCTGCTATTACCTGGGCAATCAACAAAACCATTAATGGTGGTATCGACATGGGCTTTTTTGAAGATGCGCTCAGTTTTTCTTTTGATTATTTTGTTACAAACAGATCGAAGATGTTAGCCAGCAGGACAGGTGCAGTACCTGGTACATTCGGGGCGGCGCTTCCTTCTGAAAATATAGGCAAGCAAAAAGCCAGGGGGTTTGAATTTACCATCAGCTATGCAAAATCTAACGGCGATTTTTCTTATGCAGTAGGCTTTAATATGGGCTATGCCATTGATAAGTATATAAGCTGGCCCCAAGCTGCAAACATTCAGGATTTTCAGAACCGGTTGGGACGCCCAACAGAAGGTGTTGTAACCGGGTATATTTCCAAGGGTATTATCAGGGATCAGAAAACCATTGATGAACTTCCGCAAGGGTATACCCAATTTGGCAACCCGGTGCAGTTGGGTTATGTGCTGATTGAAGATATAAGGGGAGATAATTTCGCTCCTGGTCCGAACGGAAAAATAGATGCTAATGATCTGACGATTCTTTCTACCAACGCGAAGGCGCGTATCAATTTTGGCGCGCCTGTAGACCTGCGTTGGAAAAATATTGCTTTAAACATTTTTTTCCAGGGCGTGGGGCCCTATGACAAATTTGTATTTACGAAAAACCACGGAACCGGCGTGTTCCAGGTTACAGACAGACCCTATTTTGAATTGTGGACAGACGCTTTCGACCCCGACCTTAATCCCGATGGCAAGTATCCTGTAGCCAGTGGTTCTTTCGGTGGCACTTCGCAAACTGGCACTGGCACTACTTTCTGGATGAGAAACGGCGCTTATGTAAGGTTGAAGAATGTGAACCTCTCTTATTCAATTCCCCAAAAGCTGATCAGCCGGATAGGTCTGAGAGGTTTGCAGGTAAATGCTAATGTTGTGAACCTTTTTACGCTGAGTGCTTTCAAAGAGCACGATCCGGAACAGCAGGAACTCGATTCATATCCGATATTTAAAACCTATTCTTTTGGGTTAAACATCTCTCTATAATTCCAATAAAAAATATTAAAAATGAAATCAACGAATAAATGGATAGGATTGTTTGCTATACTGGCTGTTAGTCTGGCTTGCAACAAAAATGTCCTCGATGTTAAAAATCTGAATGCAGTGGATCCAGCGCTTACCTGGAACGACCCGGCACTGGCAAATGCATATCTGGCTAACTTATACAAACGGGTAATGCCCACTGGTTGGCCTACACGCAGCGGAGCGCTTTACGGAGGGTTGGCTGTTGATGACACTCGCGGCGTAATTGGCGAAGGCACCATTCAAACCACAGGGCATCCCTGGGCCGGAAGTTTTGAAGACCAGTATACCGACATCAGGCAGATTAATATTTTATTGAAAGAAATTGAAACCGGCACATTAGAGGCTGCGGTGAAAGATAAAATTGTAGGGCAGGCGCTCTTTTTAAGAGCCTATAGTTATTTCCTACTGGT
This sequence comes from Agriterribacter sp., assembly GCA_051958655.1. Lineage (GTDB taxonomy): Bacteria > Bacteroidota > Bacteroidia > Chitinophagales > Chitinophagaceae > Agriterribacter. Next base: position 10,089 of record JBQCFW010000203.1, on the reverse strand, counting down.
GCGCGTGTATGGAGGCGTTCCATTATTGCTGCAGGCCCAGGATATTAATGAGGAACTGGAAGTGACCAGGGCATCTACCGCCGAAATTTTTACTGCCATTGAAACCGATCTGGATAAGGCAGCACAGTTGCTTACCGGGCAAACTTTTGTTGACAATGACAAAGGCAGGATTGGCGCAGCTTCTGTAGCTGCCCTTAAAGGAAGAGTGGCGCTTTACAAAGCCAGCCCGCTGTTTAATCCTTCTAACCCTTATGGCAACAGTTACTGGCAGGCTGCCTATACTGCTAACCTGGAGGCCAAAAACCTGTTAGATGCTTCGAAATTTGGATTGAACAGTACGTATTCGGGCATATGGTCCACTAGCAACGAAGGAAATAAAGAAGCCGTACTTACCGTAAAATTCACCGCGCCCACCAAAACAGATGGCAGAAGAGAGCAAGGTGCCCGCCCTGGTTCGCAAACTGCCAACGATGCTGGAGCCGATAACCCCGTGTGGTCTATGCTGCAGGCTTACCCCATGAAAGATGGTTACCCGGCAGGTTCCAGCCCCAATTACACTTACAATGAGCAAACTTTTTGGCTGAACAGAGACCCCAGGTTTAATGAATCTATTGTATACAACGGCTCTATTTACGAAAGCGGGGGCATTGCGGGGAGAAGGCAATACACTGATGATAAAATAGCTAATAATGACGATGCTTATAAAACCGATCCGCAGGCAAGGGGAGGAACAGGACTTTATGCCAGAAAGGGAATGCAGCCCGAATTGAAAAGAGCTGAAGTTTCCCAAAATTCGGTTGACTGGATAGAGATACGCTACGCAGAAGTATTGCTGAACCTGGCGGAAGCGGCCAATGAAACCGGAAAAACTGCCGATGCTATCGAATTGGTAAAGCAGATAAGAAAACGTGCAGGTATTGAAGAGGGCGCTGGCAATTATGGCATTACTGCCACCAGCAGGGAAGAGGTAAGAGCACTGATTTACAAAGAAAGAATGATTGAGTTTATATTTGAAGGGCAGCGCTATTGGGACCTGGTTCGGTCAAGAACACTTACAGCGCTTAATGGTACTATAGAAAAAGGAGTAGCTTCTACTTTAAAGGCTTCCAATTTGCCTGTTGATCCTGTAAAGAAAGATAACTACGGCTACTTGCCCGAAGATTTTTCCTACACATTTGCCGCCATATTAAAAGCAAATGCCACTTCGGTAACTTTCAACATTCCCGAAAAATATTATTTCGCTCCAATTCCCATTGCCCAGATCCAAAAAAATCCTAAGCTGGAACAAACGATGGGCTGGGGAGATGGTGCTGGTTTCAATCCTACTTTAGAATAGGAGCGCAACCAGGTAACAATGTTAGCTTGAAATTTGAGATTTGAAATTTCAAATTTGAAATTTCAAATCTCAAATTTCAAATCTCAAATAAAAAAAATACGGATGAAACGAAGAAATTTTATAAGAACTACTACAGCAGGGTCTATGGCTTTTTTGCTTCCGTTTCCATCATCGGCGTTCGATTCGCGTAAGAAATTGAGAGTGGCACAGGTAGGTTTGGGTGGAATGGGCAAAGCAGATTTGAAAAGCATATCGTCGCACCCCGCCGTTAAAGTGGTGGCACTTTGCGATGTGGATGCAAACAGGCTTGCTGCGACTAAAGCCACTTATAAAAATGCCAGAACATTTATCGACTACAGGGAGATGTTTAAGGTAATGGGAAATAAGATTGATGCAGTGGTGGTTTCTACTTCCGACCACGCTCATGCACCGGTATCCCCAATGGCGATGGAGCTTGATAAGCATGTTTATTGCCAGAAACCACTCACACGTTATATTTCCGAATCAAGACAGATGGATGCGGTGGCAACGCAAAAAAAGCTGGTCACCCAAATGGGCATCCAGGTACATTCATTCTATGATTATAAGCTTGCAACCATCCTCATTCAAAAAGGAATTATAGGGAAAGTAAAAAAAGTAATCGCCTGGTCCCCCAAAGTATGGGGATACGATGGCCCAGAGCCGGAAGGAAGCGACCCTGTACCGGAAGGCTTGAATTGGGAACTGTGGCTGGGCAATGCAAAAGAAAGACCTTACAAGAAAGACTTCTATCATCCGGGCAAGTGGAGAAGATGTATTGATTATGGGTGCGGCACGCTAGGCGATATGGGCGTTCATATTTTTGATACGCCTTACAATGCATTGCAATTAAGCGTTCCCCTAACGGTAAAGAATGAGTGCCGTGCGCCCAACAGATTCGGGCATGCGGAAAAAAATCACGTTACCTATGTGTTTCCACAAACACCTTATACAACCGAAACGCTGGAGTGGGTTTGGTATGATGGCAAAGGTGCACCGGAAATTCAACCTGAGTTGCAACTCCCTGATGGAGCAACACTCCCGCAGCAGGGTGCGATGTTTATCGGTGAAAATGGTGAACGGTTGCTGCTGCCTCATTTTATGGAACTGCCCCAACTGATTGTAAATGACAAGCTGGTGCCCATCGATATAGAGAAATACGACCCCGATGGAACAGCAGGAAAGCGTACCAACACTATGGAGGAGGGAGTGCCCCGGCATTATCATGAATTTGTAGACGCCTGCCTGGGTAAAGCCCAATGCAGCGCACCTTTTTCGTATGCCGCTAAACTTACAGAAGTAATACTGCTGGGGGTAATTGCAGCAGCGTTCCCGGGCGAAGTGCTTCATTGGGATGGTAAAAATGCAAGGTTTGAAGAAGAAAAAGCGAATAAGTTTTTAAGCATCGTTTAATTTTGATGCTGTATACGGTTTACTAACCTGTACGGTAAACGAAAGGCGATGGTCAACTTTTTATTGATCGGGATATGTTTAATAGCCGGGGTGTTGGTACGACGATATACCTTGCTGCCTGCCGATGCGCACAAAGGTTTAAATACGTTTATCATTCACTTAGCATTACCCGCTGTTTCCTTTAAATACCTGCCTTACATTCAATGGAACACATCACTGTTGATACCGGCATTAATGCCCGTTGTATTATGGTTATGTGCTTGGATATATATAACCGCGTATGCCCGCAAAGCGGCACTGGACAAGAAAACCACCAACGGTCTCAAACTCACTACAGGACTTGCCAACACATCCTTCATCGGTTTCCCGATGGTAACCGCGTATTTTGGTGAACAGGCATTAAGCGTTGCCGTTATTTGCGACCAGGTATCCTTCCTCCTGTTGTCTACCGCCGGCCTCGTGGTAGCATTAAATGCGGCAGACGGGCAACAGCTTTCTGCTTCGCTCGTAATTAAAAAAGTGTTACGTTTTCCGCCGTTTATAGCCTGTATACTGGCACTAACAATACCGCGCTTTGCCGATATTTCATTTTTAAATCCTTTGTTCGACAAGCTGGCGGCAACTATTGGCCCGTTAGCTTTGTTCTCTACCGGCTTGCAATTGAAGTTCAAAAACTGGTTCAATGAGGTAAAACATATTAGTGCTGCCTTGATATACAAGTTGGTATTAGCTCCGCTGTTAATAGTGTTGGCATTATTTTTAATGAAAGCAAAAGGGCAGATACCACAGGTAACCGCTTTTGAAGCTGCCATGCCTTCGTTTCTTACTGCCGGCGTTATTGCCAGCGAATACGGACTCAATCCCAAATTGTCTAATCTTGTTGTTGGTTTCAGCATTTTGGTTGGCTTTGCAACAAGCGCCTTTTGGTATTGGGTAATTATTAGGCTGCTGTAGAAAGAAAATTCAGGCGATCAGCTGATAGCTATCAGCGGTCAGCAATCAGCCGTCCGCCGTCAGCAACCAGCAATTGGCATCAAGCGTTGCAAAGCAGGTCTGGAGCGCTGTTCCTTCCCTTCGGGGGGGTAGGTGGGGCTTAAAAACATCCAAACAAAAACAAGAAACCTCTATATGCAAAAACGACAATTAGGAAAATCAGACCTGTACATTGCACCACTGGCATTGGGCGGTAATGTATTTGGCTGGACTTTAAATGAGCAGCAATCTTTTGAAATACTGGATGCCTTTGTAGATGCCGGTTTTAATTTTATCGACACGGCAGATTCTTATTCCACCTGGGTGCCCGGCAATCAAGGCGGCGAAAGCGAAACCATTATCGGCAAATGGATGAAATCGAGGGGTAATAAAGACAAGGTAATTGTGGCTACAAAGATTGGGTCGGACATGGGGCAGGGGCATAAGGACATTTCTAAAGCCTATATTTTAAAAGGTGTGGAAGATTCGCTAAAGCGACTTCAAACAGATACTATTGACCTCTATCAAACACATTGGGACGATAACAAAACACCTGTGGAGGAAACGCTCGAAGCCTACGCACAATTGGTGCAGCAGGGCAAAGTAAAATGGATCGGCGCTTCCAATTTATCGCCCGAGCGGCTCGAAGCATCGTTGAAGCTAAGCGAAGAAACCGGAGTGCCTGCCTATCAAACTTTTCAACCCGAATACAATTTGTATGCAAGGCAACAGTTTGAAACAGAAACAAGACCCTTATGCATTGCAAACGGGTTAAGTGTGATCAGTTATTACTCCCTCGCCTCTGGTTTCCTTACCGGCAAGTACCGGTCTGAAAATGATTTGGGAAAAAGTCCGAGAGGCGGCGGCGTAAAAAAATACATGAACGATCGGGGCTTCAGGATATTAAAAGCGTTAGACGATATAGCTGACCAATACAATACCAGTGCCGCCACCATTGCGCTTGCCTGGTTAATGGCGCAACGTACAGTAGCTGCACCCATTGCCAGCGCTACCAGCAAAGAACAGTTGAAAGCGTTAACCGATGCTGCCACTATTGCACTCAGCAAAGAAGCGTTAAAGGTGCTGGATGAAGCGTCAGCATAGGTTGTTTGTGGTTGAGTGTTTATAGTTTGTTGCTGTACAAACTACGAACATCAAAACCATAAACTCCAAACTCCAAATCCCAAACGTCAAACCAGACAGGTAAATGTCAAAAGAAAAGAGTATTGTATCAGCCCTTCGGCGCTTTGGTATTGATGCATTCCAGATTGCGATCATAATGGCCATTGTGGTGGCGTATTTTTTGCCGGGTCCCGGTATTAAAAAAGACGGGTTTACGTTGGAGCAACTCACTTCATTCGGGTTGTCGCTCATCTTCTTTTTTTATGGTTTAAAACTAAGCTTTCACAAGCTTCGGTCCGAGCTCAGGAACTGGCGGATGCATATAGTAGTACATCTCAGCACTTTTGTGCTGTTTCCATTGCTAGGGTTCCTTATCCTTCCTTTTTTCAAACAAGAAAACCACCTGTTCTGGCTGGGAACATTTTATCTCTGTGCATTGCCCTCCACCGTTTCCTCGTCGGTGGTAATGGTTTCTATTGCAGGAGGCAATATTCCGGCAGCTATTTTTAACGCCAGCCTGTCTACCCTCGCCGGTATTTTTATTACACCACTTTGGATGCTGCCTGTATTAGAGGCGGGCGGCGAAACAATGCATCCAGGCGATATTATGCTGAAGCTCGTATGGCAGGTGCTGCTGCCTGTTATACTTGGGTTGCTGCTCAACTCAAAAGCCGGGTGGTTGGCAGAAAAGTATAAAATACAACTACGCTATTTCGACCAAACGATTATTGTGTTGATTATTTATACCGCCTTTTGTCATGCTTTTTATGAAAAAGCATTTGAAGGTTTCAGCATGCTCACTTTGCTGCTGATGGCAGCAGGCATGTCGGTGTTGTTTTTTTTGGTGTTCTTTTTGTTAAGAAAGATATGCACATTGCTCAGGTTCAGTCGTGGCGATACGATCACTGTATTATTTTGCGGGTCGAAAAAATCGCTGGTGCATGGCACTGTGATGTCACGAGTGTTGTTTCCTGCTTCTGCAGCGGTCAGTGTTATCTTATTACCATTGATGATGTATCATGCACTGCAATTAATTTTTGTAAGTATCATTGCGCAAAAAATGGCGGATAGGGAAAAGGGGTAAGGGAGAAGGTATAGGGTGTAAGGGGTAAGGTGTAAGGTATAAGGGTAAAAGGCATATGGTGTAACCGACCCGGTGAATGCATTAACTCGTTTAACATAATTAACGCAGTAACTGAATTAACTCAATCACTTATTTAACTAACTAAACTCAATTAACTAATTAACCAATGACTATAGACGAACTGATTTATTTTTCCATATTTGTGGCCAGCGGCGTTATAATCGGCATCATTTTTCACAGGCTGGTAACGCCCGTGGTAAAGCGCGCTGTATCGCGTACAAAATGGCTTGCCGACGACCTCATCATAGAAAGCATCGACAAATGGATTATACCCTGGTTTATAGCGCTGGGATTTTACCTCGGCTGGCAAAGGGTAGAAATGTCGCCCAAATATCACCTATGGCTGGAAAGAGCCATCTTTGTTTTCTACACATTTTCCATCACCTGGATATTAGCCCGTGTGCTGTCGGGCATGTCGCGTGTGCGCTCAGTTGATACTGCAGCGGCATCGGCATCGTCTTCTATCATCAGCAACATCATCAAAGTAATCATTTACTGTATTGGTATACTGGTGGTATTGCAATTTTTCGGTATTTCCATAACCCCCATCCTGGCAGGTTTGGGCGTGGGGGGTTTGGCGGTAGCCCTTGCTTTGCAAGACACTTTGTCGAACCTCTTCGCGGGCATCCAGATCATCTCTACCAAAAAAATGAATATCGGGGATCTGATAAGACTGGAATCGGGACAGGAAGGTTTTGTAGAAGACATTAGTTGGCGTTATACTACTGTTAGAACAGGTGATAACAACATCATCATCATTCCCAATTCCAAATTGTCGGGACTGATCGTTTCAAATCTTTTTCTGCCCGACAAAGAGTTTGTTTGCAATATTCCTATCGGAGTAGATTATAGCAGCGATCTTGATAAGGTGGAAAGAATTGTAATAGAAGTGATCAAGACTTTGCAGGAAGACATGGAAGAATGCGTACCCAATTTCGACCCCTTTGTGCGCTACCAGCAGTTTGGCCCCAGCAGCATCGATCTGAAAGCCTTTATTCGCGTGCGGGAGTTCGGCGGTCAGTTCCTTGTAAAGCACGAGTTCATCAAGCGCATTCAAAAACGTTTCAGCGAAGAAAATATTACCATTCCATTTCCTGTGCAAACGGTGCTGTTACAAAAGCAGGGTGATGTAACCACACAGGCAAATAGAAACATAGGATAATAATTTGCGTTCCATAACACCTATGCTCCTTATGCTCCTATGTGGTAACCCCCCAAACTCCAAACCCCTAAACTCTAAACTCCAAACCCAATATTTCCCTTACCTTTGCGTTTTCTTTGACAGATTGCTGCCATTCAAACTTTTGAATGATGAACAGCAGAATTCCTATAAATCTTTCACTTTCCTTTCCCGTACAGCGATATTACCGTATTGGTGTAAGCGCTTTCTTTTTTATACAGGGGCTTACTTTTTCTACCTGGGCAAGCCGCATTCCCGATATTAAAGATGCTTTGCATTTAAGCGATGCCATGCTCGGCGCCGTTCTCTTTGCCCTGCCGGTTGGGCAGCTAACGGCTATGGGGCTTTCGGGCTACCTGGTAAGTCGCTTTGGCAGCAAAAATACATTAACCGTGGCGGCCTGTTTGTATCCCGCGGGATTGGTTTTACTGGGCACCGTAACCTCTTTATGGCAGTTGGTAGCCGCGCTGTTTTTCTTTGGCGTATGCGGCAATCTTTCCAATATATCCGTAAATACACAAGGTGTGGGTGTAGAAAGATTGTACAGGCGCAGCATCATGGCATCCTTTCACGGTGTGTGGAGTCTTGCAGGGTTTACGGGAGGCATTATCAGTACTTTTATGGTGGCAGACCGGATTCCGCCCTTCACCCATTTTTGTATTGTATACGCCATTGGTTTTTTACTGATGCTGGTAGCCCGTAAGTTCATTCTTCCGCGCGATGCTAACGCAGCTTCAAAAGAAAAGAAAAAAATATTTGTAAAACCAGACCGCTATATCATCACATTAGGCATCATTGCTTTTGCCTGCATGATATGCGAAGGCACTATGTTTGACTGGAGTGGTATTTATTTTGAAAAAGTAGTGCATGCTTCTGCCGATCTTACGCGGCTAGGTTATGTAGCGTTTATGTTTACCATGACGGCAGGACGTTTTGCTGCCGACTGGCTAGTAACAAAATTTGGCATTGAACGCGTTTTAAAAATGAGTGGCGTGTTTATTTTAACGGGCATGCTCATTGCCACTTTATTTCCAACAGTAATTATAGCCACCATCGGATTTTTGCTGGTGGGCATCGGCACTTCCTCGGTAGTGCCCATGGCTTATAGTCTTGCCGGCCGGTCTAAAAATATGTTGCCCGGCGTAGCACTGGCAGCCGTTTCTTCCATTGGCTTCTTAGGCTTTTTATTAGGTCCGCCCATCATCGGCTTTATTTCCGAAGCTACCAACCTCCGTTTCTCTTTTGCACTCGTTGCCATTCTTGGTTTAGGAACCACCCTTATGGCCGGGAGAATACATGGTGAGAAGGGTAAGGCATAAGGTGTAGGGTCTAAGGTGTAAGGTGTAAGGTGTAAGGTGGAAGGTAGAAGGTGTTTGACGTTTTAGTTTATCGTTGGGGGTAAATCATAACCCGGGCTATAAACCTTAGGTTTAAAAGTTGCGCATTGCTTATGAGCTTGCACTATTCAAGCCCGCATTGTGGGCTCTGTCGCTTTATCTTCTTCACAATAAAGTTTAATATTTATACAGCAAAGCCAGACTAAGAATGTTGCAAAACTAATTTTCTGTATTACCGGCAAATAAACAATAAGCCCATTTGTATAATAAACATAATTGTTCACTCCAACGAGCAAAATATTTTAAAGCCCAAATACCAACAGTCCAGACCATCTTGCTTTGTAAAGTCCGATAAAAGTTCCAATGGTTGCAATAAGCCCAAAAAATGATGCAAGGTTTGTTATTAGGTCGTGGTTAATGTTCGTAAACAAAAAGCAAGCAATTGTCATGGCAAGCGTACCAGAAATTTGGATCGTAAGTGTGAGTTTTTTTTCGAGATTAAGGCGTTCTGGAAATAAAAACCAAAAAAATGCGATTGTCAGGCAGAGCACAAACATGCCTGTTATAGCAATAGGTTTTGCAGGATTAGGCTGCCCGTTAATCGCATACTCGTTTAGTAGGTTGCACCAGTAGTTGTTTGTCCAACTAAACCCAATGGAATTTTTGTCAACCTGCGACCCGCCCGGATATAAAAGCGTTGCTACAAAATAAAGCACAACAAAAACTATTGTCCCGTAAATTGGCGTCAATAACCAAATACTTCTTACTTTATCATTCTGCTGTTTCAAATTGTTGGTGTTCAGCTTCAAGGTAAACGTATTCAACGAAACACAAGGCATCCGCCGATTGCTGAAAGCTGAACTTCGAACGCCCACTGCTAAATTATGCAAACGATTGTTCCCGCGCGTTAAAGTATTTATACGTACTTTAGAACCCCTTTCGTGTTAAAATTTTTTCATTTATCAATATGAAACCGACATGAATTAATATTTTCATTTATTAGCGTAGCAAATGAAAATATTAATCATCAAAGGTCACATTCGGCTAAAACAATAAAAAATTGCGAATGAAACAAAAGCAGAACAATTCCAGGCGTCTATTTTTGAAAAATTCAATAGGCGCCCTGGCGGCATTTACTATCGTGCCGCGACATGTGTTGGGAGGACCCGGTTACCTGGCACCCAGCGATACACTTACCAAAGCCGTAGTGGGTGTTGGTTCTATGGGGCGTGGGCATTTTGAATATGCCGGTACCCGCACCGTAGCTGTTTGCGATGTGGATACCCGCCACATTCAACTGGCATTGGATGCATTGGGTGGTGGCAAGGGCGTAAAAACGTTCAGAGATTACCGTGAGCTCATTACCCTGCCCGAAGTAGACATTGTGCATATTGCCACCCCACCGCACTGGCATGGCATTATTGCGGCCGATGCTGCGCGTGCCGGAAAAGACATTTGGTGCGAAAAGCCAATGACGCGTACCATAGGCGAGGGAAAACGTTTGGTAGAAGCTGTACAACAACATGGAAGAATATTCAGGTTGAATACCTGGTTCCGCTTTTCAGAT
>JBQCFW010000202.1:0-111722 GCA_051958655.1 Agriterribacter sp. | reverse complement strand
TAAAGGATGCGGACATGATCGTACTTCCCTACCCTACTGCCAAACTCATCATTGATTATCCTTTACTACGTCCTGCTGTTATTGAACTGAAAAGCGCTGACCAGGGCTTTTCGAACAAGGCATTGATCTTAGCAATCAGTGAGCAATACCAGAAAATTTACAAGGAGGAAGAGGCAACAGCGATCACCCGAACAACTCCTGCCGACCAGCGAAAAGAACTGTTGAACAGGAATGAAACGGATGGAAAATATGGCATCTGGGGCCACGATCTGTCCGACCTTTCTTTAAGTGAAATCGAAGTGTATCAGCATCCAAACGGAGTGATCTATCTGAGGCTTGGAATCGAGTCCTGATTACCTGGTGTATCAATCTGCTACTACCAGGAGCATCTGCCAGGGTTCCAGGTTTTGAAGTACAAATTTTTTGTACACGCCTTCCTCTCCCGAAGCGGATATTGGTGTTATGGTACCATCCATCTTGTAAACGGTAGCCTTATCTGATTGTACCCTGAGCATCACTGTTAGTTCCTTTGCAGGATCAAATGAACTGTTGGTGACGGCCATCGCCAGCTTGCCATCGCGGGTATGGCGCATCCAGCAATTTACTTTATGAAAGGAAGCTACATATCCTGGCAGCTCATCACGGCTCAACCAGCGGAATACATTTTTTATTTGGCTGGATTTGGAAAGACTGCCCATGCTGTTCCACGGATAATAGCCTGACACAGCGATTCTTCCCCCCAGTGCATTTTCAAACACACCCATTGTTGCGTCAGATTTTTTTTCGCCACTATAATCCACCAGGTAGCTTAACACCTTCGCTTCTTTTTGGGTGGCGCGTATGCCATAGGCAGCATCGCGGTTGAAGGACTGGCGGTTATCGCGTTGCCGGTTAGCAAAAGGTTGGTTGATTGGATGAGGCGTAAATTCTTCTATGCGGTCTTTCAGAGCAGTATCGCTCACCGTAAAACCTGTTAACTTTCCATACCCCAGTTTGTTGAGTTGCTCAAGTGCCGGCACATCCAGGTATACAGCTTTTGATAAGAGTTCGCGTACCATACTGTCGCTTAATGTGTAAATATTATTGGCTGTAAGCATAGTTACTGCTGCCTGCCGGTAATCATAACTTGCAGGAATACCCAGTTCATACTGTTCCGGCCGAATTACCGGGCTGCCTCCGCCAGGCCAGGGGTGGTTGTTCAGTGCTGTGGTGGCAAAGCTATTGCGGTCCCATACCACAGAAGCGCCCAACAGAGGCTGTCTTCCAAAAACGGCTACCAGCCTGTTGAGAAACCCTCTGGTTTGCTGAAGCTTTTCAAGCAACGGTTTGTATTCATCGAGAGGCTCATCATAAAAAGAAAGCACATTGAAGGCGGCGCCGGTGCAACCCGCAGCTATATGCGACGCTGCTTCCAGAGCAGTAATGGATGCAGCTTTTTTCATTCGCTGATAAGGAAAGTTTTCGATCTCAGATTGTATCACAACAACATCTTTGGGCAACATGCTCACCTGCCTGCCAATGTCGTGAGATTTTCCTGCCAGCTCCGCGGTCTGTCCATCCTGGTAATAACCGCCGCCGGGCCGCCACCATACGTTCGCCCGGGATTTGCCGGAAAGTGTAGCAGCCCAATTGTCAAAAGCGTAGCCTTCGTAAAAACGGTCTCCGGTCATAAAGCCAAGTACCAGATCGGGGGACGCTGCATGCACTGTAGTTTCAATCAACTGAAACAAACGTGATATAGTGCCGCGGTTATGATCCAGCCATGCATTGCGCCATTGCAATTTTTCCTGTTGCGTACCTGCGCTGAAAACTTTTGACAATTTTTCCCGGCTCCACTTCACCCGGGTTTCTGTTTCAAAAATGGATAAACAGTGATGGCAGAAGCAAGTATAGGTAACGGGCATATGACCTGCCAGGCGAACATCGTCATCTATCCAGATATAATCGGGATTTGCCTGCGCCGCAAGCCGGTATATGGCGCGGATATACTCCTGGAACTTTTTATCATTGGGGCAATAGGATCCTTTGGATATCTTACCGTCAATATCGGTTACATGGGTATAGTCTCCCGTTAGTGAATGATCCAGGTCTTCCTCATGATGTCCAATGGTAGTTAATATATTTATGCCCGCCTGGTAGCCCCGGCTCCGCGTTTGCGTCAATCGTTTTTTAAGAATTTTCATGCGGTTTTCAAAATCCTTCAACGGTAAGGGTGCGTGCGTTACGGAAGAAAAGAAAGTTACCTGGTCGGTAACCCCTTTGTAATGATCGAACAGATTGAGCAATGCTTCGAAACGCTGATCGGACATCCATACGGCAGTACCTACCCGAAAACTGATGCTTGCTTTCGACAGATCCTGCTGAGGTTGAGCGTTGCAGTTATTTATATATACCAGATGCAGCACCGCCGCGAAGACAGAGGTAACCATGAACTTTGACAACCAAAAAGAATTCATACACTAAAATTGTTTGGGAATGCCTATTTGAGCCTTGCCGGATTTGTGAACCAATGGGCTGTTGCATTGCCGGGGAGTTTCTGCCACCACCTCCCATTTAAACACATCGCTGCCGGCAGGTAACAGCAGTAATCCTTCCCCTTTTTTTAAAGACAACTTCAGCAAACCGTTAGTTTCGCTCATGGTTGTTTTCTTTTTCCCCTTCCATGCGGCAGCTTTTGCCCATGGATTTTTTATGGTGCATTGAGTTCCCCAAATGCTTTTGATAAAAACCCACAAAACGCTGCCGCCTTTTATTTCAGCGCTCACCATAAAGCCACCTTCGGCGTGCAGGGAACATCGTGCGTGTTGACCGTTGTGAGTAGCTGCGCCTACCACTATTACGCCATTGCAACTTTGCACCAACGCTTCGTTCATTGCAGCCGTCATTACAGACATGGATTCCATAGACATATGACGAAAGGGCCACATGCGCAGCGGAAATTTTGCAGCATCTTTAAAGCGGGTATCCGTTACCGTATTGGTGCGAAAAAACAGCTCTGCATCCTTGTTGATCTCGCCTTCCACTCCCCAATGCCCCCACCCGTTTGCATAGATTTGCCAGCGGGCGGGAAAAATCTCCAGTGTTTGTTGCAGCGCCTCCTTCATACCCAGGCGTGCCATTACAACAGGTACCGGGTCCCAGCCGGTTATGCCCGGGCCATACAACAGCATGGAGGTTCGCATCGTATCTAACAATTCTTTTTCTTCGTTTTGCTGACCTATTGATAACCTTCCCGAAGGATAGACCGGCGAACTGGGTACGGAGGGAAAGATGCCGTCCAGTAATTTCATTCCAAAATATTTGGCTTCGGGATGAGGACTATAGGTAGTGAGCATTTTTTGCTCTTTTATGCCCCAGCCAGCAGCAAAGATCTTTTTCGACGGCAATTCCGTTCCTTTAAAAAAACCGGTTAGCAACGTAGCTGTATTGCCGTCGTGTTTTACCACTTCAGCTGGAAGTTCAATGGTGGGAAGCGGTGCAAGATGTTGCACTATATCTTGCCAATCCTTCATTTTTGCATGAGGTTCTCCAAGTTCTCTGTACACTTGTAAAACCGTGCGAAACAACCTGTCGGCATATACCAATTCGGTCAATCCGTCTTTCAACAAAATCCAGCCTTCGTACCCCGATCCTTCCCGTGCATGATATCTTCCATCTGCCTCTTTTACCAGCAGGGTTTCATAAAAAAGTGCAGCTTCGGTAATAAATGGCAACACCTGCGTTTTCAGGAAATGCCTGTCGCCCGTGTATTGATAATGTCTCCAGAAGTCGAGTGCGATTTCGGCAATGGGCGTATGGTTATGCGATTCATTAGACGAGTTAAAACCTCGTCGCTCGGTAACATCTGCTATGAACGCGCCGGGTGCTTTGAAAAAAGTTGCTGCATCTTTCCTGGCTTTGGGCAGCGATTGAAAACGAAAATCAAGGTAAGGAACAACGAGGTCGTGATGTCCGGCTGCATGCAGTGGCCAGTACAATTGTTGCTGATTCCAGTGAAAATAAAAATTCCAGTTTTGCACATCCCTGTTCCAACCCCATAATCCATTGTTGAACCTGCCGGGGTAGGAACCGCCCTGGCAACTCATGGCATAATACATGGTGAGATGCCAGAGATGGTTGAGATAGGCATCACCGTAATCCATAAAACTGCGCATCCATTTTTCTTTCCATTGTTGGGCATTCATCGAACGAACCTGTTCAGGGTTCCATTTTTCAGCTTCGTCTAACAGCGCAATGGCTGCGGCGCTGCTGTCTTCCAGCACAGGTGAGGTAACCGAAACGAACAAACGAAGTGTACTTTTGCCCGCCTGAGATACCCGGACTGTTGATCTGCGTGAATGTTCCCGGACTGTTTTTATGGGAGTGCTGCTACCTGGTTTGACGCGCAATGCCGCGGTAAAATTCCGGTCGTTCAACTGTTGAGTAATGAATAATCCATCGTTGTGTACAGTACTGCTTGTTCCGCCGGTGCCAATCGTAGCGTCACCGTTAATTTGAGCATACCAGTGCGAATAGGTGCGGGAGCCAAACCGCTCCAAAACAATTTCCAGCGGACTTTCTTCTTTGAAATCTGTAGTAAGATCAATGCTTAGTATACCCGAAGGCTGATCGATAAAAAAAGCCAGTTGAATGTTACCGAAGGGCGAGGCAGCTTCAATAGTGGCACGGCCATCTGCTATCGAAAGCCGCCCGGAGAAAGCCGTCAAATACAATGTATCGAATAAAGGATATTTGAAGTCGATGATCAAACGCCCCGCGTGCCGTTGGGTAGTATTAAGATCTTCCTGTTCTTTGTTCCAGTTGCCAAAGCTGCCAAAGCCTGCATCCTCCCAAAGGTTTGCCTTGTTCAGTACCACTATAAGTGTCGACGCTTCGCACCATATAAGCGCTGTTACTTCACCGTTACCCAATGCAACACCTTGCAAGGGATCGACCGGCGGGCTTTGGTACACAAGATCGTATTGCGATATCCGCCCCGGCCATTCCAACTGCCAGTTGCCGGTTTGCCAATCGAAAGCGGAATGGATACTGGCAGGTTCCTGTTTTAAAGAAGCTGCGGCTAAAAGAGAAGGCAGCGGAAGGCCCGAAGCCACCGCCGCCATACTCATCAATCGAATAGCCCCTCTCCTGGATGTCGTCATAAATATTTTCTATTATTACTGTATAGCAGACGCATGCTGAAACGTAGCACCTTTGGGAAAATAAGACTCAAAGAAATTTTTGATGTTACCATCGTACATGGCTACCCTAACCGTACCCCAGGTTTCCTGGTCGCCGGTGGCGTAAAAAAGATAGGTTTTTCCGTCCACTTCCACCAGGTCTACATCCGAATTGTTTTTGCCCTCGCCCGGCCCGGCTTCCAGCACCGGGTTGAAAGGACTCAGCTCCCAGCTTTTCAAATCTTTTGATCTTGCCATGTAAGAAATCCAACCGTTATGTCCTTCCAGTGGTGCGTGCAAATAAATTACATAATACCAGGGAGCTATATACCTTATTACGGGGCAGGCCGCATACTCTTTTTTTTGCCCTGTAAAAGCAATGCCGTTTATTTTTTCCCATTTTTTAAGATCTGTTGAACGGGCAAACTTATAACAAAACTGAACCGGCTTGTCCGACTCATATGCCATGATGTAACCTTTATCATCTTTACAAACCGATGAATTGAACAAGTGTTCTCCCGGTTGCGGTGTAATGGCTGTTTCCTGCTGCCAGTTTTTTAAATCGCTGCTGGTAAAATGATTAATGGTGGTTGAATTCATTATCCTTCCGAAATCTTTAAACTCCAGCGCAAACACGTGCAATTTTTTGCCTTCAGAAAAAGCAGACACAAAGGAATGTCCATTCCCAAATCTGGCCACCTCGCTACCACTTCTCAAATCTTCGATGTACAGAAACGCTTCTGCTCCTTTTGATTCCAGTCCAACGGTTCTGTAATTAGATACCAACAGCAAACTGGAATCAAACCATACCGGTGTGTTTTCCATAGGCGTGCGATTGGCCTGTGGAAATGCAAAGGGAAGTTTTACCAATGTTGGTTTGTTTAAAGACTGCGCATAACCAGCACTGAACAAAATGGAACAGTGTATACAAACGAAAAGAAGTTTCATACTTTTTACATGTTTTAAAGATTCCTGCCAAGCTGTTTATCCGAATCAGTATCCGTCGTTTTGCTCTAGCTGCGGGTTATTGTCCAACTCTGCCTGCGGGAAGGGAAAACGGTAATGCCGTTGCTCAAATACCAAATGAACGCCACCTGGATTTTGTATGGTGGGCAATTTTGTATGCGCAATGCCCCAACGTTTGATATCAAAATAACGATGACCTTCTAAAGCAAGCTCCACCCTGCGTTCGTGGCGGATAAAATTGCGCAGCGATTCTTTTGTATTGTATCGTGCCTGGTCTACCGGAGGCATGTTCACCCCGCTTCTTCCACGAATGGCGTCGAGTGCATCATAAATACTTGCATCGGGCCCTTCCGCTTCATTTTTTGCCTCTGCATACATCAACAACACATCTGCATACCGCACCCAAACCATGTCCTGGTCCGAATCTGTTTTAGCATAACTGAAAGGTGCATGCGAAAAGTCGGCGTATTTGCGCATTACATATCCTGTTTGCCCGGGGTGCTGCGGATCGGGCCAGCTTTCCTCTGCCACGCGGCGCATATTCAGTACCAGCCGTGGATCGCGGTTGGCAAAAGGTGTGGCGGCATTGTAAAGGGGCGACTCTCCGATCATCTTACCGTCGGTACATTCAAATTCATCCACCAGGTCCTGGTATGGGTTGATGCATCCATACCAACCGATCTGTACATCCATACTCTCCGTAAAAGCAGTGGGGTTGGTTGGACTTAAATATTGGGTTGAAAACAATATTTCAGGATTACCGCCTTGCGAAGCAGTTAAAAATATACCAAGGTAATTATCAGCAAGTCCAAACTTTCCAGACTGCATGATCTGCTGTGCAACAGCGGCTGCTTCGGGCCATTTCTGCTCATACAATAATATTCTCGCCTTAATGGCCATGGCGCTTCCTTTTACGGCATGACCACTGTAAGCATCTTCGGGTAGTGCGCCGATGGCCGCATCCAGGTCTTCATGAATAAAGGCCAGCACCTCGGCTTTAGGACTTTTGGCAATCTTAGCGGCGTCGGCACTTTCCGGCGTTTCACGATACAAGATCACATCTCCAAAAAAATCTACCAGGTCAAAATACATGAGCGCCCGCAGAAAGCGTGCTTCCGCTTTATACACCGCCAGCTTTTCTGCATCCAGACCCGTTACTTTATCTGCATTGGCAAGAAAATAATTACAATTGGCAATACCTCTGTAAGGAGCATAATAAGCCATGTTTACAGCGCCTCCGGATGTGGCACTGGTTACGCCAATGGTCATTGCAGGAATATTAAAATAAGCCCACTCTGCAAAAGCATTGTCCGACAAACAGTCGAGCCACACCCTTCTGTAACTCAGAAAATCAGATTGAAGCTGGCGGTAACATCCGGCTAAAGCCATTTTTACATCGTCTTCCGTTTGCCAGAAAGTACCGCTTGAAACCTGGTCTAACGGGTTCCGATCCAGAAAGCTCTTCTTACACGAAAAGAAAGCTATTGTGAAAGCAGCCGCAACCAGGATTCTAAACTTATATAAGCGTTTCATATTTTTCTTTTTTAAACAGTTAGAACTTTACATCAATACCAAAATTGAGAATGCGCACCTGTGGAAACTGCGCAAACCGTCCCCATCCACCAATGGTACTACCGGTACGGGACAGGGTTTCAGGATCGGCTCCTTCAAATTTGGTAAAGGTGAGCAGGTTGTCTCCCGATACATATACTGTAATTCCTTTCGACCATATTTTGTCTGTTACCGTTTTGGGTAATGTGTAAGAAAGATTTACGTTTTTCAAACGCAGGTAAGATGCATCCTGCAGGTAATAGGTGGATGGATAGGCAGACACGCCGCCGTATGTCCACGATTCGTAAATAGCCGGCACGGTGTTGCTAGGATTGGTAGGACTCCAAGCATCTCTGAATTTGGTAGTAGGCGGTGTGCCTTGTATGAAAGGGTCGATGCCCCAGCCATTCAATGGCATTTTGTTGCCCTGTGTTCCCTGGAAGAACGCGCTCAATGCAAATCCTTTCCACGAAGCATTCACTCCAAATGAATAAGTAAAATCGGGGAAGATACCTTTTATGGTTTTACGGTCGTCTGCATTCACAACGCCATCGCCATTCTGATCTTTAATTTTCAGGTCGCCCGGGCGCGGTGGAAAGAAGGGTTGATCGGGTGATTTGTCGATATCGTCCTGGCTTTGAAAAATGCCGATCCATTCGTACATATAGTAAGAACCATAAGGCAGGCCAACTTCATTCACGCCTTTGGTTGGCACTCTTATTTTAAGCAACTTATTTTTAAAGGTGCTGAATAAAAAATAAGCGCCATAACTAAAATCGCCTATTTGATTGTTGTGTCTTATCTGAGCTTCCCACCCGATGTTTTGCAGCTTGCCATCGTTGGTAACGGGACCGCTCATCCCAAGACTTCCGGGAACCGGCTGAGTGGTGAGAATATCGAAGGTATTTTTCTTAAACCAATCCAGCGTCAGTCCAAACAAGCCTCTTGCTATTTCAAGGTCCATTCCAATATTCATTACGCGGGTAGACTCCCATTTGATATTTTTGTCCGTTAGGCGCGTTACCACCGCAGCGGGTTGCAACGTAGAACCGTAGGGATATTCGGAGAGATTGAGAATATCCTGGTAAGGATAGAGCCCGATTTCCTGGTTGCCCAACGTACCCCATGAAGCGCGGAATTTTAAATCATCGAGCCATTTAAGATTGTCCTCGATAAACGACTCCCGTGAAATTCTCCATCCGGCAGATACGGAAGGAAATGCACCCCAGCGGTTATTGCTGGCAATTCTTGAACTGCCATCATAACGCAGGTTGCCTTCCAGCAAATATTTTCCTTTGTAATCATAATTGATTCTTCCAAAGTAGGATCGCAAAGCCCACTCCGTTGCAGTGCCTGAAAGACTTTGCCCAACAGGCGAACCAGCATTGATTTCCGCCAGCGATGGCGTTGGAAAGCTCAGGCGCCCGCCCTGCAAAAACTGTGTTTTAAACGACTGCTGTTCATAACCGGCCAATACTTTTAAATTGTGCGAAGTGCCTATTACCGTTTCATAGTTCAGCGTTGAAAAAACAGAAGGCAACACGTTTTGACTGTAGCGGTCTGTAACCCCGCCGCTTTTACCGCCATCATCTATATACGGAAAATCGTCGGCACCTGCCGGTTTTATGTAGGCGTACTGATTTACTACCTGCTGATGACTTTTGTAGGTTTCTCCATTATAATTAAAACCACCTTTTATCTGCCACACCAGTCCTTTGAGTATCTGCACATCTACATAACCCTGTGCATTGATGCCATGCGCATTGGTATGTTGATAGTTTCCGGGATGTAAATCTGTTTCAGGATTCCTGTTGTGTCCTTCCCCCGCATATGCATAGCGTGCAATGCGTCCGCTGCCATCGGGCAAAAAGGGCATAAAGTTAGGAGCACCCTGGTACACCAGCAGTACCACATCGGAATTGACGGAACGCGGTTCGGCAATTCTCTTTTTGGTCATGTTGATGATAGTGCCCACCCGCACTCTTTTGTTGATCTGCGAATTGATATTAATAATGGCATTGTATCGTTTATAGTTGAAAGAAGGCAATACGCCGTCCTGATCAAGATATCCGAGCGAGATGCTGTAGTTGGTTCTTTCATTGCCGCCGGAGAAACGCAGGTTGTGATTGATAACCGTGGCGGGGTTGAAATAATGATCCGTCCAGTTGAAGTTGGGATATTGAATAGGATCCGAGGGATTTTTATAAGCGTCAATCTGCTCCTGCGTGTAAAGCGGCGGCAAGCCCACTCTTTCTTTTGCCGCATTGTACATGGTCATATACTCTGCGGAATTATAAATAAAATCGGGAACACGCGTGGCAGTATGTGAACCGATGTCTACACGGTATTCCAGCAAAGGCGCTCCCTGCTTTCCCCTTTTGGTGGTAACCAGTATAACGCCATTGGCAGCACGTGAACCATAGATGGCAGCAGAAGCTGCATCTTTTAAAACAGAAACACTTTCAATGTCGTTTGGATTGAGATTGGTGATAGAACCAATCAAACCATCTACCAGCACCAGCGGGCTCGAAGATGCACCGAAAGATCCGAGTCCCCTGATCTGGAACTGAGGGTCATCACGTCCGGGCGATGCAGTGGGTTGTATTACCTGGAGACCAGTAACCCGTCCTTGTAAAAGATTGGCCGCATTGGTGGCGGGACGTTCTACCAACGTGCTACCGCCTACAGTAGCTACCGAACCTGTGAGATTAATTTTCTTTTGCGTGCCATAGCCCACCACCACCACATCGGAGAGTGTGCTTTTATCGGACGAAAGCACAATGGAAATATTACCTGAACCTGACACACGATGCTCAAGCGTTTGCATGCCTACATAACTAAACACCAGTATAGCATTATTGCCGGGCACATTTATTTGAAATGATCCTGCCGCATCTGTTGTAGCAGAGATAGTGGTTCCTTTTACCTGGATGGTAACGCCCTGTAAGGGCTCACCTGCTTCGTTGGTAACTTTACCGGTTACCGGGAGGGTAGATTGAGTGGGACTCAATTTGTACGAAATGTTTGCGTCGTTGGCTTGTAATGAAAACGGTAGCATTAATAATGTTGGCAAAGCAAATATTACCCACGACGTTTTTAAAATACCTCTTAGCCTACCGGTACAATGATACGCTTTCGCACGGCGTGTTTGCGGAGAAAGCGCTGGAAACTTTTGTTTAAACAATAGATTCTCCATATACAGTTAATTTTTAAGTGAAAAAAATTCCGTTGCACCCATGAGGGCACAAGACCAGTAATCCGGCGATGACAGTCAGAAAATCTTAATTCATTTTGAGGTGTAGTAAAAAGTCTATGCCTGTTGGCAAATGACAACTGCCGTAAGACTCTTTGTTAAGGTTAAGGAAAAACGATGTCGCGGCGACAAAGTAAAATTCATCAATTGCCTATCGGTAATCAATAGAATATATGCTTATCTTAATGGATTATTCGATTATGAGTTTTTAAACGGTTGTTGTTGGGTGAAGGATAGAGGCATTGCATAGAGGGTTGATGCAGCATCTTTAACCTGGGATTAAAATCATGGAGCGTTCATGCAACATCTTTAACCTGGGATTAAAATCCCAGGCAACAATATGTGACCGAGCCGATGGCTCTGCCTCATTGCAAACAGCAAGAGCCGTAGGCTCGGTAGCATATTATAAGGATGGATTTCAATCCATCCTAAATCTGCTTCCTGTCAATTCAAAAATTTCAATCCTTTTGAATTACTAATAAACTGCATTGGATTAAAATCCAATGTCATTTAGTTAGTGAAAGTTCATTTTTGCCGCAGATGCGCAGATCAAGGATCATCTGCGCATCTGCGTCTCATTAATATACTATATAAAATTTCCAACCCTGATCGACCTGACCAAACAGCATTCGTTTTTAAATGGTTGATCTTATTCTTTTACCAGCAATACAAACACTTCACCCGGGCCATGTACACCCATTACCAAAGTTTTTTCAATATCGCCGGTTCTGCTGGGGCCTGCAACAAAATGCAGAGAGGATGGAAGTTGCTGATCATATTTTTTCAACAAAAAATCAATAGCATTTTCTGTATCGTAAAGTAGTTGAGATTCTTTCGCAATTGTAATATGAACAGGTGCATAAACCGGCAGGGCCCGCCCGGACGATTGGGCGGCGCTTAATACAACAGTGCCTGTTCTGGCTACCAGGCATTCGCAATCGGTTACTAACACTTCTGCCATCATTCCGTTATCCGTGGTGCTTACGCCGGCTTGTTGTACAAAGGGAAGATATTCCGTTGCAGTACAACACCAGGTTTTTTCAAGCAGCGCCTGCGGGAGTTGTTTCAAACGGTGAGGAATCTCCGTCAAAGATTCGCATCGGAGTATGTGTCCCTGTAATCTTGTAAAAGAGCGTTCAAATATTTCCACGTCCGGGCCATTTTCTTCTGCAAAAAAATTTTCTTCATCCGCCCATGTTTCAACCACGGATGTTTTTTCCCGGAGTGCCAACCGAATTTGTTGCAGAATTTCTGTGCGGGAAGAAGTGCTGTCCATGAACCTGTTTTATGTATCCAAAGTTCCGCGATATACCGGTTTGAACAATAGATTATCGAATCGTAACAATGGACAATTGTATTATTACAGAACCGTTTACCCTTTGTTCGTCTTCCGGTATTCAGAAGGAGAGGTTCCAATTATTTTATTAAAGGTGCGGTTAAAGAAATAAGGATCATCGTAGCCCACGGCGGCTGCGATCTCTTTAATTTTCATTTCCGTTAAATCCAGGAGCTGGCAGGCTTTCTGCATTTTAAGATGGATAAAATAATCCAGCGGTGCAAACCCGGTTTGTTTACGGAACAAACTGGAGAAGTGTGAGGCCGAGTAAGAAAATTTACCTGCTATATCGTCGATCCATAAACGCTGCCCAAGGTTTTCGCGCATGTACAGGATGGATTGGGTAATAATGTTATCGTCCTTTTTCTGAAAGCTGGAAAAATTATGATTCCGGAAAATAAACGAGGCAACGAAATGATAGAGACAGAAGTTTGCGTAACTGAGATTATCGAGACTGTAGCCCATCTCCAGGGTATTGTACATTTCTTCCCACAAGCTGATGCGCCGCTCATCCGGCCGCAATACAGTGGGGGTCAGAAACTGGTCTAACTCATAAATGTGGTTGAAATGGGGAATCTGCGTTCCGCAAAAATGTACCCAATAAAGCGACCACGGATCATCGGCATGCGCACCATAACGCAGATACTTATCCGTAGCCGGTAAAATCACAAATTCATTGGCTTTTATTTCGCAATAGCCCGACTTGTTTTCATACCAACCTTTTCCATCTACACAGTAAAACAGGATATTGTCGTTACAGCCCCAGCGGCGTTCGCGGTAATGAAAAGAGGCTTTGGGAAAATAACCGATCAGCGTTATATAAAGGTTGTTGAGTAAGGGATCGTTTTGAATGCGTTCCGTTAATAATTTATTGGGCAGAATAATTTGCTTTTCGCCGGTAAAGCCATCTCGTTTTCTGATTGCAAGTCCTTTGTATCGTTTTTCTCCGGGCATAAGATCGTTGAATTATCCATCAAAGTACATAGATACTCTATTTTTTTTGGAGGACCCATGACTGTACTTTGTTTGCAAAAATAAAATGCTTCTTAAAGATAAGGTATTATTTCTCACAGGTGGTTCCAGCGGCATTGGCCTGGAATGTGCCAAGGCTTATATGAAAGAAGGTGCTACAGTGGTGGTGGCAAGTAATACCACCGTTGAAGAAGATTTTGATCAGCCAACAGCAGCAGATAAATGCTTTTTTATTTTGTGTGATGTGTCGTCAGAAGAAGCGGTACGGCTTGCTATAGAAGAAACCGTACAGCGGTTTGGAAAACTGGACGCCATTCATAACAACGCCGGCATAGTAACTCCTTCTGCCATGCTGCATGAAACGACAACCGAAGAGTGGCACCGGTTAATGGATGTGAATATGAAGAGCATTTACCTTACTACCAAATATGGCATTGAAGCGCTTCGTGAAAGCGAAGGCTCCATTTTGAACACCAGCAGCCTGGTGGGAGAAATAGGGCAGGAAATGCATGCAGCCTACACCGCTACCAAGGGTGGCATTAGCGCCCTTACCAAAGCGATGGCCCTGGATTACGCAAAGTACCGTATACGCGTAAACGCTGTTTGTCCTGCATGGGTAAAAACGCCTGCCGTACAATCCTGGATCAACAACCAGCCAGATGTGCAGGAAGCAGAAGCCTACATCAGCACCATTCATCCACTGGGTTATTGCCCCGAAGGAGACGTTATTGCCGACGCATGCGTTTTCCTGTTGTCTGACAAAGCGCGTTTTATTACCGGCTGTACAATGCCGGTGAGCGGTGGTGCCGAGTTAGGCTACAGGCGATAGTGCACTCAATTCAGATAAAACAATTTATGAAAAAGGTTTTGTTCACCCCGACAACGCACTTATCGCTCATCTCACAATGAGTTGTGAAATATCTTGCGGAAAGTTAACCGATATCTGAAACCAAATCTTTTAATATAGTCAGAAGCTTTTTCCTGCTAAACGGTTTAATCACTATTGCATTTACACCGGCTTCTTCCGCTGCGGCGGTAAGATATTTAGATTCCGCAGCGCTCATTAATACTACAGGAATATGGCCTGTAATGGGATCGCCCTTCAGACGTTTGCAAAGGTCGAGTCCGTTTATGCCTGGCATTAGCCAGTCTATCAGAAAAACATCAGGCAATTCAAAACCGTTAAATAACATATCCTTAGCAGAAGAATAAAGAGATACGACATGGGAATGGCCTGCAAAAAAACTCGGTCAGTGCCTCTCGTATTCCATTATCGTCTTCAACTATCACTACCCTCATTATCATTAATTGAGCTAAGTACCAATACAACAATTAAGCCATGGATACCGTTAGCTTTTGCAACTCCAACAATCGTTCTCCGTATTAAAATCTAAAAATTATATCCTATCGGGTATAGTAATTCAAATTTAACCCAATATTATACCCGACAGAGTATAATATATTATGATCGCTGACTTTCTTTTATTCAGAAGCATAACATCGGATGCCTTCTTAAAGGCATTGTGTTCGAGCGGCACTTATCTTCCCGTTACAGACGAGGCTTCTTTCCAGAGCAACAATCTAATATAAAAAGAAGATCCTTTGCCTGCTTCATTTCACTGCAAAGATGAATACAACGCCCGGCTTTTGCAGGCTGTTTGTGGCACAGGATAAAGGAATCCATGTTTTAATCCTGACCGGCGAGAGGGATGCCTAACCAGATGTGTACCTTTTATTTCTACAGGCAGGATGAAAAGCAGTCCATCTACTCCGATGGCATGGTATTTACAGGCGTACAAGTATGGGGCTTACGGAATATAAGCACAAAAGGAAGCTGAACAAGACGCCCGAACCAGCAGGCGGAAGATCAAAGGACGAAAAACTGCAATTTGTTATCCAGAAACACAAAGCTTCTCACCTGCATTACGACTTCCGGCTGGAAGTGCGGGGAGTATTAAAAAGCTGGGCAGTGCCAAAAGGACCATCAACCGATCCTTCGGTGAAGCGACTCGCCATGCTTGTTGAGGATCATCCTTATGATTACAAAGATTTCGAAGGTATTATTCCTCCCGGCAATTACGGAGCAGGAACTGTGATTGTTTGGGACAGCGGTACTTATGAGCCTGTAGACGTAAAAGGAGACAAGAAAACCCTCGAAAAGGAAATGCTTAAACAATTTCACAGTGGCGCCATCAGCATCAACATGCACGGCAAAAAATTGAAGGGACGATACTCGCTAAGAAAAATTCCTGCCCGGGGAGAAAACAGTTGGTTACTCGTTAAAGGAAACGACAGCTATAAAAGTAAGACTGATGTAACAAAGAAAGATACATCCGTTGTGTCTGGTCATACGATTGAATCGATGTCTGGCAATGCAGATGCCCCGGAATGGCAAAGCAACCGGTCGTCTACGGTTAAAAAGAAAACTGTGACGCGAAAAACATCGTTGAAAAATAAAGGCACCAGGTCATCCATGCCGGCAAAGGTATCGCCGATGCTTTGCACACTGGTAAAAGAGCCAATAGCCAATGCTGAATATCTCCATGAAATAAAATGGGATGGCTATAGAATCATTTCCTATGTTAATAAGGGAAAGGTAAAGCTTGATTCCCGGAGCGCGTTGGATTACACGGCCAAGTATCCGCCGATTGTAACCGCCTTACAACAACTTAAACACAATGTGGTGCTCGACGGCGAGGCAGTGGTGTTTAACAATGAAGGAATGCCGGATTTTGATGCGCTGCAAAAATACAATGGACACAACACCCGCATACATTATTGCCTGTTTGACATTTTATGGCTGGACGGTAAAGATCTTACACAGCTTCCCCTCACGGAACGCAAAGAAATATTGCAGACCCTTATTGCCGGCAATGAAACCTTAAAGTTCAGCGAGTCGTATGAAGATGGACCGGCATTATATGAACAGGTGCTGCAAATAAACCTTGAAGGAATTGTTTCAAAAAGAAAAGATTCAACATACAACCAGGGAGAGCGGGCCAATGACTGGCTGAAAGTGCCAACACGAAAACGGCAGGAATTCGTTATAGGCGGCTGGGCAGAATCAGATCGTGCCCGATCATTCAAATCTCTTTTGTTTGGTGCCTATAACAAAGGAAAATTTGAATGGATCGGGAGATCAGGTGGAGGATACAAACAAAAAGAAATGCCAGGCATATTGAAGCAGCTGCAAGCCCTCGAAATCAAAGAGTCGCCTTTTGCAAACAAAGTACTGGATACGAAAGGTGCGAAAATCCATTGGGTAAAACCTAAGCTGGTGGCCAACTTTGAATTTGCAACATGGACAAAGTCAGGCAGGATCAGGAAGCCCGCCACGTTTTTAGGCTTTCGTAAAGACAAAGCGCCTGGTAAAGTTGTAAGGGAAATACCTGTTGAAACAAAAGTGGTGGAAGAAGAAATTGAGGAAGAAAAAGAAGAAACACTCCCCAAAAAAACTACAACCAAACGTGCAGCCTCTGGCAGCAACTGGTACGAAATTGAAAAGATACCAATTACCAGCAAAGAAAAATTTGACATTGGCGATTGCACGATCGACATTACCAACGTAGAGCGGCACATTTGGAAGGATGTCACAAAAGCGGAGTTGATCCAGTATTACCACAGCGTTGCAAAATACATGCTGCCTCACCTGAAGGACAGACCGCTGTCGTTGCAGGTAAGGCCATACGGTGCCACCGCACCTGTTTTACATATCAAAGACATGGAAAAAAGGCAGCCGGAGTGCGCTGATATATTTACCGATCATCGGCGACATAAGAAGGAAGGCAAGCCATCAACAATAGATTACCTTGTATGTAACAACGAAGCAACGTTGCTATACATGGTCAACCTGGGTTGCATCGACATTAACCCGTGGATGTCACGCGTGCAGGCTCCGGATAAACCGGATTTCATAAACATCGACCTGGACCCAACCGACGACGATTTTAAAAAAGTGATAGAAGTGGCACAGGCTGGCAAGCAAGTGCTTGACGAATATAAATTGAAGGGCTTCCCCAAAACAAGCGGCAAAACAGGTTTGCACATATACGTGCCCGTTACGGGCATTAACAATGCAAGAGCCAGAAATGTGGTGGAGCGGCTCAGCAGCGAAATTCATGACCTGGTGCCAAAAATTTCGACGATCAATGTGAGTATTAATTCACGAGGCAATAAAGTATTTGTAGATCCGTCGCAAAATGATTACGCCGATACATTAGCATGCGCATATTCAGCCAGACCTTTTAAACTGCCTACAGTTTCTACCCCGCTTGAATGGAAGGAGATAAAACCATCGCTTACACCGGAAGATTTTACTATACACACTATTGGAAAGCGCCTGCAGAAAAAAGGCGATTTATTCGCAGCCTCACTTGATGATGCAATTGCTCAGGCAAACATGAAAAGGTTGGTAAAAGTTTTTAGTTGATCGGCGCCAACGTAAAATTGTGATTTTTCAAACCAACGTACTCACCTCGCACGTTATTTTAAAAGACGCTCTACAGCTTCCCGGAGCGCTTTCATTTTAAATGGCTTTTCCAGGAACTCGTTGGCGCAGGCTGCTTTGGCCAAAAGGCGCACTTCAGGGCTGGCCGACAGTATCAGCACCGGTATGTGTTTGGTAGTTTCCTGAGCTTTTAAAAAACTGCACAGGTCTAATCCATCTATGCCTGGTAATTGTTTATCAAGTATAAACAGGTCTGGAATCTCTGAAGTTTTTCCCAATAAAGGCTCGGCCCGCAAAAAGGATGTAACCACATAACCACTGTGTTCAAATATCATTCGCACGGCATCTTGTATGGCCGAATCGTCATCAACAACTACTATATGCTTTTCTTCCATTTGCTTTATGTATATTCGGTTTTAGCTGAAGTTCGCCACCTGGCGGTAACTATTCTTTTGCCAGCGGTATTGTGAAGAAGAACTGCGCGCCCTCGCCTTTGCGACTTTTTACCCAAATGCGACCGCCGTGCTCCTTTATAATTGTTGAGCTGATAAACAAACCCAGCCCCAGGCCCGAAACGTTGTTAGCGCCGTTAGAACGGAAGAACTGCTCAAAGATCTTTTGCTGTTCGGCTTCCTCTATACCGGCTCCATTATCCTTTACACTTATTATTAATTCATTATCCTGTACGTTTGATTGTACCAAAATATTTCCTGTGCCTGAAGCATACTTTATCGCGTTACTGAGCAAATTGATCAGTACCTGCCGGATGCGTTCACGGTCGGCATGAATGATTGGAGACGCTCCCAACAGCAGTTCAATCTGCTGCTTACCGGCAATTCGCTGCATCGGCTCCGTTGTTTCGATAAGGAGTTCATCAATTGCAAAATCTGACTTTTGCAATACCAGTTTACCGCCGGCAATGCGGGTTGTATCCAGCAAGGCATATATCAGCGAGGTAAGCCGGTCTACCTGCACATCCATTTTGCGCATCAGATCAGCACTTCGCATATCGCCGCTTTCAGTAAACAGCTCTTCAAGTACTTCGGTGTAGGCTTTGATGCTTGTTACAGGCGTTCTTAGTTCGTGACTTGCAATGCCGATGAACTGTTCCTTTTGTTGCTCCAATACTTTGCGTTCCGTAATATCGAACATTACGCCAACCATACGGGTAGCCCGTCCATTTTCTCTGGCCAACGCCTGCCCATAGCCGCTCATCCAGCGCGTTTGGCCGTTATCGGCCCGAATGATGCGGAACTCTGCTTTGTAAACATGTTCTTCCTCCACTGCTTTTGTTAGTTCCAGGCTTACGGCGGCAAGATCATCGGGATGCACAAATTGCATAAAAAAGCCTGCTTTTTTTTGCTGCCCGTCGGGCACCAAACCCAGGATGCGATAATGCTGATCATTCCACATCACCATGTCTGCGGTCACATTCCAATCCCAGGCTGCCATTTCCGCACTCTCCAGTGCTGTGCGGTAACGTTCTTCACTCACACGCAGCTGCTCCTCGGCAGCTTTCTGCCCCGTCATGTCCCGCGCAACCTTTACATATCCGGTTAGCTGGCCGTCGTAAATAGGCGTTGTCACACCACTCATATAAAAACGGCTGCCATCGCGCCGAAGGTGCCAGCGCTCATCTTCGGCGCGGCCTTCCAGGCGGGCTTTTTCCATTTCTTTTTGCGGCACTTTTGCAGCGCGGTCTTCAGGTGTAAATATGAGATTGGCAGACTGACCGAGCACCTCAGCTTCATCATATCCGAAGATGCGTTTGGCACCATAGCTCCAGCCCTCAATGTCGCCGTCTACATTGGTCGTGATGATTGCATAATCGACAGCGCTTTCCATGGTCACCCGCAGTCGCTCGCGGCTTTCGTGCAACGCTTCTTCGGCCAGCTTCAGGTCGTGGATATCAGTGGCAGAGCCGAACCAGCCGGTAATCTTACCGCTCGCGTCATGCAGCGGGACGTTGCGGCATATGAACCAGCGGTACCTGCTGTCACGCCCCCGCAGCCGGTATTCCGTATCGAAGGTAGTGCCGGTTGAAAAAGCTTGCTGCCACCGTTTCTTCGAGGCTGGCGCGTCGTGAGGGTGTACAGCTACCTCCCAGCCCGGACCATGACTTTGTTCGTAAGAAAGTCCGGTGTACTCGTACCAGCGCTTGTTGAAGTAGTTTGCAGCACCTTCGGCATTATTCGTCCAAATGATCTGCGGCACCGCGTCGGACAGGGTACGCAACCGGGTCTCGCTTTCGTGCAAAGATTCGGCAGCGCGTTTGGTTTCAGTAATGTCGATGATGAATTCCACGCACTCGGCATTCCGGCCTTCGCCGCGCAGCCGCGTAGCAGCAAAAAGTCCCCACCAGTGCGATCCGTCCTTTCGCACCATACCCTTCTCGTACGGTGGTGTTTCACCGCGCGTTGCCAGATTGGCTGCTGCCTGTTTTGTGACGCCTAAAAATTCAACGTCGGTTAGTTCTTCCCAGTTCGTAATGTCAAGCAACTCCTGGCGATTGTAGCCAAACATACGGGCTGCCGCTTCATTGGCATCGGTTATTTTCCCTTCCAGAGAAAAAAACAACACGCCAACGGTCTCTATGGAAATGGCTTTCTGCAACCGGTCCTCACTTTTCCGCAAGGCTTCCTGGGCTTGCCACTCACTACTTACATCCCGGAACATAACCACTCCACCCGCAATGTTTCCCACGCTGTCCCTGATGGGAGCTGCATAGAAGGAACAAGGTATTCGCTGCCCGTTCAACTGCACAATTTGCAGCACCGTTCCTTCGGTGATCTTTCCTTCCAGTACGGCTTGTGCCCCCGGCCACTCCTCAGATGCAACCGGGCGCCCGTCCATATGATAGCCTTCATATACGTCGCTATAGGTCCTGGCAGAAGTGTCGTGTGCAGGGCGGCCCCACAGCTGGTCGAACACCGTATTGCGAAAGAGAATTTCCCCGACAGGTCCTGTAATGGCAATAGCCAGCGGTGCCTGCTGAAATACGGCGCGCAATCTTTGTTCGGTGGTGCGCAGCGCTTCCTCGGCGCGTTTGCGTTCGGTGAGGTCTATGGCATAACAAACGCCGGAAAAATGATTGTGATCGAAAACGCCGGCACCCACAAGAAATGGAACCCAATGCCCATCCTTGTGGCGAAATTGTTTCTCATATGGTTCGCATATGCCCTTGTCGAGCACTTCTGCTACAGCCTGCAAATCCCGGGCGTGCCCTTCGGGTGGGGTCAGGGCATCCCACCGGCTGCCGGTAGCCTCGAATTCCTGCCGCGTGTAACCGATCAGCTCAAGGAATGCATCATTTGTGTCCAGAATATCACCTTCAGGCGTCCATACAAACATTGGCACCATGTTGTTGGTAAACAACCGGCGGAAACGGGATTCCGATTCACGCAGGGCCTCTTCGGCTTTCGCGCGTTCAACCACCGCCCATGTATGTTCAGCGGTTTCTTCTACGAGCGAAATTTCCTTCTGCGTCCAATTCCGGGGCAGTCGCTGGTTCACAACAAGCATCGCCACCAGTACACTTTGTTTGATCAGGGGTACAACCACCGCAGCGCCAATATCATTTCCCAGCGATGATTCACGCTGCTCATCCGACAAAGCGGGGTCGATATTCGCATCACGTACAACCAACGTCTTACCATTCACCAGCCAGGGCATTGGCCACTCCGCCAGGGGATACCGCCCGGCATGGCTGGGAGAGCGGGGGTGATGCCAGTCACGAGTTACTACAATTTCCCGCGAAGCCTGATCCACCTCTACATAATAAGCGCGGTCGCACCGGAGCTGTTCACCCAGCATGGTGGCAGCAACAGCTTGTATTTCTACCGCGTCTGTAACCTCGCGAAGCGTATCTGAAAGCCTGATCAAATATGCCTGAAATTCCTCGGCCTTTTTGCGTTCCGTGATGTTGCGAAAGACCACGCCTGCCAGATCGCTGCCTGCCCCACCAACCAGAGAAGCCGTTACCTGAAACCATTGATCGCCTAACTTGCTGACAAAGTATTCAAAATGCACCGGTTCGCCGGTTTGAATCAGCTGTTCGTACTGCTGCAGCACAAAGTCTTTGTTGTCGAGGGCAAGTTCCGACCTCCGTTTGCCTTGCATATCCATCCCCACTTGTGTAACAAAAGCGGGGTTTGTTTCCAGGTAAAGGAAGTCTACCAGCTTTCCTTCCTCGTTATATATAAGCTCAATAATTGCAAAGCCATCATCCACCGAATTGAATAAATTCCGGTATTTATCCGTAGCCTTTCGGGCAATCTCATCTTTAAGGCTGAGAATTTCTGCTTCTGTACGCTTGCGTTCGGAAATGTCTTCCCACGTATGCACCAGCCTGTCGTTGCTCAAAGGAGTGTTGGTGATGGCAAACCAAACCTTGCGCCCGTGAAAATCTGTTTCTCTTATATAACTGTTACTTTTTCCGCCTTCAATAACCTCTGTAAACCGGGGCATTTGCAGCAGGGCGTTTTCACCGTGATCGGAAAACATTTTTCCTGTAAAATCCTCACCGCCCAGCATGTGGAGGCTTGCCCGGTTGACGTATTCATGTACAAAGTCGATGATCTTTCCCTGCTTGTTTCGAACCGCTTTATAAGCGGTAATACCGATAGCTGGCGCATCAATGATATCCTGCAGCAGGTTTTTGCCTTGCAGCAGATCCAATTCAGCTTTTTTGCGGCTCGTGATGTCGGATGTTGTGGTTGCTACACCATCGCCGAGTTTAACTGTTGATTGAAAGAACCAGCCGTTAAATTGCTCCTTTACATAATGCCGTTCGGTTTGGTCGGGAATGCCGGTTTCCACAACTTTTTTGAAAGTGTCGAAAATACCTGTTTCCACAACGCCCGGATTTAATGTGAGCAGGCTTTTTCCGAGCACGTTGCCATATATTTTTTCGGAGCTATGGTTGTTAAGCACCCACACAAAGTCTACAATCTCGTTCTGCTCGTTGCGCACCGCCTGAAAAACCTGGATCATGTCCATCGAGCTATCCATCGTTGCCTGTAGCAGGTTTTTACTATCGGCCAACTCTACTGTGCGCTGCTGCACCTCCTCTTCAAGTCTAATGCGATAACGCTCTTCGGCTTCACGCAGTGCACTTTCAGTGCGTTTGCGCTCTGTAATATCTAAAAAAGAGATTACTACACCCTGGATACGATCATCGTCTGTGCGGTAGGGACCAAGCCGGGTAAGGTAGGTCCGATTGTCGGTCGTTTCCAGTTCGTGCTCCCGGCTGTGCAGCGTTTGCAGTACCTGTTCTGCGTCGGCCACCAGGTTATCTTCGCGCAGCCGGTTGGTGATATCGGAAAGTGAGCGGCCGTAATCGGCGGGTATCAGGTTAAAGATAGAGCGCGCCGCGGGGGTGAACAGCACTACGCGGAAAGACCGGTCGAGGATAAGGATGCCAATATCCGTTGAGTTGATGATATTGCGCAGGTTATTGCTCGTAATACTCGACTCTTCCACCTTTACTTTCAACTCCTGGTTTACGGTACTCAATTCTTCATTGGTACTTTGCAGCTCTTCCTTACTGGTTTCTAATTCCTCGGTGGCCGAGCGCAGTTCCTCATTCATTGCCTGCAATTCTTCGTTACCCGCCTTCAATTCTTCAGCGGCAAACTGATGTTGTTCATTGCTGGCGGTGAGCTGCGCTTTTAGACGGATTACCTGCTCCTCGAGTTGCCTGATGACGGGTTCATCCTGTATGGTTGTGGCAACATCCACCTGTTTTACAGCCGCTTTTGCCGGCTCAAATATTACGAGTATAAGACCTTGTAAAGCGCCGTTGGTGCTGTCTGGCGCCGGACGTACATGAATATTCAGGTTTTCGGTATAATCATCTAACCGCACTTTCAGGTCTAAAGCGCTGGCTTGCATTTTATGTTGAGTGGCCTGGTAAAGCACACTGCGCAGCTCGGATCGAAGCTCATCGTGTATAACTTTGATCAGGTTTTGAGTAGGCTCTCCACCCGCAAACCTCAGGTATTTACCAGCCCGTTCACTAATATGCAGGATGTCATATTCCTCATTAACGATAATGGAGGGCGGCGCGTAAAGTTCAACCAGTTGCTGGTGTAATTCGCCTGTTGATGTCCGTTCCTGCGGTAGCGGCCGCAATGAGGTTTTCACCGGTAGTTGCGGCAGCTCCATGTGCGGTACATGTTCGGGAACAAGGATATTTTTAGTTTCAACCTGCCGGGCGCGCCAGATATGCTGCTCCCGGTTATAAATACTGAACAGTTCACTGGCTCCCTCCACACTCTCCGAAGCTCCCAGGAGTAAGAACCCACCCGCCTTCAACGCAAAATGGAAAGTCTCAAAAACCCTTTCTTGTGCAGCACGGTTAAGATAGATCAGCACATTGCGGCAACTCACCAGGTCGATGCGGGAGAAAGGTGAGTCTTTGATAAAGTTATGCTGGGCGAACAAAATGGTTTCACGCAATTCCCGCCGCACACGATAGCCCGCCTCTTCCTGTGTAAAATAACGGGCCAGCCACTCATGCGGTATGTCGGCTGCATCGTTTAAAGTATAAAATCCTTCGCGGGCTGCAGCAATAGCAGCTTCGTCAATATCGGTAGCAAAAATCTGAATCTTCGGCGCGTCTACCATACCAACAGTAAGCTCGGCGCAGATCATGGCGATGCTATAGGCCTCCTCCCCTGTTGCGCAACCAGCTACCCATACGCGCAAATGGTCTCCGCCTGTTTTAGCTTTCAACAGTTCCGGAAGAACGGTCTTCTCCAGCACTTCAAAAGGCGTTTTATCACGGAAAAAATTGGTTACAGAAATCAGCAGATCCTTGAGCAGGGAATGCGTTTCTTCAGGATGCTGGCTGATAAAGGCAGCATATGCAGGTAAATCCGGCAAACCACGTACATGAATTCGACGCTCAATGCGCCGCAGCAAAGTTGGGCGTTTATAATTAACAAAATCGTGTCCTGTACGCAGGCGCAGTTCGGTTAATACCACACGCAACGCCTTTTGGTCATTGTCTTCACGGTTCTTCGCTGCTTCGGGAATATGGATCGTTCCAAGCGAATGGCGGTACGCGATGAGCCGGGCCGGAATGTCTGCCACGTTTAAAACCTCATCCACCAGTTCAGTAGCGATCGCATTGCGCGGCATTTCATTAAATTCAGCCTCGCGGGGATTTTGTACAAATACTGCACCGCCCCGCTCCTTAATGCGCTTTAACCCCATGGAGCCATTGGCGCCGGAGCCGCTGAGCACAATGGCAATTGCACGGCTTTTGTGCAACTCAGCCAGTGAGCGAAAGAAAATATCAACGGGGGCACGGCGCTCTGCCAGATCAATGTTTGGGCTAACAACAATATAGTCATCTTCCATTGTAAGATGTTTATCGGGCGCTATGACGTAGACGTGATTTGCCTGCAGACGCGTTCTGGTTGTAACCTGTGTAACCGGCATTGCCGTTGCCCTTTGTAATACCTGGGCCAATTCGCTATCGTAATTGGGCGAAAGATGTAAGATAACCACATATGCAATACCAGAATCGGCCGGGGTGGCTTCAAAAAATGCCTGTAGAGCCTGGAGGCCCCCGCTCGATGCCCCTATCCCTGCTATAAAAAAATCACTCATCGCTTATGAAGTTATTAATTCACGCTCACTTTTTTGCCACGAATCCGATTGGGCGAAAGTGTTATATAAAATACCCGTCTTTAATCCAACCGCTTTTGTATTATCTGGTTCTCTGTCTCTCATCCGGTGAATCGCTTTATCCAGCCAAACCTTCCCTTCCGTAACGCATCTATTGCTTTGTTGTGGCTGCCTGATCCGAACAGCTAAAAATAAGGGTAAAAGGTGATCAATTGGTTACGTACGGGGAAGTTCATTTTCGGCTCCTCCAGGCCATGCTTTATTGCAATAGCATCAACCTGCTGTTTACTTCAAATACCAGACCACGGGAAACAGAAGCCCCTTGTTTGCACGTATAAGTGTTAAAGCTGAAGCTTGCGTTTGAGGGTTGTTTTTCCGATCGATATTGCTGGCAGGTTCACCGCACAATCGTTTTACCAACCGGAGCCTCCGTTTGATTTTCCTGCGTTGGCAAAGTATATACGACCCCGTTAATGCACAAGGCCTTTTAAATAGAGCGTGAAAAGAAGGGATAACACAATGGCTGACAGCCTGATTAAATTCCTGGTAACCCTATTTGTAGCGCTAAAGCCTGGAATATTGGGTAATGATTGCAGGAAAAAATATTTGAGTCTTGCGTAATCTGGCAAAATTAAGTAGAGCAGGCCAATGGATAATAGCAGCGATTGCACTATTGCTCCGGCATTCATTTGATAAAAGAAATTAATCAAAGTAAGATTGAACATAAACACAAATAAGATGATTGCAGCTAATAACATTGTTTTGCGAAACAGGAGCAAATACGCCCCCACCAGCTGTACACCGGCAAGCAGCAGTCCATATGTTTGTGAAAAACCGAAATAAAACCATGTAAGCCACTCGCCGCTTTGTTGATTCATTGGTTTTTCTGCAATGGCGGCAGGCACCACAAACTGAAGACCGAATATTTTCTTCCAGCCAAATGCTGCTAAATTAAAAGCGATGGTATACCTAACCAGGGAATTTAAAAACCGGTAGATGCTACAAGAATTAATACGCTGCTTTTTCTCGAGGTAATGCCATACAAAGGGATAAACCAAACCACAGAGGAGGCATCCGCCGACTAAAGAGAATACAAGTATTGGGGGAAACCAGGCAAGCGTACCGCTGTTGCCAAGCATAAGTAGCAATGCCGCCATTGTGAGTGAAGCAGCCAAACAAGAGAAGATCTTTTTAAATAGAGGCGAGCCTTTGGTCATTGTTACGGTTTCGCATGAGACGCAATTGCAAAGAAATTGCACAAAGAAAGTTTTAAACCCGATGTTCCTGCCCTCCGATACCGCAAAGTCGTTTTAAAAAAAGTATGACCAAAAAAAGAGGGCTTCATCAGCCCTCTTCAGAACACACTTCGCAGGAGATTACTCAATCGTAATAGTGCGGGAAAGGTTTTTTGCTTTTTCGTTTTTGGGCAACGCGAGATACAGGATGCCGTTTTCATAACGAGCTTCAATCCGGTTAACATCTATCGTGTCGTCGAGGGTGAAACTGCGGGTGAAAGGCTGCCTGAAAAATTCCCGGCGTACCCATGCCTGCTGATCATTTTGTTCTTTTTGCTCCTGCTTTTCTTCGAAAGACACCGTCAGGAGATTTCCCGATACCTGGAGGTTAAAATCCTGTTTTTGCAGTCCGGGAGCAACGAGCTCCATTTCATAGCTGTTTTCGGTTTCCCGGATGTTAACAGGCACCCGTTTGGCATCCTGAATATTGCCGTCGAAGCCCCAGAAGCTGTCATCAAAAATCCTGGAGAGGGTGTTTTGAAAAACCTGGTCAACCACGTTTCCCAAACCGGCAGGTTGACGCCTGTTGTTTGTTTGAACCATGTTGGTCATAACGCCTCCTTTTTATAGTTTAATAAAAGATGATTGAAAATATTTGCCACACAGTAAAGTCAGTTCAGCAACGAAAAGTTAAAGGATGATGCACGGGTTGTTCCCGAAAGGATCGTCGTCATTTCTTTTATTGAAGAACTGATTCACCCATTTCCTGAGCGGCTTTGCCAGTGTCTGGTCGAGTTTCCTTAATACTGTTTTCATGGCAATTGTATTTAGCTGGTTAAAGAATAAAGCATGTTATGGCGCTTTTAATACTCCATATCGGCCATGGCGGGTGCGCCGGCGGCAGCGTTTTCTTTCTTTGGTTTATCTGCCACAACGCATTCTGTAGTTAGCAGCAGCCCGGCAATCGAAGCAGCATTTTCCAATGCAATACGCGATACCTTGGTGGGATCGATCACCCCGCCTGCAAGCATGGACTCATACGTTTCTGAATGTGCGTTGAAACCAAAATCGCCGCTGCCTTCTTTTACTTTCTGCACCACTACAGACCCTTCAATGCCCGCATTGGTTACAATCTGGCGAAGCGGTTCTTCAAGGGCACGTTTAACGATGTTGACACCAATTTGCTGGTCCGCATTTTCAAGCTTCAGCGATTCGAGTGCGTTAATAGCCCGTATGAAGGCAGTACCTCCGCCCGGAACAATGCCTTCTTCAACCGCAGCCCGTGTTGCATGTAAAGCATCATCAACCCGGTCTTTCTTTTCTTTCATTTCCACCTCGGTTGCAGCGCCTACCTGCAGCACGGCTACGCCGCCACTCAGTTTAGCCAGGCGTTCCTGCAGTTTTTCTTTGTCATAGTCTGAGGTCGTTGTTTCAATCTGCGCTTTGATCTGGTGAACGCGGCCCAGTATATCGGCTTTATTGCCTTTGCCATCTACGATGGTGGTATTGTCCTTATCAATTACTACGCTTTCGGCGCGTCCCAAACTGTTGATATCAATGGTTTCCAGCTTATATCCCATTTCTTCGCTGATCACCGTACCACCGGTAAGCACGGCAATATCCTGCAGCATTTCTTTTCTTCTGTCGCCAAAGCCCGGCGCTTTAACAGCCGCCACTTTTAAGGTGCCGCGCAGTTTATTTACAATAAGGGTGGCAAGCGCCTCTCCCTCTATATCCTCGGCTATAATCAGCAATGGAGCGCCCTGCTGCGAAGTTTTTTCAAGAAGGGGCAGGATGTCCTTCATCACACTCACTTTCTTGTCGTAAATAAGCAGGTAGGGCTTTTCCAGTTCTGCCTGCATCTTCTCCGTATTGGTTACAAAGTAGGGCGAAATATACCCCCTGTCGAACTGCATGCCTTCCACAATCTCAATACCTGTTTCGGTGCCCTTCGCTTCTTCCAC
Organism: Agriterribacter sp.; assembly: GCA_051958655.1. GTDB lineage: Bacteria > Bacteroidota > Bacteroidia > Chitinophagales > Chitinophagaceae > Agriterribacter. The sequence goes on along the minus strand of JBQCFW010000202.1, from coordinate 83,204 downwards.
GGTAATAACACCATCTTTGCCTACCTTGGCAAAAGCGTCTGCAATCAGCTTACCGATAGCTTCATCGTTATTGGCAGAAATGGCAGCTACCTGTTGAATTTTGTTACTGTCGGTACCTACCGGCTGGCTCTGGCTTTTAAGAGATTCGGTTACTTTTGCCACCGCTTTATCAATGCCTCTTTTTAAGTCCATCGGGTTGGCTCCGGCGGCAACATTTTTAAGCCCTTCAGTAATGATAGCCTGTGCCAAAACGGTGGCAGTGGTGGTTCCGTCGCCGGCAATGTCTGCGGTTTTAGAAGCCACCTCCTTTACCATTTGAGCACCCATATTTTCCAGCGGATCTTCCAGTTCAATTTCTTTTGCCACGGTAACACCATCTTTCGTGATGGCAGGCGCCCCAAACTTTTTTTCAATAACTACATTGCGGCCTTTGGGGCCCAAAGTAACCTTTACGGCATTGGCGAGTGCGTCAACGCCTTTTTTCATTTTTTTTCTTGCATTCAGGTCAAATGAAAGTTGCTTTGCCATAATTATTAAAATTTAAAAAGGTTTACATCAGCTTACAGGCAGTTCAAAAAGCAGTGTCAATAAAGTTGGAATAAAATAATAACTCAGAGTATGGCTAAAATATCAGACTCACGCATAATAAGAAGATCTTCTCCGTCGATCCGGATGTCTGTTCCTGAATATTTTCCGTATAGTACCGTATCGCCGCTCTTTACGGTAACCGGTTCGTCCTTTTTACCAGGACCGGCGGCTACAACGGTGCCGCGTTGCGGTTTTTCCTGGGCCGTGTCCGGAATAATGATACCACCCGCCGTTTTTTGGTCTGCGGAAGCAGGTTTTACAATGATCCTGTCATGAAGTGGTTTGGCTGTTACACTGTTTGTCATAATAAATGATTTTGAATGGGTTAAAAACAAAGTCATAACGACTATTACACAAACTTTTTTGTTACTGCCTGTTGAAAATGCGTTTTCAAGACCTGTGCCAGCGAAAAAGTTTTGCTGCTCATCAGGCAATTCTGACATTTTTCTGAAAAAAATGCATTTTATCGGGACAGGATAAATGAAATTTTGGCAATGCAGGCGCTCAGTCCCGGGCGGGACAGACAGCAGTGCTGGTTGCAAACCTTTAAACTGGATGGTCAAATGGTTTAACAACTACAATTGCAAACAGACATACGGCATAGCGCCATTTTTTACGTTGCGCTATGCCACCATATCTTTAGGCATGGCTTTGCTGTTGACCAAAGTTTTAGCAATGAAATTTAATTTGGTGTCTGCCTGCTGCTCTTCTTCGAGCGTTAAACGCAGGCGCTTTGCGAACCCGTGGTAGCCAAGCATCTCCGCATAATACGCAGCAGAACCATAACCTGATATTTCGTAGTGCTCCACTTTTTGAGATCCTGCAATGATGGCTGCATCAAGCCCCTCAGGAGTGGTTCTCTTTGATAATACCATGTTGGCTTCTTCAATAATCCCTTTTATACCCGGGTTAAAATCTCCCTCAACATCTATCCGCAGTTCTTTACAAATAAATTCAAGCACCACTTTATGCTCGCGGGTTTCAGCCAGGTGGGCAGATAAAGCTTTTTTCAATCCCGGGTCGGTAGCCTTTTCAATTAATAGCGGCATCATGTCTGTCAGCATCGATTCGGCGCTCCACAACACCTGCAGTTCATGATAAAATAATTCTTCCAGATTGGTTATCTCGTTCATACATACATTGTTTTACGGAGTTAATACTACTTTCACGCAGTCATCTGTTTTGTGTTTAAACATGTCATATCCTTCTGCAATTTTTTCCAACGGCAACCTGTGCGTAATGACATCATCGAGCTGCACTTTGTTTTTTCTTACCAGGTCAAAACATTGATCGATGTAAAGATGAACCTGCGCCTGGCCAAATTGCATGATCAGTCCTTTATCAAATATTCTGTGCACAGGAAAATTATCGTAAGGACTCGCGTAAACGCCTACAACTGCAATGGTGCCGCTTCGTCTTACCGCTTCGGTACAAAGCTCAATTACTTTCATTGTTCCTTTTTCCAGATTGATCAAAGCCTTGGTTTTTTCCAGGAAATTCCGGTTAGCCTCCATGCCTACCGCATCTATCGCAACGTCTGCCCCCCTGCCATCGGTCATATCGCGTATTTTGCCAAGCAAATATTCATCGTTGGAATTGATGGTTTCAACCTTATTGATTCTCCTTGCTTTTTCGAGCCGGTACTCAAGGGGATCTACCGCTATTACACGCGCAGCTCCGTTAAGCCATGCCGCTTTTTGCGCCATCAGCCCAACCGGGCCACTTCCAAAAATCACAACACTGTCTCCCTCCTTCACTTTTCCCCATTTGGCTGCTGACCAGCCGGTGGGAAAAATATCGGTTAAAAAAAGTACCTGTTCGTCGGTAAACTCATCTGGTATAATAACCGGCCCCGCGTTGGCCATAGGCACGCGCACATACTCCGCCTGTCCGCCATTGTATCCACCATACAGATCTGTATAACCGAACATGCCGCCGCCTTTGCCTTTCAGCAAATCGCCTTCGGGACCATAATGCTCAGGATTACTGTGCTGGCAGTTGGCATGATACCCCTGCATACAAAAAAAGCAGCGACCACAGGCAATTGAAAAGGGCACTACTACCCTGTCTCCTTTTTTCAATTTCTTTACGCCCGGGCCGGTTTCTTCAACAATACCCATAAATTCATGTCCAAGCACCTCGTTCCGCAACTGGGGAACAAATCCATCGTATATGTGCAGATCCGATCCGCAGATGGCAGTGGAGGTAACCCTTAAAATAATATCATCTGGTTGCTCAATTTGCGGATCTTCAACATTATCGACCCTTATGTCTCCTGGTTTGTGATATACTGCTGCTCTCATCGCTTTATTTTTTGTTTGATATACCTATAATATGAAGCCAAGCCTTTTTTCAACCCTGGCCGGGGAGATAATGAACGAAATGCATATAAAATAATGCGCAGCTGCGGAAATATCGTCCCCGGTACAAACCAGCGGCCATGCAATGCTAACATACAGGTTGCGGCGTTACGCAACTGTTCATCAACCGTTCGCCTTTGTGCAGCGTAATTTGAAAGCTTCCCTTTTTTCTACCGGCAATTAAAGAAAGCGGCACCCATGTTGGAATTGTAGATTCTTTTGTAATTTAGGCTACGTTACAGCGAAAGTTAAGCCTGGATTTGTTTGAGCTGCCAATTTCAAGCATCGCACCGGATATTTTCTCCTCCAGCTGATTAAACATCGTAACTTCTACACTCAACACTTTACAAATTTGCAACAGGAATGCAACGCAAAAAATTTATACTCACAACGCTTGCAGCAATTCCGATTAAAGCATTTTCCAAAATCATGTCTTTAATGGCTGCGCGGAACGACCGCGGATTTAAGGTTGCTTCTGGTGAGGCGAGGTTTGGTGTTCATTACAAAATGAAGGGTATTACTTTAAATACACTCGACATCAAGATATCCGGCAAAGACACGGAAAATGATCTTGCTGTTTTTGAGCAAACGGGCTTAACACCGAAAGGTGGGCCGCCTCTGCATATTCATTCAAGCCAGGATGAATGGTTTTATGTTGTGGAAGGCGAATATCTTTTCCAGGTTGGAGAAGATAAATATCAAATGAAACCCGGCGACTCTATTTTTCTTCCCCGAAAAGTGCAGCATGCATTTATTCAGCTTACAGAAAAAGGAAAGATGATTGTATCTTACCTCCCTGCCGGGAAAATGGAAGATTTTTTTGCGGTTACCGACAAGTGGACTGCTCCTCCAACGAAAGAAGAAATAGCAAAAGCATTTGCCGATCATGACATGCAGGTTGTTGGCCCACCCTTGAAAATTGATTAAAGCCGTTTTTTGCACAATAACACCGAATCCAAACAGCTTTTTCTTATTACGGCAGGGAAATACGTTTTTACCTCCCCACAATCTTTTTCGCTACAAACTCGTTGAAAAAGAAATCTCTGTAAATATTGCCAATAGGAATTTCATTTGCGCCAATATACACCGTGTTATTATCAACGGAGTTGATGTGTGTAACGTTGATGATATAGGATTTGCTTACACGCACAAACTTTTCCTTTGGTAACTGGTCGTAAATGGTTTTGATATTCATTGCTGTAATTACTTTCTGATTTTCGCTGTGCATTACAACATAATCTTTTAAACCCTGGATAAACAGCAGGTCATTGAAATACACTTTAAAAATTCTCCGGTCTGCTTTTACAAAGAAAAAATCGTCTGCTACCTGTTCGATGTTGTTATTGGCGTAATCTGCTTTAAATAATTTGGCGTAGCTGTGGGCTTTTTCAACAGCCTTTTGAAAACGCTCTGATTTTACGGGTTTTATCAGGTAGTCAATTGCGTCTACTTCGTAACTGTCGGCAGCAAATTCAGAATAGGCGGTTGTAAAAATCACAAATGTTTCTTTGGGAATGGTCCGGGCAAATTCTATCCCGTTAATTCCCGGCATTTGTATGTCAAGGAAGATCAATTCAACTCTATTGCTTTTAATGAAATTTGTGGCGGTTTCGGGGCTGTTGAACGAACCGATTAAGTCTAAATTATCAGTTTGGTTAACCAACATCTCTATGGCGTCTCTCGCCAATGGTTCATCGTCTATAATAATACAGTTCATAATTTTATACGCTTTGCTTTACTATATAACGAAATTTCTATGCAGATCCCAGCTTTATGGTTAAGGTTACGCAATATTTTTCCGGATCATCCCCGATAGTTAAACGATGGGTTGCCGGGAATAAAAGCTCCAGTCGCCGTTTGATATTTGCTAAACCCAATCCGCCGGTATTATTAAAGGATTGAAGCATGGGTTTGGAGTTGATGCATTTAAAGAAAAGCTCATCGTTCCTTACATCGAAATACAGGTGTACATAAGACGATTTTGTAGCATCGTTGTTATGCTTTACAGCATTTTCAACAAACGAAATAAAGAGCAAAGGAGGAATTTGCACGCCGCTCAGATCGCCCTCTTTTGAGATGAGGAAATCGAAACTATCCCGCCTCACTTTTTCCAGGTTTAAAAAATCTTCCAGGAAATGGATGTCCGAGGTCAGGAGCACCTTCTCTCTGGCACTGTCATACAGTTGGTAACGCAATAAATCGCTCAGCTTCATTAAAACCTGCGAAGCTTTTTGGGGATCTTTCTTCGTTAGTACATTGGCATTGTTCAGCATATTAAATAAAAAATGCGGGTTGATCTGGTTTTTCAATTGCTCCAGTTCGGCATAAGTTTTCGACTGTTCCAGTTCGTAGATCAATTGCTTGTCCATCATTCCCTTCTGAAACAGTTTTATGGAAGAGGAAGCCGCTAACAGCAGTACAGTGAGGAAAGAAAAAAGTGGGATATTCAGTCCGTGTTTCCCGTTAAAAGGATTGAAAAAATAGCCACCTGTTGCCGCTATAACAAGGATGCCGATCACGGATAAGCAATATTCAATATTTTTATTCCTGAAGAGAAGCTTTGGCGCCAGCACGTACATGTTCAGATAGAATATCGTAACAAAGTATACAAATATCGTTGTGGGGCTTTCAATGACGGCAGCGCTATTGTACAGTACAACACCTATAAATACAACAAGCAGCAGATGCCGGAATACCCTGCGTTCAGGCGAGACGAGGAAACGGAAAAGCACGTTTTCGCTAACAGGCTGCCGATGAGTAAAATCATTCATTATTAAGCTGTATAGAGCAAACTTAACATTTAAAGCCACGATCCGATTTGCTTTTATACGAAACTGTGTGTTTTTTATACGAAAGCCGGAAGCATTATTAAAAAGCTGCCGAGCCATTGTTGGTATGCACCACGGATAATGTTCTAATTGTTGTTGGTGAAGCACATAGCCGCCAACTTAAGAACAATGTCGTGCCTGCGGCACTCGTTCTCTTTTGGATGGGGAAGATGGCTTCGCCGAAGGCTCGCCATGACGGCAGGGGGTTGACGCCTTTGTAGCCGGGTGAAGACTACAGTTGTCTGTTGCTACCAAAACATAAACCACCCGCTCGCCGCCGTGGTTCGTGTCTCACGAATCACGAATAGTTTCCTCGCCGTTGTTGGTATGCAGCACGGATAATGTGGGCGGCGTACCAAACAGAAGCGGAGCCGCTAATTATAACAGCACCCACCCAAATTGTTGATGAAGCACGCACCAAAGCCCTGTACAACACCCCAACAACGGAGCTGAAACCTGCTGAAAACAGGTAGCGTTTTGCAAAGTTCCGAACGCTGGCTGCCATTCTTTATGTTGCTGTGCAATTCTTTCTCATTATAGTTGCCATATATTTTGTAGTACCCCCGCATACTTTGCTATAAAAGATGCCCGATTTGGTATAATTCAAATAAAAGCAGTGTTGCAAAGAAATAGTTTAGCCACCGGAATAATATTCAATCTTACATTCTATGGTGAAATACAGGATCTTTTGTGCGCTGCTGTTTGTGATGATTTCGTTCGCGGCATACCCGCAGGAAAAATTTACGCTGAGTGGAACAGTGGTTAACACCTCCAATAACGAAACAATTATCGGTGCGAGCATTTTCATTCCTCAGGCAAAAGTATCAACAGTTACCAATGCGTATGGCTTTTATTCTATCACTTTGCCCAAAGGGGCATATACCATCGTTATCAGTTATGTAGGATTTGAAAATACTGAAGAACCGATCTCTCTGACGGAAAATACCAGGAAAGATTTTTCGATGCTTGAAAAAAGCAAAACTTTAGATGAAGTAGTGATAAAATACAATAGTTCTGCAACCGACATCCGAAAGCCGGAAATGAGTGTGAACAAACTCTCTATCTCCACCATCAAAAAAATGCCGGCAGTAATGGGCGAGACTGATATTTTGAAAGCTGTGCTGCAGCTTCCGGGAGTTTCCAATGCGCAGGAAGGTGCAACAGGCTTTAACGTAAGGGGTGGTTCGGTTGACGGCAACCTGATACTGCTGGATGAAGCCGTTGTGTACAACACCTCTCACCTGTTTGGTTTTTTATCGGTTTTTAATGCGGATGTAATTAAAGATCTGAAATTGTATAAAGGGGGAATACCCGCCAGTTTCGGCGGGCGCACTTCGGCTGTTCTGGACATTTATCAAAAGGAAGGGAACAATAAAGAATATCACATCACGGGGGGTATTGGGGCGGTATCGGGCAGGCTGTTGGCAGAAGGTCCCATTGTAAAAGATAAGGGCTCGTTCGTGGTTGCCGGTCGTGCTTCTTATGCTCATTTGTTCCTGAAGCTGGCAGACAACCCCAATGCTGTTTCTTTTTACGACCTGAATGCCAAGCTGAATTATAAGCTCAATGACAATAACCGGGTTTTTCTTTCAGGATATTTTGGTAAGGATAAAATGGATTTCAGCAATTTCTTCCGCAACGATTATTCAAACACATTCTTTAATCTTCGGTGGAATCATATTTTTTCCGAGAAGCTTTTTTCCAATGCATCGGTTATTTACAGTAAGTACAATTATGGGCTGAAGATAAAATATGTTGGCATAGACTGGGAGTCGGACATTCGTAATTATAATCTTAAATACAATGTAAGCCACCATCTGTCGGATAAGCTGGTTTTGAATTACGGCATCAACTCCATCTACTACCAGTTCAACCCCGGCACCATAAAACCGATGGATGCCACATCGCCGGTCAATGCCGACCAGATTGAAAAAAAATACGCCTGGGAAAATGCATTGTATATCAGTGCCGAGCAAAAGCTCACGGATAAATTATCGTTGAATTATGGACTGCGGTATAGCCATTTTCAACGGTTAGGGGCACAGGAAGTAAATGTGTATGCCAATGACCAGGCAGTTGTTTTCAACCCCGGGTTGCAAATTTATGAGGAAGGAACGCCTACCGGCATCACACACTACAATAAAAATAAAAGGATTATTGATTTTGGAAATTTAGAACCTCGCCTGGCTGTTTCTTATGCCATTAATGACGACCAATCTATTAAGGCGAGTTATAACCGGATGAGCCAGTATATCCATTTAATTTCCAATACAGCTTCCGTTTCTCCACTCGATATCTGGGCGCCGAGCGACCAGTATCTGAAACCCGAAATTCTTGACCAGGTGGCATTGGGCTATTTCAGAAACTTCAACGACGGAAAATATTCCCTGGAAACAGAAGCTTTTTACAAGAAAATTAAAAACAAAGCAGATTATATTGACGGCGCCGAACTGATTGCCCACAAAGCCATAGAACAGGTATTGCTGAACGGGGAGGCAAGGGCTTACGGACTGGAGGTGATGCTGAAAAAGAATACCGGGAAGCTAACGGGCTGGCTTTCTTACACGCTATCCAAAGCGGAGCAGCGCACGCCGGGAAGGAACGCCGAAGAGCCTGGCATTAACAACGGCGAATGGTACCGTGCCAATTACGATAAAACGCACAACCTTTCCATAACGGCTGCTTATCAACTGTCGAAAAAATGGAACTTTGGCGGCATTTTTACTTACCAGACAGGGAAAGCCGCCACTTACCCCATTGGCAAATACCAGTACCAGGGAATTACGATTGCAAACTACGGAGAGCGAAATGCCAACTCGCTTCCGGCTTATCATCATTTAGATCTGTCGGCAACCTACACCCCCAAGCCCAACAGCAAGAAGAGGTGGAAAGGTGAATGGGTATTCAGCATTTACAATGTTTACGGCAGAAACAACGCCGCATCGCTTATGTTCGAGCAAAACAGGGAAACAGGGTTGAGTGAAGCAAAGCGGATATCGATCTTCGGCATCATTCCGGGCGTGACTTACAATTTCAAATTTTAATTCTCAAAAAAAAATGAAGAGTACACTTCAATACCTGGTTGTTTCGTCTTGTTTTTTGCTGCTGTCCTGTACAAAAGTGGTGGACGTAGATTTAGAGACTACCGCCCCCAAACTGGTCATCGACGCATCCATTGATTGGGTAAAAGGTACGGCGGGAAACGAGCAGAAGATCAAGCTCTCTACAACCACCGGCTATTACAGCGCGGAGTTTCCAACCGTTTCGGGAGCTGCTATTGTTATAACCAATTCGGCAGGTGCCATTTTTAATTTTATAGAAGATCCCGGTACGGGGGAATATAGCTGCTCCAACTTCCAGCCGGTCATCAGCGAGACCTATACGTTAAAAGTGGTTTTGAATGGGGAGATATACACCGCAACCGAAACTTGTATAGGGGTACCGGATATTGAACAAAATATTGAACAGAATAATGCGGGGGGATTTGGTGGCGATGAAGTGGAGATCACCTATTACTACCGGGATAATGGCGATGAGGTAAATCACTATCTGCACCGTATTCTATCGCCTGTATCTACCTTCCCGGATTATAAAGCGCAGGATGACCTGAACAATCAGGGTAACCTGATGCAGGAATATTTTTCTGATAAGGATTTGAAAGTTGGTGATGTAATAAATATCCGGCTGTATGGAATCTCCGGGAGGTATTACGACTATTTCAGAAAATTGCTGGCAGCATCCGGGGCTGACAGCGGTCCGTTTCAAACAACACCGGGATCAGTAAGAGGAAATATCATTAACCAGACTCATTTCGCCAACTTCGCTTATGGCTATTTCAGGTTATCGGAAGTGGCTGCCAGGGATTATACGGTACAGTAAATTCACACTTAACTCTCCGTTACGACTACCCGCATTTGAAAAATATGATTTTAGTCGATAGCCATTCATCAGAATTTTAGTTTAATTTGCCTGAACTATCAGCACTTTGGCCATAACACTACCAGAATTACACCCCAGGGTAGCGAATGCCGGGGAACCGGCCTTAACGAGACAGGGAGCAGGTGCCCTATGTTATCAATGCATCGCATAAGAATTTACACACGGCCATCGGCAACGTTACTGCAAACAATTAATGAACCGGGTATTGGGTGAGGCGGAAACCGAAACAAAAATAAATGTAGTGCTATGTATTCTCGACGCATTTTTATTAAGCACCACGCAGCGTTAGGGGTTGGCTTATTAACAAGATCGCCTGCATTTTCCGGATGGGCTGCCGATGCCGCTGATATGCAATTTATTAGTCCGGTAGATGGAGATATACTGCACATGCACGATGGCGTAACAACCGGTTCGTTATTTAAAACGCAGGTTAAAATTGCTGCTCCGGCTGATAGTGTACTCTCGGTAAACGGCGTGCCCGCACAAAAAACCGAAGGCAATTTCATTGCAACGGCTAGTCTTACCCCATTTAAAAATGCCCTCGAAATAACAAACGAAAAATCGGGCGCTAAAAAAAACATCACGGTTTACTGGTATAAAGACCTGGCGAATAAATACCGGCTTTCGATAGACGATGCCATCTGGTTTTTAAAAAACATTCATCTTAACGCTGCTGTTTATTCATCTATATTCGACGATCCGTTTCTTAGCTTTTTGAAACAGGTGCATGAAACACATGGCACCAAAGTGCATATCAATATCTTTTATGAAACAGAGGGATTTGATCTTTCTCAAATGACGGATAAGTTCAAAAGCGAATGGGTGGCAAATGCCAGCTGGTTACAATTGAGCTTTCATGCAAAGGCAGAAATGCCAGACAACCCTTACAAACATGCCGGTTATGCGCAGGTAAAAAAAGAATGCGCCGCAGTGATAGAACAAATAAAACGTTTTGCCGGGCACCAGTTGGTATCGCCCATTACCACGCTGCATTGGGGCGAGGTGCCCGTGGATGTTTCAAGAGCATTAAGAGATTGCGGGTATTGGGGACAGTTATGCGATTTTAATGTAGATAATGACCTGCCTCCCTGCTCCTATTACCTGGATGTTGACCAACGAAGGCACATGAACAAAAGATTTTTGTGGAGAGACAATAAAGAAGGCATCACCTTTATCAAAAGCAGCATTATTATAGATACCAAAAAATCAGCCCAGGTTATTCCTTATCTCGATCAATACGAAAAGGAATCGCGCAAACCGCCCTATGTGGACCTGCTGGTGCATGAGCAATACTTTTACGATTATTACCACAACTATCAGCCCGACTATTGCGCCAAAGTAATGATGGCGGTTAAATGGGCTAAAGACAATGGATACACACCAGCATTTATTAGCGAATGCATCCGTAAATAAGATCTGCAAACCAGGACGCCAACAAACCAATAAACTTTTCTTCTTATGCTGAATGCGGCCCCATTAAACAAAAAGAAAGATATTGCCCATGCCTGGCTGGTTGCCTTCCTGCTGCTTGAATGGATGGTGCTATTTACCGGCTGCAGCAAAAAGCAAACTGCCAACACAGATGGATTGCGCGTACCGGAAGGGTATTCCATTGAAAAAGTAGCAGGTGCCGGGTTGGTATCTTACCCCATGTTCGCAAGTTTTGATAATGAGGGGAGATTGTTTGTTGTTGAATCCAGCGGAAAAACAACTTCACCAGAGGAGGTCTTATCCAACCCCACCTTTATGGTTCGCCTGCTGGAAGATAAAAACGGCGACGGGGTGTTTGATACAGGCAAAGTATTCGCCGACAAAATTCCCTACCCCATGGGCGGCGCCTTTTACCAGGGCAGTTTATTTGTAGCTGCTCCTCCCAACCTGATGCGGTTTACAGATGTAGATGGTGACGGCGTGGCAGACAAAAAGGATACCGTATTAACCGGATGGACATTGCACCACAATGCCGCAACGTTGAGCGGCCCCTTTGTGGCACCCGATGGCTGGCTTTACCTGGCAGATGCAAGACGCGGATTTAATATCAAAACAAAAGAAGGAGATTCATTAAAAGGAAAAGGAGCCCGGATATGGCGCTGTCGCCCCGATGGTTCAGGACTTGAATCGCTGGCCGGAGGCGGGTTTGACAATTCAGTTGAATTAGCGTTTATGCCTTCGGGTGAGACACTGGGAACAATGACCTATTTTACTGATCCGCAGGCAGGGTTCCGGGATGCTATTATGCATTGGGTGGAAGGCGGTGTTTATCCGAAACCGCATGAGGCGATTGAAGAAGACCATCTGAAACTTACAGGCGAACTGATGCCGGTGATGACGAAGTTAGCGCGCGTATCGCACGCGGGACTGATGCGCTACAGGGGAAACGCCTTGGGGGAAGCATTTGATGGCAATTTGTTTTCTGCCCAATTTAATACTGGTCGCATTATGCGGCATATTGTTACACAGGATGGTGCCACCTTCCGCACCACCGATGAGCCTTTTGTACAATCAGACAGTGCAGATATACACCTTACCGATGTGTTACAGGATGCGGATGGGAGCTTACTGGTAGTAAATACCGGGGGGTGGTTTGTGGCAGGTTGTCCGCTTTCGGTAGTAGCAAAAACAGACGTGCTGGGCGGTATCTATCGCATACGCAAAATTGATACACCTGTTACTGAAGATGCCTGGGGAAAGAAAATAGATTTCAAAAAATCATCTGTGGAGCAACTGGTGCATTATATGATGGATGAAAGGCCCACAGTGAGAGACCATGCTATTGAAGAAATAATATTAAAAGGCGATACCGCAGCCGGGGCGCTTAAAAAAGCGCTTCCGCTGTTTAAGGATGAGGAACAACGTGTAGCAGCCGTATTCGCGCTTTCGCGTATACAACATGCCTCTGCAAAAGAAGCTGTGCGCAATGCACTGAACGATGAAAGCGCCATCGTTAGAACCGGTGCCATAAGAGCCATAGGATTAGCAAAAGACAAAGAGGCAATTGATAAATTAATGGAGCTGGTACAAAACGACAAAGCGCCGGTGCGCCGGCAGGCAGCTACTGCGCTGGGGCAAATAGCGGATGAAAGAGCCGTACCCGCTTTGTTAAGTGCGGCTGCAAATCCAGGCGATCGTTTCGTGGAGCATGCAATCATCTTTGCGCTCATTACCATAGGAAAACCACAAGCGCTCATCGAAGCATTGAGCGATTCCTCCGTTTATAAACGCAAAGCTGCGCTTATAGCGCTCGACCAAATGGATGCTGCTCCATTGCAAAGAAAACAGTTAGCGGCATTTCTCAACAGCAGCGATACGGTATTGCGCAACACGGGTATCTGGGTGGCTTTACACCATACCGATTGGAGCGACGAAGTTGTGCAATTTATCAGTGCACAGTTTCATAAAGCGGATTCGTCTGGTAACACACTGCATTCATTAAGCAAACTCATGGAAAAGTTTTGCCACCAGGAACTACTCCAGGATTTTGTAAGCACCCAGTTAAACAGCAATGCTACCTCTGTTGCGAAGAAAATATTTTTATTGGGAGTGATAGCGCGCAGCGATTTGAATGATATACCGGGGCAGTGGGTAAACCCTCTCGGAAACTTATTGAAAGGAACGAACGATCAGCTTCGCCTGCAGGTGATGAGCCTTATTGAATCGAGACGCATGGAAGCTATGAATGGCGTATTGAATCAAATTATTCAGGATACTAAAACACCTGTTGCATTCCGGATCAAGGCATTAAGCGCGAGGTTACGATCCGCAAAAAAGCTCTCAGACAAAGAGTTTCAAACGCTGCAGCAATATTTAGATTCCTCGTACGAAGCTCCCGTACGACAGTCCGCCGTGAGATTGTTGACACAGTCTGAATTAACCGACGGGCAACTGGTGCTATTGGCAAAGAACCAAATTCCAAACGCAGATGTGTTCCTGCTACCTGGGCTGGTACAAACTTTCAAAGGGAATAAAACAGAAGCGGCGGGGTTGGCGCTTATTGCGGCATTGAACCGTTCAGGCGCGCAGTTGAACAATTTGTCTTTACCCGATATTCAGTCTCTGATGGAAGAATTTCCTGCTGCTGTACAGGGTGCAGCCAAACCACTTATTAAAACATTGCAGGCGCAGCAGGCAACAAGGCTGTCGCAATTGCAGCAACTGGAGGCACAGCTTAAACGAGGCGATGTGAGCGAAGGCCGGCAGTTGTTTTTTGGCAAAGCCACTTGCTTTACCTGTCATGCTGTGGCAGCCGAAGGTGGACGTTTTGGTCCAGACCTCACCAATATTGGTGAAATCAGGTCTAAACACGACTTGCTGGAAGCAATCGTTTATCCCAGCGCAAGCTTTGCATGCGAACATGAAACTTCGCGCATTACCACCAAAACAGGCAGTTACACCGGTATCATCACCGCGCAGTTACCCGACGCCGTTATGATAGCAACCGGTCCCGGACCTTCCGTAAACATTGCGCGTTCAGAAATCATTTCTATCGAATCTCAAAATGTATCTATGATGCCGCCGGGGCTCGATAAAATATTAAATGTGCAGGAATTGTCGAACCTGCTGGCATACCTGGTTTCTTTGCCAAATGGGTTGGGCCAACTGGAAAGTCATTAAATGAATTTACGCTACTCAAATATATGAACCATCATTATGCTTAAATTATTATTCGGTTGTGCGGCCCTGCTCGCATCTTTTATATGCATACGTCCTCAAACCGGGTCGCAAAGCCGCTCCCATGCCGGGGAAATCGATAAAACCATTCCACTGTTTAATGGCAAAAACCTGGATGGCTGGTACACGTTCATTAAAGGTCGTGGACGAGACAAGGACCCCAAAAATGTATTTGTGGTAAAAGACGGCATTATTCATATCTCCGGCGAAGAATGGGGCTGCATCACAACAAACAGCGAATACGAAAACTTCTCGCTCCTTGTTGAATTCAAATGGGGTGGTAAGACATTTGAACCACGACTGACGAATGCAAGAGACGGCGGAATACTGGTGCATTCTAAAGGAATGGATGGAGGCTACTCGGGCACATGGATGCATGGCATCGAATGCCAGATTATTGAAGGAGGAACGGGAGATATGCTGGTAGTGGGTGATGGCAGCAACGACTTTGCCATTACCTGCCCTGTTGCAAACGAAAAACAAAAGAACAGTTATTTGTTCAAAGAAAATGGCAAGCCGGTTACCATACATACAGGGCGCATTAACTGGTGGGGAAGAGATGCGGACTGGGACGATGTAATCAATTTTCGCGGCAGGCAAGATGTTGAAAAACCGGTAGGGGAATGGAATAAAATGGAATGTGTTGCTGAAGGAAATAACATTTCCATTTTTCTCAACGGCGTACTGGTTAACCGGGCAATGAATGTGCTCCCCTCAAAAGGTCGCATCCAGATACAATCTGAAGGCGCAGAAATATTGTTCAGGCGAGTAGAACTCACCATGCTGCCAAATAAAAGCTGGCTGAAGAAGGAATGACCTGTTGTTACCCGTTATGGTTGATTGATTGTAACACAGTATACAATATTCCATTCGTTATAACCTGAACCTTCTACCTTTTACGAAATATTTAAACAAATGAAAAGAAAGAGCCTATACCGGGTACACCGGTGCATCTGCACCTTGTTGATGCTATGCACCATCTGTGTTGAGGCTGCTTATGCCCAGCAAATAAAAGTGGGTGTGTTCAGCGCAGATGTTACTCCGCCTATAGGCAGTCCCGTTGCCGATGCTGCGGCAAGATCCATTGTAAATCCACTGAGTGCGAAAGGAATTGTGCTTGTATCCGGAGGCAAGCCCATCGTATTGTGTGCAGTCGATTGGATTGGCATTGCTAATGAAGGGCTTGAGATTTGGCAAAAAAAGTTAGCGGCAGCTGCCAATACAACTGTTGATCGTGTATCTGTACACGCGCTTCACCAGCACGATGGCGTGCATTGCGATTTTACCATGGCAAGGATATTAAATGAATACAGTGTAAACAACAGTCCTTTCGACACCGCTTTTTTACTAAAGGCAATTTCGCGGGTGGCCGAAACCGTTACCGAAGCGGTTATCAATGCACAACCTGTTACCAGCATTGGCTTTGGTGAAGCAAAAGTGGATAAGGTAGCATCGAACCGGCGAATACCTGGTGCAGATGGCAAAATAAAAATCATTCGCTGGAGCAGCACAAAAGATCCGGCCGCCATCGCGGCGCCCGAAGGGCTCATTGATCCCTGGTTAAAATGTGTAAGCTTTTGGAACCAGGAAAAACCAATAGCTGTGTTAACCTACTATGCCACACATCCGCAGAGCTATTACGGAAAGGGTGATGTTACCTGCGAATTTGTTGGCATTGCACGTAATGACCGCGAAGAACAAACCGGCATCCCACATATTCATTTTGATGGAGCGGGCGGCAATATAACTGCAGGAAAATATAATGATGGTTCAGAAGAAATGCGTGCTGTTTTAGCAAAGCGGATGGAAACCGCCATGCAAAATGCCTGGATGCAAACAAAAAAAACTTCGCTTTTAGAGGATGACCTGTCCTGGAGAAACGTATACGTAAAGTTACCGCTGGGCAAAAATATAGTGGAAGCAGCTATGAAAGATACTTTGAAGAGCAAAACAGCATCGCAACCAGATAAAATGGCTGCTGCCGAGAAGCTGGCCTGGTATGAGCGCTGTACCGCCGGGCAAAAAGTGAGTGTTTCTGCGCTCCGTTTGGGAAAAATATGGTTACTCAATTTGCCGGGTGAGTTATTTGTGGAATACCAGCTCGCTGCACAAAAAATGCGGCCAAGCGACCACGTTTGTACTGCTGCGTATGAAGAGTACGGCCCGGGGTATATAGGAACAAAAAAAGCCTATGTGCAAGGTGGTTATGAAACAACCGGTCTTGCATCGGGCACAGCCCCGGAGGCAGAGCAGGTATTGCTGAAGGCAATAAAAAAAGTGCTTAAGTAATCCCCGATCGTTACAGATGGCTTCGCCGCAGGCTCGCCCTGACGGCTGGAGGTTGACGCCTTTGTAGCCGGGTGAAGATCACAGTTGTCTGTTACTACCAAAACATAAATACCGTTATTTTATCCCGCCTGCGTTTTGGCTACCCATTGCAGGCAATGCCCTTCGGCCAATACCGGGCCTTTAAAGAGCAGGCATTTGCCGCACGGGCTTTTTTCTGAAAAGGGAATGTACAGTCCGCAGTTGCCGCAGGAACTTTCCGGAACCGGCGATTTGTCGACATAGCCCATGCTCTTTCTTTTTTCCATCTCTTCCTGCGGCACCCCGGTAAAGTCCTTACAGGGATCCGTACCCGCCGCCGGAGCTGCTGTATCCTTTTTTGGTGGTGGCTCGTTTTTCTTATCTCCCCCGCAGCTATGCAACAATATGGCAGCGCCTGAGAGGCTTATGCTAAAAAAAGCACGCTTCATAAATTGGCGGCGTGAATATTCTTTTCCAGTCATCTGTACATGTATTTTTATTGGCCAATGCCGGTGTATACTTGTTTTATGCGCTGCAGCAAGGTTGCCGGATCATTCGTTTGGCTGTCGGCAAGTTGCTTTAGCTGTGCTTTCACTTCATCGTTCAGTTCCGCTGCCCCCTGCAGTCCGCCGATTAACCCCTGCAACATGTCGGTTTGCAATTCCGGTGCTTTTGCAATTGCCGGCTGCTGAATGAAATTAATTACACTGTTTACCTCTGCTTTGTTGTTTCTGGCGCCAATTGTTTTTGAAAGATCTTTGCAAAAATCTTTTTTCCAGTCGGCCGGCTGGTTAAAAAATGAAAGCTGGTTGAGCGCTTCTAAAAATGCCAGGGAAGAACCGGCCTCACTGCTCAGGAGAGCCGTTTTAAACCACGTGTTTCCAGCGCGGGTAAGCGCCGTTTTTGCCAGGGCCGCAGTTGCCTTCTTGTCTTTAAACTGACCAATGCTCAATGTTGCCTGGAAGGCAGTTCTTACAGAACTGTCTTCGGTCAACGGCAGCAAAGCATCCAGGCAGTCGGGAAAGCGTTCGGCTAATATGGCGGCATTTTCTCTAACGCCTGCGCCTTTATCGCGAAGCGCCGTTTTTATAATGGCTGCGTCTAGTGCGTTCAATCCTTCCAGCACATACAATGCATGCAAACGCGTTCTGGCATCGTTGCTTTGTGCCAGCAATTGTTTAACCTGCGGAATAACCGATTGATCCTGCCGCTCCAGCAATAACCTTTGCGCCTGCAAACGCCACCACTGGTTGCTGTGCGATAAGAGCGTTACCAATTCTGTAACAGGAACATTTTTTATATTGATTTTTTTGAAGGTGGTTGCCGGTGCATTTTTGGGAACGATGCGGTAGATCCTTCCCATATCGTTTCCCGCATTAAAGTCCATATCCGTCTCCAGATCATCGGGGATTGACATAGGCGTTTCAATGTGCTGACGATACATGTCAATTACATACAAATGGCCATCAGGTCCAACCGAAAAATTTGCAGGACGAAACCACGAGTCGGTTGTTGCCATAAATTCTTTTTCCTTTTCAACATCTGCCCGCCTGGCAACATAAAACGGAAGTGTATCGTTATCGGATAAAATGTCTCTGTGCACCAAACTACCGGATACGTCTGCCGTAAAAATATTTCCATACAATGCTCCCGCATAAGCATCACCGCCGTAAAACGTGCCGCCCGATGCGCCGGTAAACTGGTCTCTTGCATATTCCACGCGGTCTAAATGATTTTCCTGGTAGTCTTTATTGCGACGATCGGTTCTTACCTGTCGCCAATAAGGCGTTTCAGTGAGTTGGTACATGCGCGTTTCATGATCTGAAATATTAACTGCCGCAGACTTAAGGCTGGAAGGAAGAAAAGGATTTCTGTCGATATAACGGCGAGGGATAACCACCTGGCGTATGTGTACGGAATTGGTGGTAAAGAACCGATGTCCCCAATCATCTATTGCCAGTCCGAATTGTCCGGGGCCGGTGGTCAGTTCAAATTCATTTCTGTCGAGCCTGAACCTGAAATCGCTCCCCTTCATTACCAGCCTGGGAGCACCTGGCTTGCGCGTAAAGGTTACTTCACCAGCCTGTCCCGTATTGTTGGCGTAGATCCAGTTGTCTACACCAAAACGAAGATTGGTAATCTGCGCCTCTTCGTTGCCGGTAAAAAAGCCTGTGAACAGCGTTTCGCGCTGGTCTGCCCTGCCATCGCCATCGTTGTCTTTATAAAACATGATATTGGGGGCAGCGGCAATGAGCAAACCGCCTTGCCAGGGTAAAATACTCGATGCTTCGCGCAGGCTGTCGGCAAAAACAATAGCGGTATCGGCGCGACCGTCTTCGTTTAGATCTTTCAACAGCACTATTTTGCCCTTGCCTTTTACAGAATCAGGCTTGTACGCGTCGAGCATTCCAACTACATACGCGTTGCCTTCTTCATCAAACTCCATACTAACGGGATCGACTACCAGCGGTTCGCTGGCAAAGATTTCTGCCTTAAAATCTCCCGCAAACTGGAAGCTCTTTACCGCTTCGTCAGGAGTTAACGGTCCGGGATACCGCGAAGGCTTGCTGCAGGATATAAATACAAGGATTAAAAAAACGGGGGCTAAACATTTCATCATCATTGATTTTTTACGCATCATGTTAAAGCATTGAATCGTTATTACAAGCGAAATAAATTTTTTGCATTTTCATACAGCAGCTTTCTTTCAATGTTCTTCGATGGAGCCAGCCTGCGAATGGTAGCGATGTCTACCGCGCCGGAACATTTTCCGGAGGCTGCCGTGCCTTCCACATCCTGGCAGTCGCTGCCATATAACAATTTGTCCTGGTGTTTTTCAAGAAAGCTTTTCGCATGCGCTTCGTCCCGCGTAAGCGCATTGAGCCCCGAACCGGCAGAAAGATCGCCAAACATGTTGGGATAATCGCTCAGGTATTTATCGGTAAGTCCTCCCGCAGTAACCGGTCCCTTAGGATACAACACTGACTGATCGGGATGATTTTGCGCAATATTCGCCCACCAGGTTTGCGCATGTCCTATAAAATTAACGCGCGGAAATTTTTCCAGCATTTTATAAAATCTTTCAAATCCGTAATTGTACATTCCATGCTGAAAATGGATGAGCACGGGAACGCTGTATGACTCCGCCAGTTGATAGATCTTTTGCATTTCTGCCGAATCGCATTCCACGCCAAACTTCAATTCACCAATAATAACAGCGCCTTTCTTCAGGTATTTTTCAATTTCGTAGGCAGCATCTGGCAAATCTGGAACCGCGCATACACCAAACCGGTAGTTCTTTTTATGTTCTTTGGCAAACAGGTAACATTCTGCATTACCGCCCGCCTGGGCCTGCAGCCCGTTTGAAACACCCTGGTGCGTGGCCGCGCTGTTAACCGGCCGTCCCGAAGGCAACAGTATAGTGGTGGTAACGCCCATTGCCTTTTGATGGGCAATCATATCTTCGTCTGTACGTGCATGGTAGTGAATATGCTGATGAATGTCGATAATGCGTTCCTGTTTCATTTCCCCGGCGGATGTTGTATTAAAAGGCAATGAGCTGCCAAGCGCAAGCCACCCCGCCTGTGCCAGGAACCTGCGCCGGGAATCGTTATGAGAGGGTTGTTGTTGAGATGTCATAAAATAAAACAATTGTTTATTACCAGTTTGCCGGCAACTGCAGCCACCATACGTCGTTTACCAACGGGGGCGTCATACCGCCGGCAATCCAGATTTTGTCTTTAAATACAAAGGCAGAAGGTTCATGCCGCTCTTTCCACGCCGGAGCAGCTGAATACTGACTCCATTGTTTGCCATCTGCTGAATACCATACATCGCTCCAGTTTTTATACGGATTGTTCGACCAGCCGCCTATCACCCACATACGGTTGCGGTACACTACTGCAGAAAACCAGATTCGTTCATGCCAGGGAGCCTTGTCAACCAGCTTTGTCCAATGTACGCCATCTTCCGTACTCCACACATCATTACAGGCAAAGTATTCAGGCACATAGTTTCCGCCTCCAAACACATACAGCTTATCGTGTAACACTACCGCCTGGTGATAGGCCCTCGGTGCCCAGCCTGCATTGTTTGTGGCAAGTTTCCATTCCTTTCCGTTATCGCTGTACCAAACATCATTTTTAAGGCTGCTTGCGTTGCCAAAGTAATAGTTTTCCGATCCACCCAGTAACCAAAGTTTTCCCTTAAACTCAACAACGGCGGCGGCTAAGCGCGGCGACCATGAAGCGGCAGCAGTTTCCTGTTTCCATTTCTTCCCGTCTTTCGAAGACCACACTTCGTGACTTGCCGAATGACCGGGCAGGCGGCCATTGTACCAGCCGCCCATCATCCACATTTTGTTTTTAAACACAATGCTCATGGCAAGATCGCTGTGCACCCATGGCGCCTGCGGTGTAACCAGCTTCCAGTTGCTACCATCTGCCGAACTCCAAACATCGCGCGGGGGCGCTTCTTTTGAATTGAACCAGCCGCCCAAAATCCACATCTTGTTTTTAAATACTACTTCGCCCTGCGAATCCCTGGGCTGCCAGCTTGCATTTGCAGTTTGCTGCACCCATGCAGGCGAAGGCATTTGCGCAAATGCTATATTCAGCACCAAAATGCAACTGATCGTATGCGTTAGTTTCTGCTTCATCACATTGCTTTACTGGTGCAATAGCTTTTTAATTGCCTTCATTAATACAGGTTCCGCTTCGGGCGCCACGCTCGAAGCTCTTTCGCTTACTTCATAGCCGCCTTTTGCGTATGCCTGGGTAGTGCCGATATAACCCATGCCCAGGTCTCCGTAAGCTGCCATTGCAACGAACTGTTTGGGTAATTCGGCTTTGGCTGCGAGTTGATATTCTATAAAAAGCTCACCCGGCATATAAAGAACACGGGCATCGTTGATGCGAAGGCAGGCAAGGTCTATGGTTTGCCCTGCTTTACACCGGTTGTACCACGCCATTTTGCGCGCAAGATCATGATTCTTTTGCATGGTATCGCTGCCTGCCTCTATTTGTTGCTGAATGCGGGGAAGGTAACCCGCCGGTGGTATGGCGACGGGTTCTGTAAACCATTGAATTTTATTAGCAGCAACGGGCTGCTTAACGGTAGATTCCCATGCATGCTTCATGCCTGCGGCCATTCTTTCAGCCAGGATCAGCCGGTTTTCGTGCGCCCCATCGTTGTATTTGCCTGCGGCGATATTGCCGCCGGCTCCATTAAAGTGAATGTGTAGTGCATCCGGCACCGCAAGCTGGCGAAGAAAACGAGCCACACCCGGAAAATCGGGATTGGCAACGCCGGTGCGATAATAACTCTGCGGATGCGTTGCATAATAACTGAGTACAGCAACTGCCTTGTCTTTGTTCCAGAAACTGATCATAGACAACACCGGATTTATCACACCTTCGGGTTCCGCTCTTACGGAAGCATCTTTAGTGGCAGACATGCGTGTGGTGCGAACCTTCCCATCGGCACCATAAATATTACGGTTAGAGGCTACCTGGCTGATGATTGCCGTTCCAAATCCTACCTGGGTTACAGGTTGGGCAAAGGCAATGCTTGCTCTTACGGCTGCGGACAGCCGGCGAATGGTTTCTCTTGCAAACGATCCTTCGTAGCTTACCGGCTGACTGGGCAACGGATCGATGCCTTGCTGTAAAAGGATGCGCTCCGCGCCGGGGTCGTACATCGGTGCATCATGCTGATGCAACACATTTACGGTTACCCTTTGGGGTGAGGTGGATGCGGCGGCAGCTACTGCGGCTTTAAATTCATCCATCCCCTCGTTGCAAATGCCCAGCCAGTCAACGGCGCATAAAACAATGGGCTGCCCCGCCCCCAGCAACACAATTCCCCTGGCGCGCAACCCAAGATCCCAGCGATTGACCATTTTATCGTAGGCCAGCTGGCTGCCTGCGGGTGGCGTAGCGTCGATATCGAAAACGGCTACACGAAGCCCGGCTGTTGAATCCTGGAAAGTTTTTGCACAGATCGTTCCGGCAAATGCATTAATGGAACCATAGCAATTAAACATCACCACAACAAGGAGTGTGATGATGTTCAATAACAAGTTTGAAACCCGGCAATAGCGCATTGCGTTAAGCTTGTAACGTTACTAAAATTAATATCCTGTATTCTGCGGAAAAGCTGCATCAACATTCAGGTCGATCTGCGACTGCGGAATGGGCCAATGAATGTTATGCTCTTCGATGAAGGCGCCCGGGCACAACGGATTATCGTTGTATTTACGCACTCTTTCAATGAGCTTTCCTGTACGTCTCAATATAATTAAACGCCATTCTTCGCCATACAACTCACGCGCTCTTTCATCTAACACGTAATCGATGTTTACATCCGCAGGTTGAACAGGCGTTGCGTTTGAACGTTCCCTCACTTTGTTGATGTCTATTGCGGCAAGATCGGGCCGGTCCATACCAATATAAGCTTCGGCACGCAACAGCAGTGTTTCCGCAAACCTTAATGCATACCAGTCTTTATGAGTAATGCCTCCGCCCGAGCGGTTAGGTTCAAGAAAATAGTGCAACGGATCGGTAAACTTGGTATGCAGTGGAAACAAAATTTTGCAGGTATCGGCCATGGGATCGGGTCGTGCGGGACTGTATAAACTGAAATCGATTTTTTGACCGTGATAAGCCGAAGCAGGATTGTCGAAATAAAAATTTCTTTTCAGGTTGTGTTCTGCATTGCGCATATCATTGTTCCAATCGCCTTGCCAGATCGTGTAATAAACAAGGCTTGTGCCGCGGCAGTTTGCGGTGGGGCGGCTCAGCGTGTCGTTGTAGCCGGTATAAACGCCGTTGTATAAAACACCGCGGATGGCTTTGAATCCGTCGGGTGTTAACCCTAAGTCGAAGTACCTTGGGCCAAATATATAGGCGCTTGCAATGCGTCCTCCGCCAACGATAAAGGGTTCGGCTTGTATCACCCACATAGACTCCCTGTTTTCCGCCAGGTTATGATTACCATAGCCAAAAAGATCAAAGTACGGATCTCCGGAACCAAACACATCATTTGCGAGCCTCGTGCCAAAACGTTCTGTCATCAACCCGTAGTTGTAATCGTCTATTACATGCGTGGCAGCCTCGGCGGCAAGCTCAGGCTCCCCCTGTTCCAGGTAAGTTTCAGCAAGATAATGCCAGGCTGGTCCCTGTGTAATTCTGCCGGGTGCTTCTTCACTGCCCGGACGTGGTAAATGCACCGTTGCAAATTTTAAATCTTCCACCATCTGGGCATGAATCACTTCCACAGGATCGCGAACAAAATCCGCTTTTGCATAGTTCACCGGTTCTAAAACCAGGGGAATGTCGCCGTAAGTAGATACCAGGTAGCGGTAGGCGAAGGCGCGGAAAAACCGGGCTTCCGCAATGTATTTGTTTTTTCCTTCGTCGCCGCCTTCAAAGTTGGTAGTGTCGGCCTTTTGCACCGCGTTGATCAATACATTAGCCCATTGTATCACTTCAAAACCTGCATTCCAGGTATCAATTACATTTCTCCATACGGGTGTCATGTCCCTGTAGGAATTAAGGTATTGTCCGCCTGCCGCGGGCACTTCACCGTTATATCCTAAATCAGATCCGTGCGTTGCCCAGTTCATCACTCCAAATTCTCCAAAAGAATAATAAGCAGACCGCACCCTGTCGTGCAATCCGGTAATCCCCTGCCTTGCACCGGATTCGGTGGAGTAAGCCGCATCGGGCGAGAGAAAATCAAGTGGAGTTTCGTCCAATACTTTTTCACTGCAAGAGGAAAAAATAAAGCAAGCGAAAACAACGATCATCGTCAT
The DNA here is from genome assembly GCA_051958655.1 of Agriterribacter sp. Taxonomy (GTDB): domain Bacteria; phylum Bacteroidota; class Bacteroidia; order Chitinophagales; family Chitinophagaceae; genus Agriterribacter. The sequence continues at coordinate 58,701 of JBQCFW010000202.1, read as the reverse complement.
TTTTTTGCTCAAAGTATTTATGTAGTAATGCATATACTGTTTGTTGAAATTTTCAATAAAACACATCAAAAGCTCAACCGCACGCCTGCAATAATATTTCTCATCAGCGGCGTATCGCTTACGCCAATCTCCGGATCCCAGCCTTGCCACTTCGTCCATACATAGGGGTTCTTGCTCGATATGTACACCTGCGCCGATTGCATGTTGATTCTGTCAAGCAGTTTTTTGCCGAACGAATAAGCCAGTGAAACATCCTGCAAGCGAACGAAGCTGCGGCTCTGGTAAATACCGCTCTGGCGCAGTGGCACGTTGTATATACCGGTAGTATTGGTGGTAGGCGCATCGGGCGTCCAGTAAGCGTTTATGGCTGAATTGTTCCTTCTTTCAGGAAAATAGAACAATGGGTTGATCATTTCGGCATTATTGGCGAGGTAATAATTTTTTCCTCCCTGCACCGAGTTGATCAATATGGAAAGCGTGAAATTTTTGTATGTCAAACTATTGTTGATGCTGAAGCGATAGCTTGGCGACGTATATCCAATTACCCTCCTGTCGTTATTGGGATCGATGGCATTATCGCCATTAATGTCTACATACCTGAACTGACCGGGATACCAGCCGTTTAGAACCTGTCCTTTGAAAAATTCATCTTCAGTCCAAACACCGCCGGCCATATCATAATCATAAATGGCATTGATCGATTTTCCTACAAACCATGAGTTGCCGATATCGTTGTCTTTATCGCCGCCATACAATTTGGTGATCTTATCCCTGTTCAATGCAAAAACAAAATTGCTTTGCCAGTTCAATACGCCTTCAAGATTGATGGTCTTCAATTCCACTTCGATGCCTTTGTTTCTTATGCCACCAATGTTGGTCCAGATGCTGGCGTAACCTGCAGACCTGGGTAACTGCCGCTGTACCAGCACATCTTTTGTAGCGGCGGTATAAAGATCAACAGAACCTGAAATCCTTCTTTTTAAAAAGCCAAAATCAAAACCAAGGTTATAAGAAGAAGTTGTTTCCCATGCCAGGTCTGTATTGCCCAGCATACTTGGATAAATGCCGATTGCCGTTGCTTCGCCGTATACATAGTAGCGTGTACCCATGCGCGAAAGACTGGAATACCTGCCGATTCCCTGGTTGCCGTTTTTGCCGTACGAAGTCCTCAGCTTCAGGTACACATCGCTGCCTTTAAGAAAGGGTTCTTCTGATAATACCCAGGCAACAGAAGCAGAAGGGAACGTTGCCCATTTGTTGCCTGCTCCAAATCCCGAAAAGCCGTCGCGGCGAATGGTTGCTGTAAACAGGTAACGCGAACGATAACCGTAATTGATACGAGCCATGTAGGAAAGACTGTTTTCCTCATAAGCGGAAGAAGCACTGGTAGCTACTTCGCCAAGGCCCAGGTTGTTATAGCCCAGCACCGGATTATCAAAACCCTGGGCGCTGGCTGTGGTGGTATTGCCTGTTCGTTTTTCGCGACTGAACAGTAAGGTTGAATTCACACTGTGTTCGCCAAAATCCCTGGAATACGTAATGATGTTGTTGATGATCCAATCCCTGGATTCAGACGGGCTTTTTACGGCATATCCCCTGTTGGAAACGCCCTGGGGTGTTCCGGTAGAATGGAAACTATTGTTGTAAGCCGATGTAAATACATGCGAATAGTTGAATTCATATTTTAAGCCTTGCACCCAGGGAACAGAAACCTTTGCCTTGCCAACAGCAAAGAGTTCGTTGCTGATGTCTGAATTATTGATATAAAGGTTTACTAACGGGTAAGGCTGAAACAATTCCCCACCGAGATAAATATCATACACAGGTTTACCGATATAGTTATTGGCCAGCGGGCTGGCCACGCGTGCGTCGCTTAAGCTGGCGGCTATGCCGGAATTATCGCGATAATTATACGAAGCATTCACGCCAAGCGTCAACCAGTTGCGCACCTGGCTTTCAACATTGCTGTGCACGGTAATGCGTTTGAATTTATCGTTCAACTGAATGCCCTGAATGTTTGAATAAGAACCAGAGAAATAATAGGTTGTTTTGTTGGCGTTACCCTGTATGCCAACATTGTAGTTTTGCATAGGTGCCACGCGCAGTACTTCCTTCACCCAGTCTACCGTGTTACCGGCCAGGTAATTTTCTTTTTCTTCGAATGTTTTTAAATAAGAGGCAATTACCTGCGGGTCGCTGGCATCTGGTCTCACGGGCCTTCCGTCAGCGCTGGTGGGCTTGGTAGTATACCATGCATATACTTTGCTTTGGTGATCCCAGTCGAGCAGGCGCAGCGCAAATTCATCAGCATTCATAACGCGCATAGGGTTGTTGGTCATATCCTGGTAACCGGCATTTGCGCCAATGGTAATAACCGGCGTTTTCGATTTTCCGGTTTTGGTGGTAATGAGCAACACCCCGTTGGCGGAACGGGAACCGTATACCGCTGCAGCACTGGCATCCTTTAAGATATCGATTGATTCAACATCATTGATATTGATATTGGAGATACTGCCGTTATAAATCACTCCGTCTAATACGATCAATGGGCGGTCGGAAGCGGAGAGCGAAGTTTGTCCCCTGATAGACAGCGTTGGTTCACTGGCTGCTCCTCCGCGACCTTCGAGATTAACGCCGGCAGAAGCGCCTACTAACGCCTGTAGCAGGTTTACATTGGCCTGGTTGGCTTTCTCCTCCATATTGATCCTTACAACCGATCCGGTCAGATCCTTTTTTCTTTGCGTGCCATATCCCACCACCAGCACTTCGGTATCCTGTGTAACGGCAGGCTTTAATGTAACGGCCACTACGAGTTGCCTGCCCAGCTTTATTTCTGTGGACTCCAGTCCAACATACGAGATAACAAGCGTGGCGCCGGGCTCGGCATTCAGAGAAAAACTGCCATCAGCCCCGGTTTTGGTACCGTTGCTGGTGCCTTTTACCAAAACAGTAGCGCCTTCCAGCGGCTCTCCCTGTTCGTTGGTAACCTTTCCCGTAATGGGCGCTTGCCCGGCTTCGCTTATTGCGATTGCAGCGGGAGCGGTATTATCTTTTTTAACAATAATGGTTTTCTCTGAAATGTTGTAGGTAAGCTGCTGTTTTTTTACAATGGCATCCAACACTTCTTCCAGCCTGGCATTTACTACATTCACATCTAACCGGGTGGTATGGGCGAGTGTTTCATCGGCGTAAAAAAATTTGTACCCGGTTTGTACTCTTATCTTTTCAAACAACTGCTGCACTGAAATGTTTTTTTCCTGCAGCGTTATTTGTTGCGCAAATCCCTTTGCACTAACCTGCAGGCAGGCAGCTATTATCAGAACGATTGTCAGTTTCATAACTCTGACCATTTTTAGTAAAATCCGTGGGGATGGATGTACGAATTTTACAAGCGTTAATAAATACATAGCTTTGTAAAGTTTGGATGAAATAAAGTTTGTCCCGAATCGGCGAATATTATGCGTTCAAACATCTGCCGGATTTCGCCGCGAACGAAGTCCGGTTTTTATTTAAACCTGAAACAAGCCGGTTTAATCATCCATTACTCTTACTACATAGCAGTTAAATTGCAATAGCATGATGATGGTTTATGCTTATGGTGAAACAATGATCTTCCTGTTTTCAATTTTAAAATGCACCGCTCCCGTCATTTCCAGTTTTTCAAATATGGCAGATGCTTTTTCGCCTCTTGGCAACTGTCCGGTAAAATGAATATCCACTTCTCCGTTGTATACAATCTCCACATCGTACCACCTGGCAACCTGGCGTAAAACCGTTTTTAAATCCGCGCTTTTAAACTGAAAATGTCCATGCATCCAGGCTGTTGTTTCTTCTGTGTCGGCATGTTGTTGCGTACTGATATTGCCCTGTTTATCGAGGGCAGCCTGTTGACCGGGCAGGAGGGTTTTCGTTTCGGCGGTAGCCGTGCTCGTTACTTTTACTTTGCCTTGCAGCAAAGTGGTTTTAACAGCAGTTTCATCTGTGTAAGCGTTGATGTTGAAATGCGTACCAAGCACTTCTACGACCGAACCCCGCGATTCCACACGAAAGGGCCTTTGTTGATCATGTGCCACTTCAAAATAGGCTTCGCCGGTTATCTCAACTTTCCGCTCGCTGCCGGCAAATGCCACAGGGAAGCGGATGGAGGATGCAGCGTTTAGCCAAACCCGTGTGCCGTCGGACAGCGTAACCTGGTATTGTCCTCCACGCGGCGTGCTGATGGTATTAAATACAGGGGCGGCAGTAACACCCGCGTTGTTGTGCTGCTGGTTGTAACGCAGCAAACCGTTATCCAGTTTTAGTACTTTAATATTCCCCTGTTGGCTTACTGTACCGTTTACCGCTGTATCAAGTACAATGGTTGTTCCATCTGAAAGAGTGAGCAGCGCTTTGTTGCCACCCGGCTCAATATCATTGTTCGCCGGTGGAACTGTTTTGTTTGCTAAGGGTGAATGAGGCTGTTTGGCAGTGAAAAAATAAAGGTAACCACCAACTGAAAACAGTACGACCAGGATGGCGGCTGCCATGTATAAAAAATTGCGACGAAAAAAAGGCTTTACTTCAGCAGCCTTTTTATGGTTTTTGATGGAATCCAGTATCCTTGCTTCCAGCCGTGCGCGCATTGCTGCCTGTTCGCTTCTGTCAGGAACGCCTGGTTCCACTTTTTCCGGACGGGATTCGTACCATTCGTCAAGTTGCAGCTGTTCCTCTGCTGTGATGTTACCGGAGAGGTACTTTTCAATTAAAACAAAAATGTGTTGAGGAATCTGCATACACCCTAGTCTCTTAACCTAACGGATTCCCCTATCCGCAAAAAAAATTTTGCTTACACAAACGGGGGTGCGGTAAATAATTATGTTCAGTGTTCATCGGTCAGACCGCCTGCTAAACAAAAACCTAATCGCTCAGGGCGGGCCGACCGGTTAAAAAAAACAGGAAAAGGTTTTTGTGACGAGTTTCAATTGTTTCAATGCTTTGGTCAATTGATTTTCGACCGTTTTAGGAGAAATACTTAAATGCGCGGCAATCTGCTTTACAGGCATGCCTTCGTTCCTGCTGCATTTGAAGATGAGCTTGCATTTTTCCGGCAGTCTTTCAATTTCATGCTGGATTGTTTCGAGGGCCTTTTTATGGTGAATGGAAGATTCTATATGCGATTCGTCAGACGAAGATCCGGAAAGGGATGCCGCATAAGTACGCTCGTACATTTTTTTCCTGATTTTAGTTAAAACAAGGTTTTTAACGGCAACAGAAAGATAATGTTCCAGGGAATGTATCTGTGTTTTCCTGCGGTTTACCCACAGGCTTACGAACACATCGTGAACAATGTCTTCTGCTTCCTGCACATTGTTCAACCGATGATAGGCGATTGAAAACATTTTTTCCCAATGCAATGCATAAATTTCTCTGAAAGCGGTTTCGCTATCGTGGCATTGCAGATCAGCAAGCGTATTGTAAGCCGACATATCTGAATCTCTCGTCTGTCGCATTAGTTTGGTTTTTAGTATGGAAACTTAATTACAGTGTTGTTCCCGGCGCTTATTTTCAAACAGCGAGCATATAGCGATGTAATAATCCTTATCAGCAAAATCAATTGGTCTCCTTCATTTTTTGAGCGCGAGCGGCACTGTCTTTATCTAAATACAAGGTTACATTGGCATGTGTTCTTAAAACGGTCGCCGGGTTCTCTTCGTTTATCGCACTGTTTAGTGTATGAAAAACAGCATCGGCTTTGTGACTGCCCGGTACAACGCAGCAAATGACGGACGCTTTCATTAATGCGGGAATAGTGAGTGTGATGGCGCTTACAGGCACCTGTTCCACTTTTTCAAAACAACCATCATGTACCTGCTGATAGCGCGAAGCTGCTGCCAGCTGTACTGTTTTCACCAATGCAGCATCGTTGAAATCTGCCACATGCGGGTCATTAAATGCAATGTGTCCATTTTCGCCAATGCCCATGCAAACCACATCTACGGGATATTGTTTTAGCAGGTTGCTGTACCGTTCACATTCTGCGGCAGCATCTGCAGCATTGCCGTCTATATAAAATACCTGCTTAAACGGCAGCCTGTCAAATATCCGCTCTTTTAAAAATTGCCCGAATCGTTGCGGAGCATCGGGACTCAACCCGATGTATTCGTCCATATGAAAAGCATTCACCTTGCTCCAGTCAATGCCAGGCTGCCGGCACAAAGAATCTAAAAATTCGTTTTGCGAGGGAGCTGCTGCAAAAATCATGTTGATGGAACCGGTCTGTTCAAGCAACGATTTCAGCACTGCGGCAACATCGGCTGCAGCCTGTTCGCCCATTTCCAGCCGGTTGTTGTATATTTTTACTGTAAGCTGGTTTGTCGTTAATGCTTTTGTATAACTCATAGCCTTTGTATTGCTGATAAGAATAAGGTTTCTATTAAAAAATTTTATACCCCGGACGACCGACCGTTACAGGCTGCCGCTGCTGAGCGCTTTGATAGATGGCGGTTACAATTTCAACAGATTTACGCCCCTCTATACCGTCAATTGCCGGGAGTTGGTTGTTGCTGACAGCGCTGATAAAATCTTCAATTTGTTTTTGATGGCCTTTAAAGCTGATATCAGCCGGATCGGCTACCCCACCCTGTTGTGCCTGTTTTGTATGTGCTTCCGTTTGCTGCGGCTCCGATCTGAATTGCCATTTTACCAGCGAGCTTTCTTCTAATACTGCTGTGCCGTCTGTTCCCATTATTTCAATGCGCTTCAATGCACCGGGGTAAACAGCGGTGGAACATTCCAGCGTTCCCACTGCACCGTTAGTAAACCGCAGGGCTGCCACAAGGCTGTCTTCTACCTCAATTTGCTTATGCCGGATATTGGCGGTAAAGGCATACACCGATTCTACGGCGCCCATATACCACTGCAACAAATCAACAGAATGAATGCCCTGGTTCATCAGCGCGCCGCCGCCATCGTATTGCCAGGTTCCCCGCCAGGCGGCAGACTGGTAGTAGGCTTCTGTTCGGCTCCATTTTACGTAGGCGCTTCCTAAAGCCAGTTCACCAAACTTATTTTGAACAATCGCGTTTTTCAGCTGTATGCTCTCATCATAAAATCTAGATGGAAAGATGACTCCCAGCTTCACCCCCGCTTTGTCGGCCGCTTCAATGATGCGGTCGCATCGCTGCAGCGTAACTTCCAGCGGTTTTTCAACAATGCAATGTTTGCCGGCCTGTATGCTTGTCAAAGCCGGTTCCATATGCACGCCAGAGGGGGTGCATACGCACACAATATCGATTGCAGGATCTGCCACCATGGCTTCCAGCGTAGGGTATGCGGTGCAGTGATGTGTTGATGCAAATGCTGCTGCCTTTGTAAAACCAGTGCTGTAAACGCCCGTTACCTGCGCGCCCGGTATAGCAGCGATGGCCTTTGCATGAATATGTGCAATAGTGCCTGCTCCAACAATTCCAAATCCTGTTTGTTTAGTTGCCATGCTTAAAAGTTGCAGGTTGTGCGTTTGCGTCGAAAACCACCCTGCCGTTTTTAATTGTCTTTTGTACCTTAATACTATTTTCTTCAACCGAAAAAATTACCCGGTCATTGTGCTGCTGGATTATATCCTTTCCGCAACGGGCAAGAAACTGGTATACATTTTCCGAAGCCATTTGCCATGCCGCTCCTGTATCGCACAACCCATGTTGCACCAACGTCTCCACATTTTCCAGCAAAGTTTTGGCGGCACCGGCCAATATGCCGGGCTGATCCTTTACTGATACCCGCTTGTTGCTGTCGAGCACCACCGTACCACCGATATGCATCTGGTATTCACCCGGCGCCATTCCGGCAAAACAAGTGGCATCACTCACAATCAATGCAGCATTACCTTTTATTTTACGGACTGATTTAATAAACGCATCCGGAATATGAATTCCGTCGGCAATGAGGCAACTGTACAATGCTTCTTCTGCCAACTGATCCCAAATGAGATTGGGATGGCGAGGCAGCAACAATGGAACACCGTTCCCTAAGTGGGTAGACATGCGGGCGCCTGCTTTTACCGCATCTGCAATTTGCTGTGTATTGGCAAGCGAATGACCGATTGAAACGATCACGCCGCTCTCAACACAGTTCTCAATAAAAGAGATTGAACCTTCCCACTCGGGAGCGATTGTTACAATTTTAATTTTTCCGTCTGCCGCCTCCTGGAAACGCAGAAACAGTTGCCAATCGGGCGGCTTGATAAAGGTTTCGCTGTGCGCACCTTTGGCTCCCGGCTGGGGAGAAATAAAGGGTCCTTCGAGATGAATACCACCTATGCAGGCATCCAGCAGGGCATGTTGCCTGCAGGCGCCCGATAGTGTGCGCATGATGGTGAGTATGTTTTCATCGGAATTGGTAATAACAGTTGGAAAGAAGGTAGTAACGCCTGTGCTTAGCAGGTACGAAACACAGTTCCTGAGCTGTTCTTCGGTTAATGTAGGTACGTTAAAATCAATACCATTCACTCCGTTGATCTGCAGGTCAATCAATCCCGGACCATAACAGGTATTGGTTGCTTCTCCACCATTGGAAATGGAAATCAGTTGTTCACCGGCGAAATGTAAAGTCTCCGCTGCACCGGTTACACAATTGATACAGGCAATGGCATTGGGGGTTATATCATCAACCGCTTTGTTCACTTACTATTGTGTTGGCTTTTTTAAGGCTGTTATAAGATTGATTACTTTTTGAGAGGCAGTATTGGTAGTTAAACCAACGGTAATGTATACTGCGCCGGCTACTATTGTTGGCAAGCCCACTTCAAGTGCAAGGCTGTTGAGCGTGATGTTTTTGGTAACAATAAAAGTGATAATACCCGCAGCAATTGAAGTAATGGCTGTTTTGGGTCCACATGATTTAAATGCAGGCAACAAGCCAAACAGCAAAGGCAATGCAGTTGGCCCCAGCAACGCACCAAACCAGTTAACAATCAATCCCAGCACACCACCAAAACGCTCATAGTTCAATGCCACCAGGATAGTAGCGAGTGTAAACACAAAAGTGGTGATGCGGGCTGTACGGAGCGGATGCTTATCGTTCGCAAACTTTTTTGACAGCACGGGCAAAATATCTCTTGTAATAACGGCGGCAATGGTGTTTACGTCAGAAGACGTCATACCCATTGTTGCGGCAAAGAGCGACGCTATCACCAATCCAATCATTCCTACCGGCAATATTTCCAGCATCAGCCTTCCGTACGACGTACTCGGATTGTCGAGACCAGGAATGATAAGCGGCGCGGCCCACATGGGGAAAAATAAAATAAGTGGCCAAATAAGATACAAAGAGCCGGACAACAGCGCAGCTTTGGATGCCTCTTTTTCAGAGGGGGAAGAGATATAGCGGGTTGCCAAACTCCAGCTTCCCCCGTTGTAACTTAAAAAGTAAAGAAAGAACAAAATGCCTACAAAGGCAGCAGTATAAGGTTCGTTGAACAACTGGCTGTGCTCGGGCGGCAACTGCTTCCAGATACCTGTGATAGATGATGTGCCGCCCAGCCGTTTAATGACCAGCACAAACATCACAATGCTGCCTACAATTTGTACAATAAACTGAACAAGGTCGGTAATGATGACGCCCCATAAACCGCCGAAGGTTACATAAATCAACGTTACCACCCCCGATATCAGGATACCCTGCGTCATAGGAATATCTGCTACTACATTCAGCAAAATACCGATGGCTGCCCACTTGGCACCAACGTCGAACACCTTGAGCAGCGCACCGCTCCATGCCATTATTTGCTGGGTAGTGAGATCGTATCTGGTTTTCAGATATTCGAGCGGCGACTGGATCAGGAAATTTTTGCGAAGCCTTACCCAATACACGGGGAATATCCTGGCACTGGCCATGGTAACAATGGCTACCGGGAAAGCCCACCACATATACATGGTAAAGCCGTGCGTATATGCTACTGCCGCATAAGCTACAAACACAGCGCCGCTGTGCCCGGAAACATGATGCGAAATTCCGGCAAGCCACCAGGGAAGTTTTCCCCCGGCTACGAAGTAATCTTCAGAGCTTTTGCTTCTGAAATAGGACATCACTCCTATCACGATCATGCTCAGGAAAAAAATTATAACAACAGTCAGATCTATCGGGTGCAGTGACATTTAATTGCATTAACAGTCTTCAAAAAAATACTTACTCCATCATCTGCCAGGTGGCTGCAGCATTACGCTCAACCGGCAGACCAGCGGGACGATTGTGTTCAAGGGGCAGGAAATCTTAGAGAAAATGATCAGATGGTGGGCTCCCAACCGGGGGCATATTTTCGCTTCCAGTAAGCGCTCGCTTCCTTATTGTCGATGATGTGTCCGTTACTATCGTCGATCTTTAACACGCTGGCAGTACGCAGCGCGATATTTCCCAGTTGGTTAAGCAATGTGCTTTTATGTCCTATTTCAATATCTGCGTTTAATGCAGTGCCTTTGCGTATTCCGTCAAAAAAATTTTGAATGTGCAAAGCATCTAAAGCCTGGGACGGGTTTACAGTGTTTCGGGAATCAACAGGCTTCTCGTCTTTTACTTCTTTTACCAGTTTATTTTTGAGATCGTACAGCTTATACCCGTTGCCGGCGCCTATTACAAGCGTGCCGGTGTCTCCGTAAAATGCTACACCTGCACTGGCATCCTCAATGTTATGCCCGTTACAGCTTCTGCCCTCCCAGTCCATCATCGTGTTGTTTGCAAAAGTCCAGGATACCACCTGTGTATCGGGCGTTTCCCAATCGTCTTTATAACGGTAACGACCACCTGAAGACGTTACGGAAACGGGATACTCAACGTCCATGCCCCAACGAAGCAAGTCTACCATATGTGTACCATTGTTGCCACCTTCGCCTGTGCCCCAGTTCCAGAACCAATGCCAGTTGTAATGAATTACATTATCCCGGTATTCTTCCCTGGGTGCAGGTCCCTGCCACAAATCGTAATTCAACCAGGCAGGCACTGCTGCCTTTTTACCGGTTCCAATAGAGGGACGGTTGTTTGCATACCAGCTTTTTCCGTAATAGGCCCTTCCTATGATACCGCCTTTTATTTCCTGTATAGCGGCAATAACGTGCGGCCATGAACGCCGCTGCGATCCCATCTGCACTTTGCGGCTGTATTTTTTTGCTGCAGCAACCAACAGCTCTCCTTCGTGAGGACTGTGCGAACAGGGCTTTTCAACATATACATGCTTGCCTGCTTTACAGGAAAGGATGGCAGCCGGTGCATGCCAATGGTCTGGCGTGGCGATCACCATTGCTTCCAGGGCTTTGTCTTCCAGCGCTTTCCGGAAGTCGTCTGTTCCCTTAGGAGCTGTGCCCTGTAGTTTTTTTACTGTGTCTACACATTTTTGCATCGACTGGGAATCGACATCGCAGATGTGGATGATCTCACAATTTTTTTGACTGGCGAAGTTTTGTGCCAGCGCTAACCCTCTTGCATGAACGCCCATGATGCCTACCTGAATTCTTTCGTTTGCTCCCGGAATACGTGCATAACTTTTAGCAGTAAAGCCGGGAAGCACGCCGCCGATGGAAACCGCTGCCGAAGCAGCCAGGGATTTTTTTAAAAAATCTCTCCGTGAATCTTGCATAGAATAATGTTTAAAAAGCAGGCATTAAACCTATAATCAATAAAGTTTCCTGAGTTTGGACTGAGCCTCGCTATTGGCCTTTTTCCACACACTTTGAAGCGAAGCAGGCGCGCCCTGTTGTTTTTTACTGGCGTCGGCAGCTTCCATAAATGCGAGTATTTCCAGTGTATCTTCGGCTTTTACAGGTGGCGTTCCGGTATCAAAAAACTTGATGATTTCCTTAAGTAATGGTTCGTATCCTTCTATCGGGCCCAGCACAGCATTGCCTGTTTCTCCAAAAGCAGTGCCGCCGTAAAAATGCTTTCCCGTCCGCGTTCCCCTGAAAGTACCTACCCTGCCATCTTCCCAACGGCCAACCGCTATATCTGTGCCTTCGGTTGAAATGCGTGTAACATCCTTACAACCCGTTCCCATTACCGTATATAACAGCTCTACTCCATGAATACCATACCAGAAAAAATCTGGATGTGTTTTTTCAAGCGCGCACGGGCTGTAGGCGTCCGCACCCAATACCTTGCCGATTTTACCTTTGGCTACGTCCTGCGCAGTAGAAATATACCGGAGCGACGATGCGGAAAATACCGGTACATTAAAATGTTTTGCTGCTTCAAAAATAGCAATGCCATCAGCGAGCGATGCAGAGATCGGCTTATCAATAAATACTCTTTTTCCAGCCTTTAAAACAGGGATCGCCTGTTCCAAATGCCGGCGTCCGTCGTTTGTTTCGAGCAATACTACATCTACTTTAGTCAGCAAAGCCGCTATACTGTCTACAATTTCAACGCCCATCGCTTTCACCTTTTCTGTATACCCGGCAATGCGATCTACAGAAGACTTAATGTCGAGACTGCCCTGGGGATAAGCGGCTACTACTTTATAACCTGCATAATCAGCCGGAGCAGCTTCTGCATTTAACACTTTGGCGAATTCAACACTGTGCGAAGTGTCTAACCCGATAATGCCAACCCGCTTTCCCGCTGGAACGGATGGATTCGCCCGAAGAGCTGACACTGGGCCAACCATAGCGATGCCGGCTCCTGTAATGGCTGAGGTTTTAATAAAGAGGCGGCGACTGAATGATTTTTTCAAGAGATCATTTTTAATGGTAAATATTTTGCACTAAACCCAGACCTCCACCCACCGAAATTAGACAAAATCAAATCTTTCAGACTTTTTGTAGAAAAAGTACAAAAATGTGAGCCGAAAGAGATAAAATATCGTTTCGTGTACGTTTCCAAATGTAAATTCTTTTAAAATAAAAACGAAACATTTGCTCTTATTTTTTTTATTGTACTATGAGAGCGAGTGTTTCCATGGGTCCGGACCGTACATATAATTTTTATTACGGAGTTACGTGGTTTAAAGCTGCCAGGTATTGACTGTTATGCGTAGACTCTTCTTCCTTCATAACCATATAATCCTTTTTGGTAAACGGTTTCAACGGTTCGTTGAATGTTCGGGTACGCACACGAAATGATTTATTGGGCAAAACTGCGATATACCGCGCCTGATGCAAAAAAAGCGAAGCCACGCAAGCATGCTTTAACTGGTATTCCTGTCACTCAATCGCTGGCCGAACCGCTATTCGTCAACTAAAAACCACCTGCTTAGCTTATGACACGCTAATTAGTGTTATTTTCGCTGATAAAAATGCAGGCTTTATAATAAGATTTTCGTGATGGTAACGTACACGGAAACCAAAAAGCCGATTCTAATCATAATCAAGCATGAAGAAACAGAAGACCGAACTGGTAGGGATGAAAGAGATTGCGAGACGTGCCAATGTATCTATTGGCACTGTTGACAGGGTGGTACACGGACGAGACGGAGTATCGGCTAAAACGAGAGCGAAAATTGATGAAATAATCAAGGAGCTAAATTATCAGCCCAACCTACTGGCAAGCAGGCTTGCATCAAAAAAAATTTACCGGCTGGCTGTGCTTATCCCAAAGGTTTCGGTAGAAACGGATTTCTGGAGCGCGCCGCTCAATGGCATCAAACGGGCCGAAGTGGCGGTTAGCGGTTATGGAGTAACGGTAGCCTATCACTTGTTTGATTTGAACGACCGCAAATCTTTTGAAACGCAGAGCAAACTGATTTTAAAAAATGCTCCGGATGGCGTATTGGTGGCGCCATCTTTTATTAATGAAGCGGCAGCGTTTACCCGTCAGTGTAACCAGGCGGGCATTCCATATGTATTGATCGACTCTAATATTCCTAACCAGGAAGGCTTGTGTTATGTGGGTCCTCATTTGTTCAGGAGCGGGTACCTGGGTGCGCATCTTATGAATTTCAATCTTGCCGGCAAAGGAAAAATACTCGTGCTTAATATTGCGAAGGAGCTCGACGACCATCATTACCTCACCCAAATTGAAGAGGGTTTCAGGGCGTATCATCGTTATCACAACCTCTACAACCAGATTGTAAAGCTGGATGTAACTGCTACAGGATATTCGGCAGTGGAAAAAAAGCTGAACGAGGTTTTTAAAACGGAGGCGGATATCCGCGCTATTTTTGTAACGAATTCCAGGGTATTTACCGTGGCGCAATACCTGGAACGAAGTGGCTTGAAGGATACCGTGCTGATTGGCTACGACTTTATAGAAAAAAATATTGAATACCTGAAAAAAGACCTGATTGATATTTTAATCTGCCACCGGCCGGGCGAACAGGGATACCAGGGATTGATGAAACTTTACCAGCACCTGGTGCTGGGTAAAACTTTCGACAACATTTCGTTTATGCCGATCGACATCATCACAAAAGAGAACTACGAGTTTTATGATAACTACGAAAGAGGATAATCCCTGGGGCGCTTTTTGCCAGTTTTAAATTTTACCGGTGGGTGCAAGCGTCAGATCGTTTTGATCATCTTCTAAATCAATCGCCACTTGTAGCAATACATCGATTATAAATCCAAACAATAATTCTTTGTACAATAAAGATTAACCCGCTTAGTTTTTTGGATGATAAAATGTCACCGCCTCATCCAGGATTATAAGCCTTGAAAAGTTTGAGTTTGTACCTTAACCAAACTACATCGATTTAATCAATCGGGATCAGCATCAATTCAATGCTTAAATACCTCCTTTATTTTGGCGAGGAACTGATCTTTCTTTCTGCGACTCACTTCTATCTCTGCACCGTTGCTCATAACCACCACACCACCCTCTCCCCGTTGGTACTCTTTAACGTGAAGGAGGTTGATAAGAAATGATTTGTGAATACGCAAAAAAGAAGTAGCCTGCAAAATGTTGTCATAGTCAAACAACGGTTTGGATACCGTTACCGACTTTTTATTGGTAAGGTGAAATACAACGTAACTCCGTTCCGCCTCGCAATAAATGATCTCCTCGAGTTTTACAATAAGAAAACCTTTTTGTGTAGGTATGCACAAACGCATTTCTGATGGACTGGACGCACGGGTGATATTGTGCAGTAACGCGGTTCTCTGTTCTGCAGTTGATTCGTTTTTGATCTTTTTTTCAACCCGCGTAACGGCTTCAACCAGGCGGTCTTCGTCAACTGGCTTCAGCAGGTAATCAGCAGCGCTGAATTGCAACGCCTTCAACATATACTCATTGTGCGCTGTTACAAATATGATCTGAAAATTCCTGTTCTCTGTTTCGGAAAGCAGGTCGAACCCGGTTTTGCCTGGCATCTGGATATCAAGGAACAGCAGATCGGGCTGCTGCAGGCCGATCATTTCCTGCGCCGTAAATGCATCGCCACAGGTTGCCACAACGTGTATTTGTGGACAATGCTGAGCCAGCATCGTTTGCAGGGTGCGTACCCCGTCAGGTTCATCATCAACAATGATTGCGTTCATTTCTATATTTTTTTGTGAAACCAATTATTTCATCCGCTACTGCCATGGCGCGTTGCGAAAAGTTAATATTACGCAAGTGCCATGATCTCCTGTTCCCCGTGAAGCCATATCTATAATCTCCAGCGTTCCTTGCACATCATATTTCTCATTGAAAATTCTGATTCGGTTACGAAGGTTCTCAAGTCCCCAGCTGCGATGCGTATTATCATAGGCCGTCTTATTTCTTTCAGATTGTTCAATGCCAATGCCGTTGTCACAAACCGTACAACGGATCTTATCTTCAATGCGCGTAAAAAAAACCTGCAGTATTTTTTCTTTTTTAGAAGGGAGCAGTCCATGCCAGATGGCGTTTTCAATAACCGGCTGAATGATCAATGTGGGAAAGAAGAACTCATGAACGTCTATACCCTCTTCAACCGATAAGTGATAGCTCAAAGTGTTATCAAAACGCAGCTTCTCCATTTCAATATAGGCATGCAGATACTCAATATTTTCATGAAGTGAAACAAAACTTTCTCTTGAATGATCGAGTGTCATCCTGATCATGGAGGCGAACTTGCTTAAGTAACGGGATGCCTTCTCATTTTCTTGTTCCAGTATCAATCGTTTAATACTGTTCAGGGCATTGAATACAAAGTGGGGATTCATCTGTGCCTGCAAAGCAGCGAGCTTCGCTTCGGCCAATTCAATGTTGATCCTGGCGAGTTCTTTCTGTTTTATTGCAAGGGAATTATCTGTAGCCAGCTGGGCAAGTTTATTTCCTATCAATGTTGCAATGGTGGTAAGTATTTTGATATCCCTTTCTGTATAATAACCTGCGCTTGAACTTTCAGAATCCACTACGCCAAGCAACTCATTATTATGAATAATAGGAACTGCTGCTTCGCTTAGCCGGAAAGCGTCATCAACACGGTAACGGTCATCTTTTCTTGTATCGTTTACGAGTATAGGACGCTTGCTTTCCATTACTTTTCCTACAATGCCCTGTCCGGGTAACACTTCAAAATGCCCGGCAGATATTATTTCCGGCCGCCCCTTTGGGCCATAGGCTGCCTTCTGTACCATTTTTGTTTTATCGCTGTTCCACAGGTAAATTACACAGTCTTCATAATGCATCCGGCTCATCAGTTTCTCCGTCACATCCCACAATATTTCATCTTCCGTTTTTTTTCCGCTTAGAGATGCTGAAAAATAATTGCTGATCTGTTCCAGCTCAAATTGATTTTTATAATCGTCCGCTTTCAGCTTTTCGATCCTTGTTTTTTCCATTTCTTTCCTGCGTACATTGCCAATCCTCCATTTTACAAACAGGTATATGGCACCCGTAAAAAAGACAAACGACAGTAGCAGGAACCATGTCTGCATCCAGAACGGCGGCGCTATTTCAACAACCAGCTCTACTACCTGGTCAGTCCATCTTCCGTCTGCAGCATAACTTTTTACCTGTATCCGGTTAATGCCCGGGGGCAAGGAGGAAATAGTGAATGAAGGCTGCCCCCCGATCACCTGCCAGGGCGTTGTTTCATTTTTCAGAATGCGGTAGGCAAACGAATGATTGGCCGCGTTGGAAAAATGTATGCAACCTATGGTAATGCTGATATTATTGTTTGCCCACGATCCATAGATCGTTTCACCTGGCAAAAAATAAACACTGTCGTTGCCTAGAGCAACTGTTTCTATAAATGTTTTCGGAGGCATTTGTTGTCTGAGCAAAGTGAACGGATTGAAGCGGACCAGCTTATCAGAAAACCCGATATACAACAGTTGCATTACACTGTCATAAAAAAAGTTCTGGTCTTTGGATACAGGCAGGTCGGGAAATCCATCTTCTTTGCCAAACCTGGTAATTTTAAGCGTGTGCAGGTTAATGCAGCTCAGTCCAAGATAGCTGGCGGTCCACAACTCATCGCCAACAATGATCATGGAGGTGATGTTGTTGTCGGGCAAACCATCCTTTTGGGTAAGGTGTATAAATGTTTTATGATCCGTATTGTAGGCAATTACTCCATTGTTCCTGCTGTTGAACCAAACTCTGTGCTGCCGGTCGGTTACAATATCATTCACCTGTTTATCCGGCATCTTTAAAAAAGGGAATGAGTCTATTGTCAGGTCAAACTGTTGAGTGCCGGTGTTGAACCTTGCAATACCGTGCCCTCCAATCCATACATTGCCATCAATTCCGGCATGCACAACGCCGGGGCTTTCGGGTAAAAGATGCCTGTACGCTATGGTGTCGGCTTTACCGGAGGCAATATGATAACGGTACATAAGGGAACTGCTCATCCACACCGCAGCTGATTGGTCCCTGGTAATAGCGGCCATCCAATAATGAGCTTTATCCCACGACGGCAGGTTAAGCAGCCGCGTTGTTTCGGTGCCGGTATTAAATTCCAGGGGATATCCGTCTGCGGCCAGCAACAATTTCGAGTCGTTAAGCGGTACAATCCCTCTTACCACATTCGCCCGCGGGGCGTAAGCGGTAAACAGTTTTTGTTTGCTGAAGGAGAAGCGCTTCTCATCAAAAATAAACATACCGGCACCCCTTGTTGCTGCATATACCTTACGGCCAACAGTACAGACATGGTCTATTTTTAATGCCGGGTATTTTTCTGAAACATGGGCTGGAATGCCGGCAATCTCCACCGCATTGCGATGAGCATTTTCGCGGAACAATCCCATATTGGTGGCAATCCATAAATTCCCTTCCCTGTCGGCCAACATCCCGTTACAAAGAAACTTTTGAAAATATTTTTGAGCGTAAAATCTGATGCTGCCTGTTGCAGGGTTAAAATGAAACCTGTACAGCCCGGCACTTTGCGATGTAACGTAAAATGATGTGTCGCTTTGTTTAAAGAGTTTTGTACGCCAGCCAAAATCGTCGTTGTTAATGAATGGCAATGATGAGATCACTTTTTTCCCGGTTATTGCATCAACGTATACGAGGCGTTTGCTTTCCGGCGTAAACACAATAAATCTGCCGGGCGCCGGCTGAACGAATGTATAGTTTGTGTTTGGGTAATCCAGGAACTCAGCAAGGGCCGGGCAATCAGCAGCCTGCATTTTTCTTGCATTTCCTGTACGTTTTTCAAACACATACAGCCCGCCTTCAGCGTTGATCAGCAACAAATCATTATTCAGTTCCAGCATATCCTGCCCAAAGTAAAAATGACTGGAGGCAACGGCGTCTTCTTTATAATAATCGAATCTTTTTTTCAGTGTGTAACTGCTGTCATATGAATAAACCCCTGACCTTGTTAAAATAAAGATGCTTCCGTCAGCGTCGCTGATCACTTTCATGATCATGTTGAACTTGAACATATATTGAGGGTCGTGCCAGGGGATGAAAACGTTATGGCTTTTCCCCGTTTTTGTATTGATGATATGAAGCCCATTGGAGTAAAACGCAACCCGATCCTTGTCCAGGGCAGCCATACCGGTAATTTCTTCTGATGCCGGAGACTGTTCATCGCTTGTTGTATGAAATTGAGCAAAGCGGCTTCCATCAAACCTGTTAATGCCATAGGATGTACCAGCCCAGATATATCCTGTGGAATCCTGCACAATACCGGTAATATTATCGTGAGACAGACCTGCGGTTTTGTTGTACCAGTCAAAATTCTTTTCAGAAAGTTCCTGGCACAGGCCGTTAACGGTTAAACCAATCAGCAGCAGCAGTATGAATAGCCTCCTGCAGGCCATGAGCAATATTTTCTTAAAGATAACCAGTTGCGGCCTATAGTGAGCGGGTAAGGCGGTAAGAAAAGATCGCTGCTGCCGTTGGGAAGACGGGAACGGCCGTTCGTTCGAAACAAGCCCCCGTTCGAACAGGATCGCCTGCAAAATAAATCACGGACTCTTACCACATCAAACAGCAATAACATAATTAAACACTGCCGATGGGAAAAAGACTGCTGCCGATGGAAAGAACACGGTTTACCAGCTTTGACAGGTTGATAACCTTTGCCGGGAAATTAATCATTCAAAAAAAATACAACAATGAAACGTACAGACTTTTTAATGTTTTCATCACGCCTTGGTTGCCTTCTCTGTCTTCTTTTGTATGTCGCCATCCCGGTTGTTACGCATGCACAGAGCGCATTCGGTTCGGGTAACGACAGCACCGCCAACCGCAAACTTTTTCTCGACGTTCACCATTTCCAGCCGGGAAGCGTGCATCCATCGGATGTAGCAAGAGCACATGCAAAAGATATCGCCGTTCAAAGCAGGTATGGCGTACGGTTTTTAAAATACTGGGTTGACGAGGATAACGGGCTTGTGTACTGCCTGTCGGCTGCCAGAGATTCTTCCGGCATCCGTAAAACGCATGGGGAAGCACATGGCTTACTGCCCGGCGAAGTTTACCCTGTAACGGAAGGAATGGCGGCGGAAGATGTAAAAAAGGGAGATTATTTCCTGGACATACACACTATTGGAAAGGTATCTGCAAAGGCGGTAGAAGAAGCGCACCAGAAAGACCTGAAAGTACAGCACAGGCATGGTGTACATTTTCTCAACTACTGGGTAAACGAAGAAGCAGGCCTGGTATTCTGCCTCTCCAAAGCAAACAGCGCCGATTCGGTTATTGCTACCCACAGGGAAGCACATGGATTGCTGCCTGACAATATACTGAAGGTGGTGCAGGGCGAATAAATTAACCAGCCAACTAATGAAACTGATCAGGATCATTCAGCAATTACTGCGCTTTCAACAAGGGTTTACAAAGCTTTTTGCGGAAGCAGTAGAAAGAGGAATGCAGGTTACAGCAGAAGAAATAATGTAACCAGCGCATACATACAACAACGCTTTTATTAATCATCAAAAACAAAAAAAGAACATGCCCAAATTTTTAATTGAAAGGGAATTTCCGGGAGCCGGAGCGCTCACAGCATCACAGTTGCAACAGGTGGCACAGGCATCGTGCAAAGTATTATGGGACCTCGGTCCTGAAATTCAGTGGGTACACAGTTATGTAACCACCGATAAACTATACTGCATTTATATTGCTCCGGCCGAGGAGTTGATACGCCAACATGCAGAACAGGGTAAATTTCCCTGCACGCATATAACCAGGGTACATACCATTATTGAACCGGTAACAGCCGAATAAAGCGGTTAGGTAGAGCCGCACCGCCAGGGTGCGGCTTACTTTAATGTTACACGCAAAAAACATTTATCACCTCTATACAACATGTTATGAGAAAAAAAATCTTTTTCATCATCCTGTTCCAATCCATCGCAGGCACGGTATGCTTTTCGCAGAACTGGCTTCTCAGCGGGAACAGTGGCACAAACCCTACCACTCATTTTTTAGGAACGGCGGATAAACAGGCGCTTGTTTTTAAAACCAGCAAAATAGAACGCCTGCGAATTCTTAGCACCGGGAACATTGGCATAGGAACCAGTTCGCCTATGCAGAAAATGGACATAAACGGCAATATGAACCTGCGAGCGGGCTACGCTATTTACATCGACAATCATAAGCTCATCAGTTCCGATTTTGCAACATTCAATCTTGTTGTTGGAGGCAGGTCAGGATTATCGCTAACGGGAAAGTCAAATACAGCCATTGGAAACAATGCTTTGTACACGCTTACTACAGGCAATTATAATACTGCTGTTGGCACAGCAGCGCTTTTTTCAAACAACAGCGATAACAATACCGCTACAGGGTTTTCAGCACTTTCTTCCAATTCAAGCGGGTACAGCCTTACCGCCACCGGCGCATTTGCGCTTGCCGGCAACACCACCGGTGCGCTTAGCACCGCGCTGGGTAATTATGCGCTGAATGCTAACACAACAGGCAACAATAATACCGCGGTAGGCTGGAGCGCTTTGTATTCCAATACCATTGGCAACAACAATGTGGCGATGGGTAACCAGGCAATGTACAATAACAATCTTGGTTCGGACAATACAGCTTACGGTAACAAAGCCTTGTATACAAATACCTACGGTATTCAGAATGTAGCGATTGGTAACGGTGCCCTGAGCGCGACCGTTAGTTCCAATAACGTTGCCATTGGCTACAACGCCGGGGCTGTTTTTAACGTTGGCAACAACAACACTTTTGTAGGTTCAAATGCGGGCACTATTTACAACGGCATTTACAACAGCACTGCCATCGGCTCTAATGTTGCCATTGCAGTGTCTAACCAGGTAAAGATTGGTAACAGTTATGTCACCTCTATAGGGGGATGGGCGAACTGGACCAATATGTCGGATGGCCGTATTAAACGCAATATCAAAGAAGACGTTCCGGGACTGGCTTTTATCAATAAACTTAAACCCATAACCTATACCCTGGATCTTGACGCCGCCGAAAGAATGATGAACATGCCGGCCGACAAATCGAACGCCGGTAAACCCACCACAGCATTATCGCAATCTGAACAGATGGCACGCCAGGAAAAACAAAAGGTCGTTTATACGGGATTTATTGCGCAGGATGTTGAAAAAGCAGCTAAAGAGCTTCACTACGATTTCAGCGGCGTTGATGCGGCAAAAAGCGAAAAGGCTTTGTATGGGTTGCGTTACACCGATTTTATTATGCCGATTGTAAAAGCCTTGCAGGAATTAAGCAAACTCAATGACTCTACCACAGAAGTAGTCCGGAGGCTACAGGATGAGATGGATGCGCAAAGCAAAGAAATAGCATTGTTGCATAGTATGCTAAAAGGAAAGCAAAAAGACACATACTACGGTATGAGCCCGGGCGCTGCATCGCTCGATCAGAACAGGCCGAACCCGGTAAAAAACCGTACGACGATTGGATACAGCTTGCCGGAGCTATACGGCAGTGCTCAGCTTGTTTTAACAGACAATGCAGGCAGGAAGATAAAAAGCGTTGCGCTGGGGCACGGGGGAACGATCGAACTTACTACCGACGGTTTCATTAATGGAGTATACAATTACTCGTTAATGATAGACGGTAAAATAGTTGCAACAAAACGTTTGACTGTTTTAAAATAATAGCAAACTGATCTGCGATAGCACATTCCGCGTGTTTGGTAAGCAGCACCGGGAAAAAACTGTTGGTAATATAGTGGTTAAAGGACCTGTTGTTTTTGATTGCGCCTGACGTTTGTACTAAGCTTTAATGATCAAAATCGAACTACTTTAAGGTCTTTGAGCCGAATAGCCAGGCTATTCGGCTCATTATTTTACCTATATTTGAGCCGAATATCTGATATAATCGGCTCATGGCAAGATATAACTGGCAATTAAGCGACTGGCCGCAATTTAAATTCTCCCTCGAAGGTGTAGAGGATCAATTGCTTATCTTCTCGGAAAAAGTGGGGAGGGTATCAGGCATTTTGGAAGGATTGCCGGAGGAAACAAAGCAAGATATTATGATCGATATCATGCTTGCTGAGGCAATTAAGACTTCGGAGATCGAAGGCGAATTCCCAAGCCGGAAAGATGTTCTTTCCTCAATCAGAAAAAATCTCGGTCTGCATTATAGTCCGGCATATATCAAGGACAAATCCGCTGTAGGTTTGGGCGAATTGATGATTGATGTTCGCAAAACATTCAAAGAATTGTTGACAGAAGAAAAACTTTTTGCCTGGCACAATATGCTGCTAGGTGAAAATAAGAGAGTGACTGTAGGTCAATGGCGAACTCATGACGAGCCCATGCAAGTTGTTTCGGGGCCAATGGGTAAAGAAAAAGTTCATTACGAAGCGCCGCCTTCATATAAGGTGCCGGGTGAGATGAAAAGATTTATACAATGGTTCAATGATACGTCGCCTGGCGGCAAACATGAAATCAGAAAGGCTCCCGTTCGTTCGGCCATTGCCCACCTATATTTTGAAACTATCCATCCGTTTGAAGATGGAAATGGAAGGATCGGCCGGGCTATTGCAGAGAAGGCATTATCGCAAACAATAGGCCGCCCAGTGATGCTGAGTCTTTCACGAACGATAGAAGCGAAAAAGAATGTGTATTACAATTCCCTTGAGAAGGCACAGCATTCAAACGAAGTCACACCGTGGATCGAATATTTCGTTAAAATAAGTTTAGATGCGCAAATTGAAGCAGAAACGCAAATTGAATTCACGTTGAAGAAAACAAGATTTTTTGATCGCTTCAAAGACCAATTGAATGAACGCCAGTTAACTGTTGTGAAGAGAATGCTTGAAGAAGGACCAAAAGGGTTTGAGGGCGGCATGAATGCAAGAAAATATATAAGCATTACCAAAACATCGAAAGCTACCGCCACGAGGGACATGCAGCAGTTATTGGAAATGAACGCCTTCGCTCTTGCGGGAAAAGCGGGAGGACGTAGTACCAGCTATCAGTTAAACCTTTAGAAAATAGAGACCATCACTGCGCTACCTGGATTCAAATCGTTGAACCCATTTGCCGGCTTCAAGATCATTGGAGAATTTTCCATTTGTGTGCGCTGCAATTACTTTTTGCCAGAACAACTGCGCAGGTTTGTTGCCTTCCAGCTGAAATACCTCCCAGTGACCGGTATGCATAGCAAAAGCTTTGCGCGCAGCTGCAGTGCCAACTCCTGCCCGACGCCATTTCTTATGAACGAAGAACTCCGCAATGGAAAAAAATTCACCTGTCCATCGCACAAAAACAAACCCCACCGCAGTTCCATGTTGTTCAATAATGTAAGGGAACCTGTTGGCATCGTTCCAATACTCATCAAGGTAAGTGTAAGGCTTAAATAAGCCATCAGGTTGAATGTCGAGGCTCATAAATTCCGAAAAGTCATACATATAGAACTGCATGAAGTTTTCAATCAAAGCTTTGTTTTCAATCTTTGCGTGAACCAGGTTTACACTCATTACTCTAAAATTATAATATTAAAGCATGGCTCCAAAATTTCAACCCTACCGCCCATCGACCGTGAACAGTAATATTTGGCAGAAGGAATTTTTTGGCTGGTATGGCATAGAAATGAAAGCCTTCAAAATCATTCCTTCCCCGCAGCGTCTGCCCGTGATCAGCTTTTGTGCTTTGGCAGGCGACTCTGCGGTATACTGTAATCAATAATACTCGCAGCGTCCCTTTGCATCGCACGCTGCTTTGCACGAAGGAGACTGCGAAGAAGGAAAGGGATATACATGGGCTATATTGCCTGCCTGCCGGTAAGCAGGCCTCAGAGAGGCAGCCCGTTTGTAAAAAGCCAGCCCCTTAACGCTTTGCACCGTAGGTGCTACCCTAATACAAGGGCTGCACCTACGGCGCAGTAAGAAAGATGTTGACGATGGTTGCAAACAGATAGCACCTATGGTGCACCTGCGACCGCTTAATCATTGTTATTCTGTTAAGTTGACGGCTATGGTGAAGCACGCACCCAAAGTTCTGCTCAACACCTAACAACGTAAAGAAAACGAATGCCGTTTAGTTGACGATGACTAAGGTTCAGAACTTTATATACCTGCTGAAAAAAGGTGAGCGTTTTGCAAAGTTCCGAACCGTGGCTACCATTCATGTTCGCCGTTGTTGGTATGCAGCAAGTATCGAGCATCCTGCAGCGACTCGAGACAGAACGTACGCCTTACTGCACCCCGGTGACTTTAGGAGCGCATTGAAAATTTGAGCCTTGAAAAGAATTGGACCTGATAAACCTCCTGACCGATCGTGTAAGCGATTCGGAAAGATCGATATTCTGAAGACGCTCATGAATTGTGATCTGAAACCGGCGCAAGGCAGTTTGCAGATCGATCCTGAAAGCATTTTTATTTGCCAAAGAAGTTGATATGAAATCCTCTGCCTGTGAATATTTTCCGCATGTAACGCAAAGCAACGCTGCCTTGTAACACAATAAAATTTTCTGTTCTGCTTCAGGTAACTGTGCTATAAAAGAGGCTGCTGCTGCTAACAAGCCGGCCTCAAAGGTTTTGTGTGCAATACAGGCATTCAGTTGCATGGCAAGGCCGTAAAAGCAATCGCTGGCTCGCTCTTGCATGGCATCCATCGGCGGGAAAGGGTCTGTTTCATTTAAAAAATACATACCACGTTGGTATTGCAGCGCCTCCATCTTTTTCATTTGGGGAAAGGCTTCAAATAAATTTACCCAGGCCTGCGCTGCGGCACAGGCTTCTTCTCTTTTTTCGTTCAGCAAAAAAAAGTAGGTGCCTGCCTGGTGAAAATAAAGCTGAGCGTAAAAAGACGAACGTGGTAACGACAGGCATGTTTCATAAAGCCGCTCCATTGTTACTTTGTCTGACTGATTGCGGAGGGTACCATAACGGGCATAATATCCGTATAGCAGCAGGCCCGCGTTCGAAAGCTCGCCTATCAACCGCAATGCATTGGTGTGGTATTCCATTTCGGTATTGAGCGCCTGAATGGTGTCGAGCCTGCAATCGTCGAGGATGTATATTTTTTTTTGAAGAGAAACCGCCAGCAGCAAAAAGTTTGTCTGATGATACCGTTGTGCTTCCTCTTTCAGCCGTTGAATGGCTTTAAGCGCCTGTTTGTAAAATTGCTTTTGATAAAGTACAGTGGCATAATCAAGCAGCTGGCTTAACTGAAAAGCGATGTTATCGTTGTGCCGGCGGAGGCTTTCGAGCAATAACTGGTAAAGACTGTTTTTAATGCCAGGCAATTTTTTAGCCTCAATATTTTTCACCTTTTTGGCAAGCGCTTCGCTGCAATAACTACTCATATTGTTGAGGGCTCTGTAAACCGCTATTATCTGCAAATCATCATTCGTGTTATTGCGGCTTGCCAACTGGTAAAACTGTTTTTTTTCAACCTTGCTCATGCCTTTTACCAGGTTAAACAGTTCCCTGGAAGTACGGTTTGTTGTCATTGTTTTTTATTTACTGCTTGCTGAATAGTTGTTAAATAAAAAACCCGCCTTTTTTTGAAGGCGGGTCATTGTTTTTTTTTGATTTATGAGTTTACAATACCATTCCGCCTCCTGTAAAAGGAATAATAATAATCACCACCACTATAATAGCAATTACAGAAAGCGCAGGTATGTATGAGTTTTTGTTCACTGTTTCAAAAATAAATATTTATTGCTGATTTTCCGCTTTTGTTTCTTCAATGCCCATCAATAATGCAGCAGCAATGGCAAGCACCATGCCCAAAATGATGATGGAATGTGGCAGCACAGCATATATGCTCAACGAAATAACAACGGTAAGCACGGGCGAAAGTGCCGTTGTCATCGGCGCAATGATGATGGCCTTTCCATACCTGAAGGCATACACGAGACAAAGCGCACCAAAGGCATTCAATATTTGAATGGCTGCTGCCAGGCAAGGCCCCTTAAAGCCCCAATTGATTGGCTGCGAAAAATCCGTCATCATCAATGCAAACGGTATAAGGGCAACGGAGCCCGCCATCATATAAAAGAAAATGCTTTCGGCCTTCATGGTTTCATTGGCAAAGCGCATTACATATCCTTGCGCGCCCCAGCACAGCAGGGGTATGGCAGCGAGTAACATCCACCAGTAACCGCTGGCATTCGTTTCTCCCTTTGGCTGATAAGAAAGCAGCAAAATGGCAATAACGGCTACTGCTATACCGAGCCAGCCTAAACGTCCTGTTCTTTCTTTTAAAAAAAACACTGCCATTAATATGGTAACCACGGGCGTTAAAGAAAGCAAGGGAAACACCAGGTAGGCGGGTGCTATCCTGAGTGTAAAGAAAAGCACCAGTTGTCCGGCAGCACCCAACAGTCCGGCCAGGCATCCCCAGAAAACCGATCTTTTATCCGTTTCCAGTTTCCATTTATTAATAAACAGCGCTACCAGCGCAGCTGGAATCATCGTCAATGCCCACACTACATAACCTAACGTAGCAGGAAATCCATTCCTCTCGGGCAGTTCTATCAGCGCGCCCCACACGCCCATGAAAATAACGTGAGTGATCACAAAAATCATCCAGCCCTTTTTTACATTCATACCAGTACGTTTGTCAAATGTGTTCGTTAAACCAGTTCAGCATGCGCTGCAAAACATCCACCCGGTTGTGTGGTGTAAAATCGGGCCTCCAGCCATGACCTTCGCCGGCATATATTATTAAAGCCGTTTTAACGCCCCGCTTTTTCAGCGCCACATACATTTCTTCGGCTTGCGATACAGGCACTTCGTTGTCTGTTTCGCCATGCAGGAATAACACGGGCGTTGCAACGTTTTTTACATCTTTTAACGGCGAACAGTTCCAAAGCGTTTCATAATTATCATATACAGATGCCTGGTATTCTGACTCCATTAGGGAATGATACAAAGAAGTGCCGGAAAAGCTG
The DNA here is from genome assembly GCA_051958655.1 of Agriterribacter sp. Classification (GTDB taxonomy): domain Bacteria; phylum Bacteroidota; class Bacteroidia; order Chitinophagales; family Chitinophagaceae; genus Agriterribacter. Next base: position 31,047 of record JBQCFW010000202.1, on the reverse strand, counting down.
ATGAGGTTGCAAATGCTTCCATCTGCCACCGCTGCTTTAAACCGTTGTGTTTTGGTGATGATACGGTTGGTCATGTACCCGCCGTAGCTTTGTCCGGTTACGCCTAACCGTGAGGCATCGATCCACGAATGCTGTTGCAATGCGGCATCTACCCCCTTCATCAAATCTTCGTAATCGCCTTCGCCCCAGCCATGCATGGTGCCGCTTGAAAATGCCTGCCCGTAACCGCTGCTGCCACGCGGATTGATAAACAATACACCGTATCCATTAGCAGAAAGCAATTGCATCCTGTCGTCAAACTCATTACCAAACATATTGTGTGGTCCGCCATGAATGACAAGGATGAGCGGATATTTTTTTATTGAATCAAAACCGGCAGGTTTTATGATCCAGCCCTGCACCTCGCAGCCATCAAAGCTGGTATACCAAAAAGTTTCAGCCGGTTGAAGTTTGCAGGCTTTTAATACGGGATCGCAATAGTTCGTTACCTGGTTGTTGACCTGTTTTTCTACATCGTGTATGAATACTTCTCCACGTTGCACGCTGTTTGTATAGATGAAAGCAATTTTTTTTCCATCTTCACTAACGGAATATTCCGCCACTTTTCCCTCCAGAGAAATGACTTTTTCGATTTGACCAGACACGACATGAACGCGATATAGAATCGTGTTGCCGTGATTGCCGGCAGTAAAATAAACGAACAAGGAAGAATGGTGCCACGAGAGTTGTTCAACACGCCTGTCGAGCGAAGCCGTAAGGCATGTTGCTGCAGAACCGGCAGAAGACACGATATACAATTGTGTGTCTTCTGCATTACTGTCGTTGGTACTGATTTCGCTTTTAATGCCCAGCCAGGCAATGTATTTTCCATCCGGCGACCAGCAAGGTTGAAATGCAGATCCTTTTTCGTTTGAAATTCTTTGAACAACCCCGGTTGAAACATCCACCGAATACACATCACTCCACTGGTTGAAACCGGGAGTACCCGCGCTCCTGCTGATAAAACAAATCTTTTTCCCGTCAGGAGAAAATGAGATGGAATGTGCGCTGTATTCGCTTTCAAAAAGGCATTTCGTGGCCTTGTCTTCAACCGATACCAGCCAGATATGGGTTCTTTCTCTGCCCGCATATTGGCTTCGCCCCCTTCCGCCTTTGGTTTTGTACAACAGGTCGTTTATAACCCTTACGGGTACCTGATCATTCTTTTCAGTTGCCGGCTTTGCACTTACATAGGCAACAGACTTTCCATCGGGCGACCAGCAAAAATTACTATTGGCATAATGATCGATGAAATAATCTGAAGCATACACACTGGCAAGCTGAACGGTCGATTCTTTTTCGAGTTCATACATGCACAATACGGCGGCGCCGTTGTCATCGCCTATATACGCAATGCTTTTACCATCGGGTGCCCATTGGGGTGAGGATCCTTCTGCCAGTTTTTTTTGAGCGCCCGTATCAAGATCTATCAGGATAATGCCATCGTTGTAGCCGTTGCCAGCGGGCTGCGTAACCACGCATACCACCTTTGTTCCCTGGGGAGAAATGGATACAGCGCTTACCAATGGCAGTGCCTTGATATCATCCAGAGAAAAAAGTTTTAACGGCCGATCACGATTGTGCATGCTGTTCTATTGCTGTATATTTTCCCAATCAATTGTTCCTGTTCTTTCCGGCAAGTTATTCTTTTTTGCGAACTGGTTCCTGGCAGTGATCACATCCTGCATCCATTTTCCTAAAGGGTATTTCAACTGACGGTAAATGAGGTAGCTCATATCTATTGTCCTGTCGGGATGATGGTCTTTTACGTCGTCTACTTTATGCAGGAATTTGCGCCCGTTTGCTTCGGCTACTTTCGGAAACCAATCCTGATACCAGGTGGTGGTTACCGTTTGCAGCACTTCGTTCCGGTTGCTCCTGATGCGGACAATTTTATCGAGCGCCTGGTCAATTAACGCAACTGCTACACCCGGGTTTGTTGTTGCCGTTTTGGAGGATGACTGAAGCAGCTCGTTGATGGCTTCCAGATCCTGCAGCATCTGCAAATTCTGGCGGCACAACAGCGCAACCGAATACAAGACCTGCAAATTGTATTGTTGAAAATCTGTTTTTACAAGATTTTGGTGCAGCAGGTTCATCAGTTCATTATTTTTTGCGAGCACTTTCTCTATTTCCTTCAACAAAACATTGTTCTTTTGGCTCCAGTCAATATTTAAAGCTAGGTCTGTTGCAGAAGGTACTGGCAATAACGGCAGGGTTTGATCTTTTGCAAATCGTGGCGTATCGAATATGCCATAGGAATTGCCGAATATAGGATCGCGATGCCTGGAAGGCTGCCATTGCCAGCTATTTTCCCAAAACTGTGCCTGCGCGCTCAGCAACCTGTACACACTATCCATTTGCACCGTTTTATCTCCGTAAAAAGAATGATAGAACCGGTTGGTCAGATCCGCAGCAGTAACCGACCGGTGATTCCATCCTGCGGAAGTACCGGTGGCATAACCCAGCCAGAAAGTTTCGGGGTTCAACCCGGCATCTGCCCACCCTGCTACAAACACGCCCATAAAATCTGATTTGCCTGCGGCAGTGGCATTTGCAATTTCTGCCAGCATTTCGCCTACCCGCCCTTTTGCTAACTCGCCCTGCTGTTCTTCATCGTCTGTGGCATCCAGTGAGTCTTTGAAAAAATTTCTTTTGGGTATAGGATAGTAGGTAGGGAACAGTGGCTCCACTCCCTGCGTGGAAGTGTAGATCAACTGACGCATGCCATGCGCTTTGATGGTAGATGCCCACTTATCGTTGTATACACCGCTGATGATGTGTGAAGGCAGGCTGTTGATGTCTTCTTTCGTTAAAGGATATTCTGCCCAAATGATCGACCTTCTGCCTTTTTCATACAGTCTGTTGCCTATGCGTGTAATGTACTCAGCCAGTAACCGTCCGTTGCCTCCAACGGCTTTGGCACGTTCTTTATCGTAAGGCGTCTTTCCCACATAATATGCTTCATCCGTAGAAAACAACACATACTTACCGCCCTTATTGGCAGCGAACAGATCATCCATCATACGGAGAATTAATGAATCTGCCTTGGGGTTTACAACGCTCAGGTCGTAATTGGAATTAGGGAATGCCCTGAGGTCTTTGTATTCGGGATGTTTGAGAATAAAAGCAATATGCGCCGGAGCATCGAGGTAAGGGATCAGTTCAACATAATGCGCCATTGCGTAGTCGGTCAGCTCCTGGTATTCTTCGGGGCTGTAGGCATAAGGCTCAACAATGGGTTTGGCTGATTTAAACTGGAAGTGCCCTTCGAGTTTAATAGCAAAACCACTCACTTTATAATATGCTGCCTGGCGGATAGCGCGTTTGATTGCAGCCAGCCGTTCGAGGTGATGCGCATCGTCCCAATAAATGATCCGTAAATTCATGTCGGGCCAATCAACAACTTCGCCGGTTGTAAAATAGGTTTTACCGTTGAGCAATTGCAACGATTGCAATAAAGTTTGCACGCCATAAAACAATCCTTGTGGCGCGTTGGCTGTAATTGCAATGTTTTGTTTTTGAAGATTCAACTTATAAGCCTGTTGTTTTAAAGCGGTGCGGTTGGTATCGGTGGTGGCACCTATAGCCACTGAACCGGGTTGTATTTTTAAGGTGATCCTGCCGCCCGAACCATTTTTAGTTTGTTTTTTTGTTGACAGCCTGATGCCAAAACGTTCTTTCAGTTCGCTTACCAGGTTTTGCAAAGCGGGATCGTTGACGGTTGTATTGCCTGCGTCGATATACCAGCTATCGTCCAGCAGATAACGTTGGTCTGTAAACGACGCCTGTTGCGGAACAGGCAGCAATCGCATTGCAGGAGGAGCACCTTGTTGTGCCTGGGCATTGAATGCCACAAACATAAAGCAAACAAAGATCGCGAATGAGGAGAGTCTCTTCATAATGATGTTCATTTAAAGTATTGATTTACAGTTCGCCGTTTTTACATTGTTGCACTGCATGGTTTACTGCCCTGGCAGTAAGGGCCATATAAGTAAGGGAAGGGTTTTGGGTGGAAGTGGATGTCATACAGGCGCCATCGGTTACGTATACATTGTGGCATGCATGCAACTGATTCCACTTATTCAGTAATGACGTACGCGGGTCCCAGCCCATTCTTATTCCTCCCATCTCGTGAATATCCAGTCCGGGATTTTGATCCGAAGCGTGCCGCTCAATATTAACAAATCCTGCTTCAGTAAGCATTTCTGTAAATTGCTCAAAATAATCCTGCCGCATTTTTTCATCATTGTCGTCGTATTCAACCGATATTCTTAGAAGCGGTATGCCCCAGTCGTCCTTTTTCGAGGCATCCAGGCTTACGCAGCTTTTTTCTTTCGGAATGGTTTCGCCCATCATATGCGAGCCAATTTTCCATGGTCCGCGCTCAGGATGCAAAAGTCGTTCTTTTAACGCCGCACCTGTACCGGACGAATTGATATGCGTACTGCGATAAGCAGAAAAGCCGGCGGCATATCCACGCAGGAAATCCGTTTCCTGCTTAAAAAGATTTCTGAACCGGGGCATATAACCACCACCCGCAGGATTTCTGCCAACGGTGGTAAAATGTTCAAACCCGTTGTATTGCGCCGTAATGCGTGCGCTGTAATTGTGAAAGGCAATAAACTTACCCATCAGTCCATTATCGTTGCCCAATCCTTGCGGAAAGCGGTTGGAGGTGGAATTGAGCAATACCAGGTTGGAGTTGAGCGCACCTGCATTTACGAAAATGACTTTGGCGTAAAACTCGATGTCTTTTTTTGTTTGCGCATCTATTACGCGCACGCCGGTTGCTTTGCCTTTCTTATTATCGTACAAAACGGAATGCACCACCGAAAAAGGGCGCAGCGTTAAATTGCCTGTTTTTTTTGCCCAGGGTATGGTGGAAGCGTTGCTGCTGAAATAGCCACCTAACGGACAACCGCGCTGGCAAAGATCGCGGGTCATGCACTGTGCTCTCCCCTGCTCCAGGTGTATGGGGTTGGGCTTGGTTAAATGCGCTACCCGCTCATTTACGAGGTGGCGGTCCTTATATTTCCTGCTTAAATGGCCTTTAAAATGGTCTTCCACCACGTTCATGGGAAACGCGGGTAAAAATTCGCCATCCGGCAATTGCGCCAGTCCGTCTTTATTGCCTGCAATACCTACAAATTTTTCCACGTGGCTGTACCAGGGCGCCATATCTTCATAGCGAATGGGCCAGTCTACCGCAAAGCCATCTCTTGCGGGACCTTCATAATCGAAATTGCTCCAGCGTTGGGTGGCTTTTGCCCACATAAGCGATTTGCCTCCAACCTGGTAACCACGTATCCAGTCAAAAGGTTTTTCCTGTATATAGGGATGGTCTGCGTCTTTCACAAAATAATGCGCCGCATCTTCCCTGAAAGCATAACAACGGTTGATGATGGGATTTGCTTTACGCACCTCCAGCGGCATTTCACCACGATGCTCAAACTCATAAGGAAACATATTGGCGGTGGGATAATCTTTGATGTGCTGCACATCCCTGCCTCTTTCCAGCACCAGCGTTTTAAAGCCTTTCTCCGTAAATTCTTTTGCCGCCCAGCCTCCGCTCATTCCCGATCCAATTACAATGGCATCGAATGTGCGGTCTTTCACAGAACCGTTATCAATATTGCCCATAACTGAATAAATTTTATGACTTAACGGGCGCATATCCATTATACCTTTCAGCCGGTACGAACTCGTATTTATTAATATTGGTTAAAACATATTGCGATGTCAGGTACCCCTGTATGGTCTTCTCTTTCATCAGCCCATAAAACGCGTTAATGTCGGCTCCATTTTCCCTCGTTTCTTCAATATCACTCAAAATTTCCTGTTGCTGTTTTTCGTTACACCTCATAAACGAACGGCTGAATTTTGTTTTCGTGTACGCTTCAAGGTTATTTAACCCGCGTATGAATTTTTCCTGTTCTTCTTTTTCGTAACAATCGTCGAGCATTTTTAATGCAAACAAATGACAGCCTAATTCGCCCGCACCGGGTGTATCTGTTGCCGGAATAATGGCTGAAGCAATTGACCTGAGCAATTTTTCCTGCTCGCTGGTAATGGTAAAATGTTGTAACACAACAGAAGCTTCCCCATCCTGTTGCAGGCAGGACGGCGCGAGCACAAACGCGCCTGCAACAAGCATCAGATCTTTTATAACCGTTCTTCTGTTCATACCAAAATGCCGCCCTTGCGGGCTATCGATAGTTTAATTTTTCCCGCGGATGTTCGCAGATGTTGATCGCAGCTGTAACAGGAAATTGAATAAATCCAGCACTTATCAGCGAAAAATAGCTGCGTTACCTGCGGGAAAAATTTCTATATACTAATATTCCGGGTTCTGTTCCAGCTGCGGCGCTTTACGCACTTCGTCGGAAGCGATGGGCAGCCAGTACATTTTTTGCAAGGCATTCCTGTCTTCTACCGGAATTTGTTTCCATACGGTTACGCTGTTACCGTTAGTAGTGGTTTCCGTAATGTCAACTCCTTTCGCGTCTGCCAGTCCTTCGTTCAGTATTTTCCATCTTCTTATATCGTACCAGCGATGGTTTTCAAACGCCAGCTCAATTCTTCTTTCATACCGTAACGCATCTTCAATATCGCCAGTAAAATCGGGCATTCCGGCGCGATTCCTTACCATATTGATATAATCTGCCGCAACGCCGGTTTCTCCCAATGCCAGAGAGGCTTCTGCATAACTTAACAACACTTCGGCATACCTCATTTCAATCCACACGTTTTCGTTTGTCTGAACAGTTGCATCGATGGTATTGTCCAGCATTTTTTTCATCACATACCCGGTAAAGCTCGCATTGAAACCGGAAAGGGGGCCCTGCCTGGTATCGATTCCAAAACTTTTAGACACTTCTGTTCCTCCCGACATTACAATCCTGGTTCGCCTGTCGTAAGCCCCTACCGGATCGATGTTCTGCAAGCCGGGCGGACGGGGCATCCATACAGCACCATCGTATAATATGGAACCATAAAATCTTGGATCGCGGTTGTCGTATGGATTGTCGCTGTTGTACTTGGAAGAAATGTTTTTGTACAAATTGTTTCCATCAACCTGGAAGTGATCAAAAAAATCGGAACCGTCTTCCATTTCATATGCATCCACCATATTTTGTGTAGGCGCGTTGCTCGCCCACAGCATCCAGCCATTGCCGCCATTCCACAAGTTTGCCTGATTTTTGTCGCCGTTAGAAAGTGAATATTGCTTGCCCCAGATCACTTCGGGGCTGGATAAAGATCTGGCTTTAAAAAAGTTGAAATAATTTTCAGCTACCGCCGCTCTGTCGGGTGCTCCAAAATTTTCGAGGCTGTAGCTTCCCAGGTCAATCACTGCTTTGGCAGCATCCCTTGCTGCAGTCCATAGTGCATTCCTGTCGGCATTTTCGTATCCAACATATTTGTTTACGGCAGTTCCATCGGCAGTAAGATCGCTCGCGGCAAACAATAACGCCCTTGCCTTGAGCGCCAATGCAGCGCCCTTTGTGGCCCTGCCTGCCGGTATACCAGTTGCAGATGCCAACAGGCTTGCAGCCATATCGCAATCTTCGGCAATAAATGCCACCGTCTCTTCAAACGATCCCCTGGTTACATTGCTGAAATCATCGTTCAGCTTTGCCGCCTGTTTCAAAATAGGCACCCCTCCGTACATCCTCATCAACTGTGTATAACAAAATGCTCTCAAAAAATAACCTTCTCCTTTCATCACGTCCGAACGTTCTTTGATAGCGGCGCGTTCGGCTTCAGGATAAGCTTCCGCTACCTGGTCAATTTTTTCAAGCAGTACATTCAATTTCTGTATATTGGCAAAATAGGCATTCCACGAAGGGAAGAAATAACCTGTTATCTGCCAGGGTTCACCAGCGGTGGCAGCCCAGGGTCCAACACTCTCCTTCGAGATATTTCCACGAACATATATCTCTACTCCGTGATCGAACGTGGAATGCGCTTCGTCGGACACCGTTGAAAGCATGTGCTGTGTAAACCCGATATTCGTACCGCGGTAAGCATCTACAACATAAGAATCCACCAGCCCTATATCCGACCACAATACAATATCTGAGTATCGGTCCTGGGGATTTTTATCAAGTACTGCATTGTTTTCGCAAGCTGAAAAAAGCGACAGCATTGCGCAAAATCTTAATCCGGTTATATATTTTTTCATAATTTTTTTTTGAAGATTTTTTAAACGCATACCCGTTGGCGTTATTGGAAAGATATTCTTGCTCCTAAAGACATTACTCTCATTAACGGGTAATTGTCTCTTACGCCGCTAAACTCCGGATCCCATATCCTGTTTTTGGATGAATAGATCAAAAACAGGTTTTGCCCGGAAACATACAATTGTATGTCCCTGATCATATCCAGTTTGAAAACGGACCTGGGAAAATTATAACTCAACTGCACATTTTTCAGCCTTGCGTATCCCTGGTTCTGGTATTCCAGCTCGGTGGGGTGACTGCCTCTCCAATACGTTGCATATCCATCATACGCCCTGGGTTTGGTGGCGTCAATATTATCCGGCGTCCACCTTCCGTCTGCATGAAACTGGTAATAATCGCCAGCGGAACCTTGCTGCGAACCCAGCATCAATACAGAGGCGTTGCCCGCGCCATTCACCAGCGCGCTTAAAGCAAATCCTTTGTATCTTACATTTAAACTGATGCCGTAAGTAACCACCGGGTTAGCGGTCTTATCGTATACGATGCGGTCTTTTTCGTCAATCACATTGTCGCCGTTCTGATCTTTAATGATCACGTCGCCAGGTATAGCACCCGACACGTGCGGTGTTTTTTCAATCTGATCCAGGTCTCTGAAAATACCGGCCGACTGGTATAAGAGTATAGAACCGATGGGATGACCGGTGAGTGTTTGATAAGGCATGGCTGCCGGTGTTTCGTCGAAGTTGACGATTTTGTTGCGCGTATAAGCTACGTTGCCATTAATGGAATAAGAAAAATCTTTGTTCACTTTGCCATTGTAGCCCAACTCCACTTCAAATCCCTTGTTGTCAACCACTCCAAAATTCTGGTCGGGCAATACCAAACCGGTAAACGAAGGAACAGAAGCATTCCTTGCTATAAGGATCTGACTTCTTCTCTGGTAAAAGAAGTCGGCATTGAAAGTAAGGCGATGATTAAACAGTTGCGATTCGAATCCTGCATTGTAAACATTTGCCACTTCCCAGGTAATCATCGGGTTGGGAGCAACCGATTGATACAGTCCCGGAAGATAATCGCGACCTGCTCCAAACACACCGCCCAAGCCATACGCATACGAAGCGAGGTACTGGAAGGGTTCTACAAGATCATTGCCCATTTTTGCCCACGACGCCTTCAGCTTCAGGTAGTCCATGAACTTCACATTGTCGCTCCAGAACTTTTCGTTCGACACGATCCATCCTGCAAGCACACTGGGGAAATTGCCCCAACGTCCGCTTTCTTTTGAAAAACGCAGTGAACCATCTCTGCGAAAAGCAAACTGAAGCAAATAAGTTTGTTTGTAATTATAGCTGAGCCTTCCAAAATAGTTAACACGACCATCAATGTAAACATACTCGCTGTTGTCTTTCAGCAAATCGCCCCCAGCAAAAAGATAAGGAAGCTGTGTGCTGTTGAAGCCCCTGCGGAAGGCCGTCATACCTGTTCCGTTCGACTCCAGGCTTTCGTAAGCAACAAAAGCACTGATATTGTGGTCGCCAACCGTTTTATCGTAGTTCAGCCGCACATTGAAATTTTTAGCGGTGGTATTGTTATAAGTGTTGGTAAGCTGTGGATCATAATTGTCTTTGTTGGTTACGAGGAATGCGGAACCATCCTGGCTTCCGTCGTTGCCTGCTGCCAGGTAAGCAGCTTCATCCAGCGAATAACCGGTTACAGGATGATCGAAATATTTTCTTTTTCCAAAAAAGATATCGTAAGCAAAATAGCTGGATACAGTCAATCCGTCAACGCCTGGTATTTTTAGCAACGCATTGATTTTATTGTTGCTGCGGTAGCGTTTATCGTTATCAAAACCACCGTCGAGCGTTGAACGCAGCAACGGTTGATACGAAGCACCGAAAGCGCCGGTACCGAACATTCCATTAGGATAGATCGCCGTTGTGGTAGGTTTATTCTGGTTAATTACATTGAACACCGTTTGTGCATCGAGCGAGGGTCCCATCCTGTTTTCCTGCGAGCCATCAATGTCAAATCCTACATTCAGGTATTTATTGACCTTTACATCTACATTAGCCCTGAGATTGTACCTGTTAAAGGATTTTGCATTGCCATCGCGGTATATTCCATCGGCAGACTGGGTTCCAAACGACACAAAATAATTGACAGTTTTGGTGCCGCCATTTACCGAAAAATTATGATTCTGGGTTTTGCTGTGATCTTTCAGCGTAATGCCGAACCAATCGGTGTTGGGATGCGTCCAGGGATATTTACCAGACCTGAATTTTTCCACATCTTCTTCTGTGTAAGTGAGGTTTGAGGGATCGGTTCCTTTGTAGGTTTCCATTTCACGCAGCATTTGCGCATAGGTTGCAGCATCTGCCATTTTAGGCAAAGAAATGGGAGAAAGCAATCCCGTATAAAAAGAGTAGCTGAAATTCGGGGGACTGTCTGTTTTACCTCGTTTGGTAGTAATTAATATAACACCATTGGCGGCTCTTGCCCCGTAAATGGCGGCAGATGCATCTTTTAGCACGCTGATGCTTTCAATATCTTCGGGGTTGATGGAGTTTAAATCGCGCCCCGCACTTGCGTCAACGGTTTGAGTGCCGTAATCGTTGGTAGTCTGATTTTTGTTAGGGTCACGGCCAGGGATACCGTCGATGATCACCAATGGTGATGAATTTCCCATAGTGTTTGTACCCCTGATGAGGATGGTAGCGGCGTCTGCACCAGGCTCGCCCGACCTTTGTTGTATGGTAGCTCCCGGCAGCCGCCCGGCAAGCGCATTCGATACACTCGACACAGGCGCCGACACAATATCTTTACTGGAAACGGTGGCAACCGATCCTATTACATTTACTTTTTTCTCCTTGCCGTAACCAACTACCACTACTTCGTTCAACGCAGCATTTTCATTAACCAGCGTTGCATCTACCACCGAACGTCCGTCAACCGGCAATTCTTTGGCAGTATATCCTACAGATGAAAATACAAGCGTTGCGTTAGCGGGCACATTAATGGAAAACCGTCCTTCCGCATCGGTGGTGGTACCGGTTTTTGCGCCTTTTAGAGATACAGATACACCGGGTATCGGCGTTGCATTCCCCTCGTCTGTTACGCGTCCGGTAACAAGCCGGTTTTGCCCGTAACTGAATTGTAAGCATGCGAACACATGCAAAATTATCAGCCCAATAATCTTCATAAATAGTTGTTTTAGTTTGTTATCCCTTAATTATTGTAATGTTATCAAAACGTAAAGAATAGAACGAATATAGTAAAATATACAAAATGAAAATACATAATTTTCGAAACCTTTCTTTTTTTATAAAAAATGACGGTTTTTCGCCAGGAAACAGCAATTTCTTTCGGTATTGGAACCGATCTCTTTAAACAAAAGGATTTGCAACCGCGTTGAGGGCAAACGGTTCGTTTGCAAGCAATATGGGGGCAGCTATGCTATAATGACCTGGATGCCTGCGCCTTCCAGCTTTTTCTGGTCTTCGGCGGGAATACCGCTGTCGGTAATCAGCACATCCGTATCGGCAATGGGGGCAATGAATGCAAAGCTTCTTTTATGGAATTTACTGGAATCGGCTACTACTATTACCTGTTTGGAAATAGACATCATCATCCTGTTAAGGTGCGCTTCTTCCACATTGGGAGTAGAGAGGCCGTGGCTGATGCTGAACCCGTCTACCGCCAGGAACAACTTGTCGCAGAAATAGTTTTTAAAGCTTTCTTCGGCAGTAGAGCCAATGAGGGACAATGAATTTTTCCGAAGGAAGCCACCAGGAATAATAACATTTACTTTCGGGTATTCCGCCAACTGGTTGGCGATGTTCAATGCATTGGTAATAACCGTAAGCTCGCCAATATCTGCCAGATTTTTGGCTATTTCGAGTGTAGTGGTACCTGAATCAAGTATGATTGTGTCGCCTTCTTCAATCAGGCTTGCGGCAGCTTTGCCAATCCGCTTTTTTTGTTCGTTGTGCTGCTTGTTCTTATCCGAAAGGGCAAAGTCGGTTCCCACCCTTTCCATTTTAAAAGCGCCTCCCCTGGCGCGGATGAGTGCATTCTTTTGTTCCAACCGCTTCAAATCGTTCCTGATGGTTACTTCTGTTACATTCAGTTCTTTGCTCAACGATAATACATCAACCTGCCCTTCTGCCTCAAGCTTATTCAAAATAAGCACCCGGCGCTGAACAGTAGATATCTCTCCGGCTTTTCTCATAACAATGCTTTTAGCTAACGGTTACACCAATAGACATGATGCCATATCTATTTGTGTTTGATTAAACAGCGATAATAAACAACTTTCTTTTAAAAACGGAAAATTATAAAACTATATGCAGGTTTCGAAACCAAAAATAAAAAAATAGATTAATTAAAAAGGAAATGGCTATTTTTGATTGATTAACGAAACGAAATGAAAATAAATTCACCAAAAGTAACGGCTTCCTTAGATACTGATGATTCGGATAAAAAGCTTCTTGGGTTTGAACGGGAAACACTCCAACACAACGGCGGCTACCTGACAGCAAAAGAAATTGCGCAGCAGCCATTGCTGTGGCAAAATACATGGACGATTGTAAATGAAAAAAAACAAGCGCTGCAATCGTTTTTAAACGAGGCTTACCAGAACGAGTCGCTCAACGTTATTTTAACCGGAGCAGGTACTTCGGCTTTTATTGGAAATGCCTTGCAGGGACCGTTTCAAAAAAATACAAACAAAAATGCGGCAGCCATAGCCACTACAGATATCATTTCACATCCTGCATATTACTTTAATAATAAAGTTGTGCTGCTTATTTCCTTTGCCCGGTCGGGCGACAGCCCGGAAAGCGTTGCTGCAGTAAATCTCGCCAATAAGCTGTGTAAAAAGGTGTATCATTTAATCATTACCTGCAACCGCGAAGGAAAGCTTGCGCTGGCAATCAATAATGAGCAGTCATTTATTTTTTTGTTGCCGCCCGAAAGCAACGACCAAAGCCTGGTAATGACGAGCAGTTTTACGTCGATGCTTTTAGCGGGATTGCTGATTTCAAGAATAGGCGAAATTGAAAACCTCCGGTCAACGGTGGACCAATTGTCGGCGTATGCAATCAATATATTGAACAATTATAGTCATCACTTAAAATCAGTTGCCACACTCAACTTTCAAAGGGCGGTGTTCCTGGGGTCTGGTCCCCTTCGGTCTGCTGCCAACGAATCGGAATTAAAGCTGCAGGAAATGACCGATGGCAAGGTAATTTGTAAGTTCGATTCATTCCTTGGCTTCCGGCACGGGCCCAAGGCTGTGATTGACGCAACTACTTTATTGGTGTACCTGTTTTCGAATGACGCTTATGCACATCAGTATGAGCAGGACCTTGTAAAATCCATAGCATCGGGAGCAAGGGGATTATACAGCATTGGTATTTCTGAAACAGCAGAACAGGATGCAACGGTGGACCTGATGATACAACTGTCGGCAGAGGGAACAAGCATAGAAGAAGAATTTTTATCGGTATGCAGTGTATTGCCAGCGCAGATACTGGGCTTTTACAAATCGCTTGAACTGGGGCTTGCGCCCGACAATCCCTCCAAAAACGGAACGATTACACGGGTGGTAAAGGGCGTAACTATTTACCCGTTTAACAACGGCAAATAGCAAATGAACAATGCAGGCATATTGAACACCGGTAATGAACGACTGTATATTTGATTTTGAAATATAAGGCTATCACAAGATGTTTTAGCGCATGAAAAAATTTGATGTTTCGGTAATTGGTGAATTGAATGTAGATATTATCTTAAACGGAAATGATTCACTCCCTAAAATCGGGAAAGAGATCCTGGCAAAGCAAATGAGCCTGACGTTGGGAAGTTCATCTGCCATTTTTGCCAGCAATATCAGCAGCCTTGGTGCCAGCGTAGCTTTTATTGGAAAATTGGGTGAAGATGTTTTCGGAAGCCTGGTGCTGCAAACGCTGCAAAAAAGCAAGGTGGATACCAACGCTGTTAAACGGCTAAGTGACTTAAGTACGGGGGCTACCATCGTGTTAAATTTCAATGAGGACCGGGCAATGGTAACACACCCGGGAGCCATGGAGCACTTACGCGTTGACGATATTGACTGGGACGTTATCAAAAATTCTTCTCACCTGCACTTCTCCTCTTATTTTATACAAAAAGGAATTCAAAAAGATATCGGGTCCATTTTTAAAGAAGCGAAAAAAATGGGGCTTACTACTTCTTTTGATATGCAGTGGGACCCTGCCGAGGAGTGGGACATTGACCTTGAAGCTATTTTACCGCATGTTGATGTGTTTCTTCCTAACGAAACTGAACTCCTTCATATAACCGGGCGCAGCACGGTAAACGAAGCCATATTTCAACTGGCTGGCGCTGCCGGCATAATAGTGGTAAAGCAAGGCAATAAAGGCTCTACCGTACACACGGGAGGTAAAACGCTGTTTCGGCCCGCATTCTTAAACGGGCAGGTTGTGGATGCAATAGGTGCAGGCGACAGTTTTAACGCGGGATTCATTTACAAATTCATACAGCGCCAGCCAATGGAGGTTTGCCAGGAATTCGGGAACCTGATGGGTGCAATTTCCACCACTGCTGCCGGCGGCACCACTGCGTTTAATGACAGGGACAACATATTAAAAACTGCGAAAGAAAAATTCGGATATGGCGATAAGTAGTATGAGTGCAGCGCTGAAGGCAATGCAGCAACGCAAAGCATCTTTGCTGGCAACCAACTTCTATAATTACGAAACCCTGAAGGGTATTATGCTGGCTGCTTCGCAGGCAAAGCAACCTGTAATATTGCAGCTTACGCGAAGTTCTATTGAATACATGGGGCTTAAAATGGCGGTGAGTATGGCAAGAACCGCGCTCAATCAATACCAGGTGGAAGGATGGATACACCTCGATCATGGCGACTCGTACGAACTGGTGAAGGATTGCCTGGAAGCAGGTTTTGACTCGGTAATGATAGACGCGAGCGAGCAACCGCTGGAAGAAAATATAAGCATTACTCAAAAAGTGGTGGCACTGGCTGCAAAATTCAATGCAAATGTTGAAGCAGAACTGGGTTATGTAGCGAAGCTGGGACAATCGACAGAAAAATCAGGGTTTACGGAGCCTTCGGAGGCAAAATATTTTGTGGAGCAAACCGGCGTTCATGCATTGGCGGTAGCTATCGGTTCGGCACATGGCTTTTACAAGCAGGAACCAAAACTCGATTTGCAGCGCCTGCAGGAAATTAACAACGCTACAGATGTTGCGCTGGTGCTGCATGGGGGGTCCGGTATTCCTTCCGAAAGCCTCCGACAGGCTATTGAAAGAGGAATTTGTAAGATCAATCTTGCTACCGAGATCAAAAATATATTTATGACTACGCTAAAAGGCAGCCTGCTGCAAAGTGATGAAATCGATCTGCGAAAAGTTTTTCCGCCGGCGGTTAACGAAGTTTCGATTTTGGTGAAGGAAAAATTAGCTATCCTGCAATCGAAATGATTACAAGCGGTATTAGCGATATTTAAATGCGTGGATTACGGCGCCTCCGCACGAATTGGCGAAACCCGGACCGGGCTTTTCTCACAGATCGGTTCGTTTGCTTTGAAACATTTTCTCTGATCAGTTGCCGTAATTCCCTCTTCTCCTTCTTTACGTGCACAAGCAGGTATTCTTTCCACTTTTCAAATGCATATTCCTCAAATCTTCATCTACCTGTTAATAGTTGCCTTGAGCCATTGAAAAAAAAAAGTAACCTCTGTACAAAAGAGTAATTTCTATTCTATTTTGAAATTTTCTTCTTTGTTAACATTGCGGACAATTACTCTATTATGAAATGGATAACAAGAGAGCGACCTAAAATAGACAGGATTGCTTGTCCCTGGCTTATCAAAAAATTCCTTGATCCTGAAGCGGAATTTATTTATGTTTCAAAAGACAGAGTGTTTGAAGAAGCTGATAAACTGGATGCCATTCCCTACGATATTCCCGGCGCGGAGTATTCTCATTACGCCGACGAGTGCACCTTCGACTATATTGTAAAAAAGCATAAAATCGGCGACGATGCCATACGACTAATCGCGACCATCGTACGCGGTGCGGATACACATCGCTTCGACCTGGCGGAGCAGGCAGCCGGGCTTTGGGCTATTTCTGCCGGTCTTTCTGTAAATCATACAAACGACTATGAACAGCTCGAAATTGGTATGAAACTGTACGATGCTCTGTATAGTTGGGCAAAATTTGCGAAAACCGAAGTACATACGTGGAACGACAAGTAATGAAATATATGGAACCTCTTTATAAATTAAAAGACCTGGTACTCTATTTTCTGAAGTTAGGCACCATCGGGTTTGGAGGTCCTGTAGCGCTGGTGGGATATATGCATCGTGACCTTGTTGAAAAACGAAAGTGGATCAGTGAAGAAGATTATAAAGAAGGTCTTGCACTGGCTCAGTTGGCGCCGGGACCGCTGGCGGCTCAATTGGCTATTTACCTGGGATACGTTCATTACCGCTTTATCGGCGCCACACTAGCCGGTGTTGCTTTTGTGCTTCCATCCTTTTTTATGGTACTGGCGTTGGGCTATGCTTATGTACAGGCAGGTGGCTTGCCGTGGATGCAAGCCGTCTTTTATGGCATTGGCGCGGCAGTGATTGGTATTATTGCGATAAGCGGTTATAAACTGTCTAAAAAAAGCCTCGGATCAGACTGGTTGCTGTGGAGTATCGCTATTGTACTTGCTGTTGCGACCTTCATAACGGAAAGGGAAATACTTTGGCTTGTGCTGATAAGTGGCATCATTGTTTGGTTATACAAAGCACCTCCCAAAAGTATTAAGCCAGGCCCGCTTTCCTTTTCCCCATTTCTTCTACAGGTATTTGCAGACATTATCTTGAGTGGAAAACTGTCTCAAATAGGCTGGTTTTTCCTAAAAGCCGGAGCATTTGTGTTTGGCAGCGGACTCGCTATTGTACCGTTCCTTTATGGCGGCGTTGTTAAGGAATATGAATGGCTGAATGAACAGCAATTCCTCGATGCCGTGGCTGTGGCTATGATCACGCCTGGTCCGGTGGTAATAACCGTTGGATTTATCGGTTACCTGGTAGCAGGTGTTCCCGGCGCTTGTGTAGCCGCATTGGCTACTTTTGTTCCCTGCTACCTGTTTACTATTATTCCGGCGCCGTACTTTAAGCGGTTCGGAAAGCATCCCGCCATTAAAGCGTTTGTTGATGGCGTTACGGCTGCCGCCATAGGCGCTATCATTGGCGCTATCTTTGTACTCGGCAAACGCCAGATCACAGACCTGCCCTCGGCGGTACTGGCAGGCGTTACCGTTGCATTGTTATTGAAATATAAAAAATTATCAGAGCCGCTGGTCATTCTGGGCGCCGCCATTGTTGGTTTGCTGCTGAAATCCTTCGTTTTGATCTAAGCCAGCAAAATTCCTCCCAATTTACTCTTTAGCTTAGCTGAAAAAATCGCCGGATGAACCTATTGGTGATGAAAGATGAAACCAGTTTGTTGGCATTCGTAAAACGATACCAGGAAGCATTCCTTTGTAAATATCAGGCTAATTTGATTCGACACCACCATTATTCTTTCAACTAAAAACGTAAATTATGAAAGCGTTTCTTTTTTTATACTGTGGTATACTGGTCTTTTTCACCTCATGCCAGCAACGAGCAACCCCAACGGATCAATCAGACAATAATGAAATAAAGAAAAATGCCATTCCCTGCCCACCCGGTAGTAAGCTGGATGTAGCAAAGATTGAACAGATAACGGGCATGAAAGGCACGGAGAAAAACGGAGAGTATAAAATTACTGTACCTCAAAATGACCTTCACATCGCAGTGGATGGCTTTAAGATTATCCCGGCTATGGGACTGGGCAGTTGGGCAGCATTCACTCCGTGTGGCGACAGTGCTATGGTAATGGGCGATATTATCGTGACAGAAACCGATTTAAAACCGGTGCAGCAGGAAGTGATAAGGCAGGGATTTACCATAACTGCCATTCACAATCATTTTGTGCGCAACCGACCAAATGTTATGTATATGCATATTGACCGGTCAGCGGATATTGCAACACTATCGACCGGAGTAAAGGCGATATTTGATAAGGTGAAGGAAGTCAGGGGTGGCGATCCCAAAGCTGCAAAAGCTGACAGCGTTGTAAACACACTCAATATTCCGATGCTCGATTCCATTATAGGAAACAAGGGCGAAGCAGGCAAAGGTGTATATAAATACACGATTGGCAGACCCGATGTTCAACTGAAAGAACATGGTAAGCCGGTAAGCACCTTTATGGGTTTCAATACCTGGGCCGCCTGGCAGGGCACACCGGAAAAAGCGGCTGTTTGCGGTGATTTTACTATGCTGGAAAATGAAGTTGCGCCTGTTATTAAAGCTCTCGTTGAAAACAACATTGAGGTGGTGGCAGTGCATAACCACATGGTGCATGAAGCGCCCAGGATCTTTTTTTTACATTACTGGGGAGTAGGGAACGCTGAACAACTGGCAAAAGGATTGAGGGCTGCATTGAATCAGACGGGCAAAGCAGTACCTGGAAAAGATATGAGTGGCATGTAAATTCAAATGCCGCTCATACCGGCAAATGGATTTTTTCATAGCATGTATTTAAACAATCGCGCTACTGCCTTTTGGTATTCCATTTCCATTGTTAAATACTGGTCATAAGCATTGAAATAAAAGGCTTCTTCATAAAAATATTGAACAACGGTTATTTGCCCGAGCGAAAGTGCTTTTCCCAAAAGGTAATCATTGTTGAGCGTTTGCATCAGCGCCACATGTTCATTCATCATTTGCAAACGAATAGCCAGTTGCTCGTAAGACTGCCTGTTTTCCTGGCGGTGCTGTGTGCGATGCGCATTGGCGGCGCTGTTAGCGTATTCAAGCGCCTAACCATTAGGGCGACAAAGGCAACTTTAAATCATAAAAATCCTACTTTTTATTGCCCTGCTTACTTGTAAATCCCGGCAAATATGTATTAAAGATTTCTTTTTTAATTTTTTGAAATGCTGTTCATGCCCTGTAAATAATTATTATATTTTTCAAGATATTCTTTGGGTGTTGTATGCCATTCGGTTATCCGGGTTACATTGGTTCGTATACAGTGGTAAGTGAATTCCTGCAATATTTTTACGATGGCAGGATTGGGTACAAGCTGGTTGCTTTCGTTGGTAACAAAAGCACCTCGCTTTCCTGTTTTTTCGCTCTTTGCTATTTCCAGCATGGCATAATATACAGGAAGCCTTGCAGATTTTACACGAACATACACATCGGGTCGTTGTTTTACTTTCTTTTCAGCCCTGTCGAATATTTTGTTGTAGCGGTTGATCAGTGAGTCCGATAAAAAGGTTTCTTTATCATCCACCGGCGATCCGAAAATAGACATTTTAACCGATTTGCCGGATTGGTTGTTATTGTGTACGAGATTGATATACTCCTTAATATCGGGTGCGGCCGCGCCATAATAGCCTTTTAAAAATTCATCTGTTTCTTTATCAATATCCACATCCGTATTCCACAACATACGCGCAATAAGGTAAGCCCGCAGGTTGGCAAGTTCTCCGCCCCGATCCCTGTTACCCTGCTCAAACAAAGCAGAAACACGGTTTTGCCGGAGAAACTGTATGTTAGGCTGCAATATCCTGAGGTTGGGAAAGGGCGCAAGCAAATTGGAAAAGCGGATGACATAATCCCACACCAGGATGTTATCCGTCAGCTTGCCCCAACCGATCAGGTCTTCACTAAACGCTTTGTCTCCTATCGTCATCGGGTCGTTGCGCGAGCTTTCAATACTGCACAACATAATATTTACATTTTTACGCGGCACAATTCCTTTGGGTGGCACGCGCGTGTATTGATATGCAAGTGTAGAAATAATTTTATCGGGAAACCGCTCAGCAACTTTGTTTACAAACGTAAGCAACGACCCCATGCCTAATGCCGGGTATTTTTCGCCGCCATGGGTAGACAATAATTTTTCTTCAGGCGCAAATGCTGCATACTGCTTGTCTAACGCCGCACATTGGTCGCACCTGCAATAACGTATGTTATCATTCTGGCTAACCGACCAATACAACGCCTCAGGTTTTTTATCCATTGCCAGCTTCAGGTTTTTGCAAACAATTTCCAACACTTCGGGATTGCTGAGGCATAGCTGCGATTCGGGTTGTACGCCTGTTTTATCCCAGTTTGGAATAAGCCCCGGATGGCGTGCTCCATTGTAATAGCTGAAGTATTCCGGATGCGTTGCACCATATTCCGCCGGGTCGAGCAAACTATGGAAGGTATGCACCCAGTATCCCCATTCACTTTTATCACTTCCCTTACCTTCAAAAGAATGCAGTTTGTGCCAGTCCATGTATTCGGGATCATATACTTCATTATAATACGCTTCGCGGAAAGTAAATGCAGGTAATTGCAGATCATTCACCGCCTTTACCGCAACGATGCTTTTTTTAGGTACATATGTAACATCTGCCGCAAACTTTCTGCAACCGAGATATTGGTCGAGAAATGTGTATACGCCGTACAACACCCCTTTTTTGTTCCCGCCCGTTATGATGAGTTTCCTGCCGGCGGTGCGGATCAGCAAACCGTCGCGGCCGAATGCATCGTATGCAATGGTATCTGTTTGAGGACGACTCACTCTGCCAATCAGTATTTCATTACTTTTTTCTTTGTCGCTGTCGAAGCCGGTTGGCAGCAGCACACCGGAAATACGGTAGAGATAATCCTGCAACACCTTTGCAGCCTGTATTTCAACCACTGTAGCTTGTGCAGGCATTATAATGGTATACGCCGACTTTCCATTTTCAGCCAGCGTAATGGTTTGCGCCCGCGCTATATTGCACAACAGCAGCGTCAATAAAAATAGTTGTTTCATATTTGGTAAAGTTTGTGTGAATAGTGAGCGGTCAGCTATGAGCTATCAGCCGTCAGCTTTCAGCTATCAGCGTTTGGTATTCAAATCAAAAATCAATAAATCAGAAATCAGAAATTTCCTTTATCAGTCAGACCGCCCTGAATGCTCTGCACAGCGCCTAACCGGGCGTGCCGACCGAACAGCAACAATCTCAAATCTCAAATCAGAAATCATAAATTTCTAGTGTCTTCCTGTTTCTCTTCCCTCCCAGCCTGTTTTTCCTTTTTCGATGTACAGTTCAGTAACGGTTTTGGATACACGATCATCTACTTCCTCCACCAGTTGTATGCGCAGGGGAGCGGTGAGTTTTTTCTGCCACTCGAGCACGGGTGCATACGCCTGTTTGTCTTTCGCCGTTTCAAAAACGAGGTAAGCCCATTTCTCCGAAAAGAAATTGCCTTTAGGT
Organism: Agriterribacter sp.; assembly: GCA_051958655.1. Taxonomy (GTDB): domain Bacteria; phylum Bacteroidota; class Bacteroidia; order Chitinophagales; family Chitinophagaceae; genus Agriterribacter. Next base: position 9,456 of record JBQCFW010000202.1, on the reverse strand, counting down.
ACCGGTACCATTTGCTGCATATTGGAAGAAAGAAACGGCAGCGATAAGGCTCTTGCCCAATAGATCCAGGGTCCGCCGGTAATATAAAAGAATGGATTGAGCAGGCGCGTACGGTTCTCCAGTCCGGCGTTTGAATAATTCAATTGTATGCCGGCAAACCCTACGCCTGTTTCTTTGTTGTAAAAGCTAATCCAGGGCACATCGTCCAGCATTTTTACGTCGGTGAGTTCAGGCATATGCGTTACATCGTATTCTATCACCGAATCGCGCAAGGCATCGTACCAGGCAGCGTGTGTTATCAGTTCGCGCTTAAAAACAATTTCGGCATTGCGCAACGCAATGGCATGCACAGTTTCGTTGATGCGCAGGTTGGTAGTGCTGATGAAATAAGGTTTGCCTGGATAAAACTCGTATCTAACGGAAGCGTCTACCTGCGGTATTTCGCGCAGGTTACCCCATACATCGCTAAAGGATACCACCGGGCCGGTAATTGCCTGCACATGCTGCGGCGGCTTCCAGTCGGAGGTATGCGTCCATGGAACAGGAGGCGTATATATTTCCGGGTTCCAGTGTATGGCACCGTTGGTTTCTTTGCGGTGATAAAGCGGGTATTGCGGCTTGCTTTTGAGTGTTATTTGGTCGAAATGCCCCGAATTGGGATGCAGACCTACTTCCATGAACTCGTTTTGGATGCGCAACCCCGGTGCTTCGCCCTGTACCTGTAAATCGGTAGTATAGGTTTTGATCATCGCATCTTTGTTGCGATAGTAAATCATAAACACCCGGCTGCTCCTGGCGGGCACATCTGCCAGGAAAGCCACCCTGGCCGATACGGTGGGCATCCACACCGGAATATCTCGTGTAGGCTTACCCGTGCTATCGGGTGCCATATCATCTTCTACCAGATATTCATGTATGTCGTATACCTGCGAGGGTACTTCTTTTACAGCTTTTGTAGCAGGATCGAAAGCCACCACCCTGATCTCTCTTTTTAAATCGCTCACTTCATCAGGATAAAATGCCACCAGCACTTCTACCGGTTCTGCTTTCCGTTCCACGCCTGCGGTTTCGCTTAACACAACCGATTTATAATTTTTCCATGCAGTATCGTATACCGGCGCGCCCGAAGGTGCTGTTATTTTTTGAGTGCTGGTGAGTATCACATCCGATTTGCTGTGCTGCAAACTTTTTTTCATGCGCACGCTCAGCTTTACTTCGTAAGTAGTGCCGGGATTCCATTTCACCCAGCCAACTACGCTGGGATGCAAATACTTTTTATTGTCTTGCGACAAGCCGGCGCCGGAAGGTGGGCGGTTGGTCAAATGCGGGTAAGAAAGATCGCCCAACTCATGCTCCGGATGCAGATCGGTATAGCGCAGTGTTTTACCATTCACCGCCATTTCAACTTCAATCATCGAACTCGATGGCAATTCAAGATTGGCTTTGATGTGGTAGTACGGGATACCGGGACTGGGGTAATTCATTTCCAGCTTCAACACTTTCAGGCTTTGCGCTGTGGCATCGTTCAGCCCCCACGAAAAGGCTGAAAGCAGCGCAATAGTAACAGCAATGACATTTTTTTTCAGTTGCATTTGCGTAAGGATAATTTATAGCTTATAAATCGGTTATAAGTTACCGTTATTTTATCTTGTCGTTACCAGGTTTCTCTCGCGCAATGCTTTTACACTTTCCTCCCACGATCCGGGTGCAGCCCACATATAATACGAGAAATAGGTGGTTGTATTTTGGAACAAAGGCGTCCACGGCTGAAACTCGGCATAATAATAATGTGAGCCGGGATTAGAAGGATGATTCATCCACATATGCAAAAAAATAGGTTGCCGAACCGGGAAAGCGCCGGCAAAGGCAATGTTTTCTTTTGTATCCTGCCCGGCACTCCATCCTTCTTTCACAAAAAATGCCCGACCAAAATACCGGTCCATCCGCATTTTGTATTCATGCAAACCATCCATTTCAGGTATTACAAACTTGTCTTCCGGCCCATGTACTTTGCCTATTTCAAGAATGGGCTGCGGCCCCAGCATGTTCATTTCAGGATTTCTCATCGTCAGTGCAAAGCGTATTTCCAGCAAGGGAGAATTGCCATATAAGGTAAATATTTTTTCGATGAGGTTGCCATAATAATCGGCTTTCATTTTCACCTGCACATACTCACCCTCTTTTTTTATCACTTCGGCGTCGTATACCTTATGTGTTTCAATGCTTGGCTGCCCCAGAAAATCTTCGAAACCGCCATAAGGATAAAACTCCCTTGTTCTGAAGGGGCGCCTGTCATCAATCGGCTTTTCGGGCCACAGCTTGAAAAGGATATTGTCATTTTTGGCTTTCACAATGTATTCAATTACCCGTGCGCCGGTAGAGAGCAGCGTGATTTTAACCTGGTCGTTTTCCAGGTTGTATTCGCTAACGCCATCACTGTTCAAATCTATTTCTTTGAGCGAGGCCGTTCCTGCTGCGCCTTCTATGCCCAGTTGCCCGGTTTGCTGCACACCCAGTGCGTCTACCCGTACCGTGTAGTTGCCGGCAGGAATTTTAACAGCGAATTTTTTAGTACTGTATTTTCCCTGCTCAGCTGTAAAGGTTTCTTCTTTTTCAAAAACAATTTTACTGCTGTCGGCTTTGTCGGTTACCCGCAGCTTTACGGGAAAGGAAGTTTGTTTGGTAAAGTTGCTGATGGTAACGGGATAGTCTATCCCTGCTGCATTTCCATACAACAGTTCATGCATGGATATAGCCGGCGGAAGTTCTACAGATGCGACGGTTGATTTAGAAGTATTCCCCCAGGTATATTGAATAGCGATGGGATTAGGGCGCCCCATAGCGCCGGGGGCGGGTTGAACATCCAGCACAATTTCTTTGGAACTGTTCGGTGCAAGGTTAATCGTTTGCGCCGTATCGCCGGTAATGGCCAATTGTTTCGGCAGCCTGATCGTTATTTTTCCATCTACTGCATGCGGATATAAATTGCTGACTGTAACGCGCACCTTATTAGCTTCGGTTACAGCATCGAGGTTAATGCGATCGCCAAAATATTCTTCGAGATAAACGCGGTCTAGCAGCAGCAATTGCAACGCATTTCGGTACAAAGCCGGTCCTGCCATCTTGCCTTCCTCCCAAATTGCCACTTCTCTTTTGTTTATAATCGCTTCCCACAATTTGGCTTTGGTAAAGGGTTCGCTCTTTTTCGTAAAAACGATCATGCTGTTGGTAACGCCGTTTTTCAAAGCGCCTGTGCTCGCCACAAATGGCTGGTCATCTGCATTTACCTGGTCAATATTACCTTCCGTTGCAAAATAACCGTCGTATTTAAGCTTCAGCCGTTCGGCCATGGTATCAAAAACAGGGCGAAAGACATATCCCTTTTTTTCTTTTGCATAATTGATCCACGATTCGGGCGTAAACATGCTTTGTACCTGCAGCGAGTCGTAATTCTCCAATCCATACATAGGCGAAAAACCAACGTCTGCTATTACCGGAAGGTTTACTTCATTCACCCAGTTGTCAATTTCATTCTTCGCTAAAAATTCCATGTAGCCGTCAAATACAAACCAGGAGTTGCCCTCATTCATCCCTTTGCCCATTAATTCAATAGGCGTTCCCGGTGTGCAGGTAACGCTTTTAATGAGCGTTTGCGCGCCGAACCAGCCACGCTTTAGATCATATTCGTTCAAAATTTTTTCTGTAGACAACCAGATTGTTTTAAACTGATCGAGGTACTTTTTGTGGGATGCGTTTACAACAAACAATGTTGTTTTATTATTTGTCAGCATAAAAGCATTGGTTACTGCAAAGCCCTCCGCGTTGGCCTGGTGGCTGAATAAATCGCTGGCAATGGTGGGAGCTTTATATTTTGACTGCAGCTTTTTAGCAACTTCATTATCGTTGGTAGTTAGCAACAATACGTTTTTGCCCGATTGTAAGGTCTGTTCAATATTTTCCCCGGTTGCGTTTTCGAGCAGGGTATATGGTTGTGCTATCAGCCCGTTCAAAAAGCCTTCCTGCATTTGCAGGCCGGGTATATCCAATGCTTCTGCCAGGTTTACTTTTGCCTGCAGTATGGCGGATTGCTGATCAGGAATATTCATTCTGAAAAGATTGCCGTACCGGATGCGATGTTCATGCACATCCTGCCAGTATTCGGTAAAGCCGTTAAACCGGAAATCGTTGCTTACAGCGCCGGCGGATTCTGTTTCCACCGGTTTTAAATCGTCCAGTCCGGCTTTGGTATTACAGCCAACTGTAACCGAAAGGCTCAGCAGCATGCAGCAGAAGCCATTCCTGTTCATAAATGCGTGTAGGAATTTCATTGTAGATTGTAGCTTGTTTATACCCCGCTACTGCGGGAGTTTCATGAATTTTTTAAAATACTTTTCGCGTTCCAGGTGTTCGCCAAAGAAATGAACGCCTTCGCGTTGGGCAATCTTCAGCAATGTTTCGTAGGTGCCATCCTGCAACGACAACGCCGGTTGCCGCAGGCTCTTAAGATTTAGTACCGGCAGCGAAGCCAGTTCCACCCGGTGGAGGATATCTTCGTTATCGGCATATTGTTTTGCAGCTTCAAACAGTTTCAATGCTTCGTTGATAAACTTGTCTGTAAAAAGATTGTCTGCAGGGCCGGAGTATAAAGTATAATGCACGTCGGGGGTTACCAATGCATGCATTGCATCGAAATACTGTCGCACAAAAGGTGCCGACCTCCCATAGTATCCGGTCAAAAAATCGTTGATCGTCGTTTGTACATCTCCGTCAGGATTCCACAGCAGCTTCGACAACAAATACATTCTCAGCTCAGCAAATTCTCCTCCCCTGCCCACATAGTCTGCCTGTTCCATAATACCGAGCGATTTGTTCTTCCTGAAATTCTGAATATTGGGTTGCAATACATTGAAATTAGGAAAAGGAAGTACCAGGTGATGAAAGTTGATAACATAATCCCATATATAGAGCTGCGGCGAAATGCTGCTCCAATTGTGCAGTATATTGTTAAAGGACTTGTTTTGGGGACAGGATTGCAGATCGTGCACAGCGCATGCTTCGATTGGGCATAACCGTATGACTACATTTTTCCTGGGACGCACATTTTTAGGCGGTACCTGTGTATAACGGTATGCAAGTGTGCCAATGTATTTATCGGGATACTGCTGCTCTACTGCGGCAGCCACCTGGTTCACAAACCATAGTATAATGCCGGCTTCCGATCCTTCTTTTTTTACAATGGTCTGGCATTTGTCGCACTCACAGGGATTGGTGTTGTCGTTTTGCGATACGCAAAATATTCTGAAATCCGGATGTTTTTGCATATGCTCTTTTAAGCGTGTAATAACCAGCCTGAGTACGTTTGGGTTGCTAAGGCAAAGCTGCTCCCTTGTTTTACTGCGCACGCCCTTATTGAGGCTAAAATATTCAGGATGTTTGTCGAAAAATTCTGCAGGCGGCAGTAAGGAACGAAAAGTGTGTACAGACCAATAAGTTTCCACACCGCCTGGCTGATCGCTGTAAAAAAAGCCGCCGTCCATGATTTTTTTTTCGGGCAGATACATATACATGCGCCCGTTCATTTTGTTCCTTGCCGCCCACACAGGATCGAAAGCTTCAAAATAAAAGTTGTTGCGTACTTGTATGCCGGGCGACTCCTTGTGGTTGTAAGTGCCGAAAGTGAGCCCGTTGCGTTTAGGGATAACCGTTACCGAAGGCGTGTACCAGCGACAACCAAATTCGTTTTCCAAAAAAGAGAATACGCCGTACATGGTGCCACGCTGCCTTCCGCCATAAATATAAATGTTGCCACTGTCGCTGAAATAATGGTATGCCTCATCGTGCTCCCCGGGAGCAGGTGCATTGGTTTTGTTAGCAATGGCATCGTTGTATCCCACAAAAATACTTTTACCTGTAGCTTCCATATCCGATCGGAGAACAGGAATATACACGCCGCTTATTTCATACAACCAATGCTGCAATTCGCCGGCAGCCCATTTTTCCGATGCGGAGGGATGGTTATTGAGTACAATCCGGTAATCGCTTTCAATGGGATGCTTTGGCTCATCGTTGAAATGACGCTGCCTCAAATCGAATATACCCTCGGGCATCAGCGACACCACAGCAAAATGCCCTGCAAGCACCAACAATATCAAATAAAGTTTCATCATCCGTTTTGGTGATTTTACTTTGCTCCTTCAACTTTTTGTTTAAAGCGATCCATGCTTTGATTGTATTCCGCCAAATGTGTAATGCCTTCTTTGTTTATAATGTCCATCACCTTCCTGTAAGTTCCATCGTTACGGGCTACAGAAGGATTGCGCAGACATTTGAGGTAGAGGACAGGAAGTGCAGACAAGGCCACCCGCGACCGGATCTCTTCGTTATCGGCTACCTTTTCTGCTTCATCAAACAAGGGAAGCGATTGGCTTACAAATTCATCGGTAAACATTCTATCATTCGGCTGCAATCCTATTTTCATATGCTGTTGTGGTGTAATCAGGCTTTGGGCAAGATCAAAGTATTGTTTTACATACCTGCCCGCGCGGCCATAGTAACCATACATAAAATCGTCTATTACTTCGGAAGTATTGATATCGGGGTTCCACAGCAACTTTGAAATAAGATAGGCTTTCAGCTCCGAAAATTCGCCACCGCGGCTCTGGTAGGCCGCCTGCTCCATAATGCCAATACTCTTATTTTCTTTAAAAGTTTTAATGTTTGACTGAAGCACCGCAAAGTTCGGGTAGGGCATACTGTAATGTGCAAAGTTCACTACGTAATCCCATATATACAGTTGCGGGGAGATGCTTGCCCATTTTTGCATATCGTCGAGGAAAGATTTATTTCTTTCGCATGATTTCAGATCGTGTGCCACACAGGCTTCAATAGGACACAGCCGCACCACTACATTTTTCCGCGGCTTGACGCTTTTGGGCGGATTGCGGGTGTACTGATAAGCGAGCGTGCCAATGTATTTATCGGGGAACTCTTTTTCTACCGCTTCTGCTACCTGGTTCACAAACCAGATCATCAGTCCCGATTCTGCACCGCCTTCCTTTTTTACAATCGCCTGGCACTTGTCGCACTCGCAGGCATTGTAATAATCGTTTTGCGACACATCGTAAATCATGTATTCAGGATGTTCGTGCATTTTTTGTTTGATGCGCTCTGTGATAATGCGCAACACGTTTTTATTGCTTAAACACAACTGCGCCCATTCGTGCCTGTTATTTTGCTGCAGTTCAAAAGTTCTTTTACCCTTAATGAGGCTGTAATACTCGGGATGTTTGTCAAAAAATTCAGAAGGCGGCATCAACGGATAAAATGTATGTACCGCCCAAAAACCTTCGACCCCGCCGGGTTGTTTAACATAGTCCATTCTACCGTTCATTTTATTCCGGGCTGCCCAGGTGGGGTCGAAGGCTTCAAAATAAAAGTCGTTACGTACTTGTATGCCCGGCGCACCTTTGCGGTTATATGTGCCAAAAACGAGCTGCTGTTTTTTGGGAATCACTGTTACGCGGGGCGTGTACCAACGGCAGCCAAACTCATTTTCTAAAAAAGAAAATACGCCGTACATGGTACCTCTTTGTTTTCCTCCGTAAATGAAAATATCTTTACCAGAGCTGAAGTAGTGAAACGATTCATCGGCGTCGGCAGGCGTCGTTGCACCGGTTTTGGCCTTAATCAAATCGTGGTAGCCCAATACAATTTTAGGCCCGGCATACGTAGTATCGTACTTTTCTATAGCGAGGTATTCGCCGCTTATTTCGTATAGCCAATGCTGTAATTCTTCCGCTGCCCATTTTTCCGATTCGGAGGCGTAAGGACTTAACACAATCCTGTAAACGTTCGAGCCTGTGTCTTGAACAGGCAGCGTACCGGCAATGGCTGACAGATTCAGTTTAATGCAAACAAGGATAAGAAGAATGTACTTCATACTGCAAGGAAAGTTGAAGCACAGGCAACAAAAGCTGCCTGCGCTGTTATTAAATTAGAATTGATTTTTAATTGGCGCTTTCAATCAATTTCATGAACGATTCTTTGGTTTCTCGGTATTCTGCAAAATGCGTAACACCTTCTTTTTCCACGATCTTCAACAGTCTTTCGTAAGTACCATCGGTGCGAGACAAAACAGGAGCCCGCCTGCATTTGAGATATAAAACCGATAACAATACTAGCTCAACACGCGCCAATATTTCCTGGTTGTCGGCCACTTTGCAGGCCTTTTCAAATATAGCCAGTGACTTATTCACAAACTCATCTGTAAATATTTTATCGTTTGCTTCGAGGCGAATGTGAATATGCGTATCGGGTTTTACAAGGCTATGCACCAGGTCGAAGTACTCCCGTATATACCTACCCGAACGTCCGTAAAAGCCATGCACAAAATCGTTGATCACCTCCTGCATATCCGCCTCGGGGTTCCACAACAACCGGGCGATTACATAACATTTCAGTTCTTCAAACTCGCCACCGCGGCTCTGGTGATTAGCCTGTTCCATAATGCCAATAGCCTTGTTGTCTCTGAATGTTTTGATATTAGGCTGCAGCACGTAAAAGTTTGGATACGGCATAATGTAGTGCGCAAAATTTACCACGTAATCCCATATGTACAAATGGGGGGAGATACCTGCCCAGGTTTGAAGATCATCTAAGAATGATTTGTTTTCCGGGCACTCGTTCAGGGGATGCGCCACACAAGCTTCAATAGGACAAAGGCGCACCACTACGTTTTGTCGGGGCTTGATGTTGGTGGGCGGTTTGCGCGTGTATTGATAAGCGAGTGTACCGACCATTTTATCGGGGAATTCTTTTTCTATAGCCTGGGCTACCTGGTTTACAAACCAGATCATAATGCCAGACTCTGCGCCGCCACCTTCTCTCTTAACAATCGCCTGGCATTTGTCGCACTGGCACGGATTGTACCAGTCGTTCTGCGATACATCGTATATCAGGAATTTAGGGTATTTGCGAATGTTGTCCTTTATTCTTTCTGTTATGATCTTTAATACATCTTTATTGCTCAGGCACAATTGTGCGCGTTGATGAATGCGTTTGCCATTGATGAGACTGTAGTATTCAGGATGCTTGTCGAAAAACTCTTCGGGCGGCATCAAAGGATAGAAAGTATGTACAGACCAATAAGTTTCTTCTCCGCCAGGTTGTTCCTTGTAAAAAATGCCATCATTCGGTTTGTATTCCGGGTTCCACAAAAACATTCTTCCATTCATTTTATTCCTTGTGGCCCAGGTGGTGTCAAAAGCCTCGAAATAAAAATTGTTGCGCACCTGTATGCCAGGCGCTTCTTTGTGATCGTACTCACCAAATACGAGTTTCGGCTTTTTGGGAATGAGCGTTACCTGTGGCGTATACCAGCGGCAGCCAAATTCGTTTTCCAAAAAAGACAGCACACCATACATGGTGCCTCTTTGCTTGCCACCATAAATGTATACA
>JBQCFW010000201.1:0-29469 GCA_051958655.1 Agriterribacter sp. | reverse complement strand
ATGCTCAGACCTTCTTCGACCTCTTTGACTACTTTTTGCTTAAAGCTAATACTATACCGGATAACTTCTTTGGGAACTGTTGTCATGTTTTCTACTGATTTTTGGTGAATTATTTTGTCCACCTATTTCAGGACAAGACATGCATTACTGATGGCTGACTGCTGATAGCTATTTGCTAACGGCTCGCTATCAGGTTTCGTACGGCAGATTCAATGGAGGGAAACTGGAACTGAAAGCCTTCTTTTCTTATTTTATCGCAGCTTACCGTCAGTCCTTTCAATAATTCATCGCTCATTTCTCCCAACATCCATTTCAGGATGAACGAGGGTGCATGCATTGTAACGAAGAAAGAACCTTTCATTTGTTTTGCCAGCTCCAGTATCAGCTTTTTATGTTCAACAGGAACAGGCGCCACACCGTTGTATACGCCATTTATTTTTTCGTTTTCGATGGCATATATGAATATCCGGCAAAGATCGTCAATATGTATCCAGCTCTGCATTTGCTTTCCGTTACCCAAAACCGCGGCAAAGCCCAGGCGTATAGGCTTTAAAAACTCCTTCAATGCGCCGCCATTCATGCTTAATACAAGTCCCACTCTTATTTTTACCAATCGTTTATTCAATTCCGTTACAGGGTCAAAGCTGGCTTCCCAGGCGGCACAGGTGTCTCCTAAAAAACCGGTGGCGGCGGGCATATCCTCCGTAAAAGCTTTTTCGCCCGCTTTCAACAAAGCGTCTTCGCCATACCACCCCATGGCAGAAGCGTTGACTACAGCTTTTACTTTATTAGGATTTTCGCGCAAGGCTTTTACAATTAACTGCCCGCTTTTTACCCTGCTGTCAACAATTGCTTTTTTTCGTTGAAGGGTCCATCGCTTGTCTGCAATTCCTTCTCCCGCCAGGTTAACGATATAGTCAGCCCTGGCGAGAGCGTTCAGATCGATTGTACCTTTATCCGGGTTCCATAACGCAAACGCATAGTTGCTGTTATGTTTTTTTTCAAGACTGCGGGTGAGGATGATTGGTTCATGCCCCTTTTCGGCCAGCAATTGAGAAAGCCGCCCGCCAATCAGTCCTGTACCTCCGGATATGAGTACGACTGCCATGATTAATCAGGATTTTTACCATCCAGGAAAGTATTGATCGTGCTGATCTGCCCCTGGTTTTTGTCGTCTGATTTAACAGTGTAATTACTGTAGAATTTTTCAACAGATGCCAGCGCATCCTTTAAATGAAAATTGCGGCGGACATATGCCGGCACAGTTTCAAACTCATTATTAGGATCGGCGGCGTTGGCGTTAAAAGACAAGTTGCGCAACTTGTTCAAACGTTCGGCAGCCCTCCTTTTTTGATCTTCAGCCTCGTCCTGCATTGCAGGCTCCTCGACTGAAGAGCTTTCGCTTTGAGTTGTTCGTGCCACGGGCTCGTCCGCCGCAGTGGGATCTTTAATCACTATCTGCATTTCATTCACCTTCCCGTCGGTTGGCGGAGTACTCTGCATTGGTGATGGTTCTTCAGCAGAACTTTCAATGGATTGTAAATGATTTGGCTCCTCAGCATAGATGTTGGATGGTTTTGACAAATAACCACCTGACGTCCCGGTGGTGCTAGCGTCTTTATAAATGTTATGATTATGGTAAGCCTGGGTTCTTTCTTCAGAGGATGATGATGAAATTTTCGGTTCCAGTTGTTCAACGGATGAGATACCGGATGAAGGTAAAGAAGATATTTCTAAACTCAATATTTCTTTTTCTTCTGCTACCGGTGGAACAGCTATTGGAGCCTGTGGCACAACATCCAGAATGTTTTTATTTTCAGGCACTTCTATTATTTGTGGCGCCATCGGATCTTTTTTCTCCACAACTTCTGCCACAGGCGCTTCTTTTTTAGGCGCTTCGCCTCCCAGTGTCAATATTATTTTCTCCTCTTTAGGTTCTGTCTTTTTTTCTTTTGGATGCTCGAAAGGATCTTTATGATCAAACCCGGTGGCGATCAGCGTTATACCAATCTGGTCTGCTAACGTATTATCGTACCCTAAGCCCATGATCACATTGGTATGTTCACCCGCCTGGCTGATAAGATAGTTTTGTATGGTATCTACCTCATCCATGGTAAACTCTGTTTCGCCTTCGGCAGAATTGATATTGATCAGTATCCATTTGGCACCGCGTATATCGTTGTCGTTGAGCAACGGCGAGTTAATAGCATCCTGGATGGCTTTTTGCGCACGATTTTCTCCGGATGCAGTGGCGCTTCCCAATATGGCTACACCACCATCACGCATAACCGTACAAACGTCCGCAAAGTCAACATTGATTTGCCCGGTTGAATTAATAACATCGGTAATACATTTCGCTGCAGTAGCTAATACATTATCGGCTTTTGCGAAAGCAGCACGCATGGTAAGATTACCGTATTGATGGCGCATTTTGTCGTTGCTGATCACCAGCAGTGTATCTACATAATCCTTCAATTTTTCGATGCCTTCCTGTGCCTGTGCAAAACGTTTTTTGCCTTCGTATGCAAAGGGGGTGGTAACAATACCTACCGTGAGTATGCCCAGGTCTTTACAGATCTTAGCAAGAATAGGAGCGCCGCCGGTTCCTGTTCCGCCACCCATACCAGCTGTAATAAATGCCATTTTGGTATTTACTTCCAGTATGCGCCTGATCTCTTCAAGGCTTTCTTCGGTTGCCTGCCGGCCAATGTCGGGATTGGCGCCTGCACCCAGCCCTTGTGTGAGCATGGGCCCCAGTTGTATTTTATTCGGTATCTTACTCAATGCCAGCGCCTGCGCGTCTGTATTACAAATAATAAAGTTCACGCCTTCTATGTTCTGGCCGAACATGTAATTAACCGCATTGCTGCCGCCACCGCCAACTCCTATGACTTTAATGATGGAGGACTTTTCTTTGGGCAAATCAAAGTGTATCATAATCTTCTGGTTAATTTGTCTCAATCAGTAACATTGCACTGAATAAGATGTATTGAATAAATGGTTGTAAGTCCTTGGTTTAAATTTCTTTTGCTACTTCTTAATTTTCCGGTCGGTGAGACACCGACCGGTAGCGGAGTAATGTCGCCTCACCCCAACCCTCTCCTCCCGGAGAGGGAGCGGAACTCGTCGCCATAAAATGTCTCAACTATTTTAAAAGAACTAATTCGGAATAACTTTCTCCACCTTTCACCTTCCGCCCTTCACCTTTCACCGCTCACTTCAGCTGCTCGTCTCCTTCTTCTTTAAACAGTTCTATTAATCCACCCTTTATAGAATCCATAAACTCTTTGAGGCTCTTGCTTCTCTTTTTTGTTTTTTCAGCACCAATGCCTTTCTCCTTCGCCGTTGACTTTACCTCTTCTGTTTCTTCTTCCTTTTCTTCTTTAGGTACGTAGGGACGATATTTAAATTTTTCAAGAGAATTTTCATATACGTTGTATCCCTTTAAAATCAGGCCAATACAGGTAGCGTACATGGGTTTTGTAAGCTCGTCAATATGACCGGATGCGAGGTGTTCATTAGGAAGTCCAATGCGGGCATCCAATCCCGTTACATATTCTGTAAGCTGTATCAAATGTTTTAACTGCGATCCACCACCTGTAAGAATGATGCCGCCGTTCAGCATTTTATTTTCCAGTCCCACCTGTTTTAAATGATAAGTAACAAAATCAAGTATCTCACTCATGCGGGCCTGTATAATGGCTGCAAGATTTTTAACACTAATCTCTTTAGGTGTCATTCCTCTTAAACCAGGTATGGTAATGTATGCATTGCTTTTCGCCTCTTCAGACAATGCACTTCCAAACTGCACTTTCATTTGCTCAGCCTGGGTTTTCAAAACACCCAAACCGGTTTTTATATCGTTGGTAATGTTTTCACCACCAAAAGGAATAACGGCTGTATGCTTAAGAATGCCTTCGTAAAAAACGGCGAGGTCGGTAGTGCCACCACCAATATCTACAATCACAACTCCCGCCTCCAGGTCCTGTTCGCACATTACTGCGGCTGCCGATGCCAGCGGCTGCAGCACGAGGTCTTTCACTTTAAGGTTCGATTTTTCTACACTCCTGTTAATATTACGTATCGCATTCCTGTCGCCCGTAATAATATGGAAGTTGGCGCCCACTTTAACACCGCTGTATCCTATGGGGTTGGTGATGTTTTGAAAATTGTCTACCGTAAACTCCTGCGGTATTACGTCAATGATCTGGTCGCCGGCCGGTATATAGGTTTTGTATTGATTGGCGATCAACTGGTCTATTTCGAGTTGCGAAATTTCATCTTCGTTGTTATGCCTCACAATATCGCCTCTTGTTTGCAGGCTTTTTATGTGATGCCCTGCAATGCCAACATACACCTCGCTGATTTCGAGGTTAGGGTTGGATGCATAACAGTTTTCCAGTGCCGATTGTATGGCTTTTATAGTTTGATCTATATTCAGCACCATGCCATGCTGAACGCCGTTGCTGTTGGCACGGCCAAAACCAAGTATCTCTAATTTGCCGTATTCGTTTTTACGTCCTGCTATGGCTGCTATCTTGGTGGTTCCAATATCAAGACCTACGATGATGGGTTGTTCAGTGTTCATGGTGGTTGATTTATTGCGTTGTGTCGTTGGTATTTTTAATTTGATTGTATAAAATGTTTTTAACTGCACTGTCCCTCCTGGTTGCTACTACCTGTCCTTTGTATTGAACATCAATAGCGGAGTACAAATTCCATCCTGCTTTTGCCAGCACTTCTTTATAAAAAATGTGCAGTTTCCCAAACTTGGCTTCAAGATTATTTCCATCGCCCAGCACCACTACATGATTGCCAACGGTGGGAATAAATTCGAACTGCTTTTTTTCGTTGTAATTAACCTGTGCAACCTGCGCCATCCAAAACTCATTGGCAGTAACAAACTCGCTGATGGCTTTTACCTGCTGCAATACTAGACTGTCGCTGCTGTTCCATTTTGTTTTATCGAGCGGACAGTTGGTAAACACCGGTACACGTGCCGAAAATTTAGTGCTCAGCGCCAGCCGTACAAATTCTTTATCCAGATAATAACTTTTACCACCGGCAGTAAATATTCTTGCCATCGGTTCTCTCTCCCACACTTTTACCCGCAGCACTTCATTGTTGTCGAAAAACAATTCTGCATCCTTCACCCAAATATTTCCTTCCAGTATTCTTTCCATTTCCCGGAGATCGAAATCTTTCAGCGCTCTTCCTTTTATTTCGGGCGTGATGTGTGTAAGCATTCCCTTTATGTCGTTTTTATCGGCAAAGAGGTTGTTCTTCACATCCATTATCTCAATGTTCAGCCCCGTGCAGGTTTTATCATCACGCTTACGCATAGCAGCAATCAGGAAAATCACCAGGGCAATACCTGCTCCTATCCACAAAGTGGCGGCAATAAACCTTGTTATTTTTTTCCTGCTTAAACGCATTGAACGATTTCTGATTTTTGATTTGAGATTTATGCTTTCGCAACTCTCAGATTTTACATTTTCAGTTTAGCCTCACCCTCTTTCCCTCTCCCAAGGAGAGGGACGGTGCTTTTGAACAATTCCAAACTATTTAACTACCACTTCCACTTTAAATACGCCTCGACAACTATAGTAACCGCCATGTTTTCAACCTACCCCTGTTATATTTTAGCAACACTCTTGGATCTTGGGCACCCCTCTCCCTTGCAGGGAGAGGGGCCGGGGGTGAGGCATAAATCCGATTTTCAAATTATCAACTGCCTTATTGGTTCTACCAGCTTGTCTATATCTCCGGCACCGGCTGTTATCAGTAACTCCAAATCTTTTTTCTGCCTTATCCTCTGTTCTAATATTTTCATCAACTCTTCCTTAGAAACAACCACAGCCTTTTCATCACTCATCAGGTTTGCAACCATTTCGCTTGTTACACCAGGCATTGGTAATTCCCTGGCGGGATAAATGGGCAACAAAAACACTTCATCTGCCAGGTTAAGACTTTGGGCAAACTCCTGCGCAAAATCATTGGTGCGACTAAACAGGTGCGGTTGAAATATTACCGTACATTTCCTGTCGGGAAACAATCCTTTGGCGCCGGTTATCAGCGCTTCCAGTTCGGCAGGATGATGCGCATAGTCGTCAATATAAACAGTGCCTTTGCCAGCCGCCACAGGAACAATGTATTCGAACCTCCTTTTTACGCCTCTGAAATCAGCCACGGCAGCTTTTATTTTTTCATCATCTATCCCCAGGTGATGCGCAATAGCAATAGCAACTACCGAATTTTCAACGTTGTGCAACCCTCCCATGTTCAATACCACATCGTCCAGTTTCCAGTTTCCCCAGGCTATATTGTAAGTATAACCGCCTTCCCGGTTTCGGATATTGTTTGCATGTACATCTGCTTCCTTACCGGAACGGCTATACGTAAAATGCTGTTTCGTTTTCAGCGCATCATTTTTTTCCAGTCCCCATTTGCTGAACAATATGCCGCCTTCCTTCACCTTGCCCGAAAATTCAACAAATGCTTCCTGCATTGCTTCTGCTGTTCCATATATGTCCAAATGATCGGCATCCATTGCGCTGATAACAGCTATATCGGGACTGAGCTTTAAAAAGCTTCTGTCATATTCATCTGCTTCTACTACGCATACATTTCTTTCATTGCTCCAGAAGTTGCTGTTGTAGTTAGCAGCTATTCCACCCAAAAAAGCATTGCAGCCATATCCTGTATGACGCAGTATGTGTGCGATCATAGTGGTAATGGTGGTCTTACCATGTGTTCCTGCCACACATATATTAAAAGAACTTCGTGTAATCACGCCTAAAACATCACTCCTTTTCAGAATATCAAAGGAGTTTGCTTTATAATATGCCAGCTCCGTATGATCTTTTGGTATAGCTGGCGTATATACTACTATATCGGGATGTTTTGGAGCCAGCGCCACGTTGTCTTCATAGTGTATGGCTATACCTTCCGACTCCAGTTTTTGGGTGAGCTCGGTTTCTGTTTTATCATAACCGCTTACTTTTTTGCCAAGCGAATTAAAATACCTGGCCAATGCGCTCATACCAATACCACCAATGCCAATAAAATAAACTTCTTTTATATTGCTTACTTCTTTCATCAATCAACCAGCCATTTATTTCGTTTCAATCTTTTTGTTCAATTTTTATATCAACTTTAATACTTCGCTTGCTATTACTTCGTCTGCGTCTGTTATTGCCAGCAAGGCAATATTCTGTTGCAACTGCTGCTGTTGGTGTTCGTCCAACGCCAGGGCTATAGCAGTTTTTACCAACAGGTTTTTCGCTTCGCTATCTTTTACCATAATGGCAGCGTCTCGTTCTACCAATCGCCTTGCATTTACGGTTTGATGATCTTCTGCCGCAAAAGGATAGGGTACAAATACTACTGCCTTTTGTACCACGCACAATTCAGCAACCGACATTGCTCCCGATCTAGATATCACTACATCTGCTGCGGCAAAAGCATATTCCATGTGCGTAATAAAATCGTTTGTCCACACGTTGGTCATTCCCTGCGTTACTTGTTTTGCCTGCTCAACAAAGAGTTTGCCTGTTTGCCATATCAGCTGCAGATCGTTCTTTTCAAATTCACCAATGTTTGCGGCAATGGCCTCGTTTATACTTTTCGCACCTAAGCTTCCACCGGTAACCAGGATGGTTTTCTTCATCGGGTTCAATTTAAAAAAACTGATCCCGTCTTTTTTATTGATAATACTTTTTACAATTACATCGCGAACGGGATTGCCCGTAACCATAATTTTTTGTGGCGGAAAAAATCTTTCCATTCCATCGCCACCTGTAAACACTTTTGTAGCTCTTTTGCTCAACTGGATGTTGGCTTTGCCACCAAAAGAATTGGCTTCGTGAATAAACGTGGCAATATTTTTTTGCTGCGCATATCGTAAAGCCGGGAAGCTGGAGTATCCACCAACACCAATCACCGCATCGGGCTTAAATTCGTTGATCACCTTGCGTACCTGTAAAAAACTTTTAATGATCTTGAACGGCAGCCCTATATTTTTTATCAAAGAACTCCTGTTGAAACCGGCTATATCAAGCCCCACAATTTTGTACCCCGCCTGCGGCACTTTTTCCATCTCCATTTTTCCTTTGGCACCTACAAACAAAATCTCTGTCCCCGGTTCCTGCTTTTTCAACGCATTGGCAATAGCGATGGCCGGGAAAATATGACCGCCAGTTCCACCTCCTGCTATAATGATCCTTTTTGCCATTTTTTATTCGTTTGTTACAACCGCCTCCGCAGCTTTACCTTCCATTTTCTCTACATTTCGTGCCACACTCAGTAATATTCCGATGGTAAGACAGGTAAATAAAAAGCTGCTGCCGCCCATACTCACTAACGGTAACGTAACCCCCGTAACCGGAAAGAGGTTTACGTTCACTGCCATGTTCACCAGCGCCTGTATAACCAATGTAAAACTCAACGCCAATGCGAGGAATGCCCCAAAGGCAAACGGGCATTTTTTAAATATCCTGATGCTCCTGAACAGGAGCAATAAATACAGGAACAATATCAGCGCCCCTCCTATCAGCCCATATTCCTCTATAATAATGGCAAAAATAAAATCGCTATAGGGGTGTGGCAGAAAGTTACGCGCCTCACTGTTGCCAGGTCCTAAGCCAAACAACCCGCCTTTTGCAATGGCGATTTTTGCCTGCTGCACCTGGTAGGCAGTTTCTTCTTTGTCGGCATATGCAAAATCCTGGATGCGTTTTATCCAGGTTGGTATACGCCCCACCGTTAGTATAGCCGGCAACTCTTTCGAGCGGTGCTCCTGTTTATCGTAATACCCAAATGCAATGGTAACCAAAGTAACTATGGGTATCAATGCAATACCAATGGTAAGCGCAATATGCTTAAGATTTACCCGGCCAATAAACATTACCAGTAAGCTTGTTGCACCAACCAGCAATGCGGTTGAAAGATTGGAGGGCGCTATCAGCACACAAATAATTCCTACCGGAACAATCATGGGCAGGAAGCCTTTCCTGAAATCTTTGATCTCGTTTTGCGACCGGCTTAACTGGCGCGACAGGTACATAAACAATGCAAGCTTTGCCAGGTCGGAAGTTTGAAATGTAAGGTTGATGATCGGCAATTTGATCCACCGTGTTCCTTCATTGATCTCTGCACCAAAAAACAGGGTATATATTAATAAAGGAATGGAGATCAGAAATAAAATCAGCGACACACGGGAATACAAGGTGTAATTGATGCGATGCGCAAAATAAATGATCATCAGTCCCACTGCGGTAAATGCAAACTGCTTGAAGAGGTACGATTCTGCACTCTTCGACAACCTGTATGCAAGGGTGCCCGTGCTGCTGTATACCACGAGCATGCTCACCAGCGTTAGCAGTATCACTGCCGCCCAGATAACTTTGTCGCCCCGCGTTTTGTTTAAAATACCCTGCACGAAATTTCTGATTTGAGATTTGTGATTTGAGATTTGAAATTCTCTAACCACAACCCTTATTATTTATTGTTAGCTCTTCACTATGCCGTCCGCCCTTTGCTTTCTGCCTTTTGCCCTTATACCCTACGCCTTACCTCCTACCACTTACCACCTACCACTTACCACTACAATTCCCTTACTGCTTCCTTAAACTGCCTTCCCCTGTCTTCGTAATTTTTAAAAAGATCAAAGCTGGAACAGGCAGGGCTCAGCAGCACTACATCACCTTTGTTTGCCAGGTGAAAGGCTGCCTGCACGGCTTCTTTTGCACTGCTGGTATTCACCATTACTTCTACATGTTTGCCAAATGCCTCATGAATTTTACGGTTATCCACACCCATGCACACTATTGCCTTTACTTTTTCTTTTACCAGGTCAAGCAGTGTGGAATAATCGTTGCCTTTATCAATGCCCCCTAATATCAGGATGGTGGGCTGCGTCATGCTTTCGAGTGCATACCACGTACTGTTCACATTGGTGGCTTTGCTGTCGTTAATAAAGTCAACGCCTTTTACAGTAAGCACTTTTTCCATCCGGTGCTCAAGGCTTTCAAAATTCGCAACCGCTTCCCTGATCTTTTCTTTGCGTATACCCACGGTGGTACCGGCCAGTCCTGCAGCCATTGTGTTGTACTGATTGTGCTTTCCCTTTACGGCGAAATCAAACACACTCATAGATGTCCTTTCTGAATCAACTTGAATTGTCATTGTATTATCTCTTATATAAGCTCCTTTAGGTAATTGGTACTGCATAGTAAAAGGCAATGAGTTTGGTAGTAATGATATTTTTCCGAGGTACTGCTTTATTACGGGATCGTCTTCACAATAAATAAAGACATCATCCCGTGTCTGGTTTTTTATGATATTGAATTTTGACTGTATATAGTTATCGAACTTATAATCATACCTGTCAAGGTGGTCTTCAGTAATGTTCAAAAGCACTGCTATGTCAGGTTTGAATGTATCGATATCGTCCAGCTGAAAACTGCTGATCTCTGCCACATACAATGGCTTAGGATCGAGGGCCACCTGCCGGGCAAATGAAAAACCGATGTTTCCAACCATTGCACAATCAATTCCCCCTGTTTTGCAAATGAACCAGGTGAGAGATGTTGTAGTGCTTTTTCCATTGCTGCCTGTAATAGCTATTACTTTACTATTGCCTTTGTACCTATATGCCAACTCTATTTCGCTGATCACCCTTATTCCCTTAGCTCTTATTTTTTTAACCAGCTCATTTTTTTCGGGTATGCCGGGACTTTTTACTACTTCATCCGCATTGAGTATTTTTTCTTCCGAATGTTTTCCTTCTTCAAATGCAATATTGAACTGCAGTAAATCGTTTTTGTATCGTTCAAGAATATTACCGGCATCCGACACAAATACATCATACCCTTCCTTACGTGCAAGGATGGCCGCCCCTACGCCGCTTTCGGCCGCTCCTAATATGACCATTCTTTTTGCCATTCTTCTTCTAAACTCGTTTTACAAACCTTATAGGCCTTTTATAATAATCTACCTCATTTTCAAAGTGGCTACAGCAAACAGCACGCACAAAATGGTTACAATCCAAAAACGTACTGCTATCTTGCTTTCATGGTATCCCAGCTTCTGATAATGATGATGCAGCGGACTCATGAGGAATATCCTCCTGCCTTCGCCATACTTTCGCTTGGTATATTTAAAATAGCTTACCTGCAGTATCACGCTCAGGTTCTCTACCAGAAACACACCACAGAATATCGGAATCAACAGCTCCTTTCTTACAATAATTGCCAGCGAAGCAATGATACCGCCTAATGCAAGGCTGCCGGTATCGCCCATAAATACCTGCGCCGGATAAGCATTGTACCATAAAAAGCCAATGCACCCTCCCACGAATGCTCCCACAAAAACCGACAACTCTCCCAGGTTGGGTATATACATAATGTTGAGATATTCCGCAAAGCGGGTACTCCCGCTCACATATACAAATATGCCAAGGCATGCGCCTATTAAAGCGCTTACTCCTGCCGCCAGCCCGTCTAACCCGTCAGTAAGATTGGCTCCATTGGAAACTGCGGTTATAATAAGCGTTACCGCGATGATGTATATAACCCAACTGAATTTTTCTGCACCTTCGCCTATCCAACTGATGAGCCTGGTGTAATTGAACTCATGACTTTTTACGAAGGGAATAGTGGTAATAGGCGTTTTTACAATGGCATAGCGATGTTCTTTGCCTTCCATTGTAACGATGGTATCGCCTATCTTTTTTTCACCGCTTTTTAAAATGGCACTTATTTGTGTTCCCTCCGGATCGTAATATTCGCGCCATACTACTACCCGCTCATTAAAATAGAGTGTAGCGCCAATGATGATACCAAGCCCAATTTGCCCAACGATCTTTGAAAGCCCGGCCAACCCGTCGCTGTCTTTCTTTTTATAGCTTTCTCCTTTAGCCTGCGCTGCCTTACGGGCTTTCAGTTTCAGGTAGTCGTCCATAAACCCTATAAAGCCCAGCCATACAGTGCACAACAGCATCAGGCGTATGTATACTTTGTTAAGATCTGCAAACAACAATGTGGGAATTAAAATGGCCAGCAGTATTATAATGCCGCCCATTGTGGGAGTGCCCTTTTTTTGTTGTTCGCCGGCTAACCCAAGTTCGCGCACGCTTTCGCCAATTTGTTTTTTCCTAAGCAGGTTAATGAGGCGCTTTCCATACACCGTAGAAATAAACAGCGATAGCAGTACTGCGAGCAGCACCCTGAAGGTGATGAACTGGAATAACCCGCTGCCGGGAAATTTTAGTCCTTCAGATTTCAGCCATTCAAAAAAATAATACAGCATTTCGCTTTTTATTTATAATACAATAGTTATTTACCTAACAACACAAACATCTCGCGCAATACCTGTTTGTCATCAAAAGGATGTTTTACCCCTTTGATCTCCTGGTATTTTTCATGTCCTTTTCCAGCTATCAATAAAATATCTTCTTTATCTGCCAGCGTTACCGCTGTTTTAATTGCTTCTTTACGATCTGCTATAGCTATGTATTTCCGGCGCATGGATGGTTGCAAACCTGCTTCCATATCCTTCAATATATCTCCCGGTTCTTCGCTGCGCGGATTGTCGGATGTAAAAACAACTTTATCGCTGTGCTCGCAGGCTACTTCGGCCATTACAGGGCGCTTAGTTTTATCGCGATCGCCACCGCAGCCCACTACTGTGATGATCCGTTCGTTTCCCTGCCTGAGCTTTTTTACAGTGGCCAGCACATTCAGTAATGCATCGGGCGTATGTGCATAATCTACGATGCCGATAATTTTTTGATCGGGCGAAACCATATAATCAAACCTTCCCTCGGCACCGGTTAAATTGCTCATTACCTGCAACACCTTTTGTTTGTCTTCTCCCATGCATATTGCCGCACCATATACCGCCAACAGGTTGTAGGCATTGAATTCGCCGATCAACCTGAAGTGTACTTCCTGCTCGTTGATATTCATTTGCAGCCCGGTCAAACTATTCTCCAGTATCTTACCCTTAAATTCCGCCAGGGTTCTTAAGCTGTATAAATGTTTGGATGCGTTTGTGTTCTGCAACATCACAATTCCCCTTTTATCGTCGGCATTGCTGATGGCAAAGGCCTCGGACGGAAGGTTATCGAAGAAGGATTTTTTTACGCGGATGTATTCATCGAATGTTTTGTGATAATCGAGGTGGTCGTGCGTGATGTTGCTAAAGATGGCGCCGGTAAAATGCAAACCGGTAATCCTGTGCTGGTGAATGGCATGACTGCTACATTCCATAAACACATGGCTGCAGCCCTGCTCCAGCATTCTTTTCATCAACGCGTTGATACTGATGGCATCAGGCGTTGTATGAGTGGCAGACAATACCTCGTTGCCAATTTGATTTTGAACCGTTGAAAATAAACCGCATTTATAACCCAGCTCGGAAAACAGCCTGAACAATAAAGTAGCGATGGTTGTTTTGCCATTGGTACCGGTTACGCCTACCACTTTCATTTTACGTGAAGGCGACCCGTAAAAATTATCAGCCATATAGCCAGCCGCCACCGCACTGTTCTCTACCTGCACATAGGTAATGTTTTCCTGCTTTGTTTGCGGCAGCACTTCGGCTATAATAGCGTTGGCGCCATTTTGTATAGCAGTGTCTATATATATATGTCCATCCTGGTTATGCCCTTTTACAGCAATAAAGCAGGTGCCTGCAGCTACTTTGCGCGAATCTGTCTGCAGATCTTTAACATCGAGGCGCAGGTTTCCCAACACCGACCGGATGTTCACCTTGTATAATATGTCCTGTAATACTGGCATCTTAGCTATGGGCTGTCAGCTATCAGCTTTCAGCATTTGTAATTTGTCGCTTTTACTTTTTACCTTTTACTTTTCACCCTACACCTTACTCCTTGCTCCCTAATTTAATTCCAACATTATCTTTTGTCCCTTGCCTATTGCTGCGCCTGCGGCAACAGACTGGCTGATTACTTTTCCTTTACCTTTTACTTCTACTTTCACACTCATATTTTCCAGCAGGTACAGTGCATCTTTTAACCCCATCCCCTTTACATCTGGCACCACCTGAGCAGCAACGGTTACGGGCTTCATTACGGGCTGAGCTGCGTTGCCGGCTACGTATCCCCATTTTTCTGACGATAACGAATCGGCATACCTGAACTCCAGTTCGTCCATCACTTTTTTAACGTCGCTGCTATAACCGCTCCAGTAAAAGCGGCTGCTGTCTAGCAGCGATTTGGCGGTATACAATTGTTGTTCTTCCACATTCAATGCATATAATTTATCGGCAATCTCCCTAAAAACCGGTGCTGCTACCGCGCCTCCAAAATATTTTACTACATGCGGTTTATTTTTGATGACCACTATGCAGGAGTATTTCGGCTTGTCAGCGGGAAAATATCCGGCAAACGACGATTGGTATACACCATCATTGTATTTAAACCTTCCGTCGTTTACCTTGGCCGTTCCGGTTTTACCGGCAGCAGTATATACTGCATCTTTAAAAATCGCTTTCGCTGTTCCTTCCACACAAACTGCGGCCAGGCATTGCTGTAACTGCTGCAATGTTTTTTCCGAACATATTTTATCGCTCAGGATATGTGGTTCAAATTCATGCAGCACCAGCCCGTCCTTCTCCACTTTGTTTACCAGGTAGGGCTTCATTAACCTGCCATTATTGGCAACGCCATTATACACCATCAGCATTTGCAAGGGGCTCAACATTACTTCGTATCCAAAACCCATCGACGGCAGCGTTTGCATGTGCCAGTCTTTCCGCTTTGGATTTTTCACCATCGGCCGAAACTCTTCCTTCAGATCAATCCCGGTACGGCCAGTAAGATGCAATGTTTCGTAATGCTTGATGAACGAAGCAGGATTTTTGGAATAATAATTATAGGCCAGCTTGGCCATTGCCACATTACTGCTATGTTCAAACGATTCTTTGATCGTCATTAAACTCTTGGGCGATTTTTCCGCATCCCTGATGTGCCTTCCGTTCAACATCCACGAACCTCCGTTAATTTCTATCATGTCGGTGGTGGTAACATAATTGTCTTCCAGCGCAGCCATGAGTGTAATGAGCTTAATGGTAGAACCTGGCTCCGAGGTTTTCAACGCGTAATTGTCCTGCTCGAAATACGATCCGTCGGGCATGCGTCCAAGGTTGGCCATAGCTTTAATTTTGCCGGTGGCTACTTCCATTACAATGGCACAACCTTCCAGCGCTTCGTTCGATATCATCATCCGCATCAGGGCGGTTTGCGCAATGTCCTGTATGTTTACGTCAAGCGTTGTTACAATGTCTTTACCATTTTCCGGTTCAATTTCCGAGCCTTCTACCGGCACAAATGCGCCTCCTGAAATCCTGCGCACCAACCGTTTGCCGGAAATACCTTTGAGCAAGCTGTCGTAAGTTTTTTCGAGCCCTACGTTTTGAGTAACCACCTGGCGATTGCCATCGGTATAAGACCGCGATAAACCAATGGTTCTGTTAGCCAGCAGCCCAAAAGGCGTAAGGCGTTTTTCCATATCCTCTACAATAAAGCCGCTTTTGTTTCTGCCCTGCCTTACCAGCGGCAATTGCCGCAAAGCCTGGTATTGCTGAAAGCTGATCTTCTTTTTTAACAGGTAATAGCGGTCTTTTTTCCTGTATCCTGCCTGCAATTGTTTTTTGTAGGCCGCGGCGTTTTGATCTTTAAACAGCCCTGCCAGCCCTATCGCCAGCGAGTCTACATTTTCATTGAACCGCTTGCCATCTTTTTCGCGCAACCCGTCTGCCAGAAAATCAATATGAATGTCAAAGAACGGAATAGAAGTGCTTAACATGCTGCCATCTTCACTGTATATCGTTCCACGGTCGGCGTCGAGCGTTCTGTATTCAAGATGCAGGCTGTCGCTCAATCCTTTCCAGTAAGCCCCCTGCACCTGTTGTATATAAAATGCTTTACCAATTACAAACAGACTTAGCAATACAATTGCCAGGAAGGAGAGATACACGCGCCATAATATGTCTTTTTTTACTTCCAAGGTTATACTGTGTTGCCAATGCCGAACGATTTTTTTACGAGAAAAGTGAAAGGAAAAATGCCATCATTTTATCCTTTCACTGTTGTATAATTCACCGTCCCATCGTTTATTTTTTTACCTCAATTTTTAATGGAGGCTCTTTTAGTTCTTTTAATCCCAAAGGCTCTACTGCTTTGGCCAACTCACTTTGCTTGCCCCTCATCATCAATTCACCTTTTAAGGTTTTGTATTCGTACTGCAATTCTTTCAATTCCTTTGCACTCCTGTTAATGTCTTTAATAGTGTTTTCGGCGTAATGCCCGTTATATATATATACCACCGCCAGCACCGCCAGGAAGAGGAAGTAATAAATATTTTTTACTACCCATCCGTAGCTCAGCAGTCGCTTAATGCCTGCCATGCGCGACGTATCGTTTTTTTTTATTGCCTGCTTTATTGTATCCTTTTTTTGTTCCTGCTCTTCCATATCAATCAATCTTTTAGGTTTTGAACTACTACATCACCGCAAGATGTAAGCTCTTTTACAGTTCCCGTTTTCCGCAAGCTTTTGTTTCGCCTTATTTTTTTTCGGCTACCCGAAGTTTTGCACTTCTGCTGCGCGGATTGTCGTTTACTTCTTTACCCGAAGGCGTTAGTGGTTTTTTGGTAATGATATTGAATGGGCTCTGAGGTTTTGTGCCGTACAGTGAATCGGCTTCTGCTTCTTCGAAACTGCCATTGCGAAAAAAGTTCTTTACCAGCCTGTCTTCTATGCTGTGAAAAGTAATGATGGCAGCACGACCACCTTTCTTCAAAAGAGCGGGAAGTTGTTGCAGCATTTCCTGTAACGCCCCCATTTCATCATTCACCTCAATGCGCAACGCCTGGAATACCTGGGAAAAGTATTTGTATGGATTACCTTTTACCACAGAAGCAACAGCATGTTTAAAATTGCTGATGGTTTTGAAAGATACGGTTTGCCTTTGCTGCACGATTGTTTTGGACAAGGTCTTGGCATTGGTTACTTCGCCATATTTCTCAAACAGTTTGTGCAGGTCGTGCTCGGAGTATTGCTGGAGAATGTGCGCTGCCGTTAGCTCCTGCCGCTGATCCATACGCATGTCCATGGGAGCATCGTCGAACCGGGTGGAAAAACCACGTTCAGCTTCATCGAACTGGTGACTTGAAACGCCCAGATCTGCCAGCACACCATCTACTTCACCAGCCTTATATAGCCGTAAAAATTTATGGAGGTGACGAAAATTGTGAGGAACGAACAAGATGCGTCGATCGTTGGGCAGGTTGCGCCTGGCATCATCGTCCTGGTCAAATACAAACAATTTGCCTTGCGGACCGAGCGCCGACAATATTGCCCGGCTATGCCCGCCGCCGCCAAAAGTGCAATCTACATATACTCCGTCTTTCCGTATATTCAATGCAGAGATCGCCTCGTTCAGCAAAACCGGAATATGATACGCCTGTTGTTCCATTATTATAAAAGGTGAAAGAAGGTACCAGCACCTTGCACTTTCTCCTTTTGCAGCGCCCTGCAATTTTATGCGTTCGCACTGCTATCCTTAGCCATAACTTCCTGAGCCAGTTTACTGAATGCTTCGGGTGAAAAAGTGTCAAAGAACTGATGGTACTTACTTTTATCCCAGATTTCAATTTTATCGTATGCCGAAACGAGCAAAATGTCTTTTTCCAGCCCGGCATAATCCATTAAATTCTTGGGGAGCAATAATCTGCCTGCACTGTCCAGTTCCAACGTAGCTCCGTTCAAATAGTAGCGGCGGAATTCTCTTACCTTCGGGTCAAAATCACTTTTTCTGCCAATTTCTTCAAAAATGGGTTCCCAGTTTTTCATCGGGTATAGGGTAAGACAACTCTCAAATCCCCTGTTAATAAAGAAGCTACCGGTTTCCCCTTCCGGGATTTGCCTTTTAATCCCTGTTGGAAGGAGAAACCGACCTTTTGTGTCCAGAGTAGCTTCATATTCCCCTAAAAACCGTATCATTTATAAAGAGTTACACCATTTTCCCATTAATTCACACAAAATAACACATTTTCCCACCTTTAACGAGCCTTTTGATTTAAATATTTTATCCACAGCAACTTTTTTTTTGAAAACCTTACTGGCAAAGGATTACAAGAGATTTTTATATGTTTTTTAGGGAAACAGGCTGCGTTTAGTGTGAATAACTGTGGATAAGTGGGGAAAACTGAAGAAACAAGGAATAAGAACCAAGAAGAGAAGAATCCAAGAACCAAATAATAAGATCGAAAAAACAAGAACCACAAGAAAGAAGAAATAAGAACCAAAAAGGTAAGAAGTGACTACCTCAAATACATCGATGACTGCTAATTTGCACCCTTTTAGACATTCAACAGCCCAATCTCAAATTTTAAATTTCAAATCACAAACTCTCCGATGAACGTCCGTAAACTCAAAATAGAAGATTTTACTTACCAGCTTCCTGAAGATCGTATTGCGTGGCGGCCACTGGAAAAAAGAGATGCGTCGAAGCTGCTGATATACCGGGCGGGACAAATTAACGAAGACAGTTACAGTAACATCAGCCACTATTTGCCCGAAAACTCGCTGCTGGTGTTCAATAATACGAAAGTGGTGGAAGCCCGTATTATTTTCCGTAAACCTACAGGGGGAGCCATTGAGATATTTTGCCTGGAACCACATGCGCAATATGCGGATATTAGCTCTGCCATGTTGCAAAAAGGAAAGGTTTGGTGGAATTGCCTGGTGGGTGGCGCCGGAAAATGGAAACATGGAACCATACTTGAAAAAAATATCGAAACACCGACTGGCGGACTGCAACTGAAAGCGACCATCGTGGAAAGACAAGCCGATTCGTTTACCATTGAATTGAGCTGGCAGCCTGGCCAACTTAGCTTTGCAGAAGTGCTGCACGTTGCAGGGCTTGTGCCTTTACCTCCCTATATTAAAAGAAATGCGGAGGAAGCGGATAAGGAACGATACCAAACGATATATGCGGAACACGATGGGTCGGTAGCTGCTCCAACCGCGGGGCTGCATTTTACAGAAGAAATCTTTCGATCACTGTCCCAAAAAAACATTGCCACCGGCTTTGTAACGTTACACGTGGGCGCAGGAACTTTTAAACCGGTAAAGGCGGAGCAGATGGAAGATCACCTGATGCATACCGAACTGATAGACGTTAGCCAGGAATTGGTTGAACAACTGATGGGCTTTTGTGAAAATATTTTTTGTGTGGGCACTACTTCCCTGCGCACATTGGAAAGCTTGTATTGGATGGGTGTTAAAATTGGGCAACGTCCCGATATACAACCGGAAGAATTACCTGTTAAACAATGGGAGGTATATGAAGATCTTCCGCAAAACACCGACGTTAGGGCATCGCTTGAATCTTTACTGCACTGGATGAAAGCGCGGCAACTGAAAAGACTGATATCGCACACACAAATATTGATAGCGCCCGGTTATAAGGTGAAAATGATAGCGGGGCTTATTACCAATTTCCATCAGCCGCAATCTACCCTGCTGTTGTTAGTTGCAGCACTTATTGGAGATGATTGGAAAAAAGTGTACACGTATGCGTTAGAAAACGACTTCAGGTTTTTAAGTTACGGAGATGGTTGTTTGTTGTTTAACAGCGGTGAGCGATGAGCTATTAGCTTTCAGCCGTCAGCGATCAGCAATCGACAGTGAGTTGATACTCCACATGTCTGGTTACTACATCCCTGTCGGTTATGAACTGAATGCTCATAGCTGATAGCTGATGGCTGACCGGTGACCGCTTACTTCAACAACGGGAACTCCAGCGTGAAGATCGATCCCTTACCAAGGGAGCTGTCTACTTTTATTTTTCCTTTTTGCGCGTCTACCATTGCTTTCACATAGCTCAAACCCAATCCAAAACCTTTAACGTTGTGAATATTACCGGTATGGGCCCTGTAGAATTTTTCGAAGATCCTGTTTACCGTTTCGCGGCTCATTCCTATACCATTGTCCTCAATCCTGATGCGAATGTTGTTGCCCACATTCATGGTGGAAATGTGTATCTGCAAGCCGCTGTCCTTCGAGTACTTAATGGCGTTATCCACCAAATTGCTTATCAGGTTGGTAAAGTGTACGTCATCGGCTTCTATCAAATCTCTTTGCGCATTCAATAAAACAGTGGCCTTACCTTTTTTATCTTCCAGTTGCAGTTGAAAATTATCCATCACCCCGTTGATCACGTCGTGCACATGGTGGGCTTTCATATTCAGCTGCACATCCCTTTTATCGAGCAAGGCAGCCTGCAAAATAGTTTCCACCTGTTTGTTCATGCGCTTGTTTTCATCTTTGATGATACCGCTGAAATACTCCATCTTGTCTTTGCTCTGCAGTACCTTTTCATTCTTCAACGCATCAACAGCCAGCGATATGGTTGCCAGCGGCGTTTTAAATTCATGCGTCATATTATTGATGAAATCGCTTTTTATTTCACTCAGCTTTTTCTGTCTCAGCATCGTGTTTACCGTTACAAAAAAAGCGGTGGAAATAATAAGGGTAAACAAAACCGATCCGGCAATCATCCAACTTAACGAGGGCAGCAATATTGTTTTTACATTAGGCACCAGCACCCACAATTCTTCTTCGGCAACCAATCCTTCGGCTATACTCCCACCCGGCGCAGACAGCGGGAACCAGAAGGCCCGGTTGCGTAAAGTATCGGCAACCATTTTGCTGAAGTTTATTGTTTGCATTTCGTAGTTATTGCCCATATTATGCCGGTTAACAATGGCAAATTCAAAACCTGCGTTTTTCAACCCGTATTTCTGCATGGACTTTTTCAGCTTTTCATATATCTGTGTGGGGCTATACCGTTGGGCAACAGTTGGGGGCTTGGGCAGCGTGAGTAACTGATCCGACGGCCATTCGGGCGATAACTTGGGAAACCCTACCGTGGGAAGTTTACCTTTTTGCTCTGCGATTTCGGAGCCTACTTCCACAACAGCGAGCTGAATATTTTGCTCCAGGTCTTCGTATTTGAGTTGAATAGCGTTCTTTATCAGCATAATTTGTACAATAACGATGCCGATAAGAGAAAGAGAGATGAGTATGATGATCAGTAAGTAAATTTTCTTCATCCGTATGCAAAATTACTTTTATATTGCCGCTGAAACCCGCACCAGTGGCTATTTAACTAAGTTTTATACATAAGTCGGGCTGCATAAGATGGAGGTTTAAAAGCTAACAATGATACAAAAAACTGCAGATATTATTGCCTGCCAGAATTTTCTACATTAACTTAGAACCATGCATGAACTCTCAGCCGGTACATTATTAATAGCAGAGCCGTTCCTGAAAGATCCGCACTTTATGAGAACGGTTATTTTATTGTGCGAACACGAAGACGAAGGCAGCTTTGGCTTTGTGCTGAACAAAGACTTTAAACATACTGTTGACGAACTGGTTCCTGAACTGGAGGGTATTAAATTACCTGTATTTGTTGGTGGGCCGGTGCAGGCAGACACGCTGCATTTTCTACATAATTGTCCTGATCAAATTCCCGGTGGAGTTGAAGTAATAGACGGTATTTACTGGGGCGGCGATTTCGAACTGGTAAAACTATTGTTGCAAAAGAACCAGCTCGCCCCTGAAGACATCCGGTTTTATATTGGCTACTCCGGGTGGGGCAGTCACCAGTTGGACGATGAAATGAAAGGGAAAAGCTGGATAACCACAAAGGCTAAAAAAAACATTGTGTTTCACCGAACTCCGGCAGATATCTGGAAAGACTCTCTAAAACTGTTGGGCAGCGAATACTCAATGATGATTAACTTTCCTACCGATCCGCAGTTGAACTAATTTGAGATTTGAAATTTCTAATTTGAAATTTGTGACGCAGCAAGGTGAACCTTGCTTAAACGCGGCAACGTAGTACGTAAGGTTTTGTCTTGCATTTGTATTCTTATTTGTCTCTTGGATCTTGTTTCTTGTTTCTTATTAGCCACCTACTGGTTTTTACGTTCCCTGTACATATTGGGTGAAACGCCCATTAACTTTTTAAAGAAGCGGGAAAAATAATATGGATCATCTATTCCTAAAAGATCTGCAATCTCTTTTATGCGCAGATTGGTAAAAAGCAAATACTGGCATGCCTGCTGCACTTTTAAATGATTAAAATATTCTACCGGCGGGTAACCTGTTTTTTTCTTAAACAGAAAAGAAAGATGCGAAGGCGATAAATTAACTTCCTGAGACATTTGCTGCAATGTGGTGACAGAACCAATATTTTTTTTCATGTAATTGATCAGCAGGTTGATCACATCATTTTCTACTGAGCTGCTTTCTTGACTCATACTTTCAGGACGCATATAGGTAGCCAGGTAATGATGAAAGCATAAATTGGCATACACCATATTTTCAATTCCATAACCTCTTTCCAGTTCTGCATAAATATTGTTAAACAAATCTACCTGTTGCTGATCGTAGTTGATAAACCCTTTGATATCGCCCGATAAAGTGCGGATGTAATCTACAATACTGTCGGAGGTGGTACCGGTAAAGTGTACCCAATATATAGTCCATGGATCCATTTCATCCGCTGCATATTCATGCTCCACCAGCCGGGGAATAATGATGAAATTTCCCGGTTCTATTTCATACAGCCTCTTTTTTACAATAGCTGTTCCTTTTCCTTTTACGCAATAGATCAATATATGTTGGTCTACTCCGTGTGTTCGTTTCCGGTAGTGAAATTTTGCTTTAGGATAATAACCAATATCTGTTATGTGCATAGAACGGAGCAGCACATCTTTAGAACAGTTAGAAACAAGCACCGTGCGGGGAATTACAATAACTTTTTGTCCCTGGAATCCCTCCTTTTTTTTGATCTTTTTTTTAATTACATCTGACATGAAATCTATCTTTCAAAAAATATCTGACAACAGGATTTATTGACTTCAACAATCAAATGTTTTCCACAGTTTTTCAGGTCGTAATATAATCCATTATAATCATTATTAAGCCCGCGTTTCAGCGAAACTATAAATGTTTTTAACCAGCAGCAGCCCGGTTTTAACCTACAAGGCAATATCTGAAGCATACTACATATAAGAATACGCTAATTTTTGGAACTAACGGCGGGAAGTGAAGGCTTGCATGGCAAAATAACTCTCAAACGACTATGCATCAAGGCATTAATATTTCAAACCCGGTTTTGGCAATCGTAATATAATCCATCATAATCCAATATCTGTACATTAAAAAAAAGTGGGGGCTGGCTATCTTTGTAGGGTATAAAGGTTCATACAAACAGGTAATATCGTATCTTGAAAAGCGATATTTAATTACGATTCGATAAGCCATGAGCATAAAATCAAAAAAGAAGTTACTGCTGGTATCAGTAGTGTTAATTGCAGCGCTGATTATTACTACAAGCCTGATAGGTCACAAACGCGTTGACTTTAGCAGTGAAGTAAAACCGCTGCTTAATAAAAAATGTATTTCATGCCATGGTGGTGTTAAAAAAGAAGCAGGCTTCAGCGTGCTGTTTCGCGAAGAAGCGCTGGACACTACAGAAGGTGGAATGCCAGCCATCATTCCCGGCAATCCCGACAAAAGCGAAATGATCCGGCGCCTGACTGCTTCCGACCCGGAAGAAAGAATGCCCTATAAACACGAACCATTGTCGAAGCAGGAAATCGATATGCTGAAACAATGGATAAAAGAAGGCGCTCAATGGGGCGAGCACTGGGCTTATGTATCGGTAAAGCCGGTAGAAGTGCCCGACGCCAGCAAAGGTTTCTGGGGATTTTTATCAGGTAAAAATGAATGGGTAAAAAATGATGTGGATCATTTTATTTACCAGAAATTGAAAGAGGAAAAGCTGGAGCCCTCGCCTTTGGCAGACAAAGCCACGCTTTTGCGCAGAGCCAGCCTCGATATAATAGGAGTACCCGCACCAAAGGAAATAGCCGATCAATTTTTGAAGGATGAAAGCGCCAACGCATATGAAAAGCTGGTGGATACCCTGCTCGCTTCTCCGCAGTATGGCGAACGCTGGACCGGTATGTGGCTTGATATTTCGCGCTACGCAGATAGCAAGGGTTATGAAAAAGACGGCTATCGCTCCATATGGCGTTACAGAGATTGGCTGATCAAAGCTTTTAATGCGGATAAACCTTACGATCAGTTCCTTACCGAACAAATAGCGGGTGACCTGCTGCCAGGAGCTACCGATGAAGACTATATTGCTACTGCATTCCATCGCAATACCATGAACAATGATGAAGGTGGAACTGATAACGAAGAGTTCAGAACTGCGGCTACTATTGACCGTGTGAACACCACCTGGGAAACATTGATGAGTACTACGTTTGCCTGCGTTCAATGTCACAGCCATCCCTATGATCCCTTTAAGCATGATGAATATTATAAGTTCATGGCATTCTTCAATAATACAAGAGATGAAGATATGCCCGGCGAATACCCGGTATTAAGAGAATTTAATGACGATGACCAAAGGAAACTGGATTCATTGAAAGCCTGGCTGACAGCCAACACCACCAAGGAAAAAACAAAAGAAGTTATTACATTGGTTAAGAACTGGCAGCCTGCTATATATGCTTATCATGCAGATAAGTTTGTAAACAGCGAGTTGTCTGAAGTTTACCTGGCCTTGCGCCAAGACGCGCAATGCCGCCTTCCGGCTGCCGATCTTACAGGTAAAACGCAACTGCTGTTCCGTTACAACTCATCCAGGGAACGAGGTAAATGGACGATTCACCTGGATAGTGTAGGTGGTCCCGTTATTGCATCTGCCATCGTTCCGCCAACAAAGGGCTGGGGCTTACATAAAATAGACATTACGCCTTCTGAAGGAAAGCATGACCTGTATTTTACCTACAGCAATCCTACCGTTAATAAAGAAGAAGGCAACAGCAACCTGTTAACTTTCGACTGGTTCCTTTTCTCTTCCGATTTCCCGGGCAAAGGCGCCCCGGGTTATGACAGCGCCTATTCCTATTTCAATTACCTGCTTACCGCGGCACGCCCATCGGTACAAACACCGGTAATGATGGACAATCCAAAAAATATGTTCCGCGCTACGCATGTTTTCGAACGCGGCAACTGGATGGCCAAAACGAACGAAGTTCAACCTGACGTACCACATTCTTTAAACCCAATGCCTGAAAATGCACCCAAAAACAGGCTGGGGCTTGCTATGTGGATGACTGACAAAAAGAACCCGCTTACCAGCCGTACCATGGTAAACCGCATATGGGAACAACTGATGGGGCAGGGCATCGTAGAAACCCTGGAAGATCTTGGGACACAGGGCATTTCGCCAACCCACCAGGAACTGCTCGACTGGCTGTCGTGGCAGTTTATGAACGATTATAATTGGAGCGTAAAAAAACTGATCAAGACCATTGTAATGTCTGCCACCTACCAGCAGGATTCAAAAGTATCGCCCGAAACGCTGGAAAAAGATCCCTTCAATAAATATTATGCACGTGGGCCACGCGTAAGGCTAAGCGCAGAACAGGTGAGAGACCAGGCGCTTGCTATTTCGGGCCTGCTGAGCGATAAAATGTATGGTCATAGTGTAATGCCCTATCAGCCCAACGGGATATGGCTTTCTCCCTACGATGGTGCAACCTGGAATAAAAGCGATGGAGAAGATCAGTATCGCCGTGCCATATACACCTACTGGAAACGCACTTCTCCCTACCCTTCTATGCTAAGTTTTGACGGAGTAGCGCGCGAGGTTTGCCAGGCACGAAGAATTCGTACCAATACGCCGTTGCAGGCACTCACAACGCTGAATGACAACGCATTTATAGAAATGGCAAGACATTTTGCAGAGCGCATGCGTAAGAACGGTGGCAATGATCCGCGGCAACAGATCAGCAAGGGATATGAAATGGCAATGTATCATCCTATCAGCAATGAAAAGCTGGAGGCGTTGATGAAACTATACGACCAGGGACTAAAGGAATTTAGCAAGAACAAAAACAAGGCTTGTGAAATGAATGGCGATGATATGCGGGAAACAAGCCCCGATAAAGCAGCGCTGGTGCTGGTGGCAAACGCAATGCTGAATCTGGATGAGTTTATTACGAAGAATTAGTTTCTTCACCACATAGGCATATAAGGAATATAGGAAAATTGTAAGAAGAAGTGTAGAATGGGATTGAAGGTAAAAGCTAACCTGCTAATAAATGAAAACAACACAAAAGGAAGTAAATGAACTTTCGTATGTAATTATAGGATGCGCGATAGAAGTTCATAAGCATTTAGGACCAGGACTGTTGGAAAGTGTGTATGAAAAGTGCTTTATTGAAGAATTAAAAATAAGAAAGCTGAGATACAGGGCGCAGGAATGGATACCAGTAACCTATAAGGATATAAAACTAGATACAAACCTGAAGCTGGATGTGTTGGAAGAAGATATTATTATTGTTGAGTTGAAAGCTATAGAAGCACTGGCACCCATACATGATGCACAATTACTGACCTATATGAAATTGCTTGAAAAGCCTAAAGGCATACTAATCAATTTCAATTGCACCAATATTTTTAGGGAAGGACAAAAGACATTGGTTAACGCTCTGTTTTCTGATCTGCCCTTTTGCTAAATGAAACCGAAGAGTGTAGAAACATTATGATACTATGTTTCTATATTCCTACTGTGGTAAATTTAAAGATACTATGACACAAAAAGAATTGCAAGCCCAGAAACTCGCGCAGGAAGCGAATTACGAACAGTTGCGCTATGTTACCCGCAGGCATTTTTTGCGGGATAGCGTTACGGGACTGGGGGCAATGGCCTTTGGTTCGCTGCTGGCGGGCTGCGACTGGATGGGCTCTAAAGACAAGGGCATGGCGAACATCCTGGACAGCGCCAACCCTATGGCGGGACGCCCTCCGATGTTTCCCGGCAAAGCAAAATCGGTAATTTACCTGCATATGGCAGGGGCACCTTCGCAGCTTGAGTTGTTTGATTATAAACCCGACCTGCAAAAGCTCGACGGGCAGGAATGTCCTCAATCTTTGCTGGAAGGAAAACGTTTTGCGTTCATCAGGGGTGTTCCTAAAATGCTGGGGCCTTATGGACACTTTGAACAACGCGGACAAAGTGGTGCCTGGATATCGGACCATTTACCACATCTTATATCCGTTGCCGATGAACTAAGCTTTTTAAAAGCAGTACAAACCGATCAGTTCAACCACGCACCGGCACAATTGCTGATGCATACAGGCTCCGCAAGGCTGGGCCGGCCCAGTATTGGTGCTTGGGCAAGCTATGGATTGGGAACAGAGAACAGCAACCTTCCTGGTTTTGTTGTGTTAACCTCGGGCGGTAAAAACCCAGATGCAGGTAAAAGCGTTTGGGGCAGCGGGTTCCTGCCTTCTGTTTACCAGGGCGTGCAGTGCAGGTCTGAAGGTGATCCTGTATTGTTTATTAACAACCCCGAAGGTATTGACAGCAATCTCCGCCGCGCATCGATCAATGCAATCAACGAGGTAAATAAAAAATCGTACGAAGAATTTAAAGATCCTGAAATACTTTCACGCATCTCTCAATACGAAATGGCTTATAAAATGCAGATGTCGGTTCCTGAGGCAATGGACATCAGCGATGAGCCTGCCTATATACACGAAATGTATGGCACCAAACCTGGCAGGGAAAGTTTTGCCAACAATTGCCTGCTGGCGCGTAAGCTGGTAGAAAAGGGAGTACGTTATGTACAGTTATTTGATTGGGGATGGGATTCGCACGGCACCTATGCCGGAGACTCCATTGAAATTTCGCTGGTAAATAAATGCAGGAGTGTAGACAGGGCTTCAACCGCGTTGCTGCTGGATCTGAAACAAAGAGGTTTGCTGGACGAAACGCTGGTGGTATGGGGTGGTGAATTCGGCCGCACACCTATGCAGGAAAACCGCGAGGGCAAGCAACAGTCGTTCAGAGGAAGAGATCACCACGCAGAGGCATTTACGATATGGATGGCAGGTGGCGGTATTAAACGCGGAACAAGCTTTGGAGAAACAGACCCGATAGGCTACAGCCCTGTTAGTGGAAAGGTTACTCCTTTTGATATACAAGCCACAATATTAAATCAATTAGGTTTCGATCACGAAAAGTTCACTTACCAGTTCCAGGGTCGTCCGTTCAGGTTAACCGATGTACATGGAAGAGTGATCAACGAGATCGTAGCATAACTAAAATCTTATCACTTACCACTCACTACTTATCACTACTGACCCTATGCCATTAAGCAGAAGAAAATTTATTTCAACCAGCGCTGCCTTCAGCGGCGCTCTTATTGCACCGTTTCAACACGAAAATATGACCCGACCATCATTCAGCATCCCTCCCGATTTTAAGATCATTGTAATGGCTACGGACTGGGGATACAAAGGCACATTCGACGATTATTGCGCAAAAGCTAAACAAGAAGGCTACGACGGTATTGAATTGTGGTGGCAGTCGGATCCAAAGAAAAAGCAAAATCTCTTCGACAACCTCAAGAAGCACAATCTCGAAGTAGGCTTTTTATGTGGAGCGCATGATTATACCTTCAGTAAAAATTTAGAGCAGTTCAAGGGTATGATTGAAGCTGCTTCTACCCAAAGTCCGCAAAAGCCGTTGTATATTAACTGTCATTCGGGAAGAGATTATTTTGCTTTTGAAGAAAATCAAAAGTTCATTGAGTGCACGATGGAATATGCTAAAAAAACAGGCGTGCCCATTAGTCACGAAACCCATCGGGCACGCATACTGTATTCGGCTCCGGCTGCGCGGAAATTTATGGAAGCCATGCCTGGTTTGCGCATTACACTCGACATATCGCATTGGTGCAACGTGCATGAGTCGTTTTTGGAGGGGCAGGACGCTACAGTTGATATGGCTTTGCAAAGAGTTGATCATATACATGCAAGAATAGGCCACCCGGAAGGTCCGCAGGTAAGCGATCCCCGCGCACCCGAATGGGAAACGGCGTTGAACAAACATATTGCCTGGTGGGATAAGGTTGTTGAACTGAAAATAAAACAGGGCGCCAGGCGAATGACGTTCCTTGCAGAGTTTGGCCCGCCAGACTACCTGCCCACACTTCCTTACACACGTCAACCATTAGCCGACCAATGGGGTATCAATGTGCACATGATGCAATTGCTGAAGAAAAGATATTCCGGTAAATAAAATAATAATCAGCATATTGCTTTTATGACACTTCTTAGCATTTCAGGCTTTTTAGGCAGGTTTCATCCCGTATTGGTTCATCTTCCCATTGGCATTTTATTATTAGGCGTGTTGATGCACTGGCTTAGCAGGAAAGAACAGTTTCAAAACCTGCGCCCTGCCATTGGCATTACGCTATTACTGGGAGCATTAGGTGCTATACTTTCGTGTATCAGCGGATGGTTACTGGCCGAGGGTGGGGAGTACGAAGGCGATAT
>JBQCFW010000200.1:0-15139 GCA_051958655.1 Agriterribacter sp. | reverse complement strand
CATTTCGGTATGCTGTGCCTGCAGTTCTTCGGTTTGTGCCTGTGTTTCTTCCAGCAATTCCTGCAGCTTTAGCCTGTTAAGTGCGCCGTTAATGGCAATGCCAACACCTTCTGCCGTGGTTTTTAAAAACGCTATCTCCCGCTGCTCAATGCTTCTTAAAAAACCAAGTTCAATCACCCCCAGTAATTTCTTTTCAAAAAATATGGGATAGGCAATAATGCTTTCGGGGTATGCCTTGCCGCTGGCAAAACTGACGATAAGGTTTTCTTCGGTAACATTCGTCACCAGCATTTCCTTACGCTGACGCGCAACCTGTCCTGCAATTCCTTCTCCCGGCGCAATCGTTTTGTTACGTTCGCCCTCATTCAAAGCAAAGCCAGCTTCCAGCCTCAACCTTCCATCTGTTTCTGCCAGGTAAAATGCACCCACCGGGGCGCCGAGGTGAAGTGCCAGGTATTGCAACACATCGTGGCTAAGATGAACCGTATTTTTTTCGCCCAGCATAATTTCGCCCAGGGTTGCCACAGAGGTTTGTATCCATTCTTTTTCCTGCAAGGTTTGGAAGGAATGCTCCAGCGACCCTGCCATTTTATTAAGCGCGCCGGCAAGACTGCCTACCGTATCTTTTTCATCGTCGGTTATGCGTATACTATAGTCCCCGTTCGATATTTTATCGGCCAATTTTTGAATGATCTCCAGCCTGCCCGATATTTCCTGGTCTTTCCGTTGCAGATCTCGTTGCAGTTTACTCCTCGTTGTTATTTCCTGTTTGATTTTTGTGTAGAAATAAAAAGCCAGCAGCAGCGACAGCAGCGAGGCTATGATAATAAGTATGGGCGTAAAAGCTGCGAAAGCCTGCATTTTTTCGGTGCGGTCTTTCAGCAATGCCAGCTCGGCGTTTTCTATGCGCTTGCCCAGTATGCGCGCTTCATCCATGTATTCTTTTCCCGTAAGCAGATCTTCTGCAGTAATGGGGCGATTTGCTTTTTTTTGATCAATCAGGTGCTCCAGGCGCAACAGTTTTTTAATAACCACATTCCTGAGTTGCTCCGCATTGAGCACTTGCTGGGGATTATCTACTACCAGTTTTTTCACTTCGTTCAATTGCTCCAGCGCGCGGTTGTAGCTGCCGTTGTATGGCTCCAGGAAAGTCTGGTCGCCTGTAAGCATGTAGCCACGCTGTCCGGTTTCGGCATCCTTTAAGGTAGAAAGCACTTCGGCTACAGTAAGAATTACTTCGTTGGAATGATTTACCAGGCTGCTATTGCGCAGCAGGTTTCGTATGCTTACGTACGAAGCTATCGAACTCAGCAAAAGAATGAACAGCGAAATGCCGAACCCAATAAACAGATTGCGGTTAAGAGAGCGATTCATGAAAAAAATTATTGTTGATGAACAATTACCGGTGCAGGCTGCATAGGTATGGTAAAATAAAAAACAGATCCTTTCCCGGATGTGCTTTCAACACGATAAGTTCCCTGGTGCCGGTTGATAATTTCAGCACTCACGAACAAACCAATTCCCAATCCCTGGAAAGACGCCGAAACATTTTCGGCACGAAAAAATTTTTCAAAAATCTCCTGCTGGTTCTCCTGCGGTATACCAATACCAAAATCCTTCACAGAAAATTCAAGCGTGTTACCGGCAGTTTTTTTAGCGCTTATCTCCACCCGTTTTACCTCTGGCGAATATTTTACAG
This sequence comes from Agriterribacter sp., assembly GCA_051958655.1. Taxonomy (GTDB): domain Bacteria; phylum Bacteroidota; class Bacteroidia; order Chitinophagales; family Chitinophagaceae; genus Agriterribacter. The sequence goes on along the minus strand of JBQCFW010000200.1, from coordinate 13,440 downwards.
CATTGGTAATATAGTTGGTTATTACCTGCTCTATTCTCATTTCATCGGCGTACACCATCAGGTCAGGATCGCTGGTTACCACAATCGTGTAATCAGGATAAGCTTTCTGCATAATATCTACCACGTCGCCCAACAGTTTGTTGAAGTCAAAAAGCTCCTTGTGAAACTTCATTTTCCCGCTTTCTATCTTAGATACGTCCAGCAACTCCGATACCAACCTGTTCAGCTTGTCTATTTGAGTGAGGGAGCGCTCCACCAGCGGGCGCACTTTGTCTGATGTTTCAAGTTGTCTTTCCAGTAACTGGATGTAGGCTTTTACGCTTGCCAAAGGTGTTTTTAATTCATGGCTGGCAATACCGATAAATTCGTCTTTTTTGCTGGCTACCTGTTTCTGCGCATCAATATCGGTAAAGGTGCCTACCCATTTTACAATAGTATCACCTTCCTTTACCGGCATTACTCTCAGCAGGTGGTATTTGTATTGATTGGGATATATTTTTTTTACCCGCACCTCCATTTCCAGCGGCTCTTTATTGGCAACCGCTGTTTTGAACGCCTCGCCAATGTCGATGTCTTCCGGATGGGTGGCAGGGAAGGCCTGCATATCGGCACTATAGAGATACCATTGCTTGTTTACAAATTCTATTGTTCCGTCGGGGCCGGCGGTAAAAGCTATTTGTGGTATAGATTCAAGTATAGTGTGAAGCTGCTGTACTTTTTCCTGTATTTCATTTTGTGCATTGCGTCTGAACTCAACTTCCTGCAACAAATTTCGCTGCATTTCATTCAGTGCATGCGTTTGTTCGTACAGCCGGTAAAAAGTTTTTACTTTCAGCATCAATATATCAGGATCAAACGGTTTGGTTATGTAATCAATGCCCCCTGCCGCATATCCTTTGGTAATAAACCGTTTGTCTGTATTCACGGCCGAAAGAAAAAGAATGGGAGTGTCTTTGGCATTCTGATATCCTGCAATAATTTCTGCCACTTCAAAGCCATCCATGCCCGGCATCTGAACGTCGAGTATGATTAATGCATACGAACGTTTCAGTATTTTTTTCAATGCTTCTTCACCACTCGATGCAGTATCTGTAGGAAAAGAATGCCTTGTCAATATTGCCTGTAAAGAAAATATATTCTCCTGCTTATCGTCTACTATTAAAATCATGTATTCTGGTCTTGTTCCCGACTAAAGCTAATAAGGTGTTGCAAGGAAAGCCTGAGGTGAGCTCAAAGGTTGATGGGTTGGGGGGACCGGGAGGTCAAATATACTCTTAAAAGCACTCACTACATCGGCCGTTTTGCTAAAAAAACTGCGGGAAAAATTTTCCTCAGCGTTTTGTAGAATTAATTGCGCTGTGGCTCTAAGCTGTCAGCTATCAGCCGTCAGCTTTCAGGTTTGGCGTTCGGTTACGGGCTGCGAATATAGGTGTATTGATAACAGGTCATCTCTCTATAGGATTGCATGCGGTGCGGTACATGGCATAGTTTACAAAAATAGATTTGGGCTGTTGTATACGGATGGATCGAAATCCATCCGTACAATATCGACATCTGGCATCGCTAGTGTTCTTAAGTTGACGGCTATATTGTCATCACCGACGGGAAAATACAACGGGCGACAATTTTAGGTGCGTCCGTTTGTGACAAGGCAGCGCCATCGGCTCGATTAAATATTGTTGCCTGGGATTTCAATCCCGGGCAAAAGAAAAAGGGTTTTAGCGTTTACCAAAACCCTTTTGAACCCTTTCGCAGATTTCATTCGCTGTAATTACCGGAGTAATTATGGGTGTAACTATTTATGATTCGTCCGAATCACCCCGAAAGGTTTCAATAAACTTCCAAAAAATATGCCGTATCTGCAAGCACTTGCCTGATTTTTTTAAATATAGGTTTTGCTTAGCAGCACTGGCATAGAAATTTAACTGTATTTCTAAAAAAATATATGAAAGCAATTTGGACAGGAGCCATAGGGTTTGGTTTGGTGAACATCCCGGTTAAACTCTACAGCGCTGTGCAACAAAGCGAGCTGGACCTGGATATGCTGGACAAGAAGGATCACGCAAACATCAAGTTTAAAAGAGTGAACGCTGAAACGGGTAAAGAAGTAGCCTGGGAAAATATTATTCGCGGATACAAGCTGGATGATAAGTATGTAATACTTGAACCGGAAGATTTTGAAAAAGCGAGTCCCGAAAAAACAAAGATGATCGAGATCAATTCTTTTGTAGATGAAAAGGAGATAGATGCCATGTATTTTGAAGCGCCCTATTACCTGCAGCCGGAAAAGGCGGGTGTAAGAGCCTATGCGTTGCTCCGTGATGCTTTGACCAAAACAGGCAAGGCGGGACTTGGAACTTATGTGCTACGCAGCCGCGAAAGCCTGGTAATTATTAAGCCGCTGGGTGATATTCTTGTGTTAAATAAAATACGTTTCGAGCAGGAAATACGCGATGCTGAAGAAATTAAAGTAACGTCTGCCAAAAGCAAACCTGCGGAACTTAAAATGGCGGTGCAACTGATCAATCAACTCACCACGCCTTTTGATATCTCAAAATATAAAGACACTTATTCGGAAAAGCTGATGAAGCTCATTAAAGCCAAAGCCAAGGGCCGTAAGGTGCAGGCACCTGTGTTGCGTGTGGCGCATTCGAGAAGCAGGGATTTAATGGCGCAGCTTAAAGAAAGTCTTGGAACACCCGCTAAGAAAAAGGCTTCGTAATGGCACTGACCACCTATCATAAAAAAAGAGATTTTAAGGAAACGAGAGAGCCTAAAGGAAAAGTAGAGAAGAAAAACAAATTCAGGTTTGTAGTGCAGCGGCACGATGCCACGCGCCTGCATTACGATTTCCGGCTGGAACTGGGCGGTGTTTTAAAAAGTTGGGCTGTGCCCAAAGGTCCTTCTATGAATCCTGCCGATAAGCGGTTAGCCGTAATGGTAGAAGATCATCCTGTAAGCTATATCAATTTTGAAGGCGAAATTCCCAAGGGCAATTATGGAGCGGGTACAGTAGAAGTGTGGGACAAAGGTTTGTTTTTTCCGGTAGATGAAGCGTTGGAAAAATTAACCGAGCGGCAGGCGCTGGCTGCTTTGAAAAAGGGAGAATTAAAAATACTGCTGCAGGGAGAAAAGCTGGCGGGTGGTTTTGTGCTGGTGCGGTTAAAGGATGATGATAAAAACTGGTTACTGATAAAACACAAAGATGAATATTCGGTAAGCCGGAAATATGACAGCGAAAAATTATCGGCAACCGCCAAACCAAAAGCAAAACATGCGGTCAAGCGGGCAAAAGCTAAATAACTACATTTACACCCATGCTGGCAACAGCGGTAAACGAAGTGTTTGACAGCAGCCTTGAAAAATGTGCTTCCGGCAAAAAAGAAATAGCTGACATCAAATACAAAATGCTCATGGTAGTTAAAAAAGGAAAACTGTCGCTCTCAAACCTGGATAAGCTGTATTGGCCAAAAGAAAAAATTACAAAAGGTGATCTTATCGCTTATTACGAGGCGGTTGCCCCCTATATAGTACCTTATTTAAAAAACAGGCCTTTGTCGCTTAAGCGCAATCCCAACGGGATACAGGATGCTGGCTTTTTTCATAAAGATGCGGGCGACATAGCACCCGACTGGATGAAAACAGCCGACATAGAAGCAGAATCTACAGGCAAAACAGTGCATTACCTCGTATGCAATAACAAAGACAGTCTTTTATTTATTGCAAATCTTGGTTGCATTGAAATGAATCCATGGAACTCTACCGTTAGCAAAATGGACAACCCTGATTACCTGGTAATAGATATTGATCCTTCGGAAAAAAATACTTTCGACCAGGTGATTGATGTTGCACTGGCGGTTAAAAGTGTGTTGGACTATGCCGGTGTAGAGGGTTATTGTAAAACATCTGGCGCCAGTGGTATGCACGTATACATTCCATGCGGAAAAAAATATTTGTACGAAGATGTACGGAATTTTGCAAAGCTTATCGCTACGCTTACTCACGAAGCTTTGCCAGATACTACCACACTTGAGCGTTCCCTTTCGCGCAGAAAAAACAACCAGATATATGTTGATTATTTGCAAAACAGTCGCGGGCAAACATTAGCGTCTGCTTACAGCGCCCGCCCCAAACCTGGCGCAACTGTATCGGCACCTTTAACCTGGAAAGAAGTAAAACATGGATTGACGCCCGATCAGTTCACCATAAAAAATATGATAGCCAGGTTGAAAAAGAAAGGCGATATTTTTTCGCCTGTATTGAAAAAAGGGATCAACATGCCAAAAGCACTGAAGATGCTGGAAAAATATTAATGAGCAGTTAAAGACAAGGCAAGAACCAAGGAAACAAGAACCAAGAAAACAAAATCAAGAAACAAAATCTGTCACAAACGCTCCCTTACTATTCACTAGTTATTGCTGATTGGCTGACTGCTGACTGCTGATAGCTGATCGCTGATGGCTGACAGCTGATCGCTGCCCTCTCTACCGCTGGCTTTCTGCTTCCTCCGTGGTATGCTTCTTATAAATCTCTTCCACGTCTTTCATAAATTTATCCACCTTCGTATCGGCGTATGGCCCAAAGGCGTCTACCAGTGTTCCTTTCGCTCCGTCTGTTGTTTCTACTGCATACAATATAGAATTGTCTGCCGGATCGCTGGCGCCCTCAAAGCGGTAAAAGTTTACCACCTTTATTTCCTCCGGCGAATATTCCTTTTCAGTTTTTAAAGACTTCAGTCCGTTAGCAGTAGCTTTAAAATCTTCTGTAAAACCTTCTTTCATCAGTTTATTTAAACACAATGTCAGCGTTTTCATATCTTCTGTCGTGGCGTTCCGTATCATACACTTTATTTTTTTGTATAAAAGAAAAAAGGAGATGATATCAAATATCATCTCCTCCGTGGTGTTTCCTAAGCAGGTTGAGCGTCTCTCATAGCCTTAATCTGGTCATGAGATTTTCTTAATTTAGTTTTTTGTTCTGTTATTACATGCCTTACATCTGGTGAAAGGCGATTGTCAGAGTCAGATTCCAACGCAGCTTTATAAGCCTTTTGGGCTGCATCTTCCCCGTATTCACATGCTTCCAGAATTGACTTCCTGTCGTTACCATTAAATGTTGCTTTCACATCCATCCATGCACGATATATTTTACCGCTTACAGTGGTATTGTCTGTTGGTGTTTCACCCGCCTGGCTTACATAACGGCTTAATTCGTTGGCATAAGTCCGGCTTTCTGCCGCCATACTGGTGAATATGCTACGCAGGTCTGCATCTATAATTTCCGTTTGATTTGCTGCTTTTTCATAACCTGCAACACGATCATTATTAATTTTGATCAGGTCATTCAGCACTTCAACATTTTTTTCGTTTGTTTTCATAACTGTAAGTTTTTCGGTTCAAAGAAAATCGGAAAAATGCTGTTTTGATTGCATTCATCCTTTCATTCATTTTCAAAAAAACATACCAAAGCGGCATTTTAGCCTGATCAGATAACAGAACCCTGAGAATGAGGGAAGTAAAATGCGGCTAACGAGTAATATATTCTACAATGAGGAAGTATAGAATTTCTGATTTGTGATTGGGTGATTTCTGATTTGTTAACTGAAAGCGGGCAAAAGGTTGTAACCTGCTGTAACCAAATACTTGAAAGCTGATTGGTCAAGGCTGTCTGCTGATCGCTTTTCGTCGAAAAAAGTTTGGAGAGATCAATTTTCTGATTTTACTTTGTATTTCAAAGTACTTTTAAAAAGGAAAATTATGGAAGAAAGAATCAGGTTGAAAAAGGCTATCCGGAGCTGGATGGTGTTTTTCATTGTTGCATTGCTGCTGAGTGGCATTACAGCATTTGCCATCGAAACTGAGTTAAGCTGGGTTTTGAGCTGGTGGCCTGAAAATACTTCTGCTTTTTATGACTGGATGTTTACCTGTTACAACGCCATCCGTAATACCAACGAAAGCTATCCTTACATCGCTTATGGATACGACTGGCTCGCCTTTGCCCACATCGTTATAGCGGTAGCGTTCATTGGTCCTTTGCTTAACCCGGTGCGCAATATCTGGATCATACAATTTGGCTGCATTGCCTGTGTACTCATTTTCCCACTGGCTTTTATTGCCGGATACATCAGACACATTCCAATATTCTGGCGTTTGCTGGATTGCTCTTTTGGCGTATTGGGGTTAGTGCCATTGCTGATCTGTTACAGGAAAACAAGATTGCTGGAAAGCATTGAGCGCGCTCAATAAAGATTATTTCAACTCTAATAAACACACTTCATGCAACCCGAAATTAAAAAAGGAACCGACGGTCTTTATATCGCAGGTTTGGTAATGCTGATCATTTCTTTTATCATTTTTTGCATTTCATTGTTTAGCCAGGCAGATGCAATCAGTTTCTTTTTCGTTGAATTTTCCATTACAGCATTCTACTTCCTCCTTTTGTTAGGCAGTGGCAGATTAAGAAAGGGCAGAGAAGGTTTGCAGCCGATGTTTGTTTTCCTGCTGTTGTTTTTGGTAAGTGCTTACGGACTTAACAGGGAAATGAGAATTTTTATGCCTGCCGTTAACTGGCTTATTGCGCTATTACTTGTATCGTCTGGCAATTGTCTTCTTTTTTCTGTTTTTCACCAACTGCCCTTGTGGGCAAGGTATGCGTCGAGTTTCATTGCCGGAATATCTCTGATGTTGTATGCATACCTGTTAGTGTATCTGTTCCCTGTGTATATTATCGGCATTATTGGTTTTTTCATCTTGGGTTTTTCTTTGCATGTGTTTGTACCGATGTTGTTGTTCATTTACACATTGGTGTTCTTTAAAAAGCTGCGATCAGTACCCGGTAAATACCGGCGCTATTTTCGCTCAGGAATTGTTTCTGCTGTTGCGTGTGTCATCATATTCTCGGTGGTTTGGACTATCAAGGTTAGAATCATCAATAAAGCGTTGGTTACAGGTAATTCAAATCTCCCCGCGTGGGTAAGCGCGGCTCAAAAGATAAAGCCTGGTTTCCTCGACAACAGGATCTGCAAAGCGTCGCTGGTATATGCAGTGCCCGGTGATTCATTTAATGGTTGGTTCTGGAGTGTGCCGAGCAGAAGTTTTGGAGAAGAAAAGAAACACGATCCGCTGGTGATGATTGCATCGCTGATTGGCGGGAAAACTAACCTTACAGAATCAGACAGGATCAACATCCTGAAATCGACTTACGATTCACGTCATTTTGCAGAAGAAAGATTGTGGTCTGGCGAAAACCTTTATACAAGTGCTGTAACTAATAACGTGGAAGTGTGGCCGCAGTTTAGGCTTGCCTATTCACAAATGAAAATAAAAATAGAAAATCACCTCGATCCCCGTGGCTGGAATAATACACAGGAAGCGATCTATACTTTTCACATGCCCGAAGGCAGCGTTGTAACTTCTTTATCGTTATGGATAGACGGAGTGGAGGAAAAAGGTATACTCACCACCCGTTCAAAAGCAGACAGCGCCTACAAAACAATCGTAGGAAGGGAGCGCCGCGATCCATCGGTAGTGCACTGGCAGGAAGGCAACCGCGTTACGGTGAGGGTTTTCCCGGTTGAGAATGGAAAGAACCGGGAGTTTAAGATTGGGATTACCAGCCCGTTGTTATTAAGCGGCACCAGGTTGATATACCAGCCTGTGTATTTCGACGGGCCGCTTGCCACCAGTGCAAAAGAAGAAACAGAGATCAGGTTCTTCAAAAAACCGGTAAATCTCACTATGTCGGCCGCATTTGATGAAACGGGTGAATACAACTATACAAGAAAAGGCAGGTACAAAACAGATTGGAACATGGCTTTCGACCGAGAACCGGTATTGCCTGGAGCGTTTGCATTTAACGGCAAGCAATACACGCTTTTTTCTACCGAGCCCGAAAGCTCCTCACTTGATATAAAAGATGTTTATCTCGATGTAAATGCATCGTGGTCGGCTGATGAATGCGATAAAGTATACAACCTGGTAAAACAGAAAAATGTATTTGTGGCGAATAGCAACGGTTCTTTGCTGCGCCTCACACAGCACAATGCCGACGAGGTTTTTAATGATTTGCGAAACAACTATTTTACGCTGTTCCCTTTCTCAAACATTACGCATCCCGCCTCGTCGCTGGTCGTCACTAAAAGTGGGAATACTTCTCCTGTCCTGGATGATATAAAACAGACCGATTTTGCATCCGGCATCAAAAATTACATCGCTCAAAGAAAACGTGTACATGTATTTAATATAGGTATAACATTATCTCCCTACCTGCGCACTTTAAAGGAAGTAGGTTCATTTAATTACATGAAAGGAGATGTTTTTTTGCTGCAGGAGTTGTTGAACGGTCAGCGGTATCCCTTAGCAAACGAAAAGGAAAACGAAATAACACTCGACACTGCTGGCATCACGCTTCGCCAATCGGAAGAAAGCACCACTCAATCTCCAGCACCCGACCATGTGATGCGACTCTTTGCCTATAACCACATTCTCAAAAACCAGGGCGCTGCTATTTTATCGGATGGCACTGTTGAGCAGGCTGCCATAACCGAAGCCGAGGAAGCCTACGTTGTGTCGCCTGTTTCGAGCCTGGTGGTACTGGAATCGCAGCGCGATTACGACCGGTTCGACATTAAAGCGAGTAAAGACAGTCTTAAAAATGCTTCCTTGTCTGCCAAAGGTGCTGTTCCCGAGCCACATGAATGGGCCATGATCATTATTGCATTATTGCTGCTGCTGTATGTACGCCGTCGTTCATTTGACCCCTCAATGGATGAACAATGACCACTATTGTACTAACAGGAATGCGCAGACTATCTGTACATTGGATGGCAATCCTCCTGCTAGCCATATACGGTATTATTTTCTGCTGGATGCTTGGCGATTATATAAATGTCCGTTCGTTCGATTTCCAGCTAGGCGTATTGTCAATACTGGTAGTGTTTTCGTCAACACGAAGCAATGCGAGGGGAGGGTTGCGATTTGCGATAGCCGCAGTGGTAGCAGCTGTAATTACCTGTTTGCTGCCTGCCAAAACAATGCTGTATACAACACTTTTATTGTGTGTGTTTTTTGTTGCTGAAACATACGCGGGGAAAATGCACCTGCTGAGTCTGTTGGCCATTGTTTTCATTTCGCCCGTATGTCGTTACGTTACAAGCATCTTCAGTTTTCCTATAAGGTTGCAGCTAACAAAATGGGCAAGCGGTATGTTGAGCTTTACCGGCAATACAGCGATGGCAGAGGGAAACGTTATTCAATACAATGGCAATGAATTTTCGGTCGACCCTGCCTGCATGGGATTGTATATGCTGATCACTTCCATGCTTTCGGGCATTATGGTAATGGCGTTGCAGCAGAAAAAGTATCGTCGCACGCTGCCCGTAACCGGTATTGCATTCCTGCTATGTAGCATTGTTATCTGCAATGTACTGTGTAACCTGTTCCGGATTTTTACGCTCGTATATTATAATATACCTCCGGGCGAACCCATGCACGATGTGGTGGGCATAGCCTGTTTTTTGTTGTATGTTGTTTCGCCTGCTTTGGCTTTGGTAACCTGGATGATTAAACGATACGGAAAGCCTGTAACGCAAACTGATCGAGGCAAAGCTCCCGGGTACCATGCCTGGCTTCATATGATTGTTTTAGCTTTTTGCGTAGTTGCATTGCTAATGGTGATGAAGCAACAACGTTCAGCCGAAGCCGGTAGATCAGTCGAAACGAGAGCTGGTTATACTGTATCAACACTTCCTAATAACGTGATTAAAATGGAAAACGACCATGCACTTATCTATATAAAATCGATAGCAGGTTTTTACTCGAGCGATCATCATCCTATGATCTGCTGGGGTGGTAGCGGATATGCATTTATAAAAGTACAAACCGGCTATATCGGCAACAGAAATGTATATACTGGTATGTTAGGTAAAGGCAACGACCGGTTGTATACGGCATGGTGGTACGAAAATGGAACATATTTTACCATTAAGCAATGGGACTGGCGATGGGATATGTTGCGTGGCGGCAACGCTTACGCACTGGTGAATATTACCGCCGCTAGCGCTGACGAACTTGAAAAGCAGGTACTTCATTTTATTGAAACCGGCAGCAGGAAACGAATGCTGCCCTAAAAATAATTTATATGGATTTTTTTGTGTCGAAAGATTCTATTGTGCGAACCATTTGGGGAAAGTCGGATACTGTATTGTTCATTTTTGCCGGTGCTGCCGCAGAGTTTGCGTTGAACAAGTCGGTAGACTGGTTGTATTTTACCGGAAAGCTCCCTGCCGACCCTATTGGTCGCCTGTTCTCCACCGTTAGTTATGCAAGGCTGATCGTTTTTTCAGATACCAAAACGGCGCTTCAATCTATTGACCGCATTACCAGCATACATGCCGGCGTAGAGTCGGCACGCGGGTATGCTATTCCACAGGAGGCCTACAGAGATGTGTTGTTCATGCTCATACACTATTCCATTGCCGCTTATGAGCTGCTGGAAAGAAAGCTCACCAAAGAAGAAAAAGAAGAAGTGGTGAATGTATTTATACGGGTAGGACGGAGGATGGGCATTCACCTGCTGCCATTGGGCTACCAGGCCTGGAAGCAAATGCACGACGCACAATTGCAGGAGAACCTGGTAGCAAGCACTTACACGGCAGATCTTTACAATCAATACCGTAAGCAGCTCGGATTTTTCAGGTATTATATTTTAATACATGTGCAATACCTGGTTACGCCTCCGCGGGTAAAACACCTGCTGAACCTTGAACCATCGCTGCTTTTGAATACAATGTTGCGGGGTTATAAATGGAGTCGCACGCTGAATATGGACAGCAACATAAAAAGCTGGCTGCTGCCTGCGCGGTACAGGGAACAGGTGAAAGCGATTGATCAATCATTATCCTGATTGAATTGGTGCGCAGATGAGTCCAAACAACCCCACCATAGATCGAGCCTTTCGTCGCCCCGGATCCGGTTTCGTGAGACACGAAACCTGGCGTAAGGCGTTCCGAATCTTTTTAAAAATCCGAATGCTCTCCGTCGTGGGTCGTGTCTCACGGCCCACAATCTTGGCTCTACCTTTTAGGAATGCTCTATCTTTACCGCTTATGGTACAGGCAGGATTGCATCACACATTAAAAGTATTACGGCTGGTAGAGCCCGGCGCTTATCTCGACGATGGTGGGGAAGGAATTTTACTGCCCAACAGGTTTGTGCCCAAAGGTTTGAAAAGGGGCGATGAAATACGTGTGTTTATTCACCACGATTCGGAAGGCAGGCTAATTGCTACAACGCAGGAACCAAAAGGGGTACTGGGCGATATCGTGTTGCTCGAAGCCATATCGGTTACGCCACACGGTGCCTTTTTGGACTGGGGTTTGATGAAAGACATTTTTGTTCCCAAATCGCAGCAACGATCAAGAATGTATGCCGGTGAAAAGTACCTGGTAAAAATATACCTCGATGACCAAACCGGACGCGTAGCTGCAACAGAAAAGATTGACGCTTTTTTAAGCAATGAAACGCTTACGGTAAAAGAAATGGAGATGGTAGATTTGATTGTATACCGGCGAAGCGATATTGGTTACGTTGTAATTATTAATAACAAACATACCGGCGTTATCCATTTTAATGAAGTATTTCGCAACCTGGAAACGGGAGACAGACTGAAAGGCTTTATAAAAGACATAACGGAAGATAACAAGATCAATGTGGTGGCCGGCAAACCTGGTTACGACAAGGTGAGCGATGAAGCAGGTAAAGTGATGCAATTGCTTGAAGCGCATAATGGATACCTTCCCTACAACGACAAGTCGGCACCTGAAGATATTTATGAGTTTTTTGGAATGAGCAAGAAGGTTTTTAAAATGACAACCGGAAGCCTGTATAAGCAAAAGAAAATTGAATTTACACAAACGGGAATCAGGGCGGTGAAAGATGAATAGTGAAAGGTGAAAGATCAAGATCGAAGAGCGTTCAATTTTCACTTTTGACCTCTCACCTTTCACGTTTCCTCGATCCCCCAAGCCCGGTTCAACGACCATATTACATCTTCTGGTCTTCGGGAGGTGGGAATAAATTTTTTAAGTGGCTCCGTAATTTTCGGGTATTCATCAATGAAAGCCAGTTCGGGTATTTCCTTTAATGTAAACGCACTCATTATTTGCAGGAATTTTTCTTTGTCGTTGCCCGAAAAGCGAATGTATTTGGAGGACGTTACAATTATTTCGCTAAGTGCCAATGCGGAATGAGCCGAAAGGGTAAAAGCCAATGCACAATCCTGCACAAGTTCCGTTTCAAAGCTCCGCAACTTTTCAAAAATCAATGCCTTTGATAAATAATCAGTGCCAAAAGTCGATTCGTCGTCAAGACTGTACTCCAGGCAGATTTCGGCAGGGAGCATTTCAGCCAGAGACATTACAAGGCTCCATAATCCTGAATTGTTGATATTGATTTCAGCCTGGAAGGCGTAGGGTATTTTGCGGTTGTTATTAACTGTTAGTCTGTATCCCTCCACTATCAATGCTTTTTTCCTTCTTAACAACAATTCTTCAATATCATGCCGGTGCGACATTTCTTCAGGCTCAGGAATGCGTGCGGTTACTGGAAGTTCAAGCATGCAGTAAAGATAGCGAACCCGAACCAGCTTCAAAGGCTCACAATCCAACAGCTGCTCGCCGCCAGTAACAACATCGTTCTAAAAAAATAGACAAAGGTTCGCGAAAGACCAATAATATTGTAAACACAAAGGCTTTTAAACGTTGAGCAATACTGTTACCAGGGGTTATTTATTGGCTATTATTCCGGCAATTTTCTGGGGTATATCCGGAACTTTTTGCCAGTACCTTTTTCAGCAAAAACAATTTAATCCCGAATGGCTGGTTACCATCCGGTTGCTTGCGGCGGGATTTATTTTACTGGTAATTGCTGCTTTTAAAAAACAAAACATTTGGCAGGTTTGGAAAACCAGGAACGATGCCGTGCAGATGGTGATATTCAGTACTGCGGGTATGGCAGCTGTTCAGTACACTTACTTTGCTGCTATTTATGCTTCTAATGCTGCAACGGCTACGGTGTTGCAATATATAGGGCCGGCTATGATAGCGTTGTATCTCGTTCTGCGGTATAAAAAAATTCCTACGCGGTTTGAATCCCTCGCGATCCTTTTGGCCATAGCAGGCACATTCCTATTGGTAACACACGGAAGTATTAACACTGTTACTGTATCTGGCAGCGCTTTTTTCTGGGGAATGGCGTCGGCTGTTACGCTGGCTTTTTACACTTTGTACCCCTTAAATTTATTGAAGCGCTTTCCCTCTGCAGCGGTGGTGGGTTGGGGAATGTTTTTGGGGGGTATTGCATTCTGTTTTATAAAGAGTCCGTTTGATGTGCCTGGCATTTGGGATGTTTCCAGCATTGCCATGATCGCCTTTATCATTCTGTT
>JBQCFW010000199.1:0-43660 GCA_051958655.1 Agriterribacter sp. | reverse complement strand
AGCCATGTCAGCATTCAATTGCGCATCCAGCAAAGGATAAGGCAGATATTTCATGCTGGCTGTAACTACCGGACTCAAGCCGCGCGACGAGAGGTAAGCGTTACAGATACTTTCATATTTGCCAAAACGGATCAGGTCTGGTCTTCTTTTGTATTCAAATACCAGCTCAAACCCACGTTCGTCCAATATCTTTTGTGCCATTTCTTCTTTAGACGCAGGAACAGGAAATGCCCCACCCGAACCATATTCCGGTGCGCCGGCGCGGGCCCTTATCTGGTTGATATAAGGCAATGCAGCCGTTGGCCCGTTCAATTCATTTTCTATTTCAGCCTTGTACAATATCACATCTTCAATACGGAAGATGGAAATGGTACGACCGTCGTAATAAGAGTTGGACACCATTTCGTATGAATACTTTTTGGTGGCTACATTCTTAAGAAACTTTACAGTGTCGCTCGGCGGGGTGGTTTGTCCTGGCGCCGGAACCATGTAAAAGAACCCGTTCTCTGTATTTTCATCACGTGGCGATGCGCCTTCGTAGTTGTAATAGAAAAATTGCTTGCGTGGGTCCTGATCGCTGTACTTGCGCCAGAATTCGAGCGACACCGCATAGTACTGCCACCTGTTGGTTACTTCCGGGTGATCTTGCGGGCCAAAATGATTGGCAATTTCTCCACCGTTCATACCAGGTTCGTGGAGGATGCAGAAGATAAATCCTTTGTCGAACTTATTGTTTTCCGACCATACATTTTTAAAGTCCGGATTTAACTGGTACACGCCAGCATCCTTCATAGCCAGCACCATATCAACATAGGTTTTTGCTTCCTCGTATTTGTGTGCTCTCAAATAAACATTGGCTAACAGCGTAGCACATGCGCCTTTAGTGGCCCGCGATCCTTCGCTTTCGTCCCACTGTTCGGGCAAATTATCTATTCCATATTTGCAGTCGTCAATAATTACCTGGTCAATATCCGCAACAGAAGCCAGCGGTGCGTTCTCGGTTTCTCCCGGTGCTACTACTGTTGTATACAAAGGCGCCGGTCCCCAGGCATCGGTAATATCCCTGTAAGCCAGTGCTCTTAAAAAACGAGCCTGGGCTATGATGCGGTTTTTCTTTGTTTCGTCCATTTGCACCGCATCAATTTTAGACAGCAGCAGGTTTGAATTGCTGATGATGTTGTACATATACTGCCAGTTGTAACGAATGTACCGGTTGTTGGCGTCGTAAGTAAAATTGCTCATTTTGGTGGGATCGCCCGCTGCGGTTGAAAATCCCATATCGGTGCTGTAATCTGTAGTCATTACCAGGTAACCTGCATAGTACATCCAGGCGTCGCCAGGGTAAGGGTTCAGATCTGCATAAATACCTACCAGCGCAGCATTGATATCGCTTTCTGTAGAGTAGGCGTTAGCGGTAGTAAGATCACTGTATATTTTAGGCTCCAGCTTGGTACAGCTTGCTACCAGTACCACCAGGCTTAAGCTTATGATTGATATATACTTCATCGAATGCTTTTTTTAAGTAATAGAAAATGGTGCGGTTAAAAATTAATGTTCACGCCCAAAGTATAAGAACGCATAAAAGGATAGGCATTGAAGTCCAGCCCCGCTCCCGCATTGGCTGTTTGTCCGCCACCTGCCGTACCTGCACCTGCTGTACCGGTTCCGCTCGATTCATATCCTTTGGTATCTACTTCCGGGTCCCAGCCTGAGTATTTGGTAAGGGTAAGCAGGTTCTCTGCCATTGCATACACCCTGATAGAATTAAATACTTTAGAAACATTTTTGATGGTATACCCAAGGGTCACATTCTTCAGCCTTAAGAAAGAAGCATTCTCAATAAAATGCGAATTGATATAGCCGCCCGACTTCATGTAGTAAAAGCCATTTCTTGGAATATCTGTGTTCGTATTTTCCGGTGTCCACCTGTTCAATGCATCTGTAGTACGGTTCCACTCAAGATTCATGCGGCTCATATTCAACAGATCATTCCCCACAGTACCATGAAGGAATATTCCCAGATCAAAATTTCCGTAGTTAAACGAGTTGGTTAAGCCGTAAATAAATTTAGGATTAGCCGAACCGATAATAGTGCGGTCATTCGCATCTATTTTACCGTCTGGTTTGCCTTCAGGGCCTGAAATATCCTGGAACTTGGGATCGCCCGCAACTGAAGACGGTTGCGGTGCATAGGTTTCTCCCTGTTGTATTACTCCCAGGTATACATAGCCAAACAATGAACCGAGCGGCTCACCCTCGCGTATTACTGCAAACTGTTCTTCCGATACTGTACCAATAGGTTTGGAAGACGTTATGTATAAATCTTTGCCGCCAACGTCCAGCACTTTGTTCCTGTTAATGGCAAGGTTAAACTTGGTATCCCACGAGAACTTTCTACCCTCGATGTTCCTGGAAGAAATTTCAAATTCTATCCCTTTGTTTTCAACAGCACCTAAGTTTGTTTGTCCCGATACAAAGCCTGAATACAAAGGAAAGCTTTTGCTCAGCAGCAGGTCAGTTGTTTTTTTGTAATAGCCATCCACTTTTACCATCAGCTTCGAGTTGAAAAAGCCCATGTCTAATCCAACGTTGTACTGGCTGGTAGTTTCCCATTTTAAGAATGGATTTTCCGGAGAACTTTGATTTAAATGCGTGCCTGCAGTATTGGTGCTGCCATCAAGCGTTAAGCGTGTAGAGCTCACTAACGCAAACGGGGCGTAATTGCCAATCTGGTCGTTGCCCGTTCTGCCGTAACCAGCACGCAGCTTCAGGGTAGAGAAAAGATTCAGGTCTCTGATAAAATCCTCTTTGTCCATTTTCCAGGCAAAAGCACCGGATGGGAAATAACCCCAGCGATAATTGGCGCCAAAGCGGGAAGATCCATCGCGACGCATGGTAAAGGTGAAGAGGTACTTATCATTATAGCGATATTCCAACCTTCCGAAGAAGGAGATCAGCAAGCTCTCTTGCTTATACGCATTGGTACCGGTAATGGTAGAGGCGGCATCAATATTATTAAAGCCGAAAAGATCGGTAGAGAATCCTTTTGCAGCAAGAGACCTGTAGGAAAAATATGTTTTTTCGTAGGCATATCCACCCATTACACTAAACGAATGAATATCATTAAAAGTTTTGGCGTAAGTAAGTGTTCCATCTATCAGTTGCCTGGTAGAAGTATAGTCGGATGTGCTGGCTACACCAGCATCAATACCACCCTGGTAAGTGCTTTTAGGCAAATATTTTCCTGTAAAATAATGTGCTATTTCTGTGCCTGCATTAATACGGCCAGTAAGCTCGGGTATGGGTTTAATTTCAAGGTAGGCATTGCCGTTAAAACGGTCCTGCACCAATTCATTCTGTCTTCCCAAAAGATTAGCCAGGGGATTATCGCCTCTTCCACCCGGCGGTCTGCCAAAGCTGCCATCTGAGTTATACACCGGTACTGTGGGGTCGTAGGTGAGAATACCGAGCAATACGTTAGATTGAAGGATGTTTCCTCCGTAATCCTGGATATTAGAGTTAGCCCTTTGCCCATACAACGTTAAGCCCGATTTGATAAATTCATTGACTTTCTGATCTACGTTTACACGGGCAGATACCCTCGAATAGTCGGTATTCTTTAAAACACCTGCTTGCTTAAAATACCCAAGGCTGGTAAGGATTTTTGTGTTTTCATTGCCTCCCTGCACCTGTATGTTGTGGCTTTGCACAACGCCATTGCGGGTCGCTTCCTTTACCCAGTCGGTATTTACATTTGATTGCAGTTGCGATTGCGTGTATACTCCAAATTCCTGTCCGGCCTGCCCGTCAATTTCCTGGTATAGTTCGTTTGCCAGTGTCATGTACTGTTTGCCATTCAGCATGTCAAACGGGTTGTGTATTTTTTGCACACCCACATAACCGTTGTATGAAATTTGCGCTTTGCCCGATTTTCCGCGTTTGGTGGTAATGATGATTACACCGTTGGCGCCGCGGGCACCGTATATAGCAGTTGCCGACGCATCTTTCAAAATCTCCATCGACTCAATATCGTTCGGGTTGAGATCTACCCCATTCAATGTTGCAAAACCATCCACAACATATAACGGCTCGTTGGTGCTGCTGATAGAGTTGGCGCCACGAACACGAACCGAAATGCTTCCGCCCGGCGCTTTTGAGTTTTGTACTACCATTACACCTGCCGCCCTGCCCTGCAAGG
Organism: Agriterribacter sp.; assembly: GCA_051958655.1. Classification (GTDB taxonomy): domain Bacteria; phylum Bacteroidota; class Bacteroidia; order Chitinophagales; family Chitinophagaceae; genus Agriterribacter. Next base: position 39,462 of record JBQCFW010000199.1, on the reverse strand, counting down.
CCTGGGCAGCGTTGCTAACGGTGCCGCCCTGGGTAAGATCGCTGGCTTTAAGGCTGGTAATAGCTCCGGTAAGATCGCTCTTTTTTTGAGTACCGTATCCTACCACTACCACCGCGCTAAGGTCACCTGCGTCAGACGTGAGTTTAATGGTAAGATTTTTTTCAGAGCCAATTTTAATGCTGTAAGATTTGTAACCCACAGCGCTGAACTCAAGTGTTTCGCCCGGGTTGGCATCAATGGTAAAAGAACCATTGTCTTCGGCAATAATACCTTTGGTGGTACCCTTTACCGTTACTGATACGTTGGGAATAGGGTTTCCGTTTTCATCGGTAATCCTTCCTTTGATCGGCGCCTGCAATTCTTCTTCGGTAAGCACAGGCATTTTCTTTTCGCCAATAGAAACCAGGCTGTCGTTGATCATTTTGTAAGTAAGCGGCAGGTTGATCAACAATTGGTTCAATACATCTTCAAGTGGTGCCTTGCGGAACTTTGCCTGCATCACCACTTTGTCGGCAAGCATATTTTTACTGTACACAAAACGAAAGCTCGTTTTGTTTTCAATTTGCTTGAGTACTTCCACTAATGGAACGTTGCTTACCTCAAGGTTGATCCGCTTCTGGGCAAATCCGTTTGCAGTAAGCTGAAGGCTTAAAGCAAGGAAAAATACCGTTATCCCATTCATAAGTATGAACGCCTTGAAAGCCGGGCGCCACGGACGTTTTGGACAAATAGCCTTTTTTTGCATAACTTAGTTATGTTTCGGTTAAAAAATAGGAATCAGTAGTTCCTTTAGCGAGTAACCTGGTTCCTGAAAGCCAGTAAACAGGAGGATGTTTCGAGCATCCTCCTTTTCATTTTATGGATATATCATGATGTTATCGTTTTTACGTTCAAACGTGAATGCTTTTGTAAACTGCAAGGCGGCTAAAACGTCTTCAATATTTTCATTTCTGAAGGATGCGGTATACTGGATATTTTTCAAGGAAGGGTCAGTAATTTCAATATTTACGCCGTACCAGCGGCTGAGTTGTTTGGCAAGCTCCTCAAATGGTTCGTCTACAAATACCAGCTTGTTTTCCGTCCACGAAACCTCCACAATAGCGGTATCCTTTTTGCTTACACGCACCGGCAGCAGGCCCGAAGCGGCTAAAGGTGTTGCTGGTTGAATAGCCGGGGTACGCGTGCTTTCGGCAGCAGGTTTTCTCAACAGGTATTTTTCATTAGGGCTGAGTGTGATCTTCCTGTTTTCATTTTTAAGCGACAATTCTACACTTCCCCGTATCAGCGAAGTTTCGCTTGTTGCATCGCCTTTGTAGGCTTTTACATTGAACGCAGTGCCAAGCACTTTTACGTCCATCGTGCTGGTTTTAACAACAAAGGGTTTGGATGCATCGTGAACCACATCAAAAAAAGCTTCTCCGCTCAGCTCAACTACCCGGTTGTTTTTGTTGAATTGATCGGACAGCGAAATGGTGCTTTCAGCATTCAGTGTTACTTTGCTTCCATCTGGCAGAACAAAAGATTTTCTTTCTGCTTTGTGTGTAGCATAGTCGGCAACGGCTGGCGCTGGTGTATTTCCGCTTCCTGAAAAATAATATAGGGTAAGCATACCCGCCAGCAATATGCCGCTAACGGTTGCGGCTACCTTCCATAAAAGGGAGCTGCGACCGGGCTTAATTCGGTTAACCGATGCCGTTTCGCGGTAATTGATTTGCTGTTTCAGCCGTTCTAATTGCGCCTGCATCTCCTTGTGTTTTACACTCCGGGAAGTGAGCAATACAATCGCTTTCAGTTCTTCAATATTTTCTTTTTCATGCGGATGGGTGCTGAGAAAGGCTTCCCAGTGGGCTGTATCGTTTGCATTACGACCTAAACAATAGTTAATAAAACTTTCGTCTGCCAGTAACCGGGCAGCTTCTTGTTCAGACATGTATAGCTTTTGAGAAATAGAGCAGCTAGTCAGGAGTTTTCACTAGTCAATTCATAAAAATTATTGCAGAAAGCGTGGCTACCACAGAAATAAGGGCGAAAAAAGTGTTTCTGGGAATCAGTACCCGAAGCTTATCCATGGCGGCGTATACGGTATTGTACACCGTATTTATCGAAACCCGGTTGGCTTTCGATATTTCTTCGTAGGAAAGCCCCAGGTAAAATTTTTGATAAATAATCTGCCTTTGTTTTGGCGGCAATTGTTCCATTTGCCTGTTTATTAAACCAAGTAAACTTTGTTCCCGCTCTTTGTCGAGTAATCCTTTATCGCAGGCCGGTTCAATAAATTCATCTGCTATGTATTCTTCGTATTGCACATCCGTTGAAGAATGAAGCTTTGCATGCTGCTCACCTTTATACAACGACCGGATGAAAAATGTAATAATGTAACTATGTGGATTGTGTATGTGTTGTAATCGCGATCTGTTTTCCCACAGGTATAAAAAAATATCGTTTACGGTATCTTTAATTACATCAATATTAAAGCCCTTTTTAACTCCGAGGTAAATGAGATACGCATAGTAATGCTCGTACATTTTGTAGTATGTACTCCTGTTTTCGTTGTTCACGAAATCAGTCCAGCAGTAGTTTATAAAAGCGTTCTTTCTCATTAATCAACCTGTTCAACCCACAAAATACTTCATAGCTAATTAACGTAAAGTTAATCAATAAGTAATTGCAGCATACAAATGTTTAGGTTGCAAAAAGCAAATTACACAAACGTTTGCGATGGGTGGTATCGCTTTTATTCTGCTATATTTATTTTTTAATTGTCAATTCGCTGAAAAGAAGATGTATGAAAACGTTGTTAGTTTGTTTTGCGTTGATCGCCTGCTCTCTTCCCTCATTTTGCCAGGAACTTGTTTATAAGAGCGCTACAGATAACTGGGATGCAGACTCCTTAGGAAACTACCGCGCCGTTGTAAAATTCGACGGCACCGACGCTGTTGCCAAAGTGCATATTGCCTGGAGACGCAGGGATGATAGTGCAGCTTCAAAAAAAATAATTGTGCAGGATGCACAAACACAGCAAGTTATCCTGAACGTGGCAACGAAAAACATAAATAGCGAGAATGGCGATATTTATTTTGAACCCACTTCAGGCAAAGGCATTTACTACGTTTATTACATGCCGTATAAAAATGAAGGAAGAGCCAATTATCCTAAAGGGGTTTACCTGGCGCCTGTCGAAACGGCAAGCCAACAGTGGTTGCAATCAGTAAATTATGATTTGCCAGCTAATGCCCTTGCTGCTGAGATACAGGCTGTAGATGAATTCAACAGCAACTATCCTATGGAAGTGGTGGCTACAAAAGCTGAAACCGATGCATTGCTGCAAAAGAATAAAACAAAACCTTTTCTTGTTTTTCCTGAAGTGAGAGAATTTCCTGTGCGTATGAAAAACAAATTGCCTTACAGGTGGATAAAAGCCGGCCCGTCGCAGGCATTTACAGGAAATGCAGCAAGAGGAGAATTTTACAGCTTCCAGGTTGCCTTGTATGCCATCAGGAGACTTGAAAATGTTACTTTAAGTTTCAGCGATTTAAAATCATCCGCGGGAAAAATTATTGCCGCGCAAAATCTCTCCTGCCTGAATAACACAGGTACCCGATACGATGGTACGCCCTTTAAGCAATCGGTGCAGGTAGCCGCGGGGGATGTACAGGCTTTGTGGTGCCTGCTGCAAATACCCAGGGGTACAGTAAATGGCACATACACAGGCAAAGCGATATTTCATTCAAAAGGAAACGCCGATGTGCCGGTGCAAATCAGTATTTCGGTATCAGATAAATTATTAAGCGATGGAGGCATAAGCGAACCCTGGAAACAAACCAGGCTGCACTGGCTTAATTCAACATTGGCTCAACAAAATTCGGTGATAGAGCCATATGTTCCATTAAGGGTAAATAAAAGAAGTATCGACCTGTTAGGCAGAAAACTTATTGTTGGCGATAACGGCTTTCCGTTGCAGATACAATCTTTTTTCAACCAGGAAATGACCGGCTATACTTCCAATCCTTCGCGCGTTTTTTCCGGGCCGGTGCAGTTGAATGTTGTTAAACAGGGCGCTGCAAACGCAATGGCATGGAAACAGAAAGGACTTGAATTTGTAAAAAAAGAACCGGGAACAGTAATATGGAAGGCGGAAAGTTATAATGCCGACCTGAAGAGAGAAGTGAATGGCACGCTGGAGTTTGACGGTTTTGTGATGTATACCGTTAAACTAACTGCCTTAAATGATGTAGCGCTTAAAGACATTGCGCTGTTGCTGCCATTTACCAAACAGGCTTCTAAGTATATGATGGGATTGGGGCAAAAGGGTGGCTCCCGCCCCGCAACATTCAACTGGAAATGGGATGTTGCCACAAAAAACCAGGATGGTGCATGGATTGGCAACGTAAATATGGGCTTGCAATACAGCCTGAGAGATGAAAAATACACACGCCCTTTAAATACCAATTTTTATTTGCAGAAGCCTTTGTTATTGCCCACCTCGTGGGGAAATGATAATAAGGGCGGTATTGATATTACTGAAGAGAACAACAACGTTAATGTCAACAATTATTCCGGTGAACGCTTTATGAAAAAGGGCGATACGCTTTTCTACAATTTCACTTTACTCATTACTCCATTTCACACTATTAATACGCCTTTCCAGTGGCAAACACGCTTCTATCACAAATACTCTCCCGTTAGTGAAGTTAAGACCGCAGGCTCAACCGTTATTAATATACATCATGCAACTACCATCAACCCCTGGATCAATTATCCGTTCATTGAATGGAAAAAGATGAAGGACTATATTGACTCAGCCCATGCATTGGGCTTGAAAGTAAAAATATACAATACGGTGCGCGAAGTGTCTAACAGGGCCTATGAAACTTTTCCGATGCGCAGCCTGGGACACGAAATTTATTCGCCCGGCAAGGGAGGGGGATTTAGCTGGCTGCAGGAACATATAGGCGATGATTATATTGCCGCCTGGTTTGTACCTAAAATAAAAGACGCAGCCATTGTTAATAGTGGCATGAGCCGTTGGCATAACTATTACGTGGAAGGCATGAACTGGCTTGTAGACAGTGTAGGCATTGACGGTATCTATCTCGACGATGTGGCTTTTGACAGGATAACCATGAAGCGTATTAAACGCGTACTCACAAAAAATAATCATCCTGGTATTATTGATCTGCATTCGGCTAACCAGTATAATAAGAACGATGGCTTTAATAACAGCGCCAACCTGTATATGGAGCATTTCCCTTACCTGAACAGGCTGTGGTTTGGTGAATACTTCGATTATGAAAACAACAATCCTGATTTTTTTCTTACCGAGGTAAGCGGTATTCCGTTTGGTTTGATGGGCGAAATGCTGGAAAAAGGAGGGAATCCGTGGCGAGGTATGATATACGGAATGACGAACCGAATGCCTTACGACGGCAACGACCCTAGCAGCATCTGGAAAGTGTGGGATGCGTTTGGTATGCAAGACGCAAAGATGATCGGCTACTGGAGTGACAATTGCCCGGTACGAACAAGCAATGAAAAAGTATTGGCAACTGTTTATAAGAAAGACAAGGCTGCCTTGGTTTCGATTGCAAGCTGGGATGCAGCCGATACAACCGTTACTTTAAGTATAGACTGGAAAAAACTGGGCATCGATGCAGCTAAAGCTGTTATTACAGCGCCTTCTGTAAATAAGTTCCAGGAAGCAAGAACATTTACTGTGCAGGATAACATTCCTGTTGAAAAAGGGAAAGGCTGGTTGTTGCTGATCAGCGAAAAAAATTAATCAACGAATGAATAAGATGATGGAAGGATACAGTGATATAAATGGACTGTTCGCGCTGGCCGATCAGGCCTTTAACAACAGCCTGCTGCAACAAAAAGGAATTGCAATATGGCTGATGGGGCTTTCGGGTGCTGGCAAAACAACCATTGCCCGGTTATTGGAACAACGGCTGAAAGAAGACAACTATTTTTCCATTACACTGGATGGGGATGTGTTGAGAAATACCATCAACAAAGATCTGTCGTTTACCCAAACAGACCGGGCGGAGAACATTCGCCGGGCAGCAGAAATTGCAAAACTCCTGGTGAAAAAAAATGTAATTACCATTTGCTCTTTTATTACACCATTGCAGCAGCACCGCGATATTGCTGCATCTATTTTGGGCGACACCTATTTTGAAATATATACCGAGTGCCCGCTACGGATATGCGAACAACGCGATGTAAAAGGATTGTATAAAAAGGCGCGCAACAACGAAATTACCGATTTTACAGGCATCGGTTCAGGCTTTGAAGTTCCGCAGTATCCGTGGCTCACGCTTCACACAGCTAATCAAACGCCGGAACAAAGTGCAGCAATTTTATTAAAACATATCTTGCCACATATACGCGGCAAAAACTACAGCAATGAATAGCCGCAGATTATTTGCTTTTCAACCTAAATTGCAACCTCCAAAGCAGCGGCAATAAATTGGTCATCTTTGCAATATGCAGCATGAAACTTCGCATACACCCAAACCGCAAACAGTAAGTTTGTCGTACCTGTTTTTTACTTTTTTAAAAGTGGGAGCGGTATCGTTTGGCGGCCACATGGGTTTAGTAGCTGTTGTAAAAAATATAATGGTCGATAAGGATAAGGCGCTTAAACATGAAACCATTTTAGACGCGGTAGGTATAGGCAGCCTTTTGCCCGGACCGCTTGCGGTAAACGTAGTTGCCTATGTTGGCTACGCCATGCGAAAAACAGCAGGAGCGTTGGTAAGCATGACGGGTGTTATTCTCCCTGCATGCATAACCATGCTCATCCTGTCGTGGGCATATTTCAGGTATGGCTTTCACCAGGAGTTTAAAGAGATAATGTATTATGTAACCGGCGCTGTGAGCGCTATTATTTTTTCTACCGGCTGGCAGTTGTACATGAAGGATGTAAAAGGCAACAATATAAAAGTTGCTATTTGCCTTGCAGGCATCGCCGGCATACTGCTCACCAACAGCTATGTGTTAACGATAGGCTTTATTGTTGCAGGCGGTGTGTTAGGATATGCATTGAAGTTACATACCGGTAAATCAAAAGATGATCACGGCAGGGCAAACGGGGCTGTTATACGCCGTCGTCCCGGAACACTTTCCATAATTATCCTGGCAGGATTGCTCTGCATTGTATTATTGTTTATTGCGAATGCTCAGCAGTATACCAGTAATATTTTACTGAAAATAGTTATATTGTTTTCGGGCATCAGCCTTACCCTTTTTGGCGGCGGATATGTGATGATACCTATTATGCAAACATTATTTGTAACCGACATGGGCTGGCTTTCGCAACAGGAGTTTTTAGATGCCATTGCCTTAAGCCAGTCTACACCAGGGCCTATTTTAGTAAGCGCCACTTTTATAGGATACAAGGTATACGGTTTTACAGGAGCCATAGCAGCCACTGTTGCTATTTTTGCGCCTTCGGCTATATTAAAGATATTAGTGGCAAAAGCCTACCTGCAGGTAAAAGAACATTCGTTGGCAAAAAACATACTCTCGGGCGTAAAGGCAGTCGTAATAGGATTAATCATTGGGTCTGCAATTAAAATTGGCGCGCAGGTAGCATGGAGCATACCGCTGGCATTCATTACCATTGGCGCATTTATATGTTCCTTCTGGTACAGGTTAAGTCCCGTATGTATAATATTGGGCTCGGCTTTGGTTGGGTTTATCATCTGGTTCTTTCAAAATAATTAATACATGTCTTTAAAAGGTATACAATTTATAGGCACTCAACGTTCAGGCTCTAACCTGTTGCGGGTTATGCTGGAGCAGCACCCTGCCATAGCAGCGCCGCATCCGCCACACCTGTTGCATATTTTTATGCCACTGCTTCCATTATATGAACCGCTCAATGAGCGCAATTATAAGTTGCTGTTGAGCGATATGGTAGATTATGTAAACGCCAACCCCGTTCCGTGGGAAGGAGTGCGGTTCAATAAGGAGGAAATGCTTGCACAGTCGAATCAGCACCATATTTTTGAGATATTCAGGTTGATTTACGAAGCTGTTGCCAAAAGCAAACAGGCGCAATACTGGTGTTGCAAAAGCATGCAAAATCTTTTTTATTCGCAGGCAATGGAGCAGTACGGGCTCGACCTTAAATACATTTTTTTATACCGGGATGGAAGAGACGTAGCCCTGTCGTTTAAAAAAGCCATTGTGGGCGATAAGCATGTATACCATCTTGCCAAACAATGGAAGCAGGAACAGGGTATATGTCTTGACCTTTACAAACAATACGGTGCAGGAAAGGTTTTTTTGCTGAACTACGAAAAGCTGGTAGCTGAGCCGGAGCAATGCGTTCAGTCGCTTTGCAGGTTTTTAAATATCGATTATAGAAATGAAATGATGCAGTTTTATCAATCCAGCTCTTCTAAAAATGCTGCGGCAGCCGGCGATATGTGGAAGAACCTGGAGAAGCCTGTGATGCAGGGCAACACCAATAAGTACCTTAAAGAGTTAAGTGTAGACGAAATTGAAATATACGAACTGATTGCAGGTGATACTTTACAGGCGCTGGGTTATACATTAAGCAGTAAGCTTCGGCACCCGGAGTTGATAAGTACTGAAGCTATTGCCAGGTATGATGCAGAAAACAAGGAAAGAAAAAAACAGTTCCTGGAAACAGCGCCTAAAAATGATATTGAAAAAAGACAGGCACAACTGGATATTCTTCATTCCATTAAGACAAGGAATATTTTAAAATGATTGTAAACGAAGTTTTGATAAAGCAGGTACTTCCTGTTATTGAGGAAGCTGGCAAAGCTATTCTTGCCATCTATCATTCGGGAAATAAAATTCATGTTTCGATAAAAGAAGATAAAAGCCCGCTAACACTTGCAGATAAGGAGTCGAACCAGATCATCACCGAAGGGTTAACAATGCATTTTCCGGATGTTCCTATCCTGTCGGAAGAAGGAGCATCTGTTGCATATGAAGTAAGAAAAAACTGGGAATATTATTGGTGCGTTGATCCTCTTGACGGCACAAAAGAATTCATCTATCGCAGAGACGATTTTACGGTGAATATTGCGCTGGTGCATCGCAATCACCCTGTGCTTGGATTTATTTACGCGCCCGCATATGATGCGTTGTATTATGGATCGGGGGAAACGGGAAGCTGGTTAAAAAAAGGAAACGAACCATGGAGAAAATTGTTTGCCGACTTACACGCAACGGAATGGACAGCTATTGGCAGCCGCTCGCATGCCAGTGAAGAAGAGCAGCTCGTGTTGGCGGCTTATCCTGTAACAAAAACTATAGCTGCCGGAAGCTCCCTTAAGTTTTGCCGCGTGGCTGAAGGAGCGGCGCATATCTATTACCGTCATGGTCCAACAATGGAATGGGATACTGCTGCCGGGCAGATTATTGCAGAAAGCAGTGGCGCTGTGATGACTGCTGCAGACGGATCGCCGTTTTTATATAATAAGCCATCGTTGCTGAACGGAGGGTTTATTTGCAAAGCACAATCTGGAGACTGAAGCCTCAGAAGACCAGAGAATACGGGTGGATCGTGGGACACGATCCACGGCGAAGGGCAAACAACTACACCACTCCCTGCGCCAGCATAGAATCCGCGATCTTTACAAACCCGCCAACATTCGCACCCTTTTCATAATCCACATAGCCGTCTTTTTCTTTTCCATAACGAAGGCATATTTTGTGAATGTCGCGCATAATACTTCTTAATTTGTTGTCTACCTCTTCTCTCGTCCAGGCATACCGCTGCGAGTTTTGCGACATTTCGAGTCCCGACACCGCTACACCACCCGCATTGGCTGCCTTGCCCGGCGCATAAAAAATCTTTGATTTATGAAAAGTAGCAATAGCTTCCGGTGTACATGGCATGTTTGCACCCTCTGCCACACAAATACAACCATTGTTTACCAATTGAATGGCATCGTCGCCATTTAATTCGTTTTGTGTAGCATTAGGCAATGCTATATCGCACTTTATTCTCCAGGGCCGCTCACCTGCATAAAAATGGCAATTGTATTTTTTTGCATATTCCTTTATCCTCCCGCGTTCCACATCTTTCAGGTGTTTGATATAAGCCAGTTTGCTTTTATCAATTCCATCCGGGTCGTATACAAATCCATCCGAATCGGACATGGTGAGTACAACAGCGCCTCGTTCAATGCATTTTTCTGCGGCAAACTGCGCCACGTTTCCGGAACCTGAAATCACCACTTTTTTGCCAACCAGCGAATCGCCCGTTGCTTTAAAAATTTCTTCTACAAAATAAACCAGGCCATATCCTGTTGCTTCAGGCCTGATCAGGCTGCCGCCCCATTCGTAACCTTTGCCGGTTAATACGCCGCTAAACTCGCCCCGTATACGTTTGTATTGTCCAAATAGGTATCCAATCTCCCTTTTACCCACCCCAATATCGCCGGCAGGAACATCTATATCAGCACCCACGTGCCGGTAAAGCTCTGTCATAAAACTCTGGCAAAACTTCATTACTTCGTTATCTGATTTGCCTTTGGGGTCAAAATCCGAGCCGCCTTTTCCGCCGCCCATTGGTAAACCGGTAAGGCTGTTTTTAAAAACCTGCTCAAATGCTAGAAACTTGAGCACGCTAAGTGTTACCGACGGATGAAAGCGAAGCCCTCCTTTGTATGGTCCTATACTGCTGTTCATTTGCACACGGAAGCCCCGGTTTACTTCAACCTCACCTTTATCGTTCAACCAGGGTACCCTGAAAATAATTACCCGTTCGGGCTCAACAATCCTTTCTAAAAGACGGGCATTTTTATATTGCGGAATTTCCTGTGTATATGGAATAATGGATTCTGCTACTTCGGTAACGGCCTGTAAAAATTCCCTTTCACCGGTGTTTCTTTTTTTAACCTTTTCAAGAAACTGATCGATAATTTCTTTCATAAAAAGACAAGCAATGTGGTTTTAGATGTAAGTGAGGGCTGTTGTAATTTGTTTAAAAAAATTCAGAAAACTGCACGAATGTATTTAAAATATCTAAACATTTGTGCCCAAAAGGTGATATTATTAATGAAAATGAATGCGTTCGTGCAAGATGGCAAAAAAAATGGCTGACCCTTTTTGGGGGATCAGCCGTCGTTGGTATCAATAGTTTGTTACTTCCTGTTTATTTGCTCAGGTGCATACTTCTTTCCTTATACAAGGTTCTGAAATATGGATCGCGCAGGTCTTTAATAAAGCGGATCGCTTCGCCGGTTGACTTCATTTCGGGACCTAACTCTTTGTTTACACCGGGAAATTTATCGAAGCTGAAAACAGGTTCTTTGATCGCAAAACCTTTCAGATTCTTTTTAAAGGTAAGATCCTTCAGCTTTACTTCACCCAGCATTACTTTGGTAGCTACATTCAGGTAAGGTATCTGGTAGGCTTTGGCAATAAACGGCGTTGTGCGCGATGCACGAGGGTTCGCTTCAATTACATATACAGTACCATCTTTAATAGCAAACTGTATATTGATAAGTCCGCGGATATCCAGTGCGCGGGCAATTTTTTCCGAGTAAAACTCCATCGTTGTTACTTCGAGCGGGCTCAGGTTAAAGGCTGGCAGCACCGCGTTGCTGTCGCCGCTGTGTATACCTGCAGGCTCAATGTGTTCCATTACGCCCATTACGTGGAAAGTTTCTCCGTCGTATATCGCATCCACCTCGGCTTCCTGGCAACGATCCAGGAAGTGGTCGATCAGGATTTTATTGCCTGGCAAATGTTTCAGCAGGCTCAATACACCTTTTTCCAGTTCCTCGTCGTTGAGCACAATGCGCATTCTTTGTCCGCCCAACACATAACTGGGGCGCACCAGCACCGGATAGCCAACTTCTTTTGCTACTTCTAGTGCATCATCTGTATTATAGGCTGTTCCGTATTTGGGATAAGGAATGTTCAGATCTCTCAGCAGGTCGCTAAACCTTCCGCGATCTTCCGCAATATCCATATTGTCGAAAGAAGTACCGATGATTCGGATGCCCTTTTCGTGCAAACGCTTGGCGAGCTTAAGCGCGGTTTGTCCGCCCAGTTGCACAATTACACCCACGGGTTTTTCGTATTCCACAATTTCCCACAAATGCTCCCAAAACACCGGTTCAAAATAAAGTTTGTCGGCAATATCAAAGTCGGTAGAAACCGTTTCGGGGTTACAATTCACCATGATGGCCTCATAACCGCTCTCTTTAATAGCCATCAATCCATGCACACAGCAATAATCGAACTCAATACCCTGTCCTATACGGTTAGGGCCCGAGCCCAACACTATTATAGAGCCCTTTGATTTCTTTTTTTCAGTTGCTGGCACAACAATGCTTTCGTTGTGCAAAACACCCTTTTTATTTTTTCCTGCTTCCGAATCAGCTTCAAAGCTGGAGTAGAAGTAAGGTGTTTTGGCTTCAAATTCGGCAGCGCAGGTATCCACCATTTTGTATACACGGGTCAATCCCATTTTTTTCCTGCGTTCGTATATCTCTTCGTCTGTGGTTCCGTCTTTTAAAATGCGGCAAATCTGCTCATCGCTGAAGCCATTGTGTTTGGCTTCGGTCAACACATCATCCGGAAGATCCTTACCGCTGTAGGTGGCGATCTTTTTTTCAAGATTCACTATTTCCTGTATCTGGTAAATGAACCAGCGGTCGATGCGGGTGGCTTCGCAAATAGATTTTACACTTACGCCCATCATCAGCGCATCTTTAATGCGGAACAGCCTGTCCCACTTAGGCGTTTTCAGGTATTCCACAATTTCTTCTGCGTGCATCATGCTTTTGCCATAATACCCCAGGCCCACTGCTTCGTTTTCCAGGCTTTGGCAGGCTTTCTGAATGGCTTCAGTAAAGCTGCGGCCAATCGACATTACTTCGCCCACCGATTTCATCTGCAATCCCAAAGTGTCATTTGCACCTTTGAACTTATCAAAATTCCAGCGGGGCACTTTTACTATTACATAATCGAGCGTAGGCTCAAAATACGCCGAAGTAGACTGGGTGATCTGGTTTTTCAGTTCATCCAGGTGATAGCCGATTGCCAGTTTGGCGGCGATTTTTGCAATGGGATAACCCGTTGCCTTTGACGCCAGGGCTGAAGAGCGGCTTACGCGTGGATTTATTTCGATGGCGATAATTTCTTCTGTAACCGGGTTTAGCGCAAACTGCACATTACAACCACCGGCAAAGTTGCCGAGGTCGCGCATCATGCGGATGGCGGTATTGCGCATTAACTGGAAAGCCGTATCACTAAGTGTCATGGCAGGTGCCACAGTAATAGAGTCGCCGGTATGCACACCCATCGGGTCAAAGTTCTCTACCGTACAAATAATGGCCACATTGTCTGCAGCATCGCGCAGCAGTTCCAGCTCAAATTCTTTCCAACCCAGCACGGCTTTTTCAACCAGCACTTCATGAATGGGCGATGCAGATAAACCGCGGTTCAGCGCCTCATCCAAAAATTCTTTGCTGTGCACAAATCCGCCGCCGGTTCCACCCAGCGTAAACGATGGTCGGATAACCAGCGGAAAGCCGATTTCCTGCGCAAATTCCTTTCCTTCCAGGAAGGAGTTGGCTGTTTTTGCAGGTGCTACCGATATTCCCATCCGGATCATCCACTGGCGGAACAATTCCCTGTCTTCTGCTTTGTCAATAGCTTTTATATCCACACCAATCAACCGTACATTGTATTTTTCCCACACGCCCAGTTCCTGGGCTTCTTTGGCCAGGTTGAGCGCTGTTTGTCCGCCCATGGTAGGTAATACAGCATCTATCTGGTTTTCTTCCAGTATCTGCTCAATACTTTCCACTGTTAATGGAAGCAGGTACACACGGTCTGCCATCATCGGGTCCGTCATAATGGTGGCAGGATTGCTGTTAATGAGTATTACTTTTACACCTTCTTCGCGCAAACTTCGGGACGCCTGTGTTCCCGAATAGTCAAATTCACACGCTTGTCCTATAATAATGGGTCCTGAACCTATAATCAGAACTGTCTTAATGGAATTGTCTTTAGGCATTCTTAATAATGATTTGAAGGATCTGGCAGGCGTTTCCGTTAGTTTCCAAACAGGTTGCTGCTTTGGCACGGAAAAAACCGGGCAAAGGTAAGATATGGAGCAGAAAAAACCGGGATAAATTTCGAGAAAAATTGAGAGGCTGCCGGTTCAGGCGGAGGTTGCCGCAGATTCGTACAGGAAAGGGAGGCGCTATCTGCAAATCTGTGGCTTCATCTTACAATACCAAACTTTAAAGGCTTGTTCTTAGATAAAATAAAAAAGACACGGCATGATGCACGTGTCTTTTTGAAAAAATTTAAAAGCGTCTTAGCTTGTATGAAATGCCGAGAGTTCAAATTCATCAAGCATTATTTCATCATGTTGTTGTACCTTATTGTGATGCTCATAACGGCTCTTCACTTTTGCTACATACTTCTGTTTCGCTACCTCTCCACGAAAAGCGCCGATTACAGATCCTGTCAAGATGGCGAATGCCAATCCAATTTTTCTTTTCATCCCTTTCATAGCATAATCAATTTATAGGTTCAACGATAATATATTACATAGACAGTATTAAGACGAAAAACGCTGTCTATTATTTAAAAAAAATTGTGTTCTTTTCCGGCTATTTTCAGTGTTTTAAAGATTATTATCAAAAGTCAAGTCCGTTTACCGGATATTAGCTGGTTTCATATCCATTCTACCACACATCGGTTATAGATAACCGTTGAACGATTAAGGCAAAGCAAAGGCTAATAATTACGGGAGTGCAGAAACTAATCAACCGAAATGATCGTGTATTGATCTTCAACGGCAGCATAATTAAAATCTCAAACTAAGTGCCAGTTTTTGTGAACGAAGGAAATCTACACTGTTTTGAGGAAAATCTTTATAAATACATTGTTAAGCTTCCGGCAAAAAATGCATTCGCTTCAATGCGCGCGCTAAAATGATTTTATTGTTACTGCATTCGTAGGTAGTTTTGTTGCACACATACATACGAATTATTTTTATTGGATGAGATTGTTTTTTTTATTGTTGTTTACAACAGGTTTCAACGCTTTTGCCCAGCAGTCCGCTTCGCCGGTTTATCCCAAAGATTATTTCAGAAATCCGTTGAATATTGCTCCGTCGCTGGCGGGGAATTTTGGTGAGCTGCGTCCCAATCATTATCACATGGGGCTCGATTTTAAAACAAACCGTGTACAAAATCTCCCGGTTCATGCTGCAGCCGATGGATATATTGCCCGTGTAAAGATTGAACCTTTCGGTTTTGGCAGAGCCATTTACATTAATCACCCTAACGGGTACACTACTTTATACGCACACCTTAATACATTTTATCCCCCGCTTGAAGCATATGTAAAAGAGCAACAATACAAACTGGAATCGTGGAGTGTTTCGTTAGATATTCCACCCGGAATGTTTGCTGTAAAGAAGGGTGATTTTATTGCCAACAGCGGTAATACAGGTGGGTCGCAGGGGCCACATTTGCATTTTGAAATCAGGAATACTGCCACAGAGGTAAACCTTAACCCCATGTTGTTTGGCTTTGCCATTCCCGATAAAGTTCCGCCCACCATACAACGCCTGGCAATATACGATCGCAACCAGAGCATTTATGAACAAACGCCTACAATAATTGCGGTAAAAAAAACTGCCGCAGGTTATGTTACTGTTCCTGCTGCTATTACAGTTAACAGTAACAAAGTGAGTTTTGCTGTTACGAGCTACGACACGCCCTCCGGCTCTTCCAATCTTAATGGTATATACCAGGGTATTTTGTACGATAACAGCAAAGAAGTGATACGGTTTACCATGAACAACATAGGTTACGAAACCACCCGCTATCTTAACGCCCATATTGATTATAAAACAAAAGCCGGTGGCGGGCCTTACCTCCAGCATCTTTCGCAGCCAGCGGGTTATACCAACAGTATTTACCAGCCCGGCACAGGCGATGGCGTAATTCATCTTACCGGTTCTGCTGCTCACGATATAAAAATTGAAACCCGCGATGCTTATGGCAATGCTGCTTCCCTGCAATTTAAATTGCTGTATAAGCCCGAAGCAACTGCCCGACCCAAAATAGCCGGCGAAATGTTTTATCCTTTAATGCTGAACGTGGGCGAGGGTAGTGAAGACGGCGACTTTTACATTGGCGAAAAAGGATTGTACGACTCAGCACATGTAAACTATGTACGCACTGTTTCGCTGCACCCTGCTGTTGTGTCTGCCGTACATACTATTGGCAACCCTGCTATTCCCATACAGGAAGGATTGGTGGTGCGCATAAAGCCACGTACAGGGTTAACCGATAACCAGCTTAGCCGCATTGTGATGCAACGCTTTGCCGGATCTAAAAAACAGGTGGTTAAGCCGGAATGGCAGCAGGGTTGGGCAATGGCAAGGTTTAGAGATTTTGGTAGTTTTCAGTTGGTGGTAGATGAAACACCTCCCGAAATTATACCGGTTGGTTTTAAAGACAGCGCTGACATGCGTAAAGCCACGCGTATTATGTTTACGGTGAAAGACAACCTGGACGAGTTCAAAAACTTCAGAGCGGAGCTGGACGGAAAATGGCTGAGCTTTACAAACGACAAAGGCCGGAATTTTATTTATGTGTTTGATGAGCAGTGTATGCCCGGTCAGCATCAGCTAAAAATAAGCGTAGCCGACGAGGCTGGTAATATTACCACGCGTATGTTTACTTTTACCAGGTAAATACAACACAAAAAAGCAGCTTATGATTACGTTAAAAGAAGGAGACAAGGCACATGCTTTTTCGGGATACGACCAGAACGGGAAAAAAGTATCATTGTCTGAGTATAAAGGCCAAAAAGTAGTATTGTTCTTTTACCCTGAAGATGATACGCCTACCTGTACGGTGCAAGCCTGCAATTTGAGAGACAATTATACGCTGCTCAAAAAAAATGGGTTTGCTGTAATAGGCATCAGCCCCGACGATGTAAAAAAGCACAAAAAATTTGAAACCAAATACCAGCTTCCTTTTACGTTAATAGCCGATCCCGCCCATACTATTATTGATAAATACGGTGTTTGGGGAGAAAAACAGCTGTACGGGCGTAAGTATATGGGACTACTCCGCACTACTTTTGTGCTGGATGAAAAGGGAGTGGTGCGTAAGGTTTTTCTTCGTCCCCGCAATAAGCAGCATGCCGAAGAAATCATTAAAGCCTGGGAACAATTGTAATGTATCCCGAAATAAATCATATTAAGATCAAGGAACGCTCATGGAAGGCGAGGATCGCCGCCTGGTGGCTGGGGGTAGACAACGTTGCCTTTACACTCGGCAAAACCATTCATTTGCACAATGCAACCAGGCATGAGTTCCTGGACGACGAGCGATGGGTGAAGCATGAACTAAAACATGTGGAGCAATTCCGGCAATATGGTTTTATAAATTTTGTACTCCGTTATATTGTGGAAACCATCCGGAAAGGATATCATAATAATAAATATGAAGTTGAGGCCCGGCAGGCCGAACGCCAATCCTGATAGTTTAAGTATTTCCTATTAGGAGTTATGAGCGATCAGCTGTCAGCGCTATGTATTGTCCTGAAAAAAGTAGGCACTATTACTGTTGTGTTTTCCTTTTTCTCTTTAGTATTCAGATCGATCTGATAGGATAAAGCTCAAAAGCATGTAGGCTGATCGCTGATTGCTAACGGTTCAGGCAATAAAAGCTCTCTGCCTTTGTTTTATTTATGCTAAGTTTACTTTAGCCCAATGTTCGGGATTATTCTACATAAGTAGGTATATTGTGGCAACTTAATGCAAAACACTGCCTTATTTTATGTTTCCTTACCCTGAATTACGGCGCTGCCAGCGCTTGAGAAAGTACATACTACTAGCTGCTTGCTTGTGTATAGGTTACACAGCGTCGGCACAATTAAACGCATCGTTCGTTTCTGATAAATCGGGCGGATGTGCCCCTTTTACTATACAATTTACCAGCACCACTTCCGGCGCCTCGGGCAGCGCAGAATACCTATGGGATTTTGGCAACGGCAACAGCAGCAGCCTCTCCAATCCGGCAGCCATATACACAGAAACAAAGGAGTATACAGTTACCCTCACAGTAAAGGACAACGGCAGGCAAAGCGTTTTTACCCAAAAAATTACAGGCTATAAAAATCCCGTTGCCAATTTTAGCGTGGTAGCCAACAAAGTTTGCATGCCGGCAGCAGTGCAGTTTGTAAGCAATTCAACGCCGGGCGATGGATCGATTGTAGATTACTACTGGGATTTTGGCGACGGCAGTACAGGGCGGGGCTATGGCAACACCATGTCGCATGTGTACAATACGTTAACTAAACCAACGGTAAACCTTACTGTTACCAATAATTACGGATGCCATAATACGGTAGAGAAGAAAGAAATAGCAGAAATATTACCTGCTATGCAGGCTTCGTTCAGCGCCAGCCAGCAGGTGCTCTGTAAAGTAACCGATGCGGTGCAATTTACCAACACCAGCTCCGGTCCCGGTACGCTGAGCTACACCTGGAACTTTGGCGACGGCAATAACTCCACGCAAAAAAATCCTTCACATGCGTTTAATAAAAAAGGCATTTATACAGTTAGCCTTACCGTAAAAAATGGTGAAGGTTGTACGGTTACCGAAACGAAAAGCGATTTATTGAACATAGCGAGTTACAAGGCAGCGTTTGATGGTCCTTCTTCTATTTGCCAGGGGCAAAATGCCAACTTTAATCTAACCAGCAGTCCCTATCCCTCTGCTGCTACCTGGTATGTAAACAATCAGCAGGTTACATACTGGTACAGCGGCTTGAGTTATTATTTTAACGATACAGGCAAACACACTATTAAGCTGGTAAATACATTTGGCAACAACTGTACAGACAGTACGAGTTCCACCATACAGGTACGACCCACGCCCCAGCCTTCGGAGTTCAGCGCCGATCTTCAAAGTTTTTGTGGTGCGCCTACGGTTGTAAAATTTAAGGATACTACGAAAACTGCTGTAAAATGGGATTGGCAATTTACCGGCTATTACAATCCGCCCACATCTACCCAGCAGGCCCCAAGTTATACTTACCAGTCAGATGGGTCTTATTGGGTTGGTCTTACTGTAACCAACGCGCAGGGATGCTCCAACAGTACCGCCAAATACATTACCATTACCAAACCTTACGTATATATCACCACGAAGAACCAGACCGACACGTGCGGTTATAGTAAGATGCAGGTGTATGCTTATACCAGTTCCGATACCATTGCTACTTATAAATGGGTTTTTAGCGATGGCACCACTTCTACCGAAGCAGAGCCGGAGCGGGAGTTTACCAAACCAGGCAACTACAGTGTATACCTTGAATATACATTGAAGAACGGCTGTAAAGGGGTTTCTTCACCAGCTACATTTACTGTGTACAAAAAACCGAAAGCCGATTTTGTAGCATCCAGCACTATTATATGCGGAAACAATCCGGTAACTTATAGTTATACCGGAGGCAGTGCTACCACCTATTTGTCGTGGGAGTTTGAAGGTCCTTACACCGGATATTACCAAACGCTCCAATACCAGGAAGAAGGTGTGTATGGCACAAAGCTCACGGTATACAACGGCAATTGTTGGGATACCATTAGCAAACCTGCTTATGTAACCGTAAAGCTTCCTTTTCCTAAAATAAGCGGGCACTACCCAACCTGCGAAGGCACGCGTGGAAAAGTTCGCTTTACCCAGGCTTCTGTAGGCGCTACTTCTATCAAATGGGATTTTGGCGATGGAAAAAGCAAGTCGTTCAATTCAAGCGAGCCGGAAGTAGAACATGAGTATACAAAAACAGGCACATATACAGTGGTGCTAACTGCTACCAACGGTCAATGCAATGTTTCAGATGTGATACAGGTACAAGTGTTGCTGAAACAAAAACCAAAACTTACGCTGAGCCCCACAGAGGTTTGTGCTAATATGCCAACTAATTTTAACGCTTCGGGCTACGAAACCAATCCCTCTCCCGGATGGGCATACGATGGATATTATATAAAAAGATGGGAGTATGATGATGGTACCGAACTTAACGGCTCTTACACGCGGGAATATGTTAATTATGGAACGCCACCCTGGATAAATGGCGGCAAAGGAACCATTACTTCCTACCAGCCTAACAACACCAACATCAGGTTGATTACTACTTCTTATGGCTTTGGTTGCGACGATACCACCACGTTTGCCCCAATTAAGTTTAAAGGAGCCACGGCAGCCTTTGACGTATTGAAAGACAAACAATGTTATAAAAACGGCGAAGTAATATTAAAAGACGCGTCTACCGCACCCAACAATACCATTACCAGGTGGCAATGGAACTTTGGCGACGGGCAAACGCAAACGCTTAGCAAAGGAGGCGAAATAACGCACAAATATGAAAATCCGGGAAGTTACAATGTAACGCTTACCATTACCGATGCCGGCGGCTGCAGCAGTACCACCGGTTCGTATAGCAAATTGGTAGAAGTATTTGGGCCAAAAGTTGGCTTTTACATGTCGCACGGCAACAATGTGCCATTAAACACCACCGTTACTTTTTATAATAACACCAATGCCTACGGCGTAAACAATGTACAATATGAGTGGAAATTTGGAGATGGAACCGCAGTGAGCAATGATCATACTCCTTCTCATAACTATCCTACGCCGGGAACCTATACCATAAAGCTCAAAGCAACCGATCCTGCAACGGGCTGCACTTCGCAAACAGAACAGGTACTGGTAGTGCGTTATTTTAATTATGCCTTCCAGTTCAGCAAGAGTTTTGTTACCAGCTCACAATGCGCGCCAGCCGTGGTTAATTTTACAAACACCTCTTACGGCTATACTAAAATCATCTGGGATTTTGGAGACAACAGCATGCCGCTTGAAGATGTGAACTATCCAAGCCACGTATATAAAGAAGCGGGCACCTATGAAATTGTTCTGTCTGTTTACGGGCATAACGGCCTGAAAGGTCAATACAAGGATACCGTTGTGGTGCATGCTCCGACAGGTTCTCTTAAATCGGCTCCTGCCGAAATATGTTTAGGGCAGGAAGCGCAACTAAAAGCCAGCGGACCCGACATTGCCCAATATATATATGATTTAGGTGATGGAAATGTTCGCATTGCAACCGACAGCCTGTTGAAATACAGTTATTCAACTCCCGGCGTATACAAACCACAGTTATTGGTAAGCAATAGCGCCGGATGTACCAAAGCTGCGTCGGACGGAGATATTATTAAAGTGCGACCGCAACCCAGACTCACCATTATGCCAGCACAGCCACGCATTTGTTTGGGTGAAGACCTGCAGCTCACCGCCAATGCAACCGGGGCGGTTCAATATACCTGGAAACCCGCCAACGGCATTAGCCAGTTGAATGTTGCCAATCCAACGGTAAAACCAAACCTTTCAACCAGCTACCAGGTAGAAGCCAAAGATGATATAGGCTGTACCGTAAGCGGCGGCACTACCGTAATGGTAGTACAACCCGAATACCTGAAAGTACGGGCAGATACGGGCGTTTGTTATGGGGAGCAGGTAGACATGACTGTTAGCGGCACCACCAAATATCTTTGGATCAATAATACAGAAGGGCTCAGCAGCGTCACTATACCCAACCCAATAGCCAAGCCACAAACCAGCACCATTTACACTATCACGGGTGGTGATGCATATGGCTGTTTTCCGGATACGGCTAATATTGAGATAAAAGTATATAGCCTGCCTTGGGTGAAGGCACCGGCCGACGCAGAGATCATTGCAGGCACGCCGTTATTGCTGCCTGTTACCGCATCGCCCGACGTAACATTCTGGCAGTGGACGCCCGACAAATACCTGGATTGTACTTACTGCCCCGCACCTACCACCAAAGCATTGGCCAACACTACATATACTATTACTGTAACCAATGGCGATGGCTGTACCGCCAAAGATGATGTGTATATAAAAATGCAATGCGACGCCGCAAGAGTGCGCATCCCCAATGCATTTACACCAAACGGTGATGGCCACAATGATGTGTTTACAATATTGGGCATATCATATGTAAAAAAGCTAACCATCTTTAACCGCTATGGGCGAAAGGTATTTGAAAGGAGTAATTTCCTCGCTAACGACAGAAGCACGGGCTGGGATGGCACGTTTAACGGAATGCAGTTGCAAACCGACAGTTATGTGTATTTTGTAGAAATGGAATGCGACGAAGGGGGAGTCTTTACACGAAAGGGAACGGTTACGCTGATAAGGTAATGGCAGGGCGGCTGGAGGAATCTTCGCTCTAATCAGGCAATGTAGCCCTTTTAGGTAGACGCTTCGTGCCTCAGCGTGACAAGCAGAGATGGATGGTTGAGCGCTTGTATTATTGCCCAACTTTCATCCACTGCCTGTCATTCAGGCGCAGGACGGATCTATTTTTGCTTCAGTCACTCAATGCAGGGAATGGCTATAATTGAAATACCGACCGGTGGTGAACAAATAACAGCAGGCATATTGAGTTGTTAAGATGCCACATCGTATACAAACTATCCGTATTTTTATAGTTACAAATTGAGATTATGCGGGGACTATTTGTAATGCTTATACTATTTTGTTCGTTGGGAATAAAGGCTCAAACCTATCTTCCCTTTAACACCATCAATGGTTTGCAGCAAAGCAGGTTTATCAACAACCCCAATTTTTCAAACGAAAACATAGCCGGCAAAAAATGGTTTTTAAGCAGGTATAGTGCTGTTTCGGCAGGATATAGTTTTTTCAGAGGCGGCAGCTTTAATTTCATATCAGCGCCTGTTGGCATTCAGCTAAACCGGAAACTGAACAATAACCTGTATGCTTTTGCAGGAGTTTCTGTTGCACCAACTTATATTAACTTCAATCAGCCTATACCACTTTCCGGAATGAACAAAGGCTTTTACGGCAGCAGCATGTATGGCATCAATAACTTTGGCGTATACCCCAAGGCCGAGTTGGGTTTGATGTATGTAAATGATGAAAAAACATTTTCTATTTCCGGCAGCATCAGCGTTCAACAAGGCGGATATTATATGCCTTACAGGGCACCTGCAAATCCTGGCGCCAAACCAGTGAACTAAGGTCTAAGCTGTCAGCCGCCAGCTTTCGGCGGTCAAGGATTGGAGGCTGAAAGCTGATACCTGATCGCTGGCAGCTCACAAATCTCTCCTTAGTGATGCTTTAATGCTTTTTGCTTAATTTCATTGCCTACATTTTTCGAAACTCTTTGTCATGACTACCCGCCGATCGTTTATACAACAAGCCGGACTTTTATCGCTTGCTGCTTTTACTGATCCATCTTTCCTTTTAAAAGTAAGTAACAAAGTGGGTGTGCAATTATATACGCTGCGCAGCGATATGGCAAAAAATGCCAAAGACACCATCAGCAAAGTTGCCGCACTGGGTTATAAAGAAGTGGAATCGTTTGGCTATAAGGATGGAAAATATTTTGGAATGAGCGCTACCGAATTTGCAGCATTTCTTAAAAGCAAAGGATTATCGCACCCAAGTGGACATTATTCGTTAAGCGCGGTTGAAGATAATACGCAACAGGTAATTGATGATGCAAAAGCAGCGGGGCAACAATATATAGTGGTGGCTTCTATTCCAGGCGATCTCCGCAAAACCATTGACGATTATAAAAAGGTTGCTGCCAGATTCAATGAGGTTGGAGCGCTCTGCAAAAAAAGCGGTCTCCGCTTTGGTTATCACAATCACGATTTTGAGTTCAAAGACATGGACGGGCAAACAGGATATGAAATACTGTTAAAAGAAACCGATCCCTCGCTGGTTACTTTTGAACTGGATATCTATTGGGCAGGTTTTGCCGGCAAAGATCCTGTTGAAATGTTCAACCAAAACGCCGGCAGGTTTGAGCTGTGGCATGTTAAGGACCTTGCTACTCAACCTAAAAAAACATTCACCGAGGTAGGCAGTGGCGTAATCGACTTCAAAAAAATATTTGCCGCAGCAAAACAGTCGGGCATGAAGCACTATTTTGTAGAGCAGGATGTTTGTCCCGGTCCGCCGTTGGATAGTGTAGAAAAAAGCCTGAAATACATCCGGAAAAATCTCATTTAATAGCTTCTTCATCCAAACTACTCAATATATGTCAAGCAGAAGGAAATTTTTAACCGACAGCTCGCGCGTTGCTGCCGGCGGTTTGCTTTTATCGGGATTTGCACCCCAGGTATTCGCTATCCATAAAAAAACGATTGCCTCGGCCGATCAGATTAACATAGGCGCCATAGGCATTAAAGGAATGGGTTGGGCCGACACTACATCAGCCTTAAAAGTGCCTGGCGTAAACCTGGTAGGCTTGTGCGATGTTGACAAAAATGTGCTTGACGGCCGCATGAAAGAATTATCGAAATTGAACATCGATGCCTCGAAAGTAAAAACCTATGGCGACTACCGGAAAATGCTGGAGAACAAAGATATTGATGCCATTGTAATAGGCACACCCGATCACTGGCATTGCCTCCAGATGGTGGAAGCATGCCAGGCTGGCAAACATGTATATGTTGAAAAGCCCATTGGCAACTCTATAGCCGAATGCCGTGCAATGGTTGCGGCACAAAAGCGATACAACAAAGCAGTGCAGGTGGGCCAGTGGCAACGCAGCCAGCAGCATTTCAGAGACGCGATTGAATTTGTGCATTCGGGGCAGTTGGGCAATATACGCACAGCCAAAGTGTGGTGTTACCAGGGTTGGATGAAGCCAGATATTGTTCAGCCCGACAGCGCGCCGCCTCCCGGTGTAGATTACGCGGGATGGTTAGGCCCCGCTCCTAAAAAGCCATTCAATGCCAGTCGCTTTCATTTCAATTTCCGCTGGTTTTGGGATTATGCAGGTGGCCTGATGACCGATTGGGGCGTGCATTTGCTTGACTATGCGCTGTTTGGCATGCAGGCCGATGTGCCCAAAACCGTAGTGGCATTGGGCGGAAAATTTGCGTATCCCGATCTTGCCCAGGAAACGCCTGATACGCTTACTACGCTATACGAATTTGACAAATTTAACCTCGTGTGGGATCATGCCATGGGAATAGACAACGGGCAGTATGGCAGAGATCATGGAATTGCTTTTGTAGGCAACAACGGTACCCTGGTGCTTGATCGCGGAGGCTGGGAAGTACTTGAAGAAAAAAATTCAAAATCGAAAGTGAGCAAGCCCCATGTAAAACCTTCAGACAACGGGCTCGATAAACACACAGAGAACTGGATGTCGGTTATACGTTCGGGTAAGATGGACGACCTGACCGCTCCCATACAGGTGGGCGCCGATGTGGCCATTGTAGCACAAATGGGTAATATAGCTTTTAGAAGTAATAAAAGAGTTGTTTGGAACAAGGCTACCGGCAGGTTTACCGATGAAGCCGTAAACAAAGAATATTTTGCCAAACCTTACCATAATGGATACAAGATACCTGTAGTGTAAGGTGTAGGGCATAAGGCGCAAGGTCTGAGGCAAGAAAAGCTCAAAGCTGATTGCTGACGGCTGATAGCTAACAGCAAATAAAAAAGAGAACAATATTGTACAAATGTATAATACCTGTTCTCTTTTCTTTAATACAATATTGCCGGAGCAATAAAGATTTAGCCTTTTTTAGTAGCGGCTGCCACGGCTGCTGCCAGCAAAAGAGCGCCTGTTGCCACCACCGCCGCTATTGCTGCGTTCTTCGCGAGGTTTAGCTTCGGTAACAGTAATTGCTCTGCCTTCTACTACTCCTTTGTCTAATTCTGTGATGGCCTTTTTAGCGGCTTCATCATCAGGCATTTCAACAAAGCCAAATCCACGGCTGCGGCCGGTAAATTTGTCGGTAATAACGCGGGCAGAAGATACTTCACCGTATTCTTCAAAAAAAGCTTTTAAGTCTTCATCAACAACGTTGAAGCTTAAATTAGAAACATAAATGTGCATACTAACTGGTTAATTTAAAAAATGAAAATCTGAGAAAACAGGGAAGTAAAGAAGACTGAACTATTAGCAGAAGATGCGTAGCAGATTGAATCATTTCACTTGCCGGGACTGTAGAAACTCAAATTTGACGCCGCAAAGATATGACATATCAGTGGATTGTGAACAACGATAACAAAAGATTATTATTAGCTGGGGGCTATCAGCGATCAGCATTCAGCAGCGGTTCGTTTATTGTTTAGCGTTTGAGTATAAAATCGTGTGGTGAAACATCGTGTCTTCGTGACTTTGTGGTTCCAAACCGGAAACCCCAAACAATAAACCCCAAACGTAAACGCCAAACGCCCGTACCTTTAGTCCATGGAAAAACCAATTGTTATTTATTGTTACGATGCGTATTGCGGTTGGTGCTACGGCTTTAGCAGCGTTATAAAAAAGCTTGAATTTGAATACCGCGGAAAGCTCGATTTTGAAGTTTTATCGGGTGGAATGATCCTGCCGGCTGCTCCCAGGCATATCAGTGCAACCGCGTCTTATATACAAAAGTGGTATCCGCAGGTGGAAAAACTAACCGGGGTAAAATTTGGCGAAGATTATTTGTGGCATATCCGCAACCCTGATTTGAGCGACTGGTTTCCAAATTCTGAAAAGCCAGCTATTGCTCTTTGCATTTTTAAAGATTATTACCCCGACCTGGCTGTTCAGTTTGCTGCCGATCTTCAATACTCCCTTCATTTTGAAGGTAGAGACCTGTGCGACAATGAAGCATACCGTCATTTGCTGGAAAAATACAATATACCGGCGGAAGCCTTTTACGAAAAATTGAAAAGTAACGAGTATAAAGAAAGGGCTTACCACGAATTTGATCTTTGCAGGCAACTGAAAGTGCAGGGTTTTCCCGCGCTTTTTCTGCAGGTAAGCGAAAACAAACTGTACGCCCTTGCAAATGGCTACACCGAATATGATGTAATACAGCAACGGCTGAACTCCATATTGCCGGTTCCGGCTTCGTGAAATGCTATTATGCAACGGAGTGCAATGACCGGTTGTCATGTATGAGTTAAACCCCTGCATTATGAAAAAGCTGTTTGTTATTGTTTTGGGAATTTGCCTGTTTAGCTGTTCAAAGGAAGACAAACCGGCTGGTAATAACCAGCCAGACCTGGAGCAACTAACCTGGGTAAAAGCCGGGGCAAATGGCGAAGTTGTGCTAAATGAGAATATTTACCAGGCAGACGGGCAAATCAAAACACGGCTGGGCTATAAAAATTATTCGCTCGGGCTGGTTGGTTCAAAAGCAGAGCTTACGTATAACAATGGCCGGCTGGTACAAACAGAAACCCAGATGGATATGTCGTCCAGCACCACAGCCGCTCTGTACAGTTACGGGCGCGCCAGTTTTGAATACAACAATGAGGGGCTCGTTATACAACGCAACAATTATTTAAAAACAGGCGGTGAGTATAAACTATCATCATTTTCTGTGTTTATTTACAATACTCAACAATTACCCTCGCGCGAAAACCATTTTATGCCCGACGGAAGCCTGTATGGTTACTCAACTTACGGATACGATGCTTCGGGCAATATAACGCTGCTGGAAGAATACAGCCTGGAGCAACCTGGTGGTAACGCGGTGTTAAAAATGAAAAAGAGCTTTAAATACGATGCTAAAAATAATCCTTATAAAAGTGTTTATCATCTTACAGAAAACATTCCCTTTTCCGTAAATAAAAACAACATTATCGAAACAACTGTTATTGACTATACCGCCAATCCACAAGGTATTTCATCCACCAGTAATACTTCTTATTCTTCTTACAACAGTAACGCTTATCCTGTTACCATGAATGAAGGAGGTAATACTTTCATTCTTGAATACCAATAGTCAATCACCTTATTTCAACATATTGCCTGCCTGGCAAGGGGTATTTAATCAAATATTTGATATAGGTTTGCCGCGCAATCGGGATAAATTCAATTTTGTTCCCACGCAAGACCGTTATGAACGAATAAAAGACAGGGAGATGGAGGGAGCATCATCGCAGGCTTCTGCTACAAAAGTAATTGTAGCTTTTGCAGTTGTATATATTGTTTGGGGTTCTACTTACTTTTTCATCCATCTGGCAATAGAAACCATGCCTGTAACCATCATGGGCGCGCTCCGGTTTCTCATTGCCGGGGTGCTGATGCTGGGTTGGTGCGCTTTGCAACGCGAGCCATTATTCAGGAAGAAAGATATTTTGCCAGCCTTTTTTACCGGCTTGCTGCTGCTGTTCGTTGGCAATGGCGCCGTTGCCTGGTCGGAGCAATTTCTTGCCAGTTCACTGGTGGCCGTCTTTATAGCGTCTTCACCTATGTGGTTTGTTTTGCTGGATTATTCACAATGGAAAAATAACTTTTCGAGCAGAAATACGCTCATCGGCATTATAATGGGTTTTGTGGGCATTGTGCTGCTTTTTGGTAATAACCTGTCCAATGCATTTTCTTCGTCGGGCATCAATAAATGGGAAATGCTGTCGTTTGGAGTGTTGACCATTGGCGCCATTTCGTGGGCTGCCGGCTCGTTGTATAGTAAATATCGCCCAACCGGATTTTCGGGCGCTTTAAATTCGGGTTGGCAAATGATGGGAGCGGGACTTGCATTTGCCATTACCGCGTGGATCCGGAACGACTGGAACGATTTTCATCCTCAGCAGGTGTCAGCCAGCGGCTGGCTTTCCATTGTTTACCTTGTTACAATGGGATCGCTGGTAGGATATAGCTCCTTTGTGTGGTTATTGAAAGTAAGGCCGGCGGCACAGGTAAGCACGCATGCTTATGTAAATCCGGTGGTAGCAGTATTATTGGGTTTTTTATTTGCCAACGAAACCATTACATCGTTTCAGGTAGCAGGTTTAGCCGTAATATTGGGCGGCGTGCTGCTGGTAAATTTAGCAAAGTACAGGAAGGCTTGAGATTTCTGATTTTTGATTTGGATATATGGTTCTTGAGATTTGCTTTTTGTGATTTCTAGCATTATGGCGAGAAAAAAGAATACAATTTTTGGATGGAGGGCGTTGCTGATAATGACAGCAATTATGCTGGCAGGAGCTGCTGCCATTTACGCTTATATGAAATGGACAGAGTATCGTGTAAACTTTGTTCGCTACAATGCATTTGGAATAGAAATTCCGGTTAACTATAATATTCACGGCATCGACGTTTCACACCACCAGGATGTAATTGACTGGGGCGAAGTGAAAAAGATGAATATTGAAAATATGCAGCTGGACTTTGCCTTTATGAAAGCAACCGAGGGCATTTCGAATGTTGACAAGCTGTTTAAACGGAACTGGTATAAGGCAAGAGAAGAAGGAATGGTACGGGGCGCTTACCACTTTTTTATAGCCACTAAAAGCGGCAAAAAACAGGCAGATAACTTTATTGCACACGTTACGCTGGAACCCGGCGACCTGCCACCGGTGCTGGATGTGGAACAGCTGTATGGCGCCCGGCCAAAAGACCTTAAGTTAAGAGTAAAAGAATGGTTGCAAACTATTGAGGCTTATTACAAAGTGAAGCCGATTATTTATACCAATGTAGATTTTTACGAACATTACCTGGGAGAGGAATTCGACCGCTATCCTTTATGGGTGGCGCACTATCTGCAGCCTCATAAACCGAGGATTGAAAGACCATGGATGTTTTGGCAACACAGTGAAACGGGCAGGGTGAATGGTATTGTTAATAAAGTAGATTTTAACGTGTTTAATGGCGATTCGTTGTCTTTCAGGAAATTGCTGATTGATTAGGGCAGAAAATTAGCGAGGGTAATTTTTATAAAAAAGCGTACCTGGTGATTGCGGTAAATTTCAAATCTTACATCTCAAATCTCAAATTATTGATTTCTCTCAATGCCGCAGGCAAAAACACCTGTGATGGCATAGCACGCAATATCTTCAGGTCTTCAGCAAAGGACGTTTCGTTATCAAGAAATTTAAAAACCAGCGAGGCTGGCACACGTTGAAATAATTGCATAAATGCATCACTTCCTTTCATCTTTTTATTGGCAAGTATTCTCAACAGAATGCTGTCGTACAAATGAAACCTGAATGAGCTGCGGTTGCGCGTCTCTATTCTTCTGCCTCTTATTGCGGCGGCCAGATGCGCTGCCTGCTTTTGTATAAACTGGAAGGTATAGCCTGTGGAAGCTTTTGTTTGTCCCCCCGCTGTACCTATATTAACAATACCATCTTTGTATACCGGGAAACGATGATTGGTCATTGGAATTACACCAAACTCAGAATGTTCAATAGAATATTCCGACACTTTCAATGTGTGCTGAATATAATTTTTCAATTCCTCGTCATACACTTCGGGGCTGAAAACAGCATCTGAAAAAACCGTGTATTCTACCAATGCTTTTGTAGCAGACAAAGGCAATACATATATAAAAGCAGCAGGATTATTTTCCTGATCAACACTGAAGTCCATCAACAATGCCTGGTGGGGGTTGAAGCAATGGGTTGCTGTGTTGATTACCCATCCTTTAAAATGCTGCAGCAGGTAATGCCTGCGCTTAGAGGGCGTTGGTTTTTGAAAAATGGAATTAAACACGAAACCTGCCTTACACTTCAGCGTTGCAGTGCTGGTGGTAATAACTACTGTGCCATTGTTATTAATAACCTCACTCACCTCTTCAATGCGGTACTCTATGTTGCTGCACGCAGCTATGCGCCTGAAGCAATGCTCATAAAAATCTATTCCCCTCACCATCTTATATAAGTAGCCATCAACATCCAGCGACTGCGATACCAGCCTGTTTTTTACAACCAGCTCTTTCCATGTTTTGCATACGATGCTTTCAAAGTAACCGCTTCCTTTTTCCCAATAGCACCAGGTGCGATCGTTGCGCTCTTTTTTGTCTTTATCAATAATGAGAACGCTTTTTTTAGAGAATAAATGGTCATCCATCAGGCGCATCAATAAACTTAAACCTGCACAGCCTGCACCAATAAAAATATAGTCGTAGTTTTTCACAACGGTAAAAGTGTTCGTAAAATAAGAAAGAACAGCAATTGAATCATCAGCAGGTGAACAGCAAAAGCATTTGTTTTATTAAAACGCAGCAGCGAAAAAGCAATCAACAGCAATACGCTCACCGCAAACCACGAAATATAATTCAGCATAGGTATGGTGCTTCCGTGCCATTGCCAGAAGTTCAGTGCAACGGCAACAGGTTCCATTACCCAGTCGAAAAAAACGGCCAGTAAGGCGCCATCTATTACAACAGAAGCGCGGCCCCACCAGGTAAAGCTGTGCTTGTCTTCCGGTAAAAGCCTGCTCCTGATTTTTTGCTGCAGCAGGTACATGGCAGTTCCGCAGCAGTACATTATTATAAACCAGTTGATGCCTATCAGCAAAGGCACCTGGTTTAACCGGTATCCCAATGTAGGCCCATAAGAGTAGCTGCCAAAAAGATAGCCGGTATGCGTGCCAATAACTTCGGCAACAAAACCCACAGCATAACAAATGAATGCAAAAAGAAAAAACGCTGCATTTCGCTGAGGAGCCGTCCACCAAATGAGACCAAACATTACGAGCATGTTCATGGGTGTGAGCGATGCAAACATTGAACGGTCAATACAAAGCATGCCTGCCAAACCTGTACCATGAAACAGGATGGCAATAAACACTGCTATTCGTTTACGCTGGTTGCTTTTTAGATTGTTGATGACCATGAACAAATAAATCAAAACAAAGGATAGGTCCGAGACTTTATATTGTTGAATGCCGATAACAAATAATTTAGCTCTTCCAACTGTCTCTAACCAATCAGGCTGTTGCTATGCCAAACCACATCTGTTACCTGCTTTTCGATGCTTTTTATTATCCTCACTGTTACAGCCCGGCAACAGCAAGATTCCTTAAAGGTTCTAAATTAAAGGTTGTCATCCAATTGCTAATGCTCGTTGTTATTCGCCAGGTCACTCACAATTTTTGCGCTTCGTAAACACAACGGTATTCCACCTCCGGGATGTACCGTTCCGCCGCAAAAATATAGTCCATGGATTTCATTACTGAAGTTGGGCGGGCGAAAAAAGGCATTTGATTTTGTATTAGCGCTCCATCCGTAAATGGCGCCACCTGCCGCACCTGTATTGGCCTCAATTGTGGAAGGATCCAGGATCAGTTCGGTTTCGATGTGCGGCTCAATATCTTCTTTGAGCATGCCACGCAGTTTTTTTAGAACCTGCTGTCGCGCGTATGCTACGAATTCTGACCAGTTGTTTTTGTTGCCAGAAGGAGCATTGATCATTACAAACCAGTTTTCTTTTCCTGCAGGAGCATGTCCTTCTTCCATTCTGGAAGTGATGTTGATATAAACGGTAGGGTCCTTATAAATGGTTTTTGCGGCAAACAAACTTTCAAACTCAGCCTTGTAGTCGCCACTGAAGAAAATATTGTGCAATTGCAATTGAGGGTATAATTTATTAATACCCCAGTAAAACACAATAGCGCTGCTGCTTTTTTCGGCTTTTGCAATCTTCATCGCCGTTCGTTCATCATCCAGCAGTTGCTTATAAGTGTAGTATACATCGGCGTTGCTTACCACCAGGCTGGCGAAAATGTTTTTATTGCCGACCACTATGCCTTTTGCCTGGTTGTCGGCACAAATAATCCTGTCTACAGCGGCATTGAAAATGAATTGAACGCCTTTTTTAATAGCCAGTTGATGCAACGCATGCGCAATGCTGATCATTCCACCTTTAGGGTAATATACGCCGCCATTTAACTCGGTGTAAGGAATAACACTCAGCATTGCCGGAGCCTTATAGGGATTGGAGCCATTGTAGGTAGCAAAGCGATTGAACAGCTGTATCGCTTCGCCGGTTTTAAACATTGACTGGTGGTATTCGTTCAGTGTATCAAATAGCATATAGGGCCGCACAGCGCTCAGTGCTTTTATAAAAGAACCCTTTAGCCAGGTTTTTCTTTTTTGAAAGGGATTGTTTAAAAAAACCGAGCCGATGGAGTGATGCAACTTTTCTGCTTTGTTAAGATAAGCTGCAACATTTTGTTTTGGTTCGCCTAAATTTTCTGCAAATTCTTCCAGCAACTGCTCACGGTCCGTCCAGCTATGAAATATTTTTCCATTGGCGAAAAAGTATTTGCAGCCGCACACTACTTTGCTGTAGGAAATATAATCCTGTATGTTCTCGCCGGCATAAGTAAATAAAGCTTCCAGTTCGCCGGGATCGGTAAAAAGCGAGGGGCCGGCATCAAACCGGAATCCATTTTTTTCCAGTAATGAAAGTTTGCCACCAGCATGGCTGTTCTTTTCGTATACGGTTACCGAATATCCCTGTACTGCAAGCCTGGTGGCAGCAGCCATTCCTGCAACACCGCTTCCTATTATGATTGCTGTAGGAGAATTCATAGAAATAAGTTGAACAGCCAATGTTGAAAATAAGGCTTTTGAGCTTTACTCAATAAAAAAAGTCATTCCGGTTTAAATGGAATGACCTTTTTTATATGCTTTCAAAATCAATTAAGCGATTTCTACTTCAGCACCGGCTTCTTTCAGCTTAGCTGCAATTTCATCAGCTTCTGCTTTTGCAACGCCTTCTTTAACTGGTTTAGGTGCACCGTCAACCAGATCTTTAGCTTCTTTCAAACCAAGACCAGTAAGATCTTTTACGATTTTTACTACGCCCAGTTTGTTAGCGCCAGCAGCTTTCAATACTACGTTGAAAGATGTTTTTTCTTCAGCAGCAGGAGCGCCACCGCCAGCAGCAGGACCTGCTACAGCTACAGCAGCAGCTGCAGGCTCAATGCCGTACTCATCTTTCAGAATAGTTGCTAACTCGTTTACTTCTTTTACAGTAAGATTTACTAATTGTTCTGCAAATGCTTTTAAATCTGCCATTGTTTCAAATTTTTACCGCCTTCATTGCCTGTGCTCCGGCGGAGTTATTAAAAAAATTTGTTTGTATGTTATCTCTCAGGCTGAGATAATTAATTTGAAAATGTGCTGATTTGAAAATTTGAAAATGAATGGATTCTTGCGATAACCATTTTCAAATTATCTAATTTTCAAATTGCCACATTACTTTGCTCTTTCTTCCAAAGCTTTAACCAGTGCTGCGAGTTTGTTACCGGCGTTAAGAGCGCTGATAACATTCTTGGCAGGAGACTGTAACAAGCCAATGATTTCACCAATAAGATCGTTTTTGCTCTTAAGTGTTGTAAGAGCTGTTAACTGGTTGTCGCCTTCAAACACATCACCGTCAATAAAAGCTGCTTTTAAAACAGGCTTTTCGTTGTTGTTTTCTTTACGGAAAGAGCTCAATATCAAAGCTGGCTCTTTAGGATTTTCTGAAAACAATAAAGCGGTTACGTTGTTCAAAGAATTGTATACACCGGTATAACGGGCGCTGTCAATAGATTCGAGCGCTTTTTTGATCAGTGTATTTTTAGCCACTTTCATTTCAACATTTTTGCTGAAACATGCGCGGCGTAATTTACCTACCTGCTCTACAGTGAGTGATTCTGTATCGGTAATGTAAAAGTTATTGTATTGTGAGAACTTGCCTTTCAGCAACTCAATCACTTCGTTTTTTTCCTGTTTGGTCATACAAAAAGATTTTTATGCTGTGAAAGCATTAGTTCATTAATGATTTGGTGTCGATTGCAATACCAGGGCTCATAGAGCTTGCCATGAACGCGCTTTTAAGGTAGGTTCCTTTAGCGGTAGAAGGCTTCGCTTTGATGATGGCGTTGATAAATTCCTGGCTGTTTTCGGCAATCTTGTCGGGTGTAAAGCTTACACGACCTACAGACGCGTGAATAATACCTGCTTTATCAACTTTAAATGCAATTTTACCACCTTTCACCTCATTTACTGCTGCTGCCACATCGTTGGTAACGGTGCCTGTTTTAGGGTTGGGCATCAGGTTACGGGGACCTAAAATTTTACCCAGCTTACCTATTTTAGGCATTACAGAAGGAGTAGCCACAATTACATCAATATCAACCCAGCCACCTTCAATTTTTGTTACAAATTCGTCGAGACCAACATAGTCGGCACCTGCCGCTCTTGCAGCTTCTTCCTTATCGGGAGTGCAAAGTACCAACACCCTTTTTGTTTTACCGGTGCCATGAGGCAGGGTAACTGTACCGCGGATGGCCTGGTCGGCTTTTTTAGGGTCAACGCCTAAACGCAGGTGTATATCAACAGAACTGTCGAATTTTGTTGTATTCACTTCCTTTACCAGGGTAGACGCTTCCTTTAA
This sequence comes from Agriterribacter sp., assembly GCA_051958655.1. Taxonomy (GTDB): domain Bacteria; phylum Bacteroidota; class Bacteroidia; order Chitinophagales; family Chitinophagaceae; genus Agriterribacter. The sequence continues at coordinate 4,237 of JBQCFW010000199.1, read as the reverse complement.
GGAATACACCTTAGTTTTATCGATTTTAGCCAGAACGGCTTTTCTTTTTTTGCTGATTGCCATTTTCATTCAGTTTTTGGAAAGTGAAGATTTTTATTTTTCCCAGGGGGCTTGTCCGTCAACGGTAAGTCCCATGCTGCGTGCCGTGCCGGCAACCATGCGCATAGCGCTCTCAAGCGTAAAACAGTTGAGGTCGGGCATTTTGTCTTTCGCAATTGCTTCAACCTGGTCCCACTTCACTTTACCTACCTTGGTACGGTTAGGCTCTTTTGAACCACTCTGAACTTTTGCAGCTTCCAATAACTGAACAGCGGCGGGCGGAGTTTTGATGACAAACTCGAACGATTTGTCGGAATAAACTGTAATTAATACAGGAAGTACTTTACCCATTTTGTCCTGGGTACGCGCGTTGAACTGTTTGCAGAATTCCATGATGTTTACACCTTTGGAACCCAACGCTGGACCTACGGGAGGTGCAGGATTTGCCTGACCGCCTTTTACCTGTAGCTTTACAAAGCCACTGATTTCTTTTGCCATTTTTTTACGTTTTTGGTGTTAACGTCATCCGCCGCGGCGGATAACTCCCAAATTCAAAAAAGAACTTTTTGGGGCGGCAAAGGTAGTAAATAATCGCAACACTAAAATAATTTTCAGAAGAATTTCTGATTCTTGATGTTGAGATTTCTGATTTATATGAACCCGATTCCTGGAAATCAGAAATCCCAAAATCAGCAATCATCAATTTCCCAACACCTCTTCCAGCTTGGTATGCAATTCCGGCCCTCGCAGGTTTTTGCCGATGATTTTACCGGATGGATCAAGGAGCAGGTTTTGTGGAATGGATTGAATACCATACAGTTTGGCGACGGCGTTGTTCCAGAACTGCAGATCGCTCACATGGGTCCAGGTAAGGTTATCGTCGTGAATCGCTTGTATCCAGGCATCTTTTGCGCCCGGTTTGTCGAGCGATACTCCCAGCACCGAAAAGCCCTTGTCTTTAAACTTATTATAAGCAAGTACCACATTGGGATTTTCCTGCCGGCAAGGGCCGCACCAGCTTGCCCAAAAGTCTACCAACAGGTATTTTCCGCGCAAAGAAGAAAGTTTTACAGGATTGCCCAGCGTATCGTTCTGGGTAAAATCGGCAGCAATCTGTCCTAAAGCGGTGCGTTTGGTAATATCAATGCGCTCCTTTAACGCTATAGCCGAGGGGTATTTTTTTACCTCGGGCGACAAGCCATTGAAAAGCGGTTCTACCTTGTTGATATCAATATCGTATCCCCCATACTGGTGCAATGCCATTAATGCCACCGGCGAGGAGCTATTATTTTTTATGAAGGGAAGAAGGACGGTTTCCTTAATGACTTTTTCCAGCGATTCGGCTTTTGATTCAATCGATTTCATGGTAACCACATCACCACTCTCTCTTGCTTTGCCATATTGCTGATAGTAAAGCTGCATGGTATCGCTGAACGGGCGGGTAAGCTGTTCAAACTTCTTATAGGTGGCATGCGCAGGCGCTCCTTTTACAGTGATGTTGGAGAATGAATCCACGCTGGTAACAGTAATTTTCCCGGGTTGCAAAAAGATCGTTGCAAAATCCCGCGGAGCAACTCCCGGGGCATCCGCTCCCTTATACCTGGCTCTTACTCTCGAAACCGTGGGTTCGTCAATCTCCCCTTTAAAAATATATTGACCTTTCTGCACTTTCACACTGTCGGTAACCCGGTTATTGTCGGCTATATAATACAAATAAACCCAGTCTACCGTATCTTTCATTTGCTTAAAACTGCCTGTTATTGAAAATGCTGTTGATTTACTGGTTTGAGCCAGGCAAAACAATGGCAGGCTAACAACAAAAGCAACCATCCCTTTCTTCATGCATAAATTTTAGAGCTGCAATTTACTGAAAAATGCGGCTACGCCTTAGCAACCCGTGCAGCCAAAAGCGCTGCAGCCGGTAAATTCATGCTTAAGCAATTGGCTTGTTTTGTATCTTCGCCCATTACAACTTACTATGATTGCAAGGAGCATAGGAAGGAAAAACATAAAAGAACAGTTTAAATCAAAATTTCATGGAACTGAATGTCTTGTCCATTATAATACCGGTTGCAACGCTGATTATAGGAATTGTGGCGGGTAAATTCATATTTGCGGCCAACACAAAAAAACAGATAGATGAGGCCAATGCCCAGGCCCAAAAAATTGTTTCAGACGCTCAAACATCGGCAGAAACACTGAAAAAAGAGAAGATGCTGGAGGCTAAAGAAAAGTTTGTACAGTTAAAAGCGGAGCACGACAGGGAAGTATTGGAAAAAAACAAAAAGATCAATGAGTCGGAAACCCGGGCGCGCCAGAAAGAACAAAGCCTCACTCAAAAGCTGGAAAATCTGGAGAAACAGTCGAAGGAAAATGATGCTATTAAAGACAATTTGAACCGGCAGATAGAAGTAGTAAACCAAAAGAGAACAGAACTGGAAAAGCACCAGGAAGAGCATATACGCCGCCTTGAAAAAATTGCTGCTTTAACAGCTGAGGAAGCAAAAGCGCAGTTGCTGGAAAGTTTGAAACACGAAGCGCAAACCCAGGCGCTTACCATGCAGCAGGAAATTATTGAAGATGCCAGGCTGAAGGCAAACAAAGAAGCCAGAAAGCTGGTAATACAAACCATTCAGCGCACGGCTGCCGAACAAACCATTGAGAATACGGTTACGGTTTTTAACCTGGAAACCGACGAAATAAAAGGTCAGATCATTGGACGGGAGGGAAGGAATATTCGTGCAATTGAAGCCGCTACCGGCGTTGACCTTATAGTAGACGATACGCCTGAGGCTATTGTCCTTTCTTCTTTCGATCCGCTGCGCAGGGAGGTTGCCCGCCTGGCTTTGCAAAGGCTGGTAACAGACGGACGTATTCACCCTGCCCGTATTGAAGAAGTGGTTGAAAAAACCCGCAAACAATTAGAAGAGCAGGTGTTGGAAATAGGCGAAAGAACGGTTATTGAGCTGGGCATTCACGGGTTGCATAAGGAACTGGTAAGACTGGTGGGACGCATGCGTTTCCGTTCCTCTTACGGGCAGAACCTGTTGATGCACAGCCGCGAAACGGCTAATTTGTGTGCTACCATGGCTGCAGAACTTGGCTTAAACCCTAAGCTGGCTAAAAGAGCAGGGCTTTTACACGATATAGGTAAGGTTCCCGACGAGGAAAGCGAATTGAGCCATGCTTTGCTGGGAGCCAAACTGGCTGAAAAATATGGCGAAAACCCGGCGGTGGTAAACGCCATCGGAGCGCACCACGACGAAATGGAGATGCAATATGTTATTTCGCCCATAGTGCAGGCCTGCGATGCTATTAGCGGTGCCCGCCCCGGTGCCCGCCGCGAAATTATGCAGCAATACCTGCAGCGCATCAAGGAACTGGAAAACCTTGCATTGGCTTATCCCGGTGTGGAAAAAGCATACGCTATACAGGCAGGACGTGAATTGAGGGTAATTGCCGAAGCAGATAAAATAAGCGACGCCGACAGCGAAAAACTGAGCTTTGAGATAGCGCAGAAGATACAAACTGAAATGACCTATCCCGGGCAGATAAAAGTAACCGTTATCAGGGAAAAGAGAGCGGTGAATGTAGCCAGATAATTTGAAATTGGTGATTTGAGATTTGAAATGGGGTGGTTGATTCCTGCTGGTTTCGAATCTTAAATTTCAAATTTCAAATCTTAAATTTGCAAAACATTTTGGTATTTAAGCATTCGCTTGTTACCTTTGCGTCCCTTAAAATTTGTAGTCATGAACGCAGCAGTACAATTTGTTCACGAACAATTGACCCCTGGTAAATCTTTCCCCAGCTTTAAAGCGGGCGATAACGTTACCGTTAATTATAAAGTTGTGGAAGGAAACAAAACCCGTATCCAGGGTTTTAAAGGTGATGTGATCAAACGTCAGGGTTCTGGTCATACTGCAACTTTTACCGTTCGTAAAATATCCGACGGTGTAGGTGTTGAAAGAACTTTTCCTTTGTTTTCGCCTAATATCGACTCAGTTACACTAAATAAAGTAGGTAAGGTTCGCAGGGCTAAACTGTACTTCCTGCGTAGCCGCAGTGGTAAAAGCGCCAGGATTAAAGAAAAAAGAGCAAGCATTTAAATTTTTTTATAAAAGTTATTCACAAACGGAAACCAAAACATACGGGTTTCCGTTTGTTGTTAAACGAGGGTTAAGTATACCGGGTATTT
>JBQCFW010000198.1:0-49389 GCA_051958655.1 Agriterribacter sp. | reverse complement strand
CAGTTGTCGTTTCCTGTGCTTCGAAGCATAAAGCGGTATAACCCGTCTTTTAAATGGGCGATGCGCAGCTGTACGCGCAATCCCCTGAAATGCCCTTTGCGGCAAATGTGCTCTGCTTCGTCGGTTATGGCATAATGAATATCAGCATCGGTAAGCTGATCGTCTTTTATTTCGATGGTAACCATATCGTCTACTACGGTAGAGATAAAAACGGAGGCAGGATGAAGAGGTGGCATACAAACAGGCGTTATGATACAAAAAAAAGCAAGTGTTGTAAACAGGAGATGAACAGAATATTAAGTTTAGGGGAAGGAGCGGTCAGCGTCTGCGATCAGCTTTCAGCCTGGAAAAATTTATCGCTTGTGGCTTATGATCAGAAGTTGAAAACGATAAGCAGTCAACTATAAACCAGCCCTAGTTTTTGCTTTTGGGTTCTTGTTTTTTGTTTCTTGGGTCTTGGGTCTTGCAACTTCCCGCCGAATGCCTATTTTTACGCACAAATTTTTAAAAAATTCAATATGGCTTACAACCTTTTGCAAGGAAAGAAAGGAATTATTTTCGGTGCGCTTGATGAAAAATCCATCGCGTGGAGAACTGCCTTGAAGTGTCATGAAGAAGGCGCTCAACTGGTATTGAGCAATGCGCCGGTAGCATTGCGTATGGGTGAGATCAACAAGCTGTCTGAAGCGGTGAATGCGCCTGTAATTGGGGCAGATGTAACCAATATGGATGATCTGAAAAAGTTGTTTGAAGGTGCTATGGAGCATTTTGGCGGAAAAATAGATTTCATCCTGCATTCCATAGGCATGAGCCTGAACGTACGCAAAGGAAAAACATATACTGAACTGGATTACGGCTTTAATCAAAAAACACTCGATATCTCCGCTATGTCGCTGCACCGGGTGTTGCGCACTGCTTGGGACCTGGATGCACTGAACGAATGGGGCAGCGTGGTGGCATTAACCTATATTGCTGCGCAACGCGTATTTCCGCATTACAGTGAAATGGCAGACGCCAAGGCATTGCTGGAAAGCGTAACCCGCAGCTTTGGCTACCATTATGCAGTGAAAAAGAAAGTAAGGGTAAATACCGTTTCTCAATCACCCACGCGCACCACCGCAGGCAGCGGCGTAAAGGGCTTTGACGGGTTTATTACTTATGCCGAAAAAATGAGTCCTTTAGGCAATGCTACCAGCGACGATTGCGCATCTTACTGCGTAACATTGTTCAGCGATCTTACCCGGATGGTTACCATGCAGAACCTGTTTCACGATGGTGGCTTCTCGTTTATGGGTGTAACAGAAGAAGTGCTGACTGCGCTGGAAAAATAGGAGGAAAAGTCAAAGGTGAAAGAAGAAAGATGAGGTTCAGATTTTGCCCTTTCACTTTTCACGTTTCTTCATCTTCGCATAAAAGGTTTCCAACTTTTGAAAAGTTGGAAACCTTTGAATCTTTCACCTCAGACCTTCATTTTTCACTTTTCATTTTTCACGTTTCCATGACAACGGCTTCTTCACTCATTACTGCCTTCAACCTCAAGCCTCATCCGGAAGGTGGTTATTACAAGGAAACGTACAGAAGCCAGGAGCTCATTAATGCCCATGCATTACCGGGGCGCTTTACCGGCGACCGGTCTTTTTCAACAGCCATTTATTTTTTATTGGAACAAGGGAATTTTTCCGCCTTCCACCGCATTAAAAGCGACGAGTGCTGGCACTTTTATGCCGGTAATGGTTTATTGATTTATACTATTTACCCCGATGGAGTATTGAGCATTGTACGCCTCGGAAACAATGTTGCCAATGGTGAAACATTTCAACATATGGTACCGGCAAACTGCTGGTTTGCGAGTGAACCTGCGCCGGAATCCACCTTCTCGTTTGTTGGCTGCACAGTTGCTCCGGGTTTTGATTTTGAAGATTTTGAAATGGCAAACGCGGTGCATCTTACTGCACAATACCCGCAGCACAGCCAGCTCATCCACCGGTTATGCCGCTGAGTTTGATTTTTGAAACAGCAACGATATGATCCGGGGCACGCCATTACTGTCATCTTCATCAAAGTATTCATTCATATCTACCAGTTGCAAACCACTGGCTTTTGCCGCCTTGTAAAAGTCGGAAAGGTTGTGATTGAAACAAGAAACCACCTGTCTTCCTTCCGGCGTGTCGAACCTGGCTTTGGTGCCGGTGTATTGTTTAAACGGGTGCAATTCTCCAACATACACAAATCCCCCCGCGTTAAGCACAGCAGCAGCCTTTTTAAATATGGGTTCCAGGTGTTCAATATGCTCCAGTACCAGGCTGAATGTAATTAATTGATATAACTGTTGGGCAAAAGACCAGTTGCCAGTAATATCGGCCTGCACAAACGAAACCTGCGGCGACTGTATTTTCTGTTTTGCTTTTTCCAGCATTTGCTCCGACAGGTCAACCGCAGTAACAACAGCACATTTTTCCATCAGCCACACCGTATTCTTGCCGGTGCCGCATCCTATTTCCAGGCAGGAGCGCACCGCTAACGGCGACAATGTTTTCCTCAAAACCAACGCCTCCATGTCTCGCGTGCGGTTGCGATTACTATCGTATTGTTCCGCCCAACTGTTGTATGCCGTTTTAACGTCCATATGCTTAAAAGCTTCATTAGCCGCTGATTCGTCCATTAAACGAAATTGCAAACCTGCGGCTGTTTTTTCAAAAAAAAATCGCCCCGGCAAACCAGGGCGTGTACTATTTTTAAACGATTACCGATGCCTGTATTGGCAATCAGTACTCGTCTTCGTTAAAGAAGAAGTCTTCCTGTGAAGGGTAATCAGGCCAAATATCATCTATCCCCTCGTATATTTCGCCTTCATCTTCCAGCTCCTGCAGGTTCTCGATAACCTCAATAGGAGCTCCGCTCCTGATAGCATAGTCTATCAGTTCGTCTTTGGTCGCCGGCCAGGGCGCGTCTTCCAGGTACGATGCCAATTCAAGTGTCCAGAACATTTATTAGTTTTTTAAGATGATCAGATCTTTTCTACCCACGGAAAATAAATAAAGGAAACTTATTTTACCGTCGATTTTTCCGCAAAAGTAAAGTTTAACACGTAATTTCCAAATTCACTTATCACCATCGCCGAAAATGAACGGCAGGCAATAATATTTATTGTTGATTCCTTTTGCCTGGTGTGGGTTGAATGATTAATTTTCAGTTTTAAATCAACCAATTATACATTGATGCTGTCGGCTAAAAATATTGTAAAATCCTATGGAGACCTCCAGGTATTAAAAGACGTTAGCCTTGACATTAAGCAAGGGGAAATTGTAAGTATAGTGGGATCATCGGGAGCGGGTAAAAGCACGCTTTTGCACATTATTGGCACCCTCGATTACCCTGATGCCGGTTCGGTTTTTTTAAAAGATCAGCGGGTAGACCAGTTGAAGGGCAAACAACTGGCTGGCTTCCGCAATAAGCATATGGGATTTGTGTTCCAGTTTCACCATCTTTTGCCCGAATTTACGGCGCTCGAAAATGTAAGCATTCCTGCCTGGCTGGCTGGCAAAAAGAAAAAAGAAACAGAAATCAACGCTAAAAAGCTCCTGGATATATTGGGTTTAAAAGACAGGATGGAGAACAAACCGCAGGCGCTGTCGGGCGGGGAACAGCAGCGGGTAGCGGTAGCAAGAGCTTTGATCAATAACCCCGATATTGTTTTTGCCGACGAGCCTACAGGCAACCTCGACTCTGCCAACGCCAGGGAACTGCACAAACTTTTTGTTCGCCTGCGCGATACCTTGCAGCAAACCTTTTTGATTGTTACGCATAATGAAGAACTGGCGCAAATGAGCGACCGGATATTGCACATGAAGGATGGGAAGATGGTGTAAATCGTTTCGTGGACCGTGAGACACAGTCCACAGCGGCGGATGCGTTCCATACTTTACCCTTTTTCGGGCTTCCACGGTATATCTCCTATACCTTTCAAATGCCCGGTATACCGCGCCAGCACAAACAGGTAATCGCTCAGCCGGTTGAGAAAAACAAGAATGAGCGGATCAACGTTGGATTCCTCACTCAAACGAACGCAGCAACGCTCGGCACGGCGGCAAATGGTGCGGGCAACATGTATATGAGAAATGAGCGGATGACCGCCCGGCAGGATGAAAAACTTCATCTCCGGCAAAACTTTTTCCATGCTGTCTATGCCCGATTCAAGATCTGTAATATAGCGCTCCTGCATGTCGGGGAGAGGCATTTTAATATTTTTATCCGGATCGCATGCGAGAATGGCGCCGGTAGTAAACAACTGTTCCTGTATTTTTTGCAAATCGGATTTTGTTACCTCATCGTCTGACAAATCGCGACACAACCCTAAATAGGAATTCAACTCGTCCACCGTTCCATAAGCTTCAATCCTGAGATGTGACTTCGACACCTTGGAGCCGCCTATCAGTGCGGTTGTTCCCTTATCGCCGGTTTTTGTATATATTTTCATGCTGGTGAGTGGCTTTAGCGGCTAGTGGTTAGTGGACGGATTAAAATCCGTCCTTACAAATGTAATCGAGCCGATGGCTCTTGCTGTTTATATTTTTCTGCGTAACGCAATACACTGAGAAAATGCACAACCTAAATCTGCGGATCCTACCTCCTCACCCAGGTTCGTGTCTCACGAACCTTCCGCAACAACCTATACGTGGCTCGTGAGACACGAGCCACGGCGAGGAGGCCTGGGATCAGTCAAGGCTCTTGCTGTTTATATCACTGCGAAACGCAATACACTGAGAAAAAATGCACAATCTAAATCTGCGAATCCTAGCACCCCGCCCAGGTTCGTGTCTCACGAACCTTCCGCAACAATCTACAACCTTCGGCAACAATCTACACGTGGCTCATGAGACACGAGCCACGGCGTATGATTCAATCAACCCAATCAACTTAATTAACCAGTTAACTCAATCAACCAACTTACTCAATTTAACCAATCAACCCAAATCACCCAACTACTGCTTCCGCAGTTTTCCTGTCCGATTCAATAACGCCATCGCGTAACCGAACAATTCTTTTGGCGTAGTTGGCAATGTCTTCTTCGTGCGTAACCAGCACAATGGTATTTCCAGCCTCCTGCAGTTTACTGAATATATGCATTATTTCGTACGAAGTTTTGGTATCGAGGTTACCTGTTGGCTCATCGGCCAGTAAAAGCGAGGGACTGTTAACCAGCGCCCGGGCAATGGCAACGCGCTGGCACTGACCACCGCTCAGCTCATTGGGCCGGTGGTGGCTCCTGTCGGCCAGGTCAACCTGCTTTAATACTTCCATTGCCATTTCTGTACGTTGTCTTTTAGGAATACCGGAGTATATAAGCGGCAACGCCACATTTTCGGCAGCGGTTAATTTGGGCAACAGGTTAAACTGCTGAAAAACGAAACCGATCTCTTTGTTCCTTACATCTGCCAGGTCATTGTCTGCCATTTCGCTCACCTTATGACCATTGAGCATATAGTTGCCGCCGGTAGGCGTATCGAGGCAACCTAATATATTCATCAGGGTGCTTTTACCGGAGCCCGAGGGACCCATCAGCGCAACGTATTCGTTCTTATAAATATCAAGGGAAATGCCTTTCAGCACCTGCAATTCCTGTTTTCCCATGAAATAACTCTTTTTGATCTTATCCAGGTGAATGATGGAGTGCATGCGGCTGTATTGTTTCAAACAAATATAAGAATTGTGAGAATTTGAGATTTGAAATTTAGGATTGGAGATGTTAAAATGAAATAACAAATTCAAGAAGTAAGAACTAACACAGAGACCCAAGAACCAAAAATCAAGAACCAAGAACCAAGAAAGCAAGATCCAAGAAGCAAATAACATGAAACAAAAATAAACCTCTGCGTAAAGCTGGCCCCTGTGCGCTGAATTCGTTCCCTTTGGGAAGGTCAGGATGGGCGCTCAAATCATCAATCACAAAATCAGCAATCAGCAATTCATTCCTGTCCCCTTCTTTTTTTCTTTTTGGCGGGTGCGTAAATCTTCTTGCCTTTGTTTAAAAGATCAAAAAACTCGGTGTGCAATGGGTTGGCTATATCCATTGAACTTTTAGCCAGTGCGATGGCTTCATCCCACCCTGCTGCTTTAAGGTAAGGCGAGCTGTGCAGCAATCCGCCAAACATACATACACTGGTAGCAAAGCGGTAATGCTGGTCTAAACTGTCCAGCGGTTTGTAGTTATAAGTGCAGTTGTACAACTGCTTTACGGCTGTTTTTTTACCGGGATTACAAAAGTTGATGGTGACCGTGGCAATACTGCCGGGTTGGTTTGTTGCAGCTCTTTGTTTTTGCGAGTTGGGCGAAACCTCAAATACAGCTAATACGGAATGACCTGAACCAATTTCGCCACCCAGCAATGTACTGCTGGTATCAACAAGGGCTGTACGTTTGTTATCGAAACCAATCAGCCTGTATTCGGTAATATCGTCTGAGTTAAAATGCACGTTCATCGATACATTGTCTGCCACCGCATACAAGGTTTGTGTAAGCTCTTTAACCAGCACTTTTTCTCCTTCCCGCTCATCGTCGAGGTAGGCGAAATTGCCATTCCCTTTTTTAGCCAGCACTTCTATCTTGGAATCTTTGTAATTACCCATGCCTACACCCAGGCAGGTAAGGTATATGCCACCCTGCTTCATTTTCATAATAAGCGCTTCCAGCTCCTTTTCGCCGGTTTCGCCAACGTTAAAGTCGCCATCTGTAGCGAGTATTACCCGGTTGTTACCGTCTTTGATAAAAGTATTGTGAGCCAGGCGGTATGCCTGCCTGATGCCTGCTTCGCCCGGGGTAAATCCACCTGCATTCAAATCTTCAATTGCCTGCAATATGGTTTCTTTATTGGCTCCGCCGGTAGGTGGCAGCATTACCCCGGTTACACCTCCGTATACCACAATAGACACCGTGTCTACAGGTCGCAGGTTTTCTACCAGCTTACGAAAAGCAGATTTGAGCAGTGGCAGGCGATTGGGCATGTCCATCGACCCCGAAACATCTATCAGAAACACCAGGTTGCTGGGTGGAATTTTGTCGAGGTTCAGCTTTTTAGAGCATACCTGTACAAACAGCAGGTTGTTATCGCGGTTCCAGGGACAGGAGCTGAGTTGTGAGCGAATGGTAAATATGCTGTCGCCCCCCGGTGCGGTATAATTGAAGTTGAAATAATTCAACATTTCCTCTATGCGCACAGCATCTTCCGGCACTACGCTGTTCATATTAATAAAACGCCGGATATTGCTATAGGCGGCACGGTTTACATTGAGGGTTAAACCTGTTACGGGATTATTGTTGGTTTTTACAAAAGCATTTTCTACCAGAGCGCTGTACGTTTCGTCGGCTATCGACATTTTATGGGCAAATAAGCCTTCGTTTGCAGTGGTGTACGATAACAGATACTGCTTTTGCAAGCTGGCAGTATAAGGCAGCATTTTGAGCACTACCTTTTGGTATTCGTTCGTGTTATTTACTTTGTAAGAAACGGATTCGTAACCCTCGAGCGAAAAACTGAGGCTATCGGTTTTTTGAGCTACCGTAATGCCAAAAGCCCCTCCTACTCCGCTCAGATGCGGATATCCGGTGGAGTGAACAATGATCTTCACATTCTGCAATGGATTGTTTTTGTCATCCTTGATCTCTCCACGCAGATAGAATTGGGCGGTTACTGTGGTACATACGCAGAGCCACCCCAAAAGCAAAGCAATCTGTTTGGCCGGGCTTCGCATCATTCATGCAGTTTAGTACATCTAAACGATATTGAACACAAAATATTATTTCACAGGACTTTATAATGACCCAACTATTCCGCCAGCTGCAAATAAGGTTCGGAACTTTATGAACAGCGATGAAACATATCAGCGTCTTTGCAAAGCTTCGAACCTTTGCTAAACGCCAGCTTAACTAAATGGCATTGTTTTATGAATGAGTTCCCTATCTCTATTCAGCCAGTTGATAAATTTCCCTGATATTCCTGCCCAATCCGTCATAATCCAATCCATAGCCTACCACAAAACGGTCGGGAATGGAAAAACCCAGGTAATCTACCTGCACAGGATATACGGTTGCAGAGGGTTTGTTCAGCAATGCACATATTTTCAAAGAGGCGGGATGCTGGTGCCTTAGCTGGGGCAGAAATTCATGCATCGTTTTGCCGGTATCAATAATATCTTCCAGTATAATCACATCTCTTGCAAACAGCTCCGTATCCAACCCAATAGAAGTAATTACATTTCCGGAAGATTTGGTGCCTTTATATGATGCGAGCTTAATAAAACATATTTCGGCGGGCATGTTCAGCTCCTGGAAAAGGTCGGAAGCAAACATGAACGATCCGTTTAATATGGCAATGAACAAAGGTGTTTTGCCGGCGTAGTCTTTTTCAATGGCCCGGGCAATTTCTTTTACCCGAATAACGATGGCATCGCGTGTAATGTATGGTTCAAAAAGCTTATCGTGTACCTGTATGGCTGCCATGCTTAATTTTTAAAGATCAGCAGTTCCTGTCCAACCCGAATATTGTCTTTGTCCAGCCTGTTCCATGTTCTGATATCCGTTACACCCACCTCGTACTTCCTGGCAATGCTGTACAATGTTTCTTTGCTTTGCACAATGTGCCTCACTACGGGCTTTGCGGCTGCCATCAGTTCCTCGTTTTGCTGAACCTGCGGTTGCACCTGCGCCACGCTGTTTGCAACAATAATGGTTTGTCCCGCCTTAAAAGCATCGTTGGCAGCCCCTTTCTGCAAATATATCATTTGCCCGGGCATGGGTTCCTGCCCCGGCTCCAGGCGGTTGTACTCCAGTAAATTCGACAGTCTTACACCTTCCTGCTGCGCAATGTCATACAGGCATTCGCCTTTCAGCACAAGGTGTGTAGCAGCACTCCCCTGCTTTCTTTTTCGCTGCAAAAAAATAAGTTGATCTTTCAAAATAACATCGTTGCCCTCTTCAAGGTCGTTAAAATCCAGCAGGTGCTTGTATCGCATGCCACGTTGCTCGGCTATGGCAAGCAACGGCGTACCCGCAGTTACCACCATTACTTTGGTATCGTTGATCTTAAATTCTCCTTCGGGATATTTTGCCCTTACAGGTTCAGCAGTTCCAACATCCACCAATTCATGTACGGCGGGCGACCCGGCAGCGGGAGTAATCGCTGTATTTACAACAGCGGGATTGGCTGAAGCGGGAATGTCTGCTACGGCATAAAAAGCGCTTTCGTCGCTCATAGATCGTTTGCCCAATGCTACCAAGGTATAGAGGTTCAAATCGTAGTCTTCAATGTATTTTACCAGTTGCTGCCAGTATTTGGGATTGGTGGCATAACCTGCTTTTTTCAAGCCCTTTGCCCATTCTTTATAGTGTTCGGGGTTGATGTTAAAAAGAAAAGCATAGCGCTGGCTGTTCTTTAAAAAGTCTGAGTGATCGCGATAGGAGTCGCTGGCAGAAGCATATGCCCTGAAGCATTCGCCGCGTTCGTCGTCATCGTGGTAAACCTTGTTGCCCGCCCAAGCTGTTTTGCATTTAATACCAAAGTGATTGTTGGATCGCATTACAAGATCGCTTTGCCCGGCCTGCGTTTCGAGAATGCCCTGTGCCAGCTTAATGGAAGCTGGGATGCCGGTACGCTGCATTTCCTGTATGGCAAGCAGCTTGTAGGTATTAACGTATTGAACGATCGTTGGATTTTGAGCCCGCGCAACACTACATAGCATCACGGCGCTTATACATAACAGAAATGTTGTTTTTCGCGTCATTAGATATCTGTTCATTTTTTCCTGATCAGCAGCAGTCCGTCGCGCACAGTTAATAATACACAGTCAACCCTGCTATCGTTTTTTACATATTCATTAAAGGCATGTATTGCCTTTGCGTTTTTACCTTCTTTATTTTCAGACAGTACCTGCCCGTGAAACAGCACATTATCGGCCAATATATACCCGCCTTTTTTCAGGTTATTGATAACAAGATCGTAATAACGGGTATATCCCACTTTATCTGCATCTATAAAAACCAGGTCCCATTCTTTTTGCAGTGTGGGTATTATTTCCACCGCATTGCCAACGTGCAAATGTATTTTATCTTTTATGCTGCTTTTGTTAAAAAAATTCCTGGCGGCAGCCGCATCTTCCTCGCGTAATTCTATGGTGTGCACTTCGCCGCCCGCTTGTAATCCTTTGGCCATACACAAGGCACTGTATCCTGTAAATGTTCCAATTTCCAGCACCATAACGGGATTGATCATGCGCACCAGCATTTCCAACAGCCTGCCTTGTACCACCCCACTCAGCATATGCGCTTTGGCATGTGTTCGAGTGGTAAATTCCGCTACCTCTTTCAGCAAATCATCATCGGGCGTAGTAAACTGCTCAGCGTATTGTTCTGCAAGCGGGTTCAGTATTTCCAATTCAAACTTTTGTCAAAGTTACAGCGTTTGGGGTTTCGTGTCTGTAGTTTGAAGCGTCTGCGGGGTCACAAGCTTCAAACGGCAAACTTCAAACGTCAAACCTCAAACAATAGCCCCAACCTTAAACGAACCAACTCGTCCGTTTAGTTCGTTGCAACGCCTTTTTTTGAAATCATGTGCAAACCCAGGTAAGTGAGAAAGCCATTCAACAGCAGCAATTCTATTCCAATCTGGAATCCGCCCAGCCAGGCGCCGGAATATTTGCTGATAAAATAACATAATAGGGGCGCTATTAAGCATACGGCAGTAACGGCGCCAGTGTTGGGCAAAATGCGTTTGGTAAACATGCCAAAGGCAAACAGTCCCAGCAATGGTCCGTAAGTGTAACCCGCCAGGTCGAGTATTACATCAATAATGCTGTTGTTATTAATAATGTGGAAAACGATAATGCAAAGGAGGAATATAAATGCGAATGTAAAATGCACAGTGAGCCTTTTTTTCTTCTTTGCCTTTTCGTCAAGATCAGTTCTGCGTTTTAAGCCCAGTATATCGATACAAAACGAAGAGGTGAGCGCCGTTAATGCACCATCGGCGCTGGGAAACAGGGCAGAAATAAGCGCTATAATGAAAATAATGCTGATAGCCGGCGGAAGAAAATTCATAGCGATGGACGGGAACATCTTGTCGCCAATTACATTCATGGTTTGCGAGGGATTGTTCGGATCTGCCACCAGCAACTGTTTTGTTACGCTGCCGTCTATACCCGTTACATCTACATAATTGCCGCCTTTGGAAAGTGTATACAGGTACAGCAATCCTCCCAGCATTAAAAAAAGAAAGAGCACCCCTGCCATTATAACCGCCATCGTCATTACGTTTTTCTGCGAGTCGCCCAGGCGCTTTACGCTGATGTTCTTTTGCATCATTTCCTGGTCCAGCCCCGTCATAGCAATGGTAATAAAAGCACCGCCCACAATTTGTTTTAGAAAGAAACCTTTGCTGTTTACATCCGTATTAAAAATATTCAGGTATCCTTTATCGCTCATCTGGCTCAGTGCTTCGCCACCGCTGATGTTCATCTGGTTCAGAATGTAAATAACGCAAACAATTAAACCGGTAACCATTAAGGTGGTTTGCAGTGTATCGGTATACACAATGGTCTTCACCCCCCCCTCAAACGTATACAGCAAAATCATTAATAAAATAAAGGCGGTGGTTACAATAAAAGGCACGCCCATTTTATCGAGTATAAAAAACTGGAGGATATTAATAACAAGATATAGCCTTGCGGTAGCGCCAGCCGTTCGGCTGATGATGAAAAACAACGCGCCGGTTTTGTAAGCGGCATCTCCAAACCTTTGCTGTAAATAATTGTAAATAGACGTAAGGTTCAACCTGTAATACAGCGGCAGCAACACAAACGCAATTACAGCATACCCTATCAGGTAGCCAATGGTAACCTGCATATAGGCAAAGCCCTTAAATGCTCCGCCTGCCACATCGCCCACACCGCCGGGCACGCTTACAAAAGTTACACCCGAAAGCGATGTGCCTATCATACCAAAGGCCACCAGCATCCAGTTGCTGTTTTTATTGCCAATAAAAAAAGTATCGTTATTGGAATTGCGCGAAGTATACCAGGCAACGCCTAACAAAACAGCAAAATATCCTATAACAAACGAAAACAACAACCATGGAGACATAAGCACATTGTTTGGCAGGAAAGATAAATAAAACTCTCACTCTTCACATAAAAATATTATGGATGCTTTGAACAGGTGATGTATTATTGTTTATTAAATGGCTGCAGATTCGCAAATGAAATGAGAATAACAAAGCTGCGGCTGAGAATATAAATTTATGAGTATAAAATCTATTGCTGTTTTTTGTGGATCGCGACCAGGTTCGCATGAGCAATACCTGCACGATGCTGAAAAGCTGGGAACAAGCATAGCGGCAGCCGGTATAGGTATTATTTATGGCGGTGGCAATAAAGGTATTATGGGCGCCGTGGCCAACGCAGCGCTGAAGGCAAATGGAAATGTAACGGGCGTAATACCTGAAATACTGGTGGAATGGGAGCAGCAGCACAACGGGCTTACGCAGCTAATAGTGACCGACAATATGCACAGCCGGAAAAAAATGCTGTACGAGCTGTGCGATGCTGCAGCTATTTTACCGGGCGGTTATGGAACGCTGGATGAATTGTTTGAAATGCTTACCTGGAACCAGTTGAATATCCATCGGAAAAGAATATTTGTTCTAAATACGAACGGTTACTATAACTATCTTCACCAGCACCTTGAAAAGATGGAAGCAGAAGAATTTTTATATACTGATGTGGAGAACAGGATTGTATTTTGCGATTCGCCGGAGGAACTTGTTGAAAAGGTTTTGAGAACAGGATAGCAGGTTGTAAGCGTTACTCGTTTGAAGTTTGTCGTTTGTTGTTTGCAGTTTGATCAACCGTAAACATCCCCCCCTTCCCCACACCTTATACCTTCCACCTTATACCTTACGCCTTCTTAAAAAATTCTATTGCCGCAGAAAAAACAAAAAAGTATTATTTTAGCAAACCAATACAGGCATGGCACGCATACACCACCTCTTATCTTTATCCTCCTGTTTCCTGCCTGACTTATGTTGAATGCCTCCGTTTTTATCCGCTCCTTTTGCAAAACAGGATAAGGTTACTTCAACCTTACAATTTTTGGCCCGCTTTTAGTCGTATCCATCTTGTCCGGACTTATGCATTATTAATGTAAACCGTATCCAATTTTTACAGTTGTATTTGTAATGTAATTCGCACCCGAACGTTGAAACGCTATTGCTAACAATTAAATGTTTTGTATGAAGTACAGAGTAGTATTGATTGGCTTTCTTGTTTTTGTAAGTTACAGTGCTGTTGCGCAGGTAACTATAAAACCCGCGGTAGGTATTAACCTTACCGATTTTTCGAAAGATCCGTCCACCGGTAAGTACCGCTCACAGGTGGGTTACCAGTTTGGCGGCTCCGTTGCACTAGGCACCAGGGCTTATATAGAGCCCGGGCTTTACTGGGTGAAAAAAAGTACCGAGTATGTAACGGAAAACACGAACGAAGATGATATTAAATACGATATCAGTGGCTTGAGAATACCTGTTACCATTGGAGCCAACCTTTTCGGAACAGAAAAATCGCTGATTGGCTTAAGAGTTTTTGGTGGGGCTTCTGCTTTTTTACTCACCGATATTAAAAACCTCGACAAAGATGATTTTAAAACCGCCAGTTGGGGCGTGTTTGCGGGTGCAGGAGTTCACGTGGGCGTATTGTTTGTAGATGTATCGCACGAATGGTCGCTTAACAATATTCAGAAAGATGTTTCGCAGATCGACATTGGTAAAACCAGGTCGCTTTTTGCGCAGGCTGGCGGAAGAATTGCGTTGTAATAGCGGGCAGCAATCAGCCATCAGCTTTAAGCAGTCAGCCGTCAGCTTTGGAGCGGTATGTGATACGTTGTAGAAATCTTTGTTTCTTTTCTTTGGTTCTTGCTTCTTGCCTGCGTGCAGGCAGGGTTCTTGTTATTTCTGACTTGCTGAAAGCTGATCGCTGACGGCTGATCGCTGACAGCTCACTTCATTCCCGAAGCCTTCATAATAAACATAACAATAGGCTCAGGATTGGGAAGGCTGTGCGGATGATGCTTTATGCCCGGCTTGTGAATCACTGTAATATTTCCGCCGGCTGCTTTTATCCGTGCTTCAAAAGGCGCTGTATTTTCGTCAACCGGCACTACTTCGTCAGCATCGCCCACTATGTGCAACAACGGTATTTTTAATCGTGCAATTTTTTCCGCATTGTCTAAAGGACTTCCTTTAAACCGCATAATTTCTTCATCAGTTGTAAGCCCATAATCTTTTCTAAAAATTTCCCAGTCGGCAGCGCTGCCGGGACCTTTTCCTTTGCCACCCGGCCAGCTCTTTAAATCCAGCACCGGTGCATCGGCATAAATGGCGTTTACTTTTCTTTTGTTTGCCAATGCCCAGTTGTATATATACACGCCTCCGCGACTCATCCCTTCCAATGTCATTTTTTTATTCAATCCTGCTCGCTGCATGTACCTGTAAAAATTATTCCATATCGATATTGCCTGTTTGTTGCCAAACAGTTCTGCCACATCGCAATACACAATGTGAAAGCCACGCTCGAGCAAGGCAATATCCGCTTGAGGTTCATGCCCCCAAAACCGGGCGCGCCATACCCATTGCCGTCCGCCATTGGTAATTTTAGGTTTAACTATTTTGCAGGCACGTTCGTTAAAAATAAAATCGGCGCATTCATATCCATAAAAAGAACTGATTCTTTTTTCTTCTTTAATGGCTTTAAAAATATCGAATGGCGCCAACGGCTGCACAATGGTTGCATAGGCACGTTCTGCTATCAGCTTCATTCCTGCGGCATCGGGATGCAAAGAATCGGGAAACAAATATTGCTTATCGGTGAGCCAACTGTGCAGGTCGAGCACTTCACATTTTTTTTCGTATGCCAGTTGTTGAATAAAGGGAATGATCTGCTGCACGATCACTTTGTCGGAATGCTTTAGTGTATCTTTCAAATAAGAAGGTACCGGCAGCATAAGCAGTATTCTTGAAGCGGGCTGCACACTTTTGATTGTATCGATCAATGCAGCATAATCTTTTTTAAAATGCTCCGCTATCAAAAAACGGTTCACCGCCCTGCTATCGTTTGTTCCTAATTTTATCAACACAATATCCGGCTTGCTGCTCAGTGCTTTTGCAAAAGCCGCTGTTTGCATATAGGGATTGTCTCCCTTTCTCAATACAGTAGCACCGCTTACTCCAAAGTTGAACACTTCATATTTGTCTCCCAGCATTTGCTGCAATTGCGCGGGGTAAGTATCTGTTTGTGGATTTTTGAGCATATGCCAGCCTGCAGTAATGCTATTGCCAATGCAGGCTACTTTTATTTTAGAAGACTGGGCTGGCGCAAAGAGTGGATAAAGAACAACAGCGAACAAGAATATGCTTTTGTTTATTCGGGACATCATATGGCAAAGTAAGGGAAAAGGTTTGGGGAATAGTTTATCGTTTCCGGTTTGGGGTTTATAGTTTCTGAAACTTCAAACTAAAAACTATAAACTCAAAACTTCTCGCCTGCTGATGACTTCCTTGCCATATCACACGTTTGCGTGAATTTGTTAACCGGGCGCGATTAAAGCATTATTTGTCGATCTTGCAGCAATCAACAAAATTGCTATTATGACTACAAATCGCAGAAACTTCTTGCGTAATATTTCGCTGGGTGCCGGTGCGCTTGCCGCTGCCAACTCCTCTTTTGCCTTTGAAGCCACCGACGAACAAATGGAGCGCTCCGCTGCGCATGAACAGAACAAACAGCGGTTCAATATGTGTGGATATGCTGCGCCTAAACTGGATGTTGTTCGCGTAGGTGTTATTGGACTGGGCATGAGGGGTGGCGATGCTGTAGGAAGATTGAGTTATATAGACGGATTGGAAATAACCGCGCTGTGCGACAAACTTCCCGACAGAGTAGCTGCGGCACAAAAAACATTGGAAAAAAGGGGAAGACCCAAAGCGAAGGAATACGGTGGCGAAGAAGGCTGGAAGGCGCTGTGCG
This sequence comes from Agriterribacter sp., assembly GCA_051958655.1. Lineage (GTDB taxonomy): Bacteria > Bacteroidota > Bacteroidia > Chitinophagales > Chitinophagaceae > Agriterribacter. The sequence goes on along the minus strand of JBQCFW010000198.1, from coordinate 33,325 downwards.
AAAGCAATGACGTAGATCTAATATATACCCCTACACCCTGGTATTTGCATGCGCCGGTATGCATACATGCTATGAAGAATGGCAAACATGCCGCTACCGAAGTAAATGCTGGTTTAACGATAGATGAATGCTGGGAACTGGTAGAAACGTCGGAAAATACAAAAAAGCATTGCATGATGCTGGAAAACTGCTGTTACGACTTTTTTGAACTGCTTACTTTGAATATGGCGCGGAACGGCTTGTTTGGAGAATTGCTTCATGCAGAAGGTGCTTATATACACGACCTGAGCAAAGACTGGCTGTTTAACAAAAAGGCTTATGTAGATATGTGGCGCCTGAAACAAAACTATCTTCATAACGGTAACCTGTACCCTACTCACGGGTTGGGACCGATTGCCCAGTGTCTTAATATTAACCGGGGCGACAAAATGGATCACCTGGTAAGCATGAGCACCAACGATTTTACACTGAACAATCTTGCTAAAGAAATGGCAGCCAAAGATGCTTTCTTCAACGAATTTGTTGATAAGCCCTACCGCGGCAATATGAACACCACCATCATCCGCACCAATAAGGGCAAAACGATGATGCTGCAGCACGATGTATCTACACTGCGCCCCTACTCACGCATACACCTGCTGAGCGGCACAAAAGGCGTTGCACAAAAATATCCTGAACCGGAAAAAATAGCTTTTGGCCATAAATGGATCAGCAAAGAAGAACTGGACGGATTGTATAAAAAATATACGCCGCCTATTGTAAAGCACATTGGCGACATTGCAAAAGAAGTGGGTGGACATGGTGGAATGGACTTTATTATGGACTGGCGTTTGATTGACTGCCTGCGCAATGGGCTGCCGCTCGACCAGGATGTATACGACGCTGCTGCATGGAGCAGCATCTTGCCTTTGAGCGGAAGGTCGGTTGCCAAAAAATCGCGCACGGTGGATATACCTGATTTTACAAGAGGTGCATGGCAAAGCAATAAACCTGTTAGTCTTACGCTGGAAGGCGGAGCTACTACGGGTGTAAGAAAATAGCGTAAGCGAAGTTTACATTATGGAAGCATCGGTATTGTGCCGGTGCTTTTTTTGTTTTGGGTTTGAGGTTTGCCGGGCTGCAAGGTTGCCAACTTTTGGAAAGTTGGCAACCTTTTTTAATACTGGCTAACACCATTCGGGCTGCGCTGCGAAGCGTTCAACATCCCGCTCCTCTTCGCGTCAGCATTGGCTTATCCCTGAGGAGATTTATCTTCGATGAAATAGTTCTCGCTCATAAGCCTCGTCGCTCCTCCGTAGCTTATTTCGTTCGAAATGACGTGAAGGATGCCGAACGCAGCTAGCGAGTGAGACATTTCCTACACAGGTATGGCAACCTTCGGTCCAAGAAACTTTGGTTGTTGTCCAAGCAGGTAATCAATAAAAACTTTTACACGTGCCAGCTTTTCGCGCACCTGCACTTTTATGCCCCTGGAGTGACTTACATCAGCCGCGTTAAAACCAATGGCTGCTATATTTTCTTTGGAAGCTATAAATATTGCTCTTTGATTGTGAAACGGCTGCGAGATGATGGTTAGATTGCTTTGCCCGAATATTTCACGGGCTCTTACGATAGAATCAAAGGTCCGGAAACCGGCATAGTCAAGGAATATAACGGTTGAGTCGATGCCTGCGCTGATGAGATCATTCCGCATAAGCGTAGGTTCGTCGTAAGCTTTAGTGCTGTTGTCGCCGCTGATAATGAGGAACTTTATTTTGCCCGATTGCAAAAGGTTTTTCGCAGCTTCAATCCTGAAACTGTAGTATGGATTTACCTTGCCATTGGCAAGATACTTTCCTGTGCCCAGCAACAACCCGGTTTTATTGTAGGGAATGGCGTTAATATCTGTATACAGTTTTCCTTCGGCAGCATCGCTTATTTTTTTGTTACAGAAATAAATCACTGCTGCAGTTGCTACCAGCACCAAGAGTAAAATGTATCTTTTCTTTTTTAGCATATTGCGGGTGCTTTTCCGTTTTTATTTTTGGTTTATCGTTTTGGGTTTATTGTTTTTGGTTGCGTTCTCTTCGCGTCATGCCGAGCGCAGCCGAGGCATCCCCCGCCGCTTGTGAACGTAAATCAGTTCATCAGTTCCTTCAACTCATACCGCTTACCCGCCGTCGTTTCAACTGTTATTTCTTTTTGCCCGTATCGCACTTTGCAGCTACCACCTTTTTTTGAAAGCAGCGATGCGCCTGCCAGTTTTCCATCTTTCCATTTCACATCCAGTTCAAAACCGCCCCGGGCGCAAAGTCCTTTCACTTCCCCCTCCTTCCATGCCGAAGGAAGCGCGGGTAGCAGCTCAATAAACGCTTCGTGACTTTGCAGCAGCATTTCGGCTATGCCTGCCGTGCCGCCAAAATTGCCGTCTATCTGGAAGGGCGGATGCGCGCAAAACAGGTTGGCATAGGTTCCGCCGCTGTTGGTCATTTCCACGCCGGTTACCTGCACGGGATTCAACAGGCGATTCAATAACGTCAATGCATGATCGCCGTCATGCAACCTTGCCCAAAAACTGATCTTCATCGCCAGCGACCAGCCGGTGCCGCCATCTCCGCGTGCTTCGAGCGACTTGCGTGCCGCCGCAGCCAATTGCGGCGTTTGATAATAAGATACCTGGCTGCCGGGATACAAAGCAAACAAATGGGAAACGTGGCGATGGTGAGGTTCTTTTTCCGGAAATTCTTTGGCCCATTCCATTAAACGGCCATCGCTGCCAATGGCAGGATCGGGCAACTGCGCTTGTGCCGCAGCAATTTTTGTGATGGTCTCATTTTGTATGCCCAGCGCCTGCGCCGCCAGTAAGGTATTCGCAAACAAATTGTGGATCACCTGGTGATCGTGCGCCGGTCCCATGCTAATGCTGCCGGTACTGCCGTCGGGCGCTTCAAATGTATTTTCGGGCGAAGCCGCAGGGCCTGAAATCAATTTGCCAGTTGCGGGATCCTTCACCAGCCAGTCGAGGTAAAAAGCAGAGGCACCCTGCAACATAGGAAACACTTTGCGCAAATAGTCTTTGTCTAACGTAAACGCATAATGCTCCCACAAATGCTGGCTCAACCAGGCGCTGGCGCCTACATGCAGTCCCCAGCTAGGATGTTCGCCCGGAGCAGTAAATCCCCATACATTGGTAATAGGGTGCATTACCCATCCACCGGCATGATAATGCGTTTTAGCCGTTTTTTCGCCCGGTTCCTTCAACGATGTTATCAGGTCGGTTAACTGCAAATGGCTTTCAGACAAATTGCCTACTTCCACCGGCCAATAGTTCATCTGCACATTTACATCGGTATGGTAATCGCAGTTCCACGGCGTTTGAATTTTATTAGCCCACATGCCCTGCAGGTTGGCAGGCAGGCTGCCTTTTCTGGATGAAGACAATAACAAATAACGTCCGTATTGAAAATAGAGGCTGTACAAGTATTGTTCGTTCTGCGATTGTTTGTTCTGTACCAGCAGTTCATCGGTGGGCAACTTAGCACTTGTATGATCGCCGAGGCGGAGGCTTACACGGTTCATAAACGCAGAAAAATCAGTTATATGATCTTTCCGCATCTGCGCATAAGGTTTAGCAACAGCTGCTGTCAGCGTTTTTGCAAGCTCAGCTTTATAATTGGCATTGGTATAATCAGGATAATGCAAACGATAGTTGGTAGCCGAACTAATGATGAGCGTAACTTCATTAGCCTTGCTTATTTCAAGGGTGTTGTTTTTTACCAAAAGCTTTCCGCCTTTTAGCACGGGTACCACTTCTACTGTATACAACATACCGTCTCCACCTGCACCATTGTTCATCACTCCGCTCATGCTCAGCCTGTCTTTAAGAGCGATGGTGTTAAATCTTTCGGGACGATCCATTCCCATCGCAAATGAAATGCTGCCAGGTTTGGAAGCCGACAAATGCACTACCACTACCTTATCAGGAAAACTGGCAAAAGCTTCTCTTTTATACTTTATTCCTTCCTGCTCGTATTGCACCGTTGCAATGCCATTGATCAAATCAAGGTCGCGATAATAGTTAGTATATGTTGATGACTTATTAAAATCGAGCCACAGATCACCCATGGTTTGAAAACATCCGAACGGAACAGTGCTGCCGTTGCCGTGACCAGAGCCGGCGCCCTTGCAGATCTGCGTTTTATTGGTAAGTTCTGTTGCTTCTTTATACTTGCCGGCAAACAGCAGGTTTCGTATTTCTGCAAGCGATGCAAAAGCATCGGGATTGTCATTATCAGCTACACTGCCGCTCCACAAGGTTTTATCGTTTAGTTGCAAACGCTCCTTATTCACATCACCAAATACCATGGCTCCTGTAAAACCATTTCCTACAGGCAAAGCGCGCAGCCATTCCGGGTCGTTCTTCCATCCCTCGCTCACATCTTTAACAGCAGCATTGGCGGGTTGTTTGTACCAAAGTTTCAGGTTGTTATTTTGTGCAGAACTATTTACGGACCAAAACAACAGACCGAGGAATATTATTTTCTTTATCATTAGATATACATTTTATGCAACCGCGTTTATTGAAACGGGTTATAAATTCAAATATATTGATACCGGCTTACAAGTATTTCAAGTGCAATATCTTTTTATTACACAATTGTTTTTTTAACATTGAAAGAAGCCGCTCCAGGAATGAAGCGGCCGAATTAAACTAACTGCGTATAGAAAGTTGAAATACAATTCGTCAGTACCCATCGTTTTGTACCAGTTCGGGCTGGTTCCTGTCTATTTCCGTTTGCGGAATGGGCCAAAACTGGTATTTATCTTCGTACTTGGTTTTAATATTGGGGAACAACGGGTTTGGCACAAAACCATTCAGTTTTTCTGTGGCAATGCCCCACCTGCGCAAATCGAAATAGCGAATCCCTTCCAATGCAAATTCCACTCTCCTTTCGTGTCTTATCCTTTCGCGCATTTCATCTTTTGAAAGTCCCGTAGGCAAAGGCGGCATGCCGGCTCTTTCCCGCACTTCATCTATAGAGCTATAGGCGTTGGCAGGACCATTGGCCTCATTCTCTGCTTCTGCATGCATCAGCAACACATCGGCATAACGCAGCAGCACAAAGTCGTTATCACCCAATGTACCATAATCGGGGTTTACCAAAGCAGGGTCCAGCCATTTTTTAACAGCATAATATCCATCTATCCAGGAATCTTTTCCGGGAGTTGCCACTGCCAGGTCGCCTGTAAAGGGCCAACCGTTCGAAGCTTTGGTATCTCCAGGAAAGAAAAACGTCATGCGCATCCGCGGATCCCTGTTTGCATACGGGTTGGCAGGGTTGTAATCCGTGCCAGGCTCGTCAATCATTTTACCGGTGCTTGTTTCATACTCATCAATCAGGTCTTGCGTACCCAACGCACCTTTCCAACGATGCAATGGAACAGCCAGTCCGTTATCCTGGTGCGATACATTGGGCAACTGGTATTTTACAGAGAACATAATTTCCTTGCTGTTGTTCTGCGCCGGTTTGTAAAAATTGCCCATATAATCATCGTACAAATTAAACACAGCACCATCGATGATCTGTTTTGCCAGCGCCGCTGCTTCCGGATATTTTTTCTGGAAAAGCAATACCCGTACTTTCCAGCCTTGTGCTGAACCTTTTACCGCATGACCGTTACCGTAAGAATCGTCGGGCAAGGCTGCAATGGCTTTATCCAAATCATCGTTTATCAGTTGCAACACTTCGTCTCTTGTAGATTTTGCTTTCTTTTCACGAAAATCGAGACTGAACGGATCTTCGGTAGTAATCACCACATTGCCGTATAACTGCGCCAGCCAGAAATAATTGAATGCACGTAAAAAATAGGCTTCGCCTTTGTAGCGTTCCAGCTTTTCGCCGGTGAGCACTTTTTCAACATTGGCAAGAAAATAATTAATAGCGGCAATGGCTTTGTAACTGTTTTCGTAATAAGAATACACATAGTCTCCCGATTGCGGTGTAATGCCAGAGCTTAACGCCGCTTGTCCGCCACCATAGTTGTATTGTCCGTAAGAATTATCGGTAAAATTATCCCAGGCATATATCTGGAACTGGGAAGTGGAATAACCGCCGCCACCGGCATATAAAAAATTATAGCAGGCGGTCAACGCATAGTCTGCATCGGCTTCTGTTTGCCAGAAAACAGCGGTAGAAGGCTTATCGCGTGGCGATACATCCAATATATTTTTTTTGCAGGAAATGGTCATGAGCGAGATCAGCATCAGCCCGCACATGTATTTATATATAGATTTCATCTGTTATTTTTTTAATTGTTTTTAATGGTCAGATGGAATTCGCCTTTTGAGTTTGAAAAATCTTTATGAGCTCATTTCATCAGCGTGTTTTAAGAAGTTAAAATTGTACAGAAGCTCCGAACGTAAAAGTCTTGATCTGTGGGAAGGTTACATAAGTACCGCTCGAACTGGTACGTTCGGGATCGAGTCCTGGAAATTTGCTGATGGTGAATACATTGTCACCAACAAAATAGATGCGCAACGATTTGGCTCCCACTTTGTTTATAATGTTTGGAGCAAAGCTGTAACCCAGTTGTATAGCACGCAAACGCATAAACGAAGCATCTTTCAGGAAATAAGTAGACGCATAATTCTGTATAGGCGCATATCCATCTGCCACATATATCTTGGGCATTGTGGTGCTTGGATTTGTTGGCGTCCACCGGTTTCTCCAATCGGTTGTTGGCACCGATCCCTGGCGGAAGGGTTCAGCACCCCAGCCATTCACATAAATTTTTTGTCCCTGCGATCCGTACAGCTGCGCTGCAAAATCAAAGCCTTTCCATTTCAGTCCCAGGTTAAAGGAATACTGAAAAGTGGGATACCTGCCTTTAACATAAGTGCGATCGTCGGGCGTAATTACTTTATCACCGTTTACGTCTTTAATACGTATATCGCCGGGCGTAGGCGTAACGGGATGAGCAGGAGCATTGTCAATTTCCTGCTGGCTTTGGAAAATGCCATCCCACACATACATATAAAATTCATCCAAAGCTTTTCCTTCTTCGCGTATGGAATTGCCGCCAATATCGCGCGAACCGTAGTCTACCAGCTTGTTCTTATAAGTTTGAAAGTTGGCGCTTACGTCATACGAAAAATCTTTGCTGATATTATCCCTGTATCCAATCAAAAACTCCACTCCTCGGTTCCTGAGTGTTCCGTTGTTGATGATAGGCGCACCCAATCCCAGCCACAAAGGAACCTGTGAGGGACGAAGAATGTCATAAGTATATTTGTCGAACCAGTCAGCAGTAAACGTCAATCGGTTATTCAATGCCGTAAGATCGAATCCAATATCCAGCACCCTGGTTGTTTCCCATACCAGCGTAGGATCTACCAACGTTCCGGCGGAAAACCCGGGCTGAACAGCGCCGCCAAAAGCATAGTTTCTCAGGTCGAGTGTGGGTTGGTAAGGATAAACGGAAAGATCAGCATCGCTGGTTGTAATAATGTTCTGGTTCCCCACAACACCCCATGAACCTCTTAATTTAAGATCGTTGATCCAGCTTACATTTTGAAGGAACGATTCTTCCGACAAACGCCACGCGGCTGAAAGTGAATAGAACGTACCCCAGCGTGTATCGGCAGGCAGGCGCGATGTTCCGTCGCGGCGAATACTCGCGCCAAACAAATACCTGTCTCTGAAATCATAATTCACATTGCCATAAAAAGAACGGATGGCCCATTCGGAAGAACTGCCCGAGTTAGACTGTCCATCGGCAGGACCGCCATTCAGTTCCCTGATGAGGTTGGTAGGAAACGCATTCCGGGAGGCGCTCACAAAGCTGAAAGTATTGTACTCCTGCTGTGCACCTGCCAATGCTCCTATTGAATGTTCGCCGAACTTTCTTTTAAAATTGAGCTGGCTGTATAAAATGCCATAAATATTATCCTGTCTTCTTACGCTCAATCCCGGGCTTCCCACATCCAATGTACCTGCCGTGCTCATATCGCTGTAATAATACATGGGGATGATGGGACGAAAATCGCTGTTCTTCATTGCGTAAAATGTTGCGCCGCCCCTGTTCTCCCACTTCAATCCATCTATAATTTCCACATCTACCGACAAATTTCCCTGTGCATAATAATCCAATGTTTGTATGCGCACATCTTCGGCAGCAATGGCAACCGGGTTTTTATTGTTCAGCTCATTGCTGTATGCTTTTTTGATCCATCTTCCATCTTCTGTGCGTGGCGGATACAATGGAGATTGCGCCAGCGTAGACAGGAAGATGTCGCCACCACCAGAGCGTGGTGCTTTGCGATTGCCATAGCGCATTTGTATATCAGTTCCAATGGTAACACGTTTGTTGAGCTTGGAAGAAATGCCAATGCTGGCAGTATATTTTTTGTATTCAAACCCAATCATGGTACCGGGCTGATCGGTAATACCAAAACCAATATTATAGGTAGTACCATTAGCACCACCACTTAAATTGAGAAAATGGTTTTTGGTATAGGCGGTTACAAACACATCCTCGAGCCAGTTGTGATTGGGGTATTTTACCCGGTCTGTTGCATTGCGGTACAGGTCAATCTGTTCCTGCGTATACAATGGCTGCAAACCAGAATTGGTACGCGCTTCGTTAGAAAGCTCCATGAACTCGGCAGAGTTGGTAACGGTTTCGGGTAACTGCGCTGTGCTTGAAATACCGAGATTGAAATTATATTGCAATGCAAAACCGGATTTTCCTTTTTTAGTGGTTACCACTATCACACCGTTCGATCCTCTGGCGCCATACATGGCCGTAAGCGCAGCGTCTTTCAGTACAGAGATAGATTCAATATCGTTCGGGTTAAGCGCACTGAGGCTACCGGGAATACCATTGACAATTACAAGAGGTTCGTTACCCGCCTGGCTAAACGTAGTAATACCGCGTATGCGCAATTGCATGCCTTCGTTACCAGGCTCTCCCGATCCCTGCACTACCTGCAAACCAGGCAGCTTGCCCTGCATGAGCGTTACGGGGTTAGTGGCTACTCTTTCGTTCAGCTCTTCGCCCGAAACAGTAGCAACGGCACTGGTAAGCTTGCGTTTTGATTGCGAGCTGTAACCTACCACCACCACTTCCTGCTGCTGGTTTACGGCGGCCTTCAGCACCACTGGCAATGTGGCATTTGCTTTTACGCTTATTTCCTGGTTCTCCATTCCCACGAAAGAGAATACAAGCACCTTTGACGAATTTTCGGGTACGCTAATAGTATAGTTGCCGTTGGCATCGGTTGTAACGCCGGATAAAGTTCCTTTTACAATTACCGATACGCCTTCCATGGGATTGCCATCCGCGTCGGTTACACGGCCCTTTATTTCAATGGGCGGTGGTGGTGCAAGCTCCTCCGCTTTTTTTATTTCGGGAGGCACTTGTTTGTTGCTTACCACAATAGTATTGCCTACAATGCTATAGCCCAATGGCTGATTGTTAAAACAGAGTATAAGCGCTTCCGTTAGTGTGGCTTTTTTAACATCAATGGTTACCGTTTTTGCGCGCTGCAAGCCGTCTTCGTCGAAAAAGAAAACATAATCGGTTTGCCGCTCTATCATCCTGAATATTTTTTCAAGCGACAGGTTTTTTCCGGAGAGAGTAACTTTCTGGGCATAGCTGTTTGCTGAAACCTGCAGGCAGAATGCCAGTAAAAAGAGTGTCAACAGTTTCATAATACGCAGCGTTTTGGCGAATGGAAGCTCCTGCCGCAATTGGAGCTTCACAAAAGCAGTTAAATACATACCTTTGATTGTTTTGGGTTAATGAATATTTATCCGCCAATGGCGGAAGCAATCCTCGAAAGTTGTTTTTATTGGTTAGCCTGAAATTCTCCCGGGAGTGGTACCAACACTTCCGGTTTTTTTGTTTTATGGAGTAACAGTTATTTTTCGTCCTTCTATTCTGAACCGGATATTATTCAACTCGAGCATTTTCAACACATCCTGCAAGCGACTGTCTCTGGCTATTTTTCCGCCGAACCGCCTGTTGGGAATGGCTCCTTCATAGCCGATCTCCACATCGTACCAGCGGGCAACCTGTCTCATTACCTGTTCTATAGGCGCCTTCCTGTCAAACTGAAAATATCCTTCCTTCCAGGCAATTACCTCTTCCACATCCACCCGTTTCTGCACTTCCAGCGTTTCTTTTTGCAGGCTTGCCTGTTCGCCTGGCTGCAACAATGTATTTGTTTTGCTGTTCTTTATCCGCACACTTCCTTCCAGCAGGGTGGTTTTTACAGCCGCTTCATCAGCATAAGCCATAATATTGAAATGCGTGCCTAATACTTCCACTTCACCGGTATTGCCGGCGGCATGCAGGATCTTTACCAAAAAAGGTATTTTTTTATGATGCTCACTGCTATGCATAGCTGCTACTTCAAAATAGCCTTCGCCACTTAGCTCCACTGTTCTTACATCACCGGAAAACGACACCGGAAAACGCAGTGAAGAAGCTGCATTCAGCCACACTTTCGTACCATCCGCCAGTATCAGCTTGTATTGCCCGCCCCTGGGAGTAGTGATGGTATTATAAGCAGGTGCTTTTGTGCTGCCTGTTTGCTGATACGACAGTTGCCCATTTAGCTTGATTACTTTCGCATTGCCCTGTTGGGCAAGATCGCCATTGCCAGCTTCGTCCAGCACTACTGTTTGTCCGTTTGCGAGCGTGAGTACCGCTTTATCGCCGCCCGGCTCAATCTTCTTAGCGCCTTTTTTATTGTTGAACTGAACTGCTACGGCATCAGTGTCATGCCCAAACCATAGCCAGGCAGATAGGGAAAGACAGATGAGCACTGCTGCTGCGGCAGATAATTTCAACCAACTGAATTTGCGGATGCGTGCACCACCTTCATTGTCTTCGATACGGCGGTTGATGATACCGGCACTTTTTTGAAGCACCGTCTGTAGCTCCTCTTCTGAGAAGCCGGCATTATCGGTTTCTTCATCCAGCAATTGATTAAAAAATACCAGCCGCTCAGGGTCGTTCTCTTTTGCCAACCATTGCAGCACAGCCTCCGACTCTTCGGGCGTACATTCGTTCCTGAGATATCGTTGTAAAATTCTATTGTCAGGCGTAAAGTTGTCCAAAGCTTTTTCTTTACGACGAACGGGAATGAAAGATCATCTGCTCCGGTGAATTTTTTTTTAGAAAGGGTTGGATTTTTTCATGAAGTTGGCAGATGCTGATTGCAGGTATTTAATGACGGCTATGGTGAAGACATCCCGCAGTAAGGTTTCCAACCTTTGGAAGGTTGGAAACCTTACTGTTGCTGTTGACTATAACCGAAATATGAAGTACAAAAGGCAGCCGAGCGTAGCTGTTTCTTTATTAGCAAGCAGGCATTCGCGCACCGAACGGGTGGCTTTTACAATATGATCGTTGATGGTTGAAGTAGAAATGCCCAGCAAACGACTTACCTCGTTGTAAGACCTGCCTTCCATTTTGCACAGGCAAAATACCTGGCGGCGCTGCGGTGGCAATGCATCTATTGCCTTTCGAAAAACGGAGGCAGATTCATTGCTGAATAATTTTTCTTCAATGTGCGTGTAAACAGAAGAGGAAGCTTCTTTCACCCGTTCAAAAAGCACCCTGTCGCGGTGCAGCTTCCTGAAAAAATCCGTTACTTTATTTTCGGCTATCCGAAACAGGTAGCCTTTAAAGCTCTGGTGAACAACAATGGTTGCTCTCTTCTCCCATATCAGTACAAAAATTTCCTGCAAAATCTCTTCAGCTACTTCCTCTATTTTAACCAACCGGTAAATATTGAGAAATAGTTTTTTACTATAGAGATGGTATATCTGTGTAAATGCAGTTTTGTCGCCGGTTCTAAGCAGGCATAGCAATTCCTGTTCATCATATGTGCTGGCAATCGGCATAGTTTGGTTTGACTATTTGGATCAATAGTGACATCAAATATCGAAAAAAAAATCAACTTCAAAAATCAATGTTATGCCTGCACCTGCCGGGCACATTCGCATTACCAGCCCGTAAACAGTGAGCTACAGGCTGTAGACAGCAGTTATCCTCCAGGCATAAACAACTATTTTTTTGATTTTTACAACGCAGGCAAAAAAGTTTTTTTCTTAAAAAGATATGCAGCAAAAGGCATCGTTACATTGTCTGGTAAACTGTTGAACAAACATGGTAATTGCAATGCAGGTTGAGTGCGCAATTTTTTCTATGAAAAATAAGCCTTAAATTTGCTGCAGATTCCTATTTAAAAAACAGACAGCTAACAGATGAAAAAATACCTCCTTCTCTTAACGGGTTGTGTATTAACTACAACCATTGGCTATTCCCAGGACTTATTAGGTTTAGGCACCGGCAACTACGCCGGGATAACAGGCATGACGCTGAACCCTGCCAGCATTGTCGACAGCCGTCTTAAGTTCGACATTAACCTCATCGGTATCAGCAACTACTATTCCAACAACTACCTTTCTATAAAAAGAGACGCTTTAATAAAAGGTTCTTTTTTTAAAGACAAGTATAAAGACTGGTCGTTGGTGCAGCGCGACCTGCTGGAAGAAAACCAGTTGGGCGCCAATGAAAAGGTAAACTTTCGTTTAAACAACCGCGTTATAGCACCGGTTTCTTTCATGCTTACCACGGGAAAAAAATCGGCAATTGCATTAAGCATTACTAACAGAACAGGCCTAACCGTAGAAAACCTGAACCAGGACTTTGCAAGGCTCGCATACCATTCGTTTAACGATGCCAGCATGTACAATCGCAATATAGACCTGAGCGGCATTAATATGAATGTGCTGAACTGGATTGATATTGGCTTTACCTATGGGCGGGTATTGCTGGACAGGGATAAACATTTTTTAAAAGCGGCATTTACTGCCAAGTATATTGGTGGAACGGCCTCGGGCTATTTCCAGGCAGACCAACTGTCGTTAAGCTTTTCCGACAAGAATACCGTGAATGCTTATACGCCGTATGCACAATATGGGCATGGCACAAAATTAGGCCCTGACATGTTCAAATCGGCTTCGCTGCGATCGCTACGCCCCGAAGCGGAAGGGTTTGGATGGAATGCAGGCATTGTGTATGAATACCGGGGAAAAATCGACAAGTTCAAATACCTCACACCCGAGTCGGAAGAAAAGGTGAGAAGAGATGTAAATAAATATGCATTCAGGATTGGATTTGCCATTATGGATGCAGGCAGGCTCACTTTCAGTAAAAGCAATTTGAACAATGATTTTTCAGCCGCCATCAACGACTGGTACCTGAAAGATTATAAAATAAAAAGCATTAACGACGTAGACAGCATGCTGTCTGACAGGGTTAATTACATTGTTCCGGGTAAGGAAAATTATTCTGTAGCATTGCCAACGGCGTACAGCGCGCAAATTGACCTGCACCTTGCAAAGGGATTTTACCTGAACGCAATGACTTATCAACCCTTCAACCTGATGAAAGCAGACAGAAGGATGCGTGTAGAAGGCGCCTATGCGCTTACGCCGAGGTTTGAATCGCGCATATTCGGCATGTACCTGCCTGTTACCTACAACAAGTTTGACGAATGGAATGTTGGCGCAACCATTCGCCTGGGGCCTGTTTATTTTGGCTCGGCTAATCTGGGCTCGTTGTTGTTTAACAGTAAAACCAAAACGGCAGATATACATGCCGGGCTGCGCATCCCTATTACGTATGGCAGTCCATCGCGGGTAGCTAAGCTGTTCGACAAGATCACAACAAAAAAAGATACCACTGTACTTGCTGCTAAAGTTGTATCGCCGGTAGTTACTAACGGTCAAGCAAAAGATACTGCATTGGCAAAAATGAATGCAGAAATGCAGGTATTAAAAGCAAGGTTGCAGGAACTGGAAAGGCAGCGATTGATTGATTCGGTAAAACAAGTGTACCAACACCAGCCGGCAGAGCGGGAAACGCCGGTAACCATTACCATCAACAACTTTGCAGGTGCCGGAACCTCAACAGTAAAAATAGACACCGTTATTAAAGCAAATGCCGGGAATGTAAAAACTGTACGCGATACGCTCAGTGCTCGCAAACGAGACACTGTATTTGCAAAACAGTTGGAAGCCTACCAGCAGTATATTGATACCCTTAACCGGCAAAAGAATAAACAGATAGATACCCTGCTGCGCATACTGGCCGAAAGAGAGATACAGTTGCGGAACATGGAAAAGAAAAAAGCGGCAACGAAAGACAGCAGCAGTGTGAAGCAGGATAGCCTGCAAATAAAACTTGCACCGGCGGAAGAGAAGAGAGAAAAGCGGCGAAAAAAAGAGGAGCCTGTAACCGACAGCAGCGCAGTTTTAAAAAAAACAAACGATACTTTATTATTAAAAGAGGCTGCAACGTTGCAGCCTCTCGCATATTCTGCGGCTCTGCCCGACAGCAATTATGCCGCTCTGCAAAAAGAAATAACGGCGCTAAAGGAAACGATCCGCTCTGCAACAGTACCGCCAGACAACACATCCAACAATGTGAAACAACTGGAAGACGAACTGGCAAGCCTGCGGAATGATATTAACAGCTATCGATCAGAAAATGCCATGCGCAGCAACGCGAACAACACGGATGTGGAGGAAGAACTGCAGCGATTGCGCGATGAGCTGCGCTCATCGAACCGGCAATTATCCGACGGCTACAACGATGCTCAAAAATTAGAAGAAGAAATAACACGCCTGCGCAGCAAGTTGCTCATTTCTAACAGCCGCCCGCCTGTTCCTATTGTCATTCAGTCTGCACCACAACCATCTTTTAACCCGGCGCAACTGCTAACGCCGGCCGCCATTGTGGCAAGCAGTGCGCATCAGCAACAGCCAGTCATTATACGGGATACAGTGTATATTAAAGAAACACCGGCTAACGTGCAGCCAACGGCAACGGCAGATACGGTGGTGATAAGAGACACCGTAGTAGTACAAAAAGAAATAGCGAAAACAAAAACAGTTGATAATACAAGCGACCAATTACTAAAGATGCAGCTTGAAAAAATATTGTTTAAAGTAAACCAGGTAACCATACAACCACTGTACAGGAATACCCTGAATTTTGTAGCCGACAACCTCAACAAATATCCGGAACTGGCATTGCAGATAGATGGCTATACCGATAAAACGGGCACACCGGCTATTAATGAGCGCCTCTCACTGCAAAGAGCAAACGCAGTAAAAAGATATTTGCTTAACCGGTATGTAAAGCCAGATCAGCTTCGGGCACAACAACACGGAGCCGACGAGCCTATAGCCGACAATACCACCAGTAC
Source organism: Agriterribacter sp. (assembly GCA_051958655.1). Classification (GTDB taxonomy): domain Bacteria; phylum Bacteroidota; class Bacteroidia; order Chitinophagales; family Chitinophagaceae; genus Agriterribacter. The sequence continues at coordinate 18,057 of JBQCFW010000198.1, read as the reverse complement.
CGGACAGGCGCTGAACAGGCGCGTTGAGCTGAGGTTCGTGCCGAAATAGGGAGAAGGTATAAGGAGTAAGGTGTAGGGAGTAAGGTGTAGGCACTAAGGTATGTGTAAATAATAAAGAAGCGGTTGATTGCTCAACCGCTTCTCCTGTAAAATCATCTATGTAAATTCCACAAAAAACTAACTGTCAGCTACAGATCCCCCTCACCTCTCACCTCTCACCTTTCACCTATTTCACTTTTACTTTTTCTGCCTTTTTGAATTTTTCAGCAGCAACGCCCAGTATATAGGTGCTTGATGCTATATTTCCTACGTATACACTATAGGTGTTGATGCCTGCATTGAGTTGCTTTTGTTGCAGTATCACCTGCTGCCCTGTTTCTGTGTACAGGATGATGGCAGCTTTTTGAGGCACATCGCTGTAAATTCTAACCTGCAACATATCGGGGCTGCTGTTCCACACTTTCAGGCTGTATTTTTCATCGGAGGCAGGCGTAACCGTTAGCTTTCCTTTTTCAAAAGTAATAGTATAGTTTGGTGAGCTGGCTCCCGACACTTCTATATCGTAATACCCGATTGGTGAACCGGTGCCGGCACTGGTTGTTGCAATGGCCGGCGTTTCAATGTCGGCCGGCTGGTCGCCTTCTGCCAGTCCTTCGTAACTGAAGGTAAATACCGGGTTAGCAGCTCCTTGCTTCTTCACCTTGTCATCTGCCTTAATAGTTAAAGGTGCAGGAGTAATGGTAAGTGTTGATGGCGTAAAATCAACAATGTTGTAATCATCACCACCCGAAAGTGTGCCGATTAAAATGGCATAGGTGCCTGCATTTTTACCTTCTTCTCTCACAAGTTCTCCCTCCAGTTCATCGCCCTCAAGCACCTCGCCCGCGGTATAGCTTAATGCAGGATCGCTGCTGCCATACTGCCTGGTTTGCTCCTGTGCAACCACTGCAATTTCCTTACGTGTAATCACGCCTATTGTTGCGCTTACGGTAGTGCTTTTTAACAGGTAGTTGGCTGCATGCATTCCCGATAGTTCCAAACCGGTTACCGTAACATTTTTACCTGTACCTCCATGTTTGGTATCGTAGGTGCCAACAGATGGATTGTTCAGCAACACTTCGTCTTCGCCAATAATACCGTCTATGGTATAGTTAGCAGCCTGCAGCGAAGCCTTGGTTGTTCCATCATACACTTTGGTAACGGCGGGTGTGTGCTGCAAAATTACTTTCACCACTGCTTTCTGTATGCTTCCTGTTGTGCCGGCGGTTGTGGTGGTTAATAAATAATTGTCCTTATCTCCGCCCTGCAGCTCAAATGCACTTGCAGTAACGGTTTTCTCTTCGCCTGCTTTGCTGTTGTCATACACGGCGGTTGCACTTACCAGTACATCATCACCAGATTCAACACCGTTCAACTGGTATTTTTGCGCAGGAATGTTTGCCGTTGTATTGCCATCGTAGGTTTTACTGATGGCAGGCGTTTGCGCAAACGAAGCTGTTATTTCTTTTGCAAGGATATCGCCGCTGGCAGTGGCAGACTCAGTGGACAACGCATAGTTGCCTTTGTCGGCACCCGCCAATACAAAACCATTTACGGTGATCGTTTTGTCAAATCCTGCTTTTTTATCTGCATACGCTGCCACACTTTCACCAATGCTCACTTCATCTTCGCCTATTACACCGCTTATATTGTAATGCTGCGGCTGCAACAGTGCTTTGTTTGTTCCGTCGTAAGTTTTGCTGATGACAGGTGCTGACAATATTGATACTTCTATTGATTTGGGGCTGATATCACCTTTTACCACAGCGCTGATATTACCCAGACTGTAATTATCCTTATCGCTGCCACTCAACACAAAATCCTGTGCGGTAATTTTTTTACCTGTGCCGGCTTTGCTGTTTTCGTAAGCAGCGGTACCCACTACAGTTATATCATCTCCTTCCACTCGATTCTCTAACGAATAGTTTTCGGTTGCCAGCGTAGCTGCTGCATTGCCGTCGTACACTTTGGTGATCAACGGTGTTGCCAGCAGCGAAACTGTTAGCTGCCTTTTAGCAATGGAAAGTGTTTGCTGCACTGATGTTGCAGGTTTGTAATCGTCGTTGCCAGGCTGACTGGCAGTAATGATCACCTCACCTGCTTTTTTAATATGCACTTTGTCATCTACCACGGCTGCAATGGATTCATCGCTGCTTGTAAATGTTATATCCAATCCTGCACTGCTGCCTGCCTGCGGTACAAAGTCGGGAGAACCATATACCTTTTCGTCGGTGGTAGCAAAGCTGATGGTTTGGGCCGTTCTTGTTTTCACCGACAACAAAGCATCGTTAGACGCTACAGGAGCGCAATTGCCGGAGGCAACACAACGGAAACGATAGCCATTCATGCTGCCTGTTATATCGCTTACAGTAAGCGTAACCGATGTGGCACCGCTGTAATGACTGTTGTTTGAGATGTTGATAAATCCATCGCCTTCATCAACCTGCCACTGATAAGCCGAAGCATTGTCAGCTTCTATAGAGAAGCTGGTGCTCTCCTCATCGTATACAGACTTATTGGAAGGATGCATTTCGATAACCGTGAGCGGATATACGGTAATGGCTACACTAACGGTTGGTCCGGTGCAGGTACCATTATCGGGTGTAACAATATATTTTACCACACCACTGCCTGTAAGGGTTTGCTGTATCGCTGAACCGCTGGAAGCCGAAGCACCGCTTACATTGCCACTGACATTGCTTACCGTCCACGAAAAATCAGCGCCCGAAGGTGAGGAAGACAAAGCAATATTGGTTTGTTCTCCGCTACAAATGGTTTGCGAAGCAGGGGTAGCCGATGCTGTTAAGGCAACAGGTTGCGTGATGGTGAAATTCCTGGTTGTCTGGCAGGTATTCGCATCAGTAATAGTAACGGTATAATTACCTGCCGCTAAACCAGTGGCTGTTTTGCCTGTGCCGCCACTCGGCGACCAACTGTAATAATAAGGTCCCGTTGCACCGCTCACATTTACTGTGGCGGACCCATTACTGCCGCCATTGCAGCTTACATTGGTTTGAGATGTGGTAATTGTGAAAGCCGCAGGTTGTGTAATAGTAAAGTTTCTTGTTGTCTGGCAGCTATTCGCATCGGTGATGGTAACGGTATAATTGCCTGCCGTTAAACCAGTGGCTGTTTTGCCTGTGCCACCACTCGGCGACCAGCTATAATAATAAGGTCCCGTTGCACCGCTCACATTTACTGTGGCTGAACCATTGCTGCCGCCGTTGCAGCTTATATTGGTTTGTGAAGTGGTAACGGTAAAGGCTGCGGGCTGTGTAATAGTAAAGTTTCTTGTTGTCTGGCAGCTATTCGCATCGGTGATGGTAACGGTATAATTGCCTGCCGTTAAACCAGTGGCTGTTTTGCCTGTGCCACCACTCGGCGACCAGCTATAATAATAAGCACCAGCGCCGCCGCTCACATTTACTGTGGCTGAACCATTGCTGCCGCCGTTACAGCTTATATTGGTTTGAGACGTAGTAACAGTAAAGGCCGGAGGTTGTGTGATGGTAAAATTTTTAGTTGTCTGGCAATTATTTGCATCTGTGATGGGAACGGTAGAATTGCCTGCTGCAAGTCCGCTCGCAGTAGCACCAGTGCCACCACTGGGTGACCAGCTATAATAATAAGATCCCGAACCACCACTCACATTCACAGTGGCGGAACCATTGCTGCCGCCATTGCAGCTTACATTGATTTGTGAAGTGGTAATTGTGAAGGCAGCGGGTTGTGTGATAGTAAAGTTTCTTGTGGTCTGGCAGGTGTTCGCATCGGTGATAGTAACGGTATAATTACCCGCCGCTAAACCGCTGGCTGTTTTACCTGTGCCACCGCTCGGTGACCAGCTATAATAATAAGATCCCGAACCACCACTCACATTCACAGTGGCGGAACCATTGCTGCCACCATTGCAACTTACATTGATTTGTGAAGTGGTAGCAGTAAAGGCTGATGGTTCAGTAATGGTTACTGATTTTGTAGTCTGGCAACTGTTTGCATCGGTGATAGTGCAGGTGTAGGTTCCTGCGGCTAAACCAGTGGCTGTTTTGCCTGTGCCACCGCTGGGCGACCAGCTATACGTATACGATCCTGTTCCGCCACTCACACTTATTGTTGCAGCGCCATTGCTGCCGCCGTTGCAGCTCACGTTGGTTTGAGACGCGACGGAGGCATTCAGCGGATCGGGTTCGGCAATGGTTACATTACGGTTTGTTTGGCAAGAGTTGGCATCGGTTACAACCACCGAATAATAGGCTGCTGTCAGCCCGGTAGCCGTTGCCGATGTTCCACCACTGGGATACCACTGGTAAGAATATCCCCCTGTTCCGCCACTTGCAGTTATTTTGGCTGCACCATTGCTGCCGCCATTGCACGATACGTTTGTTTGAGAAATAAGATTAATTGTTATTGCCGCAGGTTGCGTAATGGTAAAGTTCCTGGTTGTCTGGCAGGTGCTTGCATCTGTAATGGTAACGGTATAATTACCTGCTACCAATCCGGTGGCTGTTGAGCCCGTACCGCCGCTGGGCGACCAGCTATACGTATAAGCGCCCGAACCGCCAGTTACGTTTACCGTTGCCGTTCCATTGCTGCCTCCATTGCAGCTTATATTGGTTTGTGAAGTGGTAACACTTAAACCTGCAGGTTGTGTAATGGTAAAGTTTCTCGTTGTCTGGCAGCTATTCGCATCCGTTATTGTAACCGTATAATTGCCTGCCGTTAAACCACTGGCGGTTTTGCCTGTGCCGCCACTGGGCGACCAGCTATAATAATAAGCACCAGCGCCGCCGCTCACATTTACAGTGGCTGATCCATTGCTGCCGCCATTGCAGCTTACATTGGTTTGTGAAGTAGTAACTGTAAAGCCCGAGGGCTGTGTAATGGTAAAATTTTTTGTCGTCTGGCAGCTATTCGCATCCGTTATTGTAACAGTATAATTGCCTGCCGTTAAACCGCTGGCAGTTTTGGCTGTGCCGCCACTGGGCGACCAGCTATAATAATAAGCACCAGTGCCGCCGCTCACATTTACGGTAGCTGATCCATTGCTGCCACCATTACAGCTTACATTGGTTTGCGAAGTAGTAACAGTAAAGCCCGGAGGTTGTGTGATGGTAAAATTTTTAGTTGTCTGGCAATTATTCGCATCTGTGATGGTAACGGTGTAGTTTCCCACAGTCAGTCCGCTGGCAGTTTTGCCTGTGCCACCACTGGGCGACCAGCTATAAGAATAAGGTCCCGTTGCGCCGCTCACATTTACAGTGGCAGACCCATTGCTGCCGCCATTGCAGCTTACATTGGTTTGTGAAGTAGTAACTGTAAAGCCCGGGGGTTGTGTAATAGTAAAATTCTTTGTCGTCTGGCAGCTATTCTCATCCATTATTGTAACAGTATAATTGCCCGCCACTAATCCACTGGCTGTTTTGCCTGTGCCACCACTCGGTGCCCAGCTATAATAATAAGGTCCCGTTGCGCCGCTCACATTTACAGTAGCTGAACCATTGCTCGCGCCGTTGCAGCTTACATTGGTTTGCAAAGTAGTAACTGTAAATGCCGAGGATTGTGTGATGGTTGCGGTGGCAGTAGTAGTGTTGCTGTTTTGATCGGTAACAGTAACCGTATAGGTACCTGCAGCCAAACCGCTGGCGGTGGCTGCTGTGCCACCAGCAGGAGACCAACTGTAGGTATATGGCGCAGTTCCGCCTGTTGCCGTTACTGTAATAACCCCTGTACTTCCTCCGTTGCAAGCCACATTGGTTTGAGAGACTATGGTAGCCGAAAATGCCGATGAGGTAGTAACCGTTGTATTGCTACCATAGCTTACACCGGCGGTATTAATAGCATATGCCCTGAAATTGATGATAGTGCCCGATGGCAAAGCGCTCACAGTATTGCTGAAGCTGCCGGTGCCGCTACCCATCTGCACTTTGTTGTTGGCAGTGGTGGGGTTAGCGGTGGTTGCCCAAACGATACCTCGTTCGGTTACAGTTGCGCCACCGTCGGCAGTTACATTGCCTCCTAATGTAGCGGAGGTAGATGTAACACTGGTAGCAGTAGCGGTTGTTACTGTTGCAGGCGAAGCACTTGATGTATAAGTATAGCCTGTAGGTATGGTAATCGGAGTAGTGTTGTCAGCACTTTTTATAGGTATCCAGTTGTCCCTGTTTAACACGGCCTCCCTTAATGCGGTCATAGAAGTGAACGGTGCGCCTGCGCCATTAAACTGTCCCTTCGTATAGTTCTGAATATTTGTTGCCGGAGCCGTGGGTTTATAAAAGCCTATCCAAAAAGCGTTAACGCCGCCGGTAAGTCCCGGAGGCATACTCGATGAATTGGTGCTTACGCTCGCACAGCTTCCACCTCCACCTATATTATCCCATCCCGCGTCATTGGTGTAAACGGCGTAATAACCGTTAGGGCAATAATTCCAGTGAATACCTGCTATGAAAGTAACGCCACTCCCGGCGGGGTTGCCTGAGCCACCCTGGAAAGCGATGATCTGATCGCCGGATGGATGAGACAACGAAAGCCCTAATGAATTTGAACCGGCCACAGAAGTTACCGTTCCGTTCGCCATGCCATTTACCGTGGCAGACAAACTTTTGATCAGCACTTCGGTGCCTTTCGGCAACGCAGAGCCGGCAGTCCACAATATGCTGCCTTCGGTACTGCCATTGGCTACCTGCCAACCGCTGGCGCTATACCCCCTGTCGGTAAAATAAATTTGCGTGCCGGAGGAGATATTGGTTAAAAGAATAAAAGAAAATTTATCATCGCCTACCGTAGTGGTGGCATCGTATGCACTAAACACAAGGTCGCCTGCAGCAAGGGTGGTTTGCGCGGCAGATTCTTTCTGCACCAATGTTCCCAATAAAAGGAGCAATACAAGTTTGTTGTAAATATACCATTTGCTAAAACAGGCACATAGCCATCCATAAGAAGCACGGGCAGGGTAAAACTTATTCATAAGAGGTTGGGTTGAAATAAAAGGTTTACTACTGAGTTATAGAAAACCTGCCAGCATAAACTGGCTTCTGCCAGATTTATTTTAGAGATAGAGATAAATCTTGAATATTTAGGGGTTTATGCTTAGGCAAATGACATGATTAACAGCCACAGCCCGGAGGGCATTCCGTTGTTTAGCTTCAATTTCCCCAAAAGTTGATCTGGTCGTTTTCGAGTAGCGAGAGGCCGGAGACGTCAAGATCTGCCGGGAACAGCAATGCCTCGCAAAGATTACCTTGGTACGGTGAATCTGCGCCATTGAATACCCAACCAATATAAAAACCTCCGCCAGATGCACTTGTTGAAGCAATAGTTGTGTTGTTGAGCGAAGTGGCGGCGCCTTGAATGCGCAAGGTTTTATAGCTGGCGCCGCGCACAAAACTGTATTGTTTAAACAGATTGAGACTGCCGGAGTTGCTAACAGAACGGAGAGAGCTAGGATTGCTGCAACACGTTTCGGCATCAAAATAAACATTTCCATTGCTCCAGTTCAAATGTATGGACCACCGGTAGGCCGGAGTAGAACTGGCAGACCAGTATCCAAAAGAGTCCTGGTTGGCATTAGCGGTTGGCTTTGTCCAAAGCAAAAAAGAACCATTGATGCCGCTTTGCACCAAGTTTTGAATGGGTTGTCCAACATCCAGGTATTTTGTCCCATCAAAAAGAAGGGAAGGCTTGTTATTAGCCGATCCCGCACTATTAAGCACCAGTTGAGGCTGACTGGCTTCGGTATTTTGTGTGGCATGGTACGCATTGGTTCCCTGGTCGTACCATATTTTTACAAAAACAGATTGAGCACCTCTGAACGTAGAAAAAGATAGTACCTGCCCAACGGTAAAACCGCTGCCGCTGCCTGCACTGGTAACCGTTACACTGCTGTTATCACTCACCAGTCCCGCACCATCAAACGACAGATCGGCCTCTGCAATACTGGTGCCGGTGCCTTTCCGTACTCTTAACGCATACCCTGCGTATCCGTTTCTTATTTTGCGCAAACTATATGCAAACGACGAGGCAGCCGGTGTTCTGTTCAATAGCTTGGGAGCTGTATATCGCTGCACGGGTATCACACCCTGGGCAGGCGCCCGTAGCGTGCACAATAACAGTAAAAGTCCTGCACAGCCTGCCATCCAAAAAGTAAGAGCATGTTTCATAGCAAAAAAATTACTGCGCATCGCCAGAAAGTATGGCAATGCCGGTGCTTGTGATCTCTACCCCTATTTTAGAATACTGGGCGGCGGTTTTGGTGAAATTGTAAGCGTTTTTAACAGTAACGCCCGAGCCCGATACTGTAACATTTCCTGTACCTAACTGGGTTATGCTGCATTGAAAACCCGCGGGCAGCCCCGTTGGCACTGTAAGGGTTACCCCCGATGCGCTGTTAAATTCAATAATACTGCCATTGTCGTCGGCAGTAAGGGTATAATTAGCTGTTTTAGTGCTGATGGTTGGCGCCCCGGAAATTAACTGCACCCAAAGGGAATTTTTATATACCCACAGGCAGTTGGTAGTAACATCGTATACCACCAGCCCGTTGGCCGGAGCGCTTATTGCGGCTCTCTGCGCAGATGTCATCCGCGGCGGCAGCAATCCCCGGGTGGTAGATGTTATGTCTAAAGCGGCAGCATTGTCGGGCGTGGATATACCTATTCCCACATTGCCGCCTGCCCGGATACTCATGGATGGGGCCGCCAGGCCATTCCAACCAAAATCAAGACGATTATTATCGCTGTTGTTTGCCTGGTGTACATATCTTAACTGGGCAGTATTTTTAGCGCTGATCTCCACCCCCAGATCGATCAGAGAAACATTACCTGCTGTTGTGTTATTCCGGGCGTAGAAACCGGCAATCCGCTCAAAGACTGAAACCCCGGCTGTAATTACATGCAACGCACCTTGGGGAGACCCCGTTCCGATCCCGACCCTGTCATTATCGGTTCGTATGGTCATCACTTCGGTAGTAAGGTCATTTTTTGTAAAGCCAAAATGACCACTGCCGGCCGTTGTACCATCAGCCTCATACAGGAGTCCTGCATAATCCTTATCCGAACCACCTATTCGCCCCCTGAACTGAACTTTACCCAGCACATCGCCGGCGGAAATATTTGATTCAGCGCCTGCCGATCCGCGTGCCCGCGTAAATAAAAAGCCGGCGCCGGTATTGGATGATGCCGAGTTAATGCGTTTAAATTGTCCAATAGCATCTAAACCCTGCACGTCCAGCAACCATGAGGGTGCAGCAGTGCCAATTCCTATTTTGCCATCGTCTTTAATAACGAACTCTGTACCGGCGGAACGAGCCGTACTACCGTCGGACAGATAGGCTAACTGCACCTGGCTATTGCCCGCATCCTGCTTCCATCCATCGTTGGTGGTATCTGCCGTTACCCTTGTTCCCTTGGGATTGATTACAGTTTGCGCTTTGGCACAAACTGTAATCACAAGGGCGGCAAACAGTATAGAGGTTCTTTTTTTCATCATCTTATACTTCTGTTTAGGATACAATCAGCAAGTAAATTTTTATTTCACCCACTGCACTTCAATCACGTCGCCCAACTGTACCAATGCCGCCATACCTGAAGTAAGGGTAAGCACTCCCGGCGTTACCGTATAATCGGTAGTAGCCAATAACTTGGCGCCGTTCCTGAACACCCATACTTTCGATACCGTAGCTGGCATACCCGTAACGTTGTAGGTAGTCTGGCCGGCAGTTGCAGAAAAATTCTGGTCGCCACTCTGCAGCAGCGCTTCCGCCGTCACACGCTTTAAAGTACCATCGCTTCCTGCCACCACCAGGCTGTCGGTAGAAAGATTGCCGCTCTGCAACCCTGCAATTTTAAGAGTGTTGGTACCATCGGTGGTAATGGTGGTAGATTCGGTTAATGCGCCCCCCAGCTTAACCGAGTTGCCGGTTTTGGTTAAACCATTCGAAAACGTAAGGGCGTTAAACAAACTGGCCGAGGAAATAAACTTCACCTGGCCGGTGGATGGATTGACCACCATTACGCTATCCGTAGTATTACTGCCCGACTGCAACCCCGTTATGGCAAGGAAGTTCGCTGCAGTGGTGGTAATAGTAGTGGCTTCGGTGAGCGCGCCACCCAGCTTAAGATGCTGTCCTGTTTTTGTAATGCCGTTGTTGGCGCTGTTTACATAGTGAGACAGCATGGATGCCGTATCGGCATACCTTACAAAGTTCGACAAGCTGTCTTTCATTTGCTTGGGCGTAACATACAGTATGGTACTGTCGGCCTTTGTGATTACAGCAGTGGAACTGTCGAGCACCCATTTAATGGTACCCTTGTTGTCGATCACTTTCGTGCTTACCTTTTGTGCATTAGCGGCTGCAACAAAGCCTAGTGAAATGCACAGGAATAGTAGGATTTTTTTCATTTTTCCGGGTTTTTGATTTGAGTATTTAAGATTGTTTGTTTGTTATATTTAGAGTAATTGAATAATTCTGATCTCGTCGCCTACATTGCAGGCAACTTCGGACTGTATTAAGTTGTTGCTTTTGGGTGTAAAGAATATCTGTACGCCATTGCGATACAATGAAACTTTATTGGCATCCGTAAAGTTGGCCGGGGTGTTGAACAACGACTGACCGTTTATCGATACCGTTTCCAGGCTTTTTAATACTCTTACACCCACGTTTGCAAGAGATGCTTTTTTTACGAGCCCTGTTTGCGGATCTACCACCAGCACACTGTCTGTTGCTACATTGCCTTGCGCAAGTGTGCCTATAATTACATCGCCGTTTACATGCAAGGTGGCATCGGGCCGGCTGGTGCCTATTCCTACTTTACCATTCCTGGTAATGCGCAAACGCTCCGCATCGTTGGTTTTTACAATTAATGGCTTATTATCGGTGGTTCCAATAAAGTTTTCTGCAGGACGGGTATCGCTGTTGCCGGTAAGATTCCATGCATTGGGCGATGTTGTGGCGGCGCTCACCCTAACCCATTTGCTGCCGTCGCAATAATACACACCGGGAGTAACATCGCCTGCGGTTGCGGTATCGTATACCAGCATGCCATTTACAAAACCTGTAAGTGGTGCGGGACTGGTGGTAGATCTTAATGCAACTCTTGGCAACAACAAACCTTTGCTGTTGCTTTGCAACTCCAGTATAGCATCGGGATGGATGCTGGTGGGGTTATTGCCTATCTTCAATTGTGCCTGCGAAGAAAGAACGCAACCCAGCATAGCTGCGAGCAACAGTGCCCCTGTTTTTATATGATGTTTAAAAAATATCATACTACCAAACAACTCTTTGATTGATTATCTTCCTATTGCTTTTAATAACTGTTGTGCTTTGCCCAGGCCCGATCCGTCTTGCTTTAATACATGTATAAAGTAAACGCCGTTGGCTAAGGGCCATACATTCATGGGGAGTACGGTAATGGCAGATGTAATATCTATTTTGATCTCTTGTAAACGCTGCCCGACAGCGCTTATCAGCACTACTCTTGCGGTGCCTCTGTAAGCGGTGGCTATGCGCACGTTAACAGACTGCTGGTTTTGCACAGGGTTTGGATATACTACTATCTTTTCATTGAGCTGGCAGTTGAGCTGAAAAGCAACGGAACCGGAATATCGAACGACGTCATCTTCATATATTATTTTTAACCGGTAGTAGTTTACGAAATCCGCCTGTGCTATAACAGCAGTATAAGTGTTAACAACTGGGAAGCGGCTGGCAGCCAGCTTAGCAACCTCTTTATACAACACACCGTTGGCACTTTGCTCTACACTAAACTCCCTGATGCCTGCATTGCCCGATGCTTTCCACTGCAACTGCACACTGCACTCGCCGGCAACAGCTCCTGTTAAATCGAAGGAGGAAGATATTGGAGCACTGATGCTGGCAATAGCAATAGCGGTTATGCCTGCTGCCATGATGCCCGAAAGCTGGCTGTTCTCTGTATTGCCGCTGGCTGTAGCGCCGCCGCTCAGATCGATCCAGCTTGTGCCGTTCCAGCCCGCTAAACGAAGATCGCCGGCTGTTGCAAACATGCTCATATCGGGCATGCTAACGGTGATGGTTAACCCGGCACCTGTGCCGGTCGTTCCTTCGCCTAAGTTGCCCGCATTGCCTACCTGCCAGTCCCACTGCCCAATGCTGTTTACCGCCACCAGTGGTTCACTTAACAAACCAACGGGATGGGCGCCGGCATATGGTGCTGTTAAATCCAGACCAGTGCCAGGATCACCGGGTATCCATGCCGTAGCATAGGCATCGGTTGCAGCGGCAGGGGCTGATATGCGCACGGTTCTCAGGTCGGTACCCGAACCAACGGGAAAAATGAACGGCTCGTTGCCGTATTTTTTTACATACCCGTTGATATGAAAGTTGTCGGAACTGCCTGAGTAAGCAGCGCCGTTTACAGCGCTGAAGTAACCAGGTTGTGACAAACGGTCGGTACCCCAACTTTGCGCAGAAGACACTGAAAGATCTATTATACCAAAATTAACAGCCTCTAAACCTGAATAACAAAAGTCACCCTGTGCTTTACCTGTTATCATTCCAACACTTAAGCATACAAAAAGCACATACCTGATGCTATAAACGGGCACATAGCTGAAGCGGTGTTGTATGTGAATACGTTGCCTTTTCAAAATGCTCGGGTATTATAATTACGTCAACTGTGTTTAGCATACTTTTTACTGTTTAAGCAAAAGCCATGTTAATTATTGTACAAGGCGAAAGTTACAGCGCTTGTAACAAGCAGTTTGTAATAGCCCGAAGCAAAACCGTATAAAAAATTCTCTTAAATAGCCTAGAACGTTTTCCACGTCAATGTTCAAATATCGTTGAATGGGATGGCAGAACCGCTATGCGGGTAAAGACAACGGATTGCCAAACACGATTTTTTGCAACCGGTTAGTAATGCGTGGACCACGCGATGGACAGTGATTTCAAGGAAAAAAGCATCGTTGTAATAATACATGCAGTCTGCTGGTTGGCTTATAGAATACTTTCGGTAGAAGAATCTTTATTTCTCCATCGCACGCTGCGGCAGCAGACAGCTATCAACAAACGGCGCCCGGTTTAAAAGAAGTATTGTATGCCAGCTCCACCAGGCGCATGGTGAAAATGCAGTCTTCTACCGAATTGTCGGGCAACTTTATTTCGCCGTTTTTTGCTTTTATCAGTTCATGCATCGATCCGATAAAGGCATGAGGAAACCACGATCCATGAACGGGAAGTTCGTGCCAGCGTTGCAATGGAGCCAGCATGCATTCAAATTTATCGGGCTTGCCTGCAGGATAATCCAGCAGCAAACCCAGCTTTATTTTTATGGCTCCCCGGGTACCTTCTATTTTAATATAGGCATCCTGCATTTGTGTACCATAGTTATGCATGTGATTGGTAAAAATTCCCACGCGAACGTATGGACCATAATTCATAATAATATCCGACCGAACGGCCTGCAATTCCGGCGCAGCAGGATGTTTGGTTGAATGCGCAAAAACCGAAACAGGATTGCCGAGGAGATTTCTTACCAGATCGATATAGTGAATGCTATGATATAGTATTTCGAGCCTGGGAGCTTTCATTAAAAAAGGCCATTGCTGCCAGGGAGTGTATGTATTTATGTATATTTCAATGTTACAAACTTCGCCAATAAGCTTTTCTTTCATTATTTGCCTGGCCATTTGAATATACGGCGCATATCGCAGTTGAAAGTTTACTGCTGCCGTTATATTTTTCTTTCTGCACAACTCCAGTATTTGTGCTGCCTGCTGCAGGTTTTCGCCCATTGGCTTTTGCATTAAGACAAAACTGTTGTCGGGCAATTTTTCAAGCACATGCATTAACTGGGCGCCTGGCACAGCAATGTCGTATATACCATGGTTCGCCTGCTGTTGAACCAACTGATCAAGACTATTGTAAACGAGTGGCAGGTTAAACTCACGGGCAAGTTCACCCGCTTTTCCGTGATCAATATCAAAAATGCCGGCTACCGGTATGCCGGCAATCTGATAGGCAGGCAGGTGCGCATTTTTTACAATGCCGCCGGCGCCTATGATAACTACCGGCCATTTATTATGTATAACAGGAATTTCATAACGTATGTGGCTCAAACGATTCATGTAAACAGTTTAATAACGAGGTTTAGAACTGGACGTTGGAAGTTCGGAGTTTTACCAGGAAGTCCGGTTGTTTTCTCATCATCTCTTTATGCGATAAATGCTTTCGCATTGTGATACAATGTTTTTGCTCTTTCCCATCTTCGGGCAACAACTTTCTTTGCCGTGGATGTCTCACCATAGCCATCAACTTAGGGCGACACATGGGCTATATTGCCGGCCTCGGAGAAGCAACCCGTTTGTAAAAGCCAGCCCCTTAACGCTTTGCACCGTAAGTGCTACCCTAATACAAGGGCTGCACCTACGGCGCAGTAAAAAAGATGTTGACGATGATTACAAACAGATAGTACCTACGGTGCACTACCAATCGCATAACCATTACTGTTTCTTAAGTTGACGGCTATGGTGAGCCCCCCACCGAAAATCAAACCACCAATACTGGTGCATGAAACCGCACCAGCAGGAAAGTAAAAATGATCGATGTATTCCATCACTTCACCCGGCTAAATCATAAAATGCTTTCGCATTGTGATATAATACTTTGGCTCTTTCTTCATCTTCAGGCAACAATTTTTGCAATATACTCCTGTAAATATTCCAAAGCTTTTCATACGATCCTGCTAATGTAGCAACCGGCCAATCTCCACCACAAAAACAACGGTCGCTTCCAAAAACATTCAACACATGTTCAATATAAGGCTCAATATCGGCGACTCTCCAGTTATCAAAATTCCCCGAAGCCGTACCCTGTCCTGAAATTTTCGCATACACATTGGGGGAAGCTGCTATCTCTTTCATCAATATACCCCAGTCTCCGAATTGCTGGCGCGTGGCAATGGGTGGTTGATTGAGATGATCGAGTACCATTGCAAGTGAAGGAATTTTCCCGGTTACTTTAATGGCGGTTTTTAAATGTTCGTTATTAACCCCCACCACATCATAAGGTATGTTGTAAGATGCCAGTATATTCAAGCTTTCCAGCACAGCGGGTTGCAGCAACCACCGGGTGTCGGGTTCGTTGTGAATTAAATGACGGACACCTTTAAAATACGGTTCTTTCAAAAACCGGGTTTCAAGCAATGTGGCTGTTTGTTCGGGATCGGTTAGTGGCAGCCACCCTACCACACCCTGTATCTCCTGGTGCGCTGCCGCTGTTTGCAACATCAGTGCTGTATCTTCCAGGTTGTTGGCAGCCTGCACCAAAATACCAGCGCTGATGCCTGCGTGGTGAAATGAAGGTAACAGTTCATCCAGCAAATAAGTACGGTTCAAAATGCTGGTATCGCCGTCGAGCCATGAATAACTGACTTTTTCGAGGTCCCAGATGTGAATATGGGTGTCGATGATCTTTTCTGTAATAGTTGGTTTCTGCATAGTGTTTGTTTAGGGGTTGCTGTTAATTTTTGAAAGACGACCTGTACAGTGTATTGATTTCCTGCAATGCAATGTGAGCCTTTTGTTCGCCCATCAAACAGAGTTGCACCGGCAAACCGGCTTGATCCTGGAAATACAAATAACCATTGTATCGGGGACGCACATACGCATTTTGCAAAGCGGGTAAGGTTGCTGTAAAATAGTTCAGGGTATCGTTGTTGTTATCTGCGTCTGTCCAGGCTTTCAAATGTCCCGGCTGCCCGCCGGCCTGGGTATATAAACCGGTTTGTATGCGGGGCGATGCCAGCCATTCGGCAAACAACAGGGCTTCCTGCTTATTACTGCAAAAAGCCGATACGGCTAATCCTGTTCCTCCAAGCGTACTCTGCAGCCTGCTGCCACCGGCATGTACCCGCACCAGGTTTGTGTAATGCAGGCGGTGGTTGGCATACCCGCGTCGCGCGTAATTGGAATATCCATAGGCAAAAGGGCAATACCAGTAATCGTTTGTACCACTCATCAGCTCCGCCACCGCTATGGGATTGCAATTGAACATTTTCTTATCCGTCAGCATCCACAGTTCCTTCATCATTTCCAACACCTGCCTGCCTGTTTCAGCATCAATCACCTCTTCCTTGTTTGCAAAAGGTTGTTTGCCAAGTGCCAGGCAAAACATATAAAAATTCATCAGCAAATCTATGGGAATACCGGGAACAGCTACCCTGCCTTTTGCTGCCAGCGCCATTAACTGCTGCCATGTTTCCGGCAGCGCTTCGTTGTGCCGCTCCATCAGATCTTTGCGATAACTGGCAACGGGTGTGGCAGCATCTATGGCAAGCGCCCACTGGTGATGGTTGTAGTAATAGCTTAGATGTGATGCTCCCACAGAGTGCTGCAACTGATCGTTTAAATAATAAGCAGGCAAATATTCGTCTAAAGGCAAAACACATTGAGTGGCGGCTGCGCAACCTACCCAGGGATGATCAATGATCAGCAGGTCATAATCGTGTACCAGTTTTTCTAATGGAAAATCTGCAAACTCCTGCAATGTTCGTTTGTGCCAGGTAATGCTGATGTGCGCATACAATTCATTAAACCTTTGAGCGCAGGCCACCAGTGGTGTATAGCCCCTGCTGTGCGCCCAGGTAATTCCTTTCAGTGCTATCTGTTTTGGCATGCTTCTGTTTTTAGCTGCGTCAGCAATATGTGGTCGCAAACCATTACGCATTCTTTATGCTGGTTAAACACTTCAACATGTTCGTTTACCAGTCCCATACCAGGTTTTTTATGTGGTTTCTTTTTGTTTACGGTAATTTTCACGTTGATGGTATCGCCAATATAAACCGGCCTAATAAAACGCAGGTGATCGTACCCGTATGTAAATGCCATTTCATTAACAAGCGACGCCGTCATACCAATGGCAATGCTGAAGATAAGAGTGCCATGTGCAATGCGTTCTTTAAAAGGCTGCGTTTTGCACCATTCTGCATCCATATGGTGAGGGAAAAAATCACCCGTCTGCCCGGCATGCATTACAATATCGGTTTCGGTAATGGTACGGCCAATGGTATGGCGGCAGCTTCCTTCCACATAATCCTCGAAGTACATTTGAGAATTTCTGATTTATGATTTATGATTTGTGATTTAAAATTTGAAATGCTCGGTTGTTTATTCCGCTTTTAACTTCTTCTATATTACAAACAATCACACCTTGCTTGCCTTCTAAAACGTCACTTTTGTCGGTCAGACCGCCGGCCTGCCACAACGCCTATCCTGCCGGGCCGACCGGACGTTACCACCTTGCCGCTCAGGCAGCGACTGATGGGTAGCGAAGAAATCGGAAATTTCAAATCTCAAATTTCAAATCCTCCGGCTTCCGGTATTTTACTGTTTGCAGGTGTTCGCAATACAGAACAAGTTCGCCTTCATTTTTGAATATCTCGTAACTGGCGCGGTATAAGCCCATGTCTTTGTATTTCGGCTGTTTATCCAGATCGGTCTTGATCGTATAAATGGTATCGTTGATAAACACTGGTTTTATAAAGCGCAGCTTATCGTATCCATAGCTAAACGCATTTACACAATTGGTAGCTACCAGTCCCAGCCCGGCGCTGAACACAAATGCACCGGCCACCAGTCGTTTACCAAATATTCCCTCTTCGCGTGCAAATATTTCATCGGCTACATAAGGGTGCATGTCCAGCACCAAAGCATTGAATTGCATGCTTTCGCCTTCACTAATGGTTCTACGGATGGAGCGAATGCGCCTGCCAATTTCAATGTCTTCGTAAAACCAGTTTTCCGCATTCCATACAGGGATGTCTTTGTGTTTGGATGGATCGTTGTTGGGATTGGTTGCCATAGTGCATTACTGTTTATTTTGTTATGCGGATTCGGAACCGCCATTGTCTTCAGCGATTTTTAAATTTTAATCAGACAATGATTCCGAACCCTTGTCGGCTACAGATCAAACTCATGGTCTATAAGCATGTTGTGCTCTCCTAACAGTGGAGCGCCTTTGGGTGATGTAATGATCTTTTCGTTTAC
>JBQCFW010000197.1:0-87575 GCA_051958655.1 Agriterribacter sp. | reverse complement strand
AGCAATAATTCAAGATTATAACTTCGGAGTTGTAATTGGCGAGCCAACTGCAGATGTTGCTTCAAGTTACGGAGCTACTCATGAGTTTAAATTGCCTAATTCACAGCTATACGTTTCTTATCCGAAAGCATTTATTGTAAGACCAAATGGGAAAAGAGCCCTTAAAGGCGTGACTCCGGATATAATTGTAAACAATGATATTTTTACAGAAACTGATGAAATATTAGATTTTACAATAAAATACATCACTGGGCGCAAATAACAAAACGGCATACCAGGGGGTTGCAAAATGAGGACGAAAGCCATGTTTCGACATTTTTGTTTTTCAATTTTGCTTCATATCCACCAAGACGTTATTAATTTAGCTATGTCCAATCATCTAAAGAGAATAAATCGGCCAAAAGAAAAAATGTAAGAGAAAAGTCTAACGCTGTTAAAAAACATAATCATTAAATGCAAATAATAAATAAAATAGATTTAGGGCGCAAAATCTCAAAGTCGTTAATCAATGAAAATGGTGATACTGCGCTGGTATTATTTGATAACTCTTCTGAATTTGCAGTTATTAACATTATAGATGATAAATTAATCCTTTCATACTATCACAAATTCGATTTTGTTATTTTAGATGCTTGCTTTTCGGTTGAAAAACAGGTGTGGTTTGCTTTAAATGGTTCAAAAAATATCGAATGGAATATTGATACGCGCACCATTTCACGAATGTGTGGAGAGGTAGTGCAAAATAATTTGGCACCACATTTAAAAGGCTACTCCTGCATACGTATTATTGCTTCAAAAAATCTTTTAATTGCTGCAAATGCGGGTTCATTCAGAATTGAATTTTATCGTCTGGATTCCTTATCAAAACTGGACAATACAGATGCCTTAGGTGAGGTGTATACAAAGAATATTATTGTTCACCCGAATGAGCAAATAATTGCAGCACAAATAACGGAATCTGAAGACAACGGAAGTGTGCGTTTTTTTGAAATAAAAGATAATTCAGTAAAGCTTTACAAAAAGTATGTAGCCACTTTATTTTCACCAAGTGCTTGTAGTTTTTCGGAGAATGGCAAAGAGATTATCACAACAGGCGGATTTCCTCCCTTTAATTATCAGGTAAACAAATTTCCTTCACTCGAGTTTGTTAACGAGTTTACAGATGATGAAGGCTTAAATATTCCTGAACCATGGGGTAATACCAGGGGTATAACTTTTAATAATGACTTTTTGATATCGTCATCAAAATTGATCGTACCGTATTATAATGGCCATATAAACTACATCGAACAGGGAACAGGGGAAATTGTTGCGTCCATTAAATGTTGCGATTCTCTTTGTAACTCGTTAACAAGATCGCAGAATGCAGAGCTGTTATTATGTTCAGCAATGGAGGGAGAAGTGGTTTTACTTAGAAATAGCGATTTAGAATTTAATATTACGGCAGATCCGATTCAGTTAGAAGAAGCAGACACCACAACAAATTTGCTATTACCATTAGCTGAAATGGAAGACAGCACATCCCCTCTGGATGATCCTTTACAAATTAAGTAGGCTGTTAATTAATATGTTCAACAAAAGATGCCTGAATCAGGCATTTAATTTCAGAGATCTAAGTTGAGCGTTACGTCTGTTATTGAAGCACGAACTTTATTGCAATTACTTTAACCGCTGATTTGAATGATCCAGAGCTGACTTCAGCTCGTTCGTTGCTGTTGTCTCTTTATTTTCAATTATAACGTAATTTCCCGGAGGCAGGCTTTCTGGTCTGTTTTCCTGCGTGTAGGCATTGAATTTATTGCCATTTTCAAGCAACATTGAAGATCCGGTTTCTGGAAAAAAATAATTGCAGATGCCAGAGATTAGAAGTTCCCCCAATTTTAATGAATTCTACTGTTCTGTATCGATGGAAATTACCCATTAGATTCAATTGATGAATCTCGTGGATCTTTATGGACCGGCTTCATTGAATCAATATTTAAATTATAATCAGCAACAGCTTTAGGTGAACCAGCGTTCAGATGGTGAGCACTTGAGCTTATCTATTCCTAGAGCCATTGCACGCCTTTGTTCGGAAAAATACAGATGTAAGATCACTGTTGTCGCTACATATAGACTTACCAGAATAATTCGCAAAGAATTATTTTGGTTTGCCGACTGATTATATTTTTCTAAAATCTTTTTATAATATTCTTTTCTAAAAAGATGAAAGAATGTTGCAAAGAGAAATAAAATGTAGATTGGAATTACCACATAAATATTTGTTACGGACCTTCCAATTTTAAGCTCAATAAAATTCAAGATCGTCAGTAAATTCAGCCAAATAAACATGACAGAAATAAACCAAGCACTACCTTCAGGATAAAATTCAGTATTACCAAGAAAATTGATCAGCTTATAGATTCTATAAAACAAGTAATCAAATAACTTCATTTTCAATATTTACTTTATTGTTTATTATTCAACTTTTGAATAAAAGAAAAGTTCTTATTGTGGAACAATATTCTTGATCTGCCAACAAAGTAATTATGATTTCCTTCAACTTCAAAACTACAGACCTTGTTTACTGCCTGTATTTTTCTGATCGACGACACTCCCAATTTTATGTTACTTTCAGCTGTTTTCCATTCGTAGTTCAAATTTATGTCTCTTGCCCTAACCCAGCCTCTTCCTACTATGTAAAATGGGTGATCTTCTGTTACTGATATTGTTTCGTCCCCAATTAATATTTTCAATATCTGCTATGAATCATGCACTTTGAATGTTATAACTTTTTTGTTTTAACCTTGCCTGAAAGTTCATTTAATGTGAAAACCGAGTCACCAACCTTGATTGTCTCAATTTTAAACTGTCCAAGCGGTGTAGTGCAAGCCCTGGATCATTTTGACCACAAGCGCCGATTTTTCGGACCAATCTGTGCCGGATCAATCTGACCATGACGATCCATTGAAATATAATATGTTCAATTTCAATTGGTCCGTCTTTCCATCCACAATTGTCAACTGCAAATGTAATCCCGGTTATTCAGATGGAATTTCCTGACTTCAACAATTCCACAGAAGAATTGAAACGCATGCTTGATAAAAAGCGGGCATTTTACATATAAAACTTTGTATATTTAATCGTGCCTGCAATTTCAATAAAAATAATTGACCTAAAATGGGGACGTCAATAATTGAGCTCATAGCGCTTTCATCAATTATCTTGGCAGCAATCTTTGGAGTATTCGGAACTGTAACGCAAACAAAAAATAAAGAAGGTAAACTTACAAAGTGGGGAATAGTTGCAGTTGCTGGCATTATTATTACGAACTCGTTTTCTTTTATACAAACATATTTAAGTCAAAAGGAAGATAACAGAAAGAAAATAGAGTCTTTAGCACAACGAAACAGAGAGATCGAAGATGCAAATAGAAAGTACCAAACCACTATTGGTCTTCAGCAATCCATTTTACTTAAAAACGACTCTGCCTTAAAATCGCAAATCGAAATTCAAGGTCAAACCAAAAAAATAAATACCGGTCTGCTTACCAGTCTCGAAATACAAAAGGACGTCGTTAGAAAACAGAAAAAAATTAATGACGGCATAAATAGAACGCTTAACCCGATATTACCGTTTGCAATAAGTTACTCAATATCTTTTGAGTTGTATGGAAACGATAATTCTGATGCCTTAAAAATTTTACAGACAATTGAAGAAATAGATAAAGAAATAAAAAATGCAGCAATAATGGATAAAAAGTACGGTGATAGTATTGATTTCTCCAAGTTATCCAAGCAAATTGGGCTTGTTGGTTTATGGGCACCTGGTACTGAAACATTTTATGAAATCACTCCAAACTATAAGAACTATAAGACCTTTGAAATTTTTGAAAAAATGTTGACTGAAATAGAAATAATTCCTCTCTCTGGTAAAAATAAAAGCACGGATAAACGTATGGAAGTTATAGATGGCGGGATTAAAGTAGAGGCCGTTGCAAAATTTAATTCGGAAGTAAAGTATGGGCTTTACTCAGGAACAAACAATTTTGGAATTAAGATTTATTATTTCCCAAAGTTTCAAGAGATGAGGCTGGATATCTCAACTAATGATATCACGGTAATAAATGACGAAGGGAAAATAAAAAGCACTACAGACTTGAAAGGCGTAAGAGTGAACGTAAACATCAGGAATATCTCTTACAGTTCAATTGATTTGACCGACTTTGCTTTTTTGTTTCCTCCATCTTACTCAAACAAATTTTTCCTTGAAGAAACAAAGTTTAACAAGGTGTCCGATGGCTATATCGATGGCCGAAAATTTTCAACAATTATACAATAATGGGACCGGTCCACGGTCATCTATTTGAAGTATGAAGTACACACCGACAAAAAAAAACTATTTTTAGAAAAGAGACGTTGGCTCTAAAGAATCATTAGCCCCTACCATAATCGTAAGCAATACTTTATTTATTCGCTCTTGAGCAAATCATTATTCTGAATACTTTTTGATCGGTCGAAATTTCTTCCTCCATGTTCTTTACCCTTTATATTGATAGCAAACTGAATTCCTACAAAAGGATTCGCCTTATAGCTTCTCGAGTAAAAACTGAAGTCGACTCCTTTTTGAAGTTCGTAACTTGGTAACCCTTTGTAAAGCCAGGGATTTAAAATTGACAGTCCTAACATGGAGGGACTGTTTTTAAATAGGGTAAAGAAGTACGAGTAGCCAATGCGAGTATTCCAATAATCGTTTGACTGACTCCTTCCTTGCAAAGTAATATTAGGAGAAAAGGCGACGACACTTATCGTCAGTCTCTGATTTTTTGAAAGGTTATAAAATACCTTATCTTCAATGTAGCCACTGAGACGTCGATTATTATAGGACAGCCCTTTATTTTGAACAATGCTTACCGAGGTAAAATGTGAAAATTGAATTTTTTTAGCAATAGGGAAATCAAAGTTCAAGGAAACATCAAACGTTTCGAACTTTGAGTTTGCAAATGTCTTTATTATCGACCCGCTGTCACTGGTTACAAAGAAGTCGTCAACAAAATTCTTGATAGCGCTATACCCCAGGCTTAAGCCATACCTGAAATTTTTCAAACTACCGTAATATTGAAAGTTAAACCTGTTGGTGAATTGGGGGCGAAGACTCATATTGCCAGAATCGGATGCGTATGGGTTTTGTATAATATTGAATCCAACCAGAGAATAAGCAAAATCCGGTCTCCTGGTATCTCTAGTATAAGTTAGGGAGAGAGAGTTTGACTCGCTAGGACTAAAACTCAAAGATATATTTGGCAGGAGGTTAAATTGTTTTTGAGTCAATTTAGCTGGCTGCTTGAAACGGGAATGCACTGTTTCCAGTTTGGCTCCGGCATGTAAAACCAGTTTTCGACTTATAGTAAAATCGAGGTCGGAATAGACCGAAAATACTGACTGTGTGTATTTGAATGCTCCGTTTTTTAGGATACTACTATCAAATGGTTGGTAGTATCTTTCCATAGATGACACCTTGCTCTTATTCTGCCTATTTATAAGCTTACTTCCAACTGTTAGATTTAGACTTTTAGTAATTTGATCTACGACGACAGCTTCAACACTATACTCTCGACTTTTTATCGTCTGGGATGTTTCTACCATTGAAATTAGCTGTTCTATGCTTTTAGATTCAATTGTTGAATTGAAACTGCCAGTAGAGGGAGTGTTTAAAAACTGAGAAAGTATAAAGAGTTTCCTACCGGGTTTCTGAAATTTTTTCGTGTAGTTTATTTGAGTGAAAATCCCCGGAGTAGATCTACTGTCCCGATAATTGCCGGTCTGGAACTCCGGTGAAGATGATTTTCTATACTCAATATTGCTTTCCTTTGACGTTTTGAAATAGCTTGGATTGTATCCAATTTGCAGATCTACGGTTTGAAGGCTATCTATATTATAAAAGATTGATCCGTACAATGAGGCCGTTCCACCCTTTACACGGTTTGAAATATTCTGCCTTATGCTTACATCATCTGCATTAGAGTTTGTCCAATCTGTCTTTGAATCAATGTTACTAAGGACTCCATTGGCGCTGAAGTCAAAACCAAGATTATTTTTCCAATAGCTAATGGAGGCGGTCGAATTGGCAGAAAGTCTGCTGACAGAGGTATTTATATTACCACGCCAACCGAGAAAATAATGCTTTTTTAGAGTAATATTCATAACCCTTGCGTTTCCCATTCTTGCTGTAGGTACCAATTTAACTTCTATTCGATCAATTGCTTGTGAAGGCAATGCGTTAAGGTTTGAAGGATTACTGTAAAATGGGTGAGGGTTATCATTGATCAAGATAGTTAAAGGTTCACCCATCAACTTAAGCTGCTTTTTTTCGTCTTCGAATGATAAAAACGGCAAATAATCAAGCACTTCAAGAGTCGGCATATTCTCAACATTTGGCACAGATGTTATGTTGAAGCTCATTTCATTGCCATTAAATACTACCGCCTTTTCCTTTTTAATATGAATCGATTTTAATACAGTTATGTTCGACGCCAGGAAAAGAGTGCCTAAAGAAATGTCGCTTTTACCAGCAAGATCAATCCGTCGATGAAATTTTTTAAAGCCCGGAGCATAAATTTCAAAATTGATTGATTTTGCTTCAGTTTTAACAAGGCTTGTACATGTCCCCAAAGAGTCAGTAAATAAAGTAGTAATTATGATCCCTCTTTCAACATCATAAATGTATATGGATGCGTCCGTAATTGGTAAACTCAAAGCCGAATCCTTTACGATACAATTGAAAACAAAATCTTGTTTTTTCTGTTGTGCTTGGCCACACAAAACGAACACAAAAAGACAGATGAAGAAAAGAAAATTGCTGCACTTCAAACTATATAAATCTTTATTTTCAAAAATTAAGGTTTTTTGCTAAAACTCAAATGTGTACGAATGTGTACGATACTGTCACTTTAATGGCGATCGAGGCAATGAAATCTATGGACAATTTTCCATTTAGCAATAGATTCTTTGGGTCTCACAGAATGCCTCCAAAACGTTTAATGCAATATCCCATAAAAAACTCAATGGACATTGCGCCAGTTCAAAAAAATGTCATTATAAGTTAACGGCAAGGCTTTTGCGGAGATGGATTAGGGTAGCTAATTTTACAAATGTTTTTGAATTCACCAAATGTTAATGGCCAAGTGGCCTTTCAGACTAATTTTCGCACTACTTCGACTGATTTTGTATTACAATCTGTTCTGTCCTCTTCCCACCTCCCGCACATACAAAAACCATAACACCCCGCAACAATCAACTAACACATATGGGTAACGTTCAGCTTTGCGGCAACAGAATGAACGGATAAACCTCATCTTAAGCTATCATCCGCTTAAACAATCACCACGAGCAAACCATCGACTTCCAGCAGACCCCTGTCCTCACCGTTCCCAACTTCCTCCTTAAACCACAACACCTTCTGTTGTTGGTAAGCCTGCCATTTTACCTATGCTGCATACCAACGGCATTAAAAGGTAGTATATCTGCGTCAATAACTACGACTCAACGGAGTAATGAGCAAAGACCATGTTCATATTCATGTAAGTTATTCACCGAGAGTTTATAGGGAAGTGTTTAATAAGGGATTTAAAGGGGAAGTTACTTAAAGAGTTTGGGGAGTTACGCTGTAAGTATTATGGCAGGCACTTTTGAGAAATTATGGAGCGTGGAGTACCGGAAATACTACAGATGAAATGATCCAAAGCTATATCCCTGGATGATCATAAAGAAGGTCCGAGCAGCGACCAGAATTTTATTCTGGAAAAGTTTTAATGAGCTTAGCTTAAGATTTCCAATAGGGTTTAGTTAAACAAATGACCTATGTGCTATTAGCCCACTAGTCTTTTAGCTAGGTCAAGCAAGGCGCTTGCAAGCCAGAGATTTATGGGTATTTGTTTTAGCGCTACTATGTAACTTGTCTGTAGTTGCAAACTACAGACTGCTTTCATCTTTCTATTCTTTATTGATCTTGTACTGCTCCAACATTACTTATTGGAAGATTATGAATAGCTAGTGATTAACTAAAGGTGCGCTCTCTTCATAGAATAGTATATTGCAATTAACAATAAAACTCCCACAAAAAAAGCCCCTGCACCTCCAACCCGTAGGTTAACAAAATACCACTTCCGAGTCATCATTTTTTGGAGCATTTGTTTATACCATTTTGGATATGCTATTTTCAAAAATAAATCAGCTGTTTTTTTGCTGTTAAAAAAAGCATTAATGCCGAAAAATATCAAGCCGAAAGAAAGCGTGACCGATATCAGATACATCAATAAATTCATTTAATTATCATTTTTTTTCTGTTTGAAAGATAAAAAACGAAGGTGTATAATTGTAGGAAACACCAACCTGAGGCGAGCATACTCCTGCACCATGAGATGTACCATTCCCTGGCGACCACCCACCATTTACACCAATAATATATCTCCCTCCAAAGCCTGCTCCATGCCCACTTAAAAAAAGGTGAAACCTTCGCATGGAATCTCTCAATGAATCCGCTGCATGTCACTTGCCTACCTGTTGATCATACATCCTAGCGCCATAGTCAGTCGTCACTATCAACAGAAAAAAACAAATTAGAATTCACTCTTTTTATTATGTTGCGAAATTTAGTCGAACCAAAAATGTACCCTATCTTATCATCTTCTTTTTCCTATACCTGCCTGTATATTTAAATTGATTACATTCCTTTTTCACAGCCGAATCTCGCCTATGCCTGCAGAGACTTGTCTGGGAATAAAACCACTACGGGTAGTTGGGGACTTGATTGATTTGTGTAGGATTTGACAGTTTAGCGATGATCACAATAGGAACAATAAACAACAACAAAAAAAGAAGTATATTTCCTATTGAAAAAAAATTGTCTTTTGCTGAATACTTTTCAATGATCACTTTTGTTCTCTTCTTTCCAAAGTACAGAAGCACCAAGCCTACCACAACAAAAATAAGCGGGTACCAGGACAATTTGTTATATAAGTAAACATCACTAAAAACAGGTAAACCGTCAATTAATCCAAAATACTTAAGAATATCCGCAATGCTAATCAACTGTAAACAAACTAGCAATACTATTCCGAGCTTAGCAGTAAAGATTGTATCATCATTCAGCTTTTGCAGCATTTTATAAAAAAAATAAAAAACAAAACCATACATAGGCATAAAAAAATTATTGTTTTCCGTCAAAAAGATTCTCGGAAATACTTCTTCCTGTAAAATACTGAGCGGCTAAGTCTGCAGCCAAATATGCTAGTCCCCATAATGCTGGCCAGAATGTAAACGCGCACCTAACACCAAATTCACTCCATGATGTGGTTTCCAGCCTTTTTCATTTGTAGCCATACTATCGTCGACAAACATTTGCATTTAATTGACAATTACGAGGGGACACTTTTTGAACGCATGTGATTGCAAACGTTGAGAAATTACAGTTCGCTAATGTAAGCTACAGAATGCTATTAACCATTGCACGACTATTATTTGCACTCCGGAAATTTCTGTCGTTCCGCTGGTGTTAATTTATGAATGGGAATGGAAGATTTATGCAAAAGCATATTTATCAATGAAGCTTGGCAGGTATATATGGTCATCCTGTAATTGATATTTGTGGATAATTGATATATTAGCGGACTCTGTGCGATGATTATCCGGCAGATGATTTCTTTGATTGTGGCTGATATCTTTTTTGTTCATCATGGAATTATTAATCGACAGATGAAATTTCATTCTGCATATTCAGCTCAGATGTCTGAAACGCTGCTATCTTTCTTCGTTATATAACCTCAATGCCTTTACCAGCTTGCCTTTCCTTGCAAGGGCCAGCGCTTTTTCATGATCCTGTATCAGTGGCTCAAGATTTTCCAATGTGAGCGGTAATATAGGAGAGTTTTCGTCTTTCTGAATGTATTTAATAAGTGGGGAAAAGTACTCAGCGCTCACACTGTAGGTGCGGACGGTTTTTGAACTTATCAGAAATGCCCAGCAACTGTCCATCGGTACCCCTTTGATGCGCCTGCCTGTTTCCTCGTCAGTGCGGTAGATTTCCTTCGTATCGCGGGGAATTAATTCAATTACACTATCGCCATCTTTCCATTGCAGCCGATGCACACTATTGCTCATTTCTATCTGTACGTCTCTCTCGATCTTATCACCATTAAAAAGAACGATCGTAAACTTGTGTTTACCGTTCACCACCTTATTGTTCACATGAGGCATATGCTTAACCGTGTACGACGGTACACCGGGCGAAAAGCTGCCTGACTGCGCTGTTGCACTGCCGCAAAGCAATAAAACAGGAATGTAATACAGGAGTCTTCGCATAGCTGCAAGTTTTATGATTTTACCGCTTCCTTCAGTAATTCGGCAATTTTCGGCTGGCCATAGACTCTCGCCAGCTCAGCCGCATCCATTCCTTTTTTATTTTTTAAAGAAAGATCAGTATCCTTTGAGAGTAAATATTTTACTACTTCGATATGTCCATATTTGATCGCTTCTCCAAGGGGGAAATCGCCGTCATTGTCCTGTATATTAATATCCGCTCCATTCTCTACCAATAGTTGCACGATCTCAAAATGCCCTTTGGTGGCAGCATGTTCCAAAGGCGTTGCTCCGTCGTCCCCTCTTGTATCTACCTCGCATTTCAGTCCAATAAAATATTTAACCAGGTCAATCCTGCCGTTCCTTGCGGCTATCCGCAGAGGTGTATGACCGCCAAGACCTCTTTGATCAGGATCTGCACCTCCATCAACAAGTAATTTTGCTATTTCTAAATCGCCCTCCTGACAGGAAATTTCCAGGCAGGAAGTCTTGCCATCCTTCGTTTTAAAATATTGTTTTGCATCTGCACCATGTTTCATCAATAATTCCACCATTTTAACATCGTGATTCCAGACGGCTATCCAGAGCGGGAACTGGCCTTTTTTGCCTGTTTTGTTTACTTTTTCTCCTTTTGCTATAAGCTGCTCCACCTCACTGTATTTTTTCTCTTCAACAGCTGCCAACAACGGCTGGCTGTAAGAAGATACAGTAAAAAAGGAACTTACAAGGAACACGACAAAATGTCTTTTCATATTAAAGGTTTGGTTTAGCCATAAAAACAGGGACCTATTTTGGATTCCGCTAACGCCCATCCATTGTCTTTTGTTATACCTAAATTATAAAAATTATCAATCATCAATCGAAAATAAATACTGCAGGTAAACCCAACTTCCAACTTCTTTCCTTTAATACTGCGCCGGACCAATCTGACCACGACGATCCATTGAAATATAATATGTTCGGCAAGAATTAAGAAATGATCTTGGTAGTCAATCCGCTTCGGGTTTTGCGCGGTCAACGTCTCAAGCGCATCCAACTGCACTGGCTAATATATGCGATCCTTCGGTATCTTCAGATCGGTGAGCGTGATCAAAAATATTAGACAATCTGTATATTTTGGGTAAACATCTCCGGGTCTTTTTGTTACCTGGTATTTGCCATCCACTGCGCCTTCGAGTACCCACAAGCCTCCATCCGTTGATTTGCTCTTATATTCTGCAGGAAACATATTCCAATAGTCTACACTGGCTAACAAGTCCTCAAACTTTTTCCAATCGGGTAGACTAAGCTTTTTTGAAAATTCTGGCGCAGGCCGATCGTTACCCTCGGCATGCCGGGGCTCTGCAATTTTCCAATAAATCATTACCTCACCTTTTGTTTGCTCCATTCGTATCACCACCGGGGCATCAAAAGATCTAAACCAAGATAACCGGTATACCTTTTTTGAAGCCTGTGTACTTAATACCGGTTCTCTAAACCAAACCAATGCTTCTGAAATCGAGGCTAGCGTGTATTTTGCCATATTCAATTCATTTATGACATCAACTGAATAGTCCGTCCTCCAGCTTTTCTTTTTACGCAAAAGCGTTTCGACGGGGAAATACCAGTTGTATTTGCCTTTGATGGGTACGCCCGCTGCATCGGTGTCGACGCGGAAGTGGCTGGCCTGGTAGCAATCAACAGTAGCGAGATCATCCAGGTAATGAGATAGCTGGATCACGGGATATCTCAGTAACATAAGCTCCGTTGTATCAATAGCAGCGCACCGCATAAAGGATTTTCTTGCTTGTTGGGCGTAGTGCAAGCTTGGCTGCTCGTGGAACAAACGGTAAAGAGCCAGTTCATAATTTGCCTCATAGTTGTTGCTGTCCACCTTCAATGCCTGCTGCAATACCGGAATCCTGGAAGTGTCGGTAAGGCTTGTTCTTGGGTGCCTGAGTTTTGCCTTAACAAGGTAGGAGCATACGTTGTCAGGTTGGTCACGGAGCAGATTTTCAAAATAAGCCGTGCAATAGCTGTAATCATCCTTTCTCCGGCAGTTGTTAATCAATGCCTGAATCTGTGTTTCATCAAAGGGGTCTTTTGAGAGCAATTGTTTTATTTCCAGGAACTCTTTTTCTAAAACCTTTTTAATTGAATCAGGGTCTTCTTCCTGATCTCAACCATCTCTATTTCTTTAATATTGGGTAAATCCGGATCTTCAGGTCTTTCATAAGCCCCCGCACTCGCCAGTGTCCCTTCCTGCTCGTACCGGAATACCTCTTCTATGGTACTTCCCATGACTGGAAAAACCCTGTTTTCTTCGATGTGGTAATAGGGCTCATAAAAGACAATACCCACTTCCTCCTTTGTCATGCCTTTTGTATCATAGAAAGAATCTTTGGCAAATTCGATTTTATGCAGTTTCAATTCCTTCTGACCGATGGTTACTACGTTGTTCTTTTCCATAAAAGGAACTGCCCAGCGATTGTTCTTCGTTTTAAAGACATCATAGCATAAACCTCCCCACAGTACGTAATCTTTATGTTCTGTTGTGTCTTTGGTTAACATCAAAAGCTGATTTTTGATTTTTGCAAAGGAGGTATCATAGTCTGTCTGAATGATGTCAAACCGGATCGTATCACCGTCGTACTTTCCACATATTCTTTCAATGATCCTGTAAGTGGCTACAAATCTCGCTTGATTGACACCCTTTTCGCCAGCGATTTTATTTAGATCGAGTAGTTCTCCAACGAAGACAAAGACTTTTGTGGGTGAATCAGCGTGCTCATTACAATCAATATTTTGTTGTTGTGATATTGCTGTGCACTGAAACGATACAACACTCACTAGCAGGGGTAATATCCAAGTGTTCATAAGCAATCAGGCTAAGGGGGAAATGGGTTGAGCATTAAACTTACAAAATGTTTAGTAAAAACTAATACAATATGGACGCCACTTCTTTGTCCATTAACATTGTGCAGCCCCGCCCCTCACTCTCAACTTTCTCCTCTCGCGCCAACCCCCTCCTCTTCCCCACCCAACCCAAAATCCAGCCACCGTGTAACAGGCAGATAATCCCTGGAATAATGCTTGTTGCCATCGACTGCTAAATAACAGGCTTTCAAACTGGACAGCAATGCTGTTACACAAACAGGCTGGTTCGCAGTACCAACATAGGAATTGGCAGGATAAAAGGACAGGAAGGCGTGGATTTGGGAGTGCCCCTCGCCTGCCGTATGGCCCTCACCGGGGTAACCACTTCAATCCCATCACCCAACGGAGCAGATTTCCGAACACAAGTGCAAGCGCCAGAAAGTTTTGACCACAAACACCGACTTTTCAGAGCAATCTATGCCGGATCAATTTGACCATGATCTTCATTTGTAAGAAAGCTTTACAACTTAATAAGAACAATGAAAATACTAATCAGTTATTACAAATGTTAATTAAAAAAACGAATTGACCCAAAACGGCACATAACGTCCAGTTTTACATCAGCAGGGGAAAATGTAACCTCAGCATAATAGTATTATCAGCTATATCCGGCTAACCAAACAATAATATAGAGTAAAATCACATTTTAAATCTTTGTAGCTTACACCGGCAGCGGTTGGGAGGTGGGCGATTTTCAAAAATGCCATGCCGAACACAAAGCTACTAACTGTTGCCTGCAATTAATTCAAACACTTTGAAATCACAAAGACCATTACAAGACAAAGAGCTTAATATTCTTAACCAACGACTAAAGCAGCTTGACAAGAACTTTAAGAGACAAACCCGGTTCTTACTCATGTGGACACTGCTTGCTTTTGCTGTTAGTTTTTTTGCATACTTAAAAATGGAGACAACAAATGAAGTACTTCTTTTATTTGCCAGTGCTGCCATTTACATTGGAATTGGTGTTTGGGTTATTAGTAAAGAATATCTGAAACAACAGAAAGAAAGAAAAAGCATTGCCTTTTTGAAAAGCAAAAACATGGTGACAGTAGTTGAAGTTAACTCCGACTTGTATTATGAACTGAAAGAACAGGAAGACGAAGGCGTTTATTATCTTTTTCAGCTTCCAGACAACAAGGTTTTCTCTTTTGGCGGCCAAGACTTTTACCCTAGTAAAAAATTTCCGTCCGACAAATTTGACGTTGTTGAAGGGCTTGGGCTGAATGGCGAAGTACTTCTGTTGAAGACATTTTGTTACGGGAAGAAGATAAAACCAACTCGGATAATTAGTGGGCAAGAGAAATGGAACTTATTAAATAATCCAGACTATCCCGCCCCAGAGAAGCTAACCATTGTCGATGGAAGAATTGAAGATTACGTTCAAGTGGTGGCTACCTGACGACTTTAACTGCCGGCAGCATCGGTTGCTACTATGCCAGGGGAAGAAACGCGCATCAATTTTGTTCGCGCATAAGCGACCGCACCCTTGTGATGAAACACAGATAAACGATTAACATAAATTGCTATTGCAGGAAAGAAAAATGACGGCGATCGGGTCAAACGCTCACATCAATGCCAGTTTTTCCAAGCCATCTACTCAATGTTTCAAAGAATAATATCGCCTATGTCGGCTACGAATCTGGAGGCACCTGGGATGATGAGCATGGCTTGGGTATTATGACACATAAAGATAGGGGCATTCAAATCGGTGGCTCCGATTACGCTTTTTAAACTGCGTCGCTACACAGCATATGACACAACAACAAGTATGACATGTGACATTAGAGAAATATTAAAAAAATAAACCCGGATTGATGTCATCCATCATCTTTTTACTTCCCAAAAATACAGGACTGCGCTCATGAATGTGCTGCGGGCTAATATCCATAATACGTTGCCTGCCGTCGGTAGCACTGCCCCCGCACAACTCTGTAAGAAACGCCATCGGGTTGCACTCATACATCAGGCGCAGTTTTCCTTTGGGCTTCTCTTTTCTTGCGGGATACAAAAAGATACCTCCGTGCAAAAAGATACGGTGCATATCAGCTACCATGCAGCCCGAATTCCTGCAGGAATACCTGCCATCCCTTCCATCATCTGAATAGTTGCAGCCATCAAGAAAATGGCGCAGGGCCTCATCCACACCGTGGTAATATTTGTAATCAAATGAAAAAGTTTTTCCTGCTGAAGGAATAGCCATCTTCGGATGGCTAAGATAAAATTCACCCACACTGTTATCCAGGGTAAAACCATTGACGCTATGGCGCTTTGTTCCATAAACCAGGATGGTAGAAGAACCGTACAGCACATAACCCGCCGCAAACTGCTGATCTCCTTTCTGCAAAAAATCCTCCATCGTGCAGGGGCTGCCCAGCGGCGATACTCTCCGGTATACGCTGAAGATAGTACCGATAGGCATGCTGGTATCTATGTTACCCGAACCATCCAGCGGATCCATCAGCACCACATATTTGCTTTGGTTATTTTTGGTGTCATCGAATACAATGATATCGTCGTTTTCTTCTGATACCACGCCGGCGCAGTAAATGCTGTTTCGCAACACCTGGATAAATGTCTGGTTAGCGAGGGCATCCAGTTTCTGCACCGCTTCTCCTTGCACGTTGGTTACTCCCTCCTCCCCTATGATACCCGCAATGGTGGCCATATTTACCTGCTTGCTCACCATCTTGGCAGCAAGGCCAATACCTCTTAACAATCCTGATAACTCCCCGGTTGCCTGCGGGTAATGGCGCAATTGCTGAATGGTAAATTCATCCAATGTAATCATAACAGTTCGGTTTGAAGCACCCGGGGAACCGCGGCCTTGGTTTCCGGTCCGGCTTTCTCTGAATACTTTTCAAAATGATGGAGGAATAGTGCTGCCAGATGATTGGCCGCCTGATCATACGCATTTCTGTCCTGCCAGGTAAGCCATGGGGTCAATAGGCGGTCAGGCACGCCGGGCACATGTTGCGGTATCTGTATTCTGAAATGCTCATGGGAGCAGTAAGCTGCATTTTTCAGGTCACCATTCAAAGCTGCATTGATCATTGCTCTGGTGTACTGCAATGAAATACGTTTGCCTTTTCCATAACCGCCTCCTGTCCATCCTGTATTGATCAGCCAAACATTGATTTCGGGGTGCTTTTCCAGCATCTTGCCCAACAGTTTCGCATACACCACCGGATGCAGCGGCAGGAATACCTTTCCAAAGCAGGCGGAAAAAACAGGCTGGGGTTCGGTGATACCTATTTCCGTTCCCGCAATCTTCGCTGTATAACCGATGATATAATGAAGCATGGCCTGTCCCTTGGTAAGCTTGCTGATCGGCGGCAACACGCCAAAGGCATCACAGGTTAAAAAGAAGATATTTTGCGGATTGCCACCAATAGACGGGTATTTTGCGTTGTCGATAAACTCAACGGGGTAAGCAGCCCGGGTATTTTCGGTGAAGGAATCATCATTAAAGTTTACCTGGTTAGTGCCATTATAAAAAGTTACATTTTCCAGCAATGCACCAGACCGGATGGCATTGAATATCTGTGGCTCTTTCGCGCCACTCAGGTGGATGCATTTTGCATAACAGCCCCCTTCGAAATTGAAAACAGTTCCCTCTGCCCAGCCATGCTCGTCATCACCAATAAGACGGCGACAGGGCTCGGCGCTCAGGGTCGTTTTTCCTGTGCCGCTTAAACCGAAAAATAAGGCAACGTCTCCACGTTCTCCCTCGTTGGCAGCGCAGTGCATAGGCAACACATGGTAACGATAGGGCAGCGTAAAATTCAATACACTGAAAATGGCTTTTTTGATTTCACCTGTATAAGCGGTACCACCAATCAGGATGATCTGCCTGGTAAAATCGAGAATGGTAAAGTTTTGCTGTCTTGTGCCGTCTTGCGCGGGTGAAGCACCAAAGCCCGGTGCATGAACAATCAGCCAGTCCGTTTTGGCGAACGGAAGTTCCTGGTGTTCGGGGCGAAGAAAAAGATGATGGCAGAATAAATTGGCCCACGGCGTTTCGGTGATAACACGGATATTAAACCTGTAACAGTTATCCGCACAGCAGGCACTGTCTCTCACCCATATTTCTTTGCGTTTAGAAAGATAGGCGCATACTTTTTCATATAAGCTGTCGAATGCGTTTGCATCAAAAGGAATATTCACTTCTCCCCAATCAACTGCCGAACGGGTAATGGCATCCATTACAATAAAACGGTCTTTAGGGGAACGACCGGTAAACTTTCCGGTATGCACACACAGGGCACCGGTATCATTCAATGTTCCCTGTTTCAGGGCAAGGGTTTGTTGTACCAGCTCGGCTGGTGAAAGTTGATAATGCAGGGTATCGGCCTCAATACCCAACCGGTGGAGTGAATTTTTAATAATTCGTTGCATAAAGCGGGATTTAGCTTCAAAAAACTAATGATCGTTAGTTTTCGCAATATAGAAATTTATCCATAATACTGCACATATTTTTGAATAAAAAATATTCTGGATACCAAAATGGGTAAAAAATTAGATATTATCTAAAATCAAAGACATGTTTACTAGCTGGAGTTGTTCTCCCGCTCCGTCAATAATACCTGCCACGCGTCGTGAACCCTTCCTTCATCCAGCAGTTCTATCGCCCGGGTGTGCAGCAATTTTTTTCTTTGCGCGCCATCTTCCATCGTGCGG
This sequence comes from Agriterribacter sp., assembly GCA_051958655.1. Taxonomy (GTDB): domain Bacteria; phylum Bacteroidota; class Bacteroidia; order Chitinophagales; family Chitinophagaceae; genus Agriterribacter. Next base: position 69,645 of record JBQCFW010000197.1, on the reverse strand, counting down.
AGCCGAAGGCTTAATAATGTGTTGGTATAGCCATCATCCCTGGTGGGAATCGTCTCCACGTTTGCCAGCTGCGCCAGGTGATTGCTGGTAAGGATGTCACTGGTTTTGACCGACTGCGGCAGGGCGTCCATACCGATCCCGAGTTTTGCGTTGGGTTTGGGCACTTTGAAGAGGTTCGACCGATCAATGCGACAATACCAATCGCCGCCCAGCCTTGCTACGGGTGATAACTTTTGCTGGTCAATCATAGTGGCTTCCGCGTTAAGTATCTCCTCACTAATGTGCATGCAAAGCACTTCCGCGATCACAAGGTTACCGGCACCACCAGTCTCTCCAAGTGATTGAACATGGATGATCTTGCATTCGAGCTTAACGGGGCTTTCCTTTACCATCGGAGGCGCTACCCTGGTAGCCGGTTCTTTGGTGAACCCGGCCTTCAGAAATTCGTCTACCCCCGCGGGATAGTCGCAGGAAGCAAGCGATACTTGTTGCACCATGTCATAGGTCACCACGTGGATCACCACTTCCTTTGTTTCGGTAAGATTCTCCAGGGTATGCTTGGTGCTGCTATTTCTCAGGCGCCGGTTGGGTGAAAAAATGACCAGCGGCGGCTCGGAGGAAACCATATTAAAAAAACTGAAGGGCGCTAGGTTCACTGCTCCGTTTTTATTAACAGAGCTTACCAGCGCGACGGGGCGGGGAGCAATAGCGTGTTGCAGCCATTGCTGTCGCGTGGCGGCAGGCAGGTCAGAGAGTTGCAGCAGCATGCGTTTTCTTTTGATGAAGAATGCTCCAACGAATGGAGTGCGGCAGGATGGTGTTATGCAGTTTTCCCAGTCCCGTTATTTCCAGCTCCACTTTATCTCCCGGGCGCAACCAGCGTTCTTGGTAATGCGGGTTCTCCCTTTTGCGGGTACCGTTTAGTTCCAACAGGCAGCCGGTGCCGACAGTACCGCTGCCGATCACATCACCGGGATACAGGGTGACGCCGTAGCTTGCGCGCTCAATCAGTTCGGCAAAGGTCCAGTCCATATCAGAAAGCTTGCCGTTGCTTAACGCAATGCCGTTGACGGCAGCTGTCATCTCCAGGTTCCAGGATTTGCCTGTATGACCGGGTTTGCACGCCGTTTCATACATTTCCAGTTCATCCATGGTGACCAGCCAGGGACCAAGCACCGTAGAAAAGTCCTTACCCTTTGCGGGGCCGAGGCTCAATTGCATTTCTTCCATCTGCAAAGTCCTTGCGCTCATGTCATTCATGATCATCAAGCCGCCAATGTATTGATCCGCTGCTGCTGCCGGGATGTTGGTTCCTTTCCGGCAAATTAAAACAGCACATTCCAGTTCGTAATCGAGCTTTTCAAAATGATCGGGCATGCAGTAGATGTCGCCGGGTCCTTGTACGGTCATGTGGTTACCGAAATAAAAGACGGGAAAGGCATCAAAGGCAGGGATCATGTCCAGACCGCGGTTGCGCCTTGCCGCCGCAACGTGCTGGCGAAAAGCATAACCGTCGCGCAGCGAAGTGGGCCGTGGTATGGGTGAGCATAGTGCCACGTTGTCAACAGGCATCCCTGCACTGCTGGGTTTGCACTCCATCGCCAACGGATAAAATTCGTCCCAGCCGTCAAGGAAAGCCTGCATCGTGGAGGGTAGCCTTGGGTGCAGGGCTGCCATGTCATAAAGCAGTTCTCCGGAAAGCACGGCTAACCTTTGTTCACTGCCGGATAAATAAGTAACCAGTTTCATTTGTTAATGTTTTTTGTTTTTAGCCAGATGGAGCTTACCATGAAAAAAATCCATTTTTATAGCGGACACTTGGTATGCTAATTTTTATTCTGCCCAACTCATGGTATAGCCCGCGTTTTCAATTTCCACCGCCTGCCGGGTGAGCTGCAATGGGTGGAAGGTATCTATCATCACTGCCAGTTCCTTTGTATCCCTGGCACCAATGGATTTTTCCACGGCGCCTGGATGCGGGCCGTGCGGTATGCCGGCAGGATGCAGGGTGATCATCCCTCTTGTTACGTTCTTTCGGCTCATAAAATCACCGTCCACATAATACAGCAGTTCATCGCTGTCAATATTGCTGTGGTTGTAAGGCGCGGGAATCGCCTCCGGATGATAATCAAAGAGACGCGGTACAAAAGAACAGACCACGAAGTTCCTCGCTTCAAAGGTCTGGTGTACCGGCGGTGGTTGATGCACCCTGCCGGTGATCGGCTCAAAGTCGTGGATCGAAAAAGTGAATGGATAACAACAGCCATCCCATCCCACCACATCGAAAGGATGAGTAGCATAATGCAGGCTATAAAGATGATGTTGTTTTTTAATACGCATCAAAAAATCTCCCTTTTCGTCATAGGTAATGAGTTGCTTTGGTCCGCGGATATCCCGCTCCGAATAGGGCGCATGTTCCAGCAGTTGCCCGTAAGGACTGAGATAACGCTTCGGGAAACGCAGGGGACTGAAAGATTCAACGATCAGTAAGCGTTGCTGCTCACCCAAAAAGGCTATCTGGTAGATCGTACCTCTGGGTATCACAATATAATCGCCGGCGGCAAAGTCCAGGTCGCCGTACAGAGTATGTAGTGTACCGCTGCCTTCATGCACGAAGATCAGTTCATCTGCATCGGCATTCTTGTAGAAATAATCTTTCATGCTTTTCCGGGGAGCGGCAAGAGAGATATGACAGTCGCTGTTGAACAGGATTACCCGCCGGCTGTGCAGGTAATCTTCTACGAGGGGGATCTGGAACCCATCAAAGCTGCGGTGCTGCAGCTTTTTTTCTGTGGCAGCCTCCGGGCGCAGGTCTATCGTAACGCCTGTATCGGTTATCTGCGTAGGCGGATAAAGATGGTAAAGCAGTGAATAGTCGTTGGAGAAACCTTCTGTCGAAAAAAGTTGCTCCGCATACAGGCTGCCGTCTGGCTTGCGGAACTGGGTATGGCGTTTATGCGGAATTGAGCCAAGCATAGTATAGTAGGGCATCGTTTTAAATTTTTATAAATTATAAATTTCCCCTCAGCGCCTGCTCCCGTTCAATCGCTTCAAAGAGCGCTTTAAAATTTCCTTTCCCAAAACTCCGGGCGCCCTTGCGCTGGATGATCTCAAAGAAAAGCGTGGGCCGATCTTCCACTGGTTTAGTAAAAATTTGCAGCAGGTAACCTTCTTCGTCCCGGTCTACCAGTACGCCCAGCTCAGCCAGCACCTCCATGTCTTCATCAATATCACCCACGCGCTTTTTCAATTCGTCATAATAAGTCTGCGGTACTTTTAAAAATTCAACACCGCGGGACTGGAGATTGCGAACCGTGCAGACAATATCCTTTGTCGCCAACGCAATATGCTGCACGCCTTCGCCTTGGTAGTAATCGAGAAACTCGGCTACCTGTGATTTTTTCTTTCCTTCCGCCGGCTCATTGATCGGAAATTTCACATACCCGTTACCATTGCTCATTACTTTGCTCATAAGCGCCGAATATTCGGTGGAGATATCCTTGTCGTCGAAGGAAAGGATGTTTGTAAAACCCATTACGTTTTCATAAAAGCTGACCCATTGATTCATACCATTCCATCCTACATTCCCTACACAATGGTCCACGTGCAGCAGACCGGTTTCGGAGGGACTGTACTCCGGTTCCCATTTCACAAAGCCGGGCAGGAATATTCCGTTATACTGCTGTCTTTCCACAAAAAGATGAACGGTGTCGCCGTAGGTATGGATCCCCGCAAGGTTTACTGCGCCGTGGTCGTCTTTGAGCTCGGTCAGTTCCATAAAACTTTTAGCGCCCCTCGAAGTGGTTTGTTGCCAGGCATCGCGGGCATCGGTGACCCTGAGTGCAAGCGCCTTTACGCCATCCCCATGCCGGTAGATATGCCCCGCTATTTCATTGTCTGGTCTCAGGGGCGTTGTCAGCACAAGGGTAATTTTTTGCTGGCGGATGACGTAGCTCACTTTGTCCTTTGACCCCGTTTCGGGCCCGGCATAAGCCAGCGACTGGAATCCGAAAGCGGTCTTGTAGTAATGGGCAGCCTGTTTGGCATTGCCTACATAAAACTCTATATAATCTGTCCCGTACAGTGGAAGAAAGTCTTTTGTACCGGCAGCACGGGTCACCGGATGAACGGTTGTCTGCATTGAAAAATCATTTTAAAGATGAACTGAATAAAAAATCAGGAAGATGGATGCATCCATGCATCAGCCGCGTGAAGACTCTTCGAGAGAAAGTAAAAGAAGGACATAGCGGTTACGCTTGTCCGAAAAATATTTGTATGGATAATCAGGACGCATAGGAAAGGGCATTGATTTTTTCTGTGATCACCAGCAGGGAATCCGGCAACTGCTGCATCGAGCCAAGCACAAAATAGCTGTCCTGGAACTTGTCTTTAATCACTGGTTTGGCAAGGATAGCGTCTATGTCAAAAGAAATCCTGTTGGCCTTTTCGGACAAACAAAAATCCGTCTCTCCGATGGAAGAAAGAATACCTGCTCCGTAAATTTTAAGCCTACCGCTCTCCTTTACCAGTCCAAACTCAATGGTATACCAATAGAGCCTCGCGAGCATTTCAACAACAGCTTCTGCGTATTGGTGCTGAGCGGCTATTTCAGCTAGGCCGTGCAGGAAATGGCAGATCAAGGGATCGGTGAGCAGCGGGATATGACCGAAGACGTCATGGAATAGATCCGGTTCCTCGAGATAGTCAAGCTGCTGCGGTGTACGTATCCAGGTAGTTGCCCCGAACTCCCGGTGAAGCATCCTTTCAAAAAAGAGGCGGTTATCGATCAGTGCCGGCACCGCATAAATCTGCCAGCCGGTGAGGGCTTTCAGATTTTGGTTGACGAGGTTGAAATCAGGAATGTGGTCGGATCGAAAATCAAGTTGCTGCAAACCAGGGGAGAAATTGGGATAAGCAACCTGGTGAATTTTTTGTAGTTGCCTGTTGAATAATACAGACCATGTATGATGATCGGCAGCCGTATAACCACTATAGTCCTGCTGTAGCATAGCAAACGTTTTTGGGTAATGAATGAAACAAAAAATGGGAAGCGTGTATACAGAGGGAGGACCTGTTAAGCAGGACGCATTTTAACGGTCTTCTTGTCAGCGGCGCGATGCATGATACAAACTTAAGAATTTTTTTGGGATCTTTAACCAGGCTCTTTTTCGATGCTCCCCCAATGCTGAAGACTTTGCTATGCAATTCAGTCCAAAACTATTTGGTTATGGGGCTGCTTTTTATCATGACTTACATTTTGTATCTGCTGACACTGGATATCTTACAAACGGTCGTAGAATTATGAAAACCACCGACAGAGGAATTTCATGGAAAGTGGAATTGGCAAGACTGACGGGGGAATTCTGTGAGCTGCACTTTACCGTCTCCGATCATGGCTGGGCTGCAGGTGAGAATGGAACTATTTACAAATATGTGACCTCCGATAGTCTTGTGCTAAAAGACTTCTTCTACAACTATCCTTTTGATGGCATTAAAAGAGATACAGTATTGATTACTAAAATACATGCATTTATTCCAGTGCAATAATGTTTCTGATAAGCTTGTCCACAAAGCACGAATTCACCAGTGGCGGCTTGTTTTTCCAAGTACTAAAACTAAAAAGAAATTAACCGAAGCTATTGTCCAAAAAACGGAAACCCGTCTCTCACGGGACCGTACATCCTTACAATAACAATGGCTATAAGGTACAAAGCTGCCACTATAATAAGAAGGAGTCTCAACCAGGTTGGAATTTTCCAGTTGTCTTCCGCCATAAGAAATTCGAATTTCTGATTTTACAAAACTATAGGTTCTGTACTTTCGTCAGCAATATGCAGCATTCTTTGGAACAACAAGATTTTATTGCAGAACTTACATACAATTCTACTGAAGAAGGTGGGCGTACATTACCCGCTTGTTCTGGTTATCGCCCCGCCGTTAAGTTCGAGTTCTCAAACTATTTAACTTCAGGCCAGCAGACTTTCATCGGCAAGGCAACGGTAAATCCAGGTGAAACTGTAACAGCGTATATCAAAATCGTTGCAATTGAAGTTTTCAAAGGTACATTGCTGGAAGGGATGGAATTTGAATTCAGCGAGGGACCAAGAGTAATAGGAAAGGGAAGAATTATTGAGATGGTAAATCCTGTATTAAAGAAAGTTTCGAACTGAGATTTTGTTATGGTTATGTTCTTGCGAAGTCTGTTAAATTTGACTCAATCGTAATGACCGAAAAAAATCTAAAGAAGCATTAATTTAGCGGGTGATACTAGACGTTCTAATAGGAAGAACTCTATGAGATGTATATTGAAAACGGCTGCAGGTTAGGCTCTATGTAACGCGGGATTCCCCGAGCAACAATAAATACGCTCAGGTGATAGGGATAGATGGAGTTGTACATGCTGAAATGAAAGGAGAACCACCATATTTTAATCGTGTATATCCTGAAAACCACCAACCCTAATGCTTATGATAAGGAAATTGTTGCTTTTACCGATTTTACTCCTTGCATTTTTACTAAGTGCATACGCCCAGGCAAAGACAGACAGCGTTGACGAGACGGAAATGAAACCTTATCAGCTTCTTGACGTTCAGGAAAATACTTCCTTAATCAAACTGATTGCCAATCCCGAAAAATATGATGGCAAGCGAGTGCAAGTAATTGGCTACTTGCATTTGGAATTTGAAGGCAACGCTATTTACTTGCATCAAGAGGATTTTAAACATGGGATTACTGAAAACAGTTTTTGGGTGGAGTTTTCAAGCAAGTTGACAACAAAAAGAGACTTGAATAAGTTTAATAATAGGTATGTGATTGTAATCGGAACATTCAGAGCAAACAAGAAAGGACATATGGGTATGTTTGGTGGAACCTTGGACAATATTGTTAGGTTGGACTTGTGGGATTTTGAGAGGAAGTAATTTCGAGGACGAACGCACAACATTGGTATTGCTGCAAGTGGGGCTGACGTTATCTCGAACATTAGTAATGACAGCCTTTCTGCTATATAATTGATCTACTACAAGCCTGGAAATAATTAAGAATTCTCCGGGGAGGTATGACTCACCTGATATATACGGGCAGAAAGAATCAAAGCAGCGCCTACGATGAAGGCTGGAGTATAGCCTGGCAGACTCGCTAGTTTGAGAACAATGCCAAAAAGCATAACTAATATTCCGATGACCTGTAAAGTGCGCATGCTTCAAGATAATACTTTTGAGCGATAGAAAGAAATTAAATAGCAGATTTACTATCTGCCAAGGAGGTCGCCATCAAAAATGCCGGCATAAAAAAGGGCTGGATAGATATCCTGCCCGTTTCTAAATCCAATATCCTATGAAAAACCTTAACGAAGATAGAGACAAACCATTACAGTGTCGCTGCTTCTATGGGTCATTTCGTTTAAGTGGTATTTTTCTTCGACGAAAGCCTGGTTTCACGATAGAAATACAATCGGGTGTTCTTATCACTCTTCTATCGATGTCAACAATGACAAGAATGACAGAAAGGGAAGACAAAACATTTGGGGTTCATCCATGAATGAACGTTATAAAGCACAAAATATAAAGTCGCTATATCTGGGCTAACTTACTGGTCACCGTAAAGCAGTCGAAACAAACATACGTATGAATAACCATACAATCCGAGAGATCATATTTTTCTCCAATAGAATCTATCTGAGAGTAAAAAGTCATTAGTTCATTACAAGATTCACAACTAGGGTAATAACCTCCAGATGGGGTGCCTCCAATATAATGACGGTTTCCGACGTCTTTGTTCCATTGATAACCGAGCGCAGCCTTAGCCTCTTCCGTTTCGGCTTCTGCTGTAAGTTTGATTTTAGGAATTTGTTTCATTGAAAGCAACTTGAGTACGATACTGCCTAATTAACTATTCAAAATTTCTAAATCATTCAAGATCTCCGGACTTTCTTTGTAGCGCCCATTTGGTTGCAAATTGTTCATAGAACAAATGTGTGAAGAACTTTGAAATTTGCAACAAAAAATGCTACATAACCAAAATAAAAACCGCAAACCCAATACTACATTGAACTTGCGGCTTCTGTTAGTCGGGAGGACAGGATTCGAACCTGCGACCCCCTGGTCCCAAACCAGGTATTCTACCGGGCTGAACTACCTCCCGAATGTTCTCTTTTATCTATCCCGCCCTGAAGCGGGATCTTGAAAATCTATTACTCCTTACGTCGCAATGATTTTCTACGACCGGGCTGAACTACCTCCCGAAACCTTTCAAAAACAACCGTTTACCGGTTTATTCTCTGAAAGGGTGGCAAAGGTAATGGAATGTATGTTAATTGCCAAAACGAAGTCTGTTCTTCTGATGAAAGTTTAATTGTAAAATAAAAGGTCCGGTCAGTTTCCTTTGCAGCAAGGGTTACAAAAATTACATCGCGCGAAAAATAGTATACTTGCACCTTCATTTTTTTAACTACATTATTGATGAAGTATTCTCATTGGATAGGACTGGCTGCAGCCCTGGTAGTGGTAATTGGTTCTTATCAGCCGTGGGTAACCATCCCTACCCTGTCTCATACCATTACGGGTATGGATGGAACGGGTACCAATTTTGGAAAGCCGGCTAAGCTCCACCTGATCTTTTGCGTTATTGCGGCAATTTTTTTCCTGATACCACGCGTATGGGCCAAACGCTTTAACTGGCTTTTTTGCGCAATGAACCTGGCCTGGGCTGCCCGTAATTTTTTGTTGTATGCCCGTTGCGAAATGGGCACCTGCCCCGAACGCGAAATGGGCTTATACCTCGTATTGCTGGGATCGGTGGTAATGTTGGTGGCGGCGTTGTTCCCGGATATGAAAATGAAGAAATAATTTGAAAATTGGTGAATTTGAAAATTTGAAAATGAGCGCCGATGCTAATACGTTACAGTAAGCAGAATTTAAAATTTCGTTATCCGTTTACGATTTCCAAAGGCACCAAAACCCATCAGCCTTCGCTGTTGGTGGAGCTGGATTTTAACGGCATTAAAGGATATGGCGAAGCGCCGGCTATTGCGTACTACAATATTCCTGTTGAAAAAATGATCGAGGATATCGAGGCAAAGAAAACTTTCGTCCAAAAATTTTCGTTTACTCACCCCGACAGGTACTGGCATTACCTGCACCACCTCTTTCCGCAAAATCCTTTCCTGGTAGCCGCATTGGATATGGCAGCCTGGGATATTTTTGGCAAGTTGAAACGCCAGCCGTTATACCGGTTGTGGAATTCGGATATGGCTACAGCGCCTGTTACGGATTATACCATTGCCATCGACTCTGTTGACGTAATGGTTAATAAGATGAAGGAAAAACCTTGGCCGGCATATAAAATAAAATTGGGCACCAAAGAAGATATTGCCATCATGGAAGCCCTGCGTAAGCATTCGAATGCAGTGTTCAGGGTAGATGCAAATGCGGGATGGACGTTGAATGAAGCGCTGCAAATATTACCAATACTGCAATCGCTGAATGTTGAACTGGTGGAGCAGCCTTTGGCAAAAGACGATTGGGAAGGCATGAAGACATTGCATGAAAAATCGCCTTTGCCTTTATTTGCCGACGAAAGCTGTGTGGCAGAATCGGATGTAAAAAAGTGCAGCGGCTTTTTCCACGGTATCAACATTAAGCTGACAAAATGCAGCGGCATTACGCCGGCCTTGCGAATGATAAGCGAGGCGAAACAACTGGGCTTGAAAACGATGCTGGGCTGCATGAACGAAAGCACCGTAGGCTCGGCAGCCATTGTACACCTTGCGCCCCAGGTTGATTACCTGGATGCTGATGGACCGTTATTGCTGGAAGAAGATGTGGCAACGGGACTTGAGTACGACTTTGGTAAAATTACCCCGTCTTCCGCTCCTGGATTGGGTGTTGAATTAATAAAAGAAGTATGGAGTTGAACTGTTGTTGCAGGAAGCCTGGATACAAATGTGCAACCTGCCGAAGACTTCACACGAACAAACTTCGGGCGTCCTTCCCTCCGCGTCATATCGAATGCAGCGCAGCGAGCGAGATATCTCCCGCCGGTTCTAAACCTCCAAACACTGGTGTCACTGAATGTTCAAGTAGACTTCCCGCAGCATAAAACTTCGTCGTTCCTCCTCTGCCGAACGCAGTGAGGCATCTCCTTTGGAGAAAAAAGAAATTTAACCACGGCTCTTTCTGCCCGATGCTGTTACTGCGTAATAAATAGGAATGCCCGCTAAAGTGATGAGCAGTCCCGGCCATGTAAATTTTGGTTTGAAGATGATGAGCAAAATGCAAAAGGCTAGTCCCATCAAAATGTATATAACGGGCAGTACCGGATAGCCGAATGCTTTGTAAGGTCTTTCCAGGTTGGGACGCTTTTTGCGTAACCTGAAAATGCCGGCGATCGTAAGCATGTAAAACCCTACCACTACAAAAGATATCATGTCCAGCAAGTCGCCGTATTTACCACTTAAGCACCAGGCTGAGGCAAAAATGCATTGTATCCAAAGTGCAAACGATGGTACGGCAGCTTTGTTGAGCGTACCCGCCTGCTTAAAGAACAACCCGTCGTTTGCCATGGTGTAATATACCCTGGCGCCAGCCAGTATCAGCCCGTTATTACAACCAAAGGTAGAGATCATGATCATAATGGCGATGATGGTTGTTCCGGCTGCTCCAAAAATTACATGCGATGCGGTAACGGCTACGCGATCTTTTTCGGCAGCAGCAATTTCCTGCAAGGGCAACACTGCCGTGTACATAATATTAGTGAGCACATATACTACAGTAACGATCAACGTTCCTAAAAAAAGGCTCAATCCAATGTTCCGCTTAGGATTTTTTATTTCGCCTGCTATAAAAGCAACGCTGTGCCAGGAGTCGCTGCTGAAGATGGAGCCCACCATAGCTGCTGCAACGGCTCCAAAGGCCATAATGGCAGTGTAATCGGTAACGTTTCCATTATCGGCTAATCCATGCATCTGCCATGCGTCGGTCCAGTTTGCCTGCCACACTTCCGGTTTTACAGCCAGCAATCCAAACACAATCAATCCTGCCAGGCTTATGATTTTAGTAAGCGTAAAGGTGGTTTGCAAAATCTTTCCGTTTCTTACGCCTCGGGTATTGATCAGCGTTAGCAGAGCAATGACCGCTATTGCCAATAGCTGGGCTGCCGACACATTTACGATACCAAGGTGAAGTACCATTTTATCTTCACTAAAGGCAGGAAAAATGTACGCGGTAAATTTTGCAAACGCCACGCCTACCGCTGCAATGGTAGCGGTTTGTATTACGGCAAAAAAACTCCAGCCATATAAGAAAGCAGTTAAAGGATTCCAGCTTTCTTTGAGATATACGTATTGCCCGCCTGCTTTTGGAAACATGCCACTCAACTCGCCATAACTTAGCGCAGCAGTCAACGTCATAAAACCGGTTATTATCCACACCAGCATCAGCCAGCCGGCGCTGCCTACGTTTCGTGTAATATCGGCACTTACTATAAAAATGCCCGACCCTATCATGCTGCCGGCTACAACCATGGTAGCATCCAGCAGGCCAAGCGAAGGTTTGAACGAAGGTGTGTTACTCATATCAAACGAAACTAAGCTAATCTGTTAATTTTATATATAAGCGCATACATAAAATAAAAAAGGAACGGAGAAAGTATTCGTCCTTTTAGTGAATGAACATTTCTCCATTCCCGCCATGTGTTTTTTTAAGGATACCAACATTCAACTGTAATTTTTACTGATCCCACCACACTTTATCGGTCAACAAAGTAGACTGCTGTGGTTGGGGATTGGAAGATCTTTCCAGTTGAGGATATAATAACTTATGTGGGATATCAGACAATGCATTTGCGGGTTTGTTCAACTTTGGGAAACCGGTTCTGCGCCAATCGGTCCAGTTTTCGAACGAAAGAAAATTTGCGATCGATTTTTCTTCCATGATGCGTTGCAATGCGTTTTCGTTCGTTAAAGTTCCTCTTGCTGCAAAATAGGCTACGGCTTCTGCTCCGGCAGTATTGATGCCCAGTTTCTCCATATGCGATTCAACAGCCTGGGTATAGAAAGGCTGAGCCGCTGCTGCACCTGATTGAATGAATGTAGCTTCTGCTTTTAAAAACAATGCTTCCGAGTAACTTACAATATAGTTGGGTGCGTCATCTCCCCGGTAAAATTCACCAGGAATCGAGTAATCGTACAGGTCGCCTACATCCACAGCGCCAATAGGCCGCCCGGTATACTCGCCGGTATTGAGGGCTGGCGCTACCATTATTTCCAACCGGGGATCGTTCCGCGTTTTCAGAGTATCAACAAACGCAGAGGAAAGCACTAACGTTGACACCGGATCGAAGTTCCAGTACCATTGTGTCTCGCCACCAGGGCCACCGGGGTAGCTGTATTTCAAATCGTCTTCGTTCGCTTGCATGCCATGCTCTAATGCACTTAATGCCAGTTGAGCCTGTCCGGCAGCGGTATGCCCCGGCGCTTCGGTGAGGTGCATATAGTAGCGAGCCTTTAATGTATAAGCTAACCGCTTCCATTTATCCATATCGCCGCCATAAAAATTGTCGTCTGCACCCGGCAGTTTTCCTTCGTTGCGGTTAATATCAGCTATACCATTGTCCAGCAAAGATTGCACCGCCTCATAAATACTTTGTTGACTATCGTAAGCAGGCGTAAAGTTCTCGCTTCCCTTTAATGCTTCGCTGTAAGGAACTTCTCCCCACCAGTCGGTAGCCGTTGCAAGGCAGAAAGCGGTTAATATTTTTGCAATGGCTGCATAATTATAATTGCCATTGGCGGCGGCTTTTTCATTCAGCACTTTAAGGTTGCTCAGGCATTTTACGTAAATGGCGGTCCAGTCGGCATCGAGCTCCACACTCACCAGTTCAAATGTACCGTGATTAGGAACCGGCTGATTGAGGCAAACCACCTGCATATAATGCTGAGCTAATATCGGCGCCAATCCGTACTGACCGCCTGCCGTTACCCTGTGTGAGATGAGCAGTTCCAGCGGACTGAGCATCAGCGGTTCTGATACCTGTATAGGCCTGTTAGGATCATCGTTTACATCGATTATTTTTTTGCAACCGGAAAAAACGGCAACGTGTATCAACAGCAATATATAGAGTGCTTTTTTCATGCTTATTCGTTTTAGGATATTGTCAAATTAAAACCCTACGCGAACGGTAAAATTTACGGAGCGCGAAGTGGGCGTGGAAAATGAATACAATCCCTGCGATGCATTATTTGAACCAAAAGAACTTACTTCAGGATCGGCGCCGGTAAAATGCGGACTGTATATCCAAAGGTTTCTGCCCGTTACTATTAATGCCAGCGACCTGAAAGGTGTATGCGCTAAAACATTTTTACTTACCTCGTAACCAATACTCACATTGCGGAGCTTAATGTAGGTTCCATCCTGTATTACCGATTCGGTTATGCCATTAAGTCTTCTGAAATAATCCTGTCCCGTTGTAACAATGTCATTGGGTTTTCCATCCGATTCTTTCACGCCGGGCACAATCCTGTCCTCCCTGCTTTCGGTTGCTTTGGCAGTACCATAAGAGAAGCCATAGCCATCTACGTTATTCTCAATGTCTCCGCCCTTCTTCATGTCGAAAAAGAAACTCAGGCTTAAAGCACCATACCGGAAAGTATTGTTCAATCCAGCCAGCCAATCGGGACTAATATTTCCTATAATGCCATCAACAGGATCTCTCAACGGTAACCCATTGTCATCCACCAAAATCTGCCCGTCTTCCGTTCTTTTATATCTGCCACCAAACTTTGCCCCGTAGGGTTGTCCTACAATAACCTGTGTAAATCCGTTCAGCAACTGTGGCAAATCGCCATAAATAGAAAATACTTTATTTCTGATTCTTGTAAAGTTGAAGCCAACGTCCCAACTGAACCTCGAACCTTTTATTACCGTTGCATTTACCAGCGCTTCCATCCCTTTGTTTTCCATTTTGGCTGAGTTAACGGTAGTATAAGCAAAGCCTGTAGAGGGTGCCAGTGAAATATCTGGTATCAGACCATTGGTGGTTTTCTTGTTAAAATAAGATACCTCAATTGTCAACCGGTTGTTGAACAACCTCGTTTCGAGCCCTACCTCAAATTCGCCAATATGTTCATTTTTTAACAACGAGTTGCCAAGTATCTCACTCTGTAAAAAACCAGACTGCCCGTTAAAAGGATAGGTAATAAAGCCTATGGTTTGTGGTTCAAACGGGGTGAGCAGCAAATAAGGTCTAACACCATCATTACCCACAAGCGCATATGACGCGCGCAGCTTTAAAAAATTAATAGCATTCCTGGCAGATTGGGGAAGCAATTCCGACAGCACAAAACCCAAAGCAGCAGAACCGTAGGGATAAAAGGCGTTGTCTTTTGCAAGTACCGAACTGCCATCATACCTTCCCGTTAGTGATAAAATGAGCAGTCTTTTGTAGTCGAGATTGGCCTGTGTGTAAAAACCGATTTTCCGCCATAGCTGGTGTGCTTCGGTTGATGAAATGAGAGAAGCGGCGCTGATATTATCTGTGCCATCTACTGTTAGCCCGCGGCCATTTAACTGGTAGGTTTGATCGAAGCGGGAGTAAAAGTTGTTTCCCAGCAACAGCTCTACATTCAGGTCGCCAAAATCTTTATGCGCATTGATAAATAGATCGTGATTGAACTGCCGGAAGTTTACATTTCTTTCAATGATCCTTCCATCGGGCAAGGCAACAGATCCAACGTTTTCTTTATACTTATCCTGCTCGCTGTAAATATCCATGCCAAGCCGTTCTGTTATAGTCAGCCAACTTAGCGGTGTATAATTGAGATTGATAACAGGAACAAACCTGTTAACAACAGCCTTGTTGTAAACATTATCAAGGGCCCAATAGGGATTGTTCCTTCCAGAACGGAACAGCCTTTGCGTTCCATCTTCGTTAAGATAGGGTTTGAGATTGTAGCTTACCGGGGCCGTTAACACCGTCCACAACGGATTTTCCAGCACATATCCTTCCGGCATTCTGTCGTTATGAGTGTTGGTATAATTGAATTGGAAAGTGCTGGTTAGATTTTTTGCGATGCGGTTCGAATATTTTGTAAAAAAAGCATGTCGCTTATACTCTGTATTGGGTACGGTTCCTGTTTGATTCAAATAAGAATAAGAAATAAAATAGCCCGAAGTACTGCCGCCACCGGCTACACTGGCAGTAGTATTGCTGGTAATGCCGGTTTTAAAGAAGTCGCCTGCAGGATCGTACCTGGGAGCCGGTTGTCCGTCGATTGTAAGCGTATCCATCCTGGGCCCCCACACGGCATTGATTTTTCTTGTTTCACCGTCGTAGTATACACCACGATCACCCAGGGCATAAGTGGTTTGCCTTTCGGGCAACAATGGAGTTTCAAACGACAGGTCCTGGGAAAGATTCAGTTCCGGCTTGCGATTTTCTTTGCCGTTTTTAGTGGTGATCATTACTACCCCTCTTGCACCGGCAGAACCGTACAGGGCTGTGGCCGCCGCCCCTTTCAGTACGTTAATACTTTCAATGATGGCAGGATCAATGTCGGCCAGGCGATTGGTTCCGGGACCAGTGTTCAAATTGCCCGTTTCGTCGTTGTTAATAGGAATACCATCGAGTACGATCAATGCCTGGTTTTCACCAAACACTGACGAGGCGCCACGGATCACAATCCGTGAAGAGCTACCGGGAGTACCCGAAGAACTGGTAATTTGCACGCCCGATACTTTACCGGCCAGCGCATTCACTACATTGGGCTCTTTGGATTTTACAAGCTCTTCCCCTTTTACTTCCTGTGTGCTATAGGTTAAATTTCTTTTTGCACGCTTTACGCCCAACGCTGTTACTACCACTTCGGCCATGGTGTTATTTGTGGCCACGAGTTCAACGGCAATGGTTTCTGCTTCACCAGTCGTTACTTCTTTTGTTTCAAATCCTACAGAAGAAAATACCAGCACCGCTTTTTGAGGAACTGTAATAATAAAAGTACCATCGCTGCCGGTACTTACAGATGCAGCTTTGTTGCCTTTTATGCCGATAGAAACACCAGGCAGCCCGTTGCCTTGTGCATCGGTTACCCGCCCTGAAATGTTACGGGTTTGACCATTCAGATTTTGAAGAACAAGAAAAATAGCGGAAAATAGAAACAAGAGCAGTCGTTGTCTCATACACTGCGTTTTGGTTTTTTAATAGTATAATGATTGTCAAAAGGGTTTATCACGGCGGCTGAACATTAGTTGTTATAAAGCTAATACAACCATCTTACTAAATGTTTACCATTATTTACCAATACTGCTATGATTTTGCATTGCAATATTATGTAAAGGATGAGCCGGTATCCGGAACTTTGCAACATTGCTGAAAGCAAATGAACATATTGTAAAGTTCCAAACTTTATTATTCTTTTATTGTTACCTAAACGGCATTGCTTTGTACGTATTGCATTGGCTAGTAAATCATACAGTACGGAGGAGATATGCGTAAGTTACGGCAAGCAGGATATTGAAAAGAAAAAAAGCTATCAACGGTAAAAGAAATACGAGGATGGTTATTCGTTGATGTCATCAGCAGGAAGCGTGCCGTATTCGCGCAGGTATTCGCGTGGAGATTTTTTAGTAACCGATTTGAATACACGGTTAAAATTGGCGATGCTGTTAAACCCGCAGTGATAAGCAATATTTGAAATACTTTCATAAGAGCCATCCGCCAGCTTTTTGCATGCCTCGTTGATTCGGACTTCATTCAGGAACGAAACAAACGTGAGGCGGGTATGTTTTTTAAAATAGCGGCAAAATGCCTGGGGAGTCATGCTGGCATGCCTGGCAATGTCTTCGAGCGAAATATCATTGTCATAATTTTTCATGATATAATCGTATATATACCCAATTCTTATCCCTTCCTGCTCATTCACCTGCGACAGGCGTGTGCCTGAAACAAGCGGCTGCAGGTCGTTTAATCCCTGCATAAAATTCAGCAATTGAACAAAATTCATGAACTGGTCTATTCCTTTACTGTTCTGTATTTTCAGCATCATGCCCGAAGCTTCGCCAACAGCATGTTCGGGCAACCGGAAGCCGCTTTGCACACGTTGCACGAATGATTTTATTTTTTTAAATTCCTGCAGGTTAAACAAGCCGTTGAGCATTCCAAAGGGGTTGAAGAAAATGGAGCAGGCATGAATATTTTTCCGGCTTTTAGGTGAAAAATAAGCAGCATCACTTTTAAATACATGCGGCTGGTTGCTGCCCAGCCAAAAAATATTGCTGGGCCAAAAGCTATGCATATTGTTTTCAACAATCAATGTGCCTTCCCCTTTCTGCACCCAGGTAAGCTGCACTTCCTCGTGCCGGTGCAGGTGCGGATAAAAATGTGGCACAATATCTTTTTGAATGATAAACGACTTGTCGTGAGCAACGGGTATGGTAAACTGGAGCACTTTCATCGCATCTTGTTTTGGATCCCACACTGTTAACCAGCGAAAATGATTGTGTTGGGTTCTCTAATTTAAAGGAAAAATTTGCAATGAAGTGATGCCATGTTGCTCAAAGAGCAGAAGAATACAATATATCACCAGCATGCTCACTTTCTGGGTTTTATACAATCATCACGCCGCTCCTACCTGAACTGCACAGCCCTGGCGGGTTGTATGCGCCTGCTCACCAATGTAGGAATCATGAGGGTGAGTGTGCAAACGAGTAATGTGCCGAGCACTATCATTGCTACTTCCCACCAAACCAGCTTTACAGGCACAACCAGCATGTAATAAGCATTTTCATCCCAGAATTTCATGAAGCCCGTTTTTTGTTGCAGGTAGCAAACGCCTAGCCCGATCATTAACCCTATGGCAATGCCTACCGAAGTAATAATGGCGCCCTGCCAGGTAAATATTTTTTGTACCGTCCAGTCGGTAGCGCCTACCGCTTTTAATACACCGATCATGCGCGTGCGTTCGAGTACCATAATAATTAAGCAGGTTACCAGATTGATGATGGCTATTACAATCATTACGCTCAGCACAACATAGCGGTTAACATCCTGCAACTGCAACCAATCAAATATATTCGGGTATACATCTTTTATTGACTTGCTTCCCCATTTATCGGGCAATGCTGCAAAAATTTCATCATTCAGTTCGTCCATCTGATGGTAATCATCTAAAAATATTTCATAGCCACCTATCTCCCCATGTTCCCAATCGTTAAGCCTTTGCACAAGCTTCAGGTCGCCTATGGCATACAGCTTGTCGTATTCCTCCATATTGGTTTTGTACAAACCCACTATAGTCAGCTTGTCGGGCCGCGGCTTTTGATCGGGTCCTCTGAAAAAATAGATCAGCACCCGGTCGCCCACTTTTAGCTGCAGCTGTTTGGCGGTATATTCAGATAAAACAATTTCCCTGCTATAACTGCTATCGTTAAACGCGGGCCATTTTCCCTGGGTGAGAAATTGCTGCATGGAAGCGAAGTCGTACCTGTTGTCTACCCCCTTAAACAATATGCCTTCAATGGATTCGGTGGTTTTGAGTATAGCATATTTGGTGGCAAAGGGTTGCACCTGCTTCACTCCTTTAATAGCCATAATGCTGTTTACAACAGTGTCGTTTTGTTCTATAGGCGCCTCTTCGGCAATAGCGGCCTTGTATTGTTCGTAATGCTGCACGCGCAGGTGTCCCCAAAAGCTGAATATTTTCTGACTCACCGCATCCTGAAAGCCATTCACAAAGGCCAATGTAAGGATCATTACGGCAACGCTGATGGCAGTGGCTGTAATGGCAAGACGAATGATGAATCCTGAAAACGTGCGTTTGCGGTTAAATGCTATGCGGCGCGCTATGAATGATGCGGTATTCAATACATTTGTATTTACTAAATTGTGAAGATAAAAGAAATAGCCGATGTACAATCGCAATCTCTGCTTACTGTTTTTGTGTTGTGTTTTTATTACCACGTTACGCGTGCAGGCTCAACGCGAACCCGATAAAATTTTTATGCCCAATATCAAAACCGTACAGCTTACTATGTTTGGCAATCAACTGGGATACCCGGTTGTAAAACTCAACAGCGGCGATCAACTGCAGCTGGAGTTCGACGACATGGACGCCGATGTTAAAAGCTATTATTATAATATTGAATTACGCAATGCCGATTGGAGTGCAGTACAAATGAGCTACTTTGATTACGTAAAGGGCTACCCTAACCAGCGCATTACCACTTATCGCAACTCGTCGCAAACGCTCACACGCTACACGCACTACCAGCTTACCTTCCCCGACAGGAATATTATGCCAACCAAAGCGGGAAACTATGTGCTGAAAGTTTTTATAAATGGCGATACGTCCAGGCTTGCGTTTACCAAGCGGTTCCTCGTGGTAAGTCCGGGCATTGCAGTGGGCGCCCAGGTGCAGCAGCCGTTTAACCAGCAGATTTTTCGCACGCATCAAAAAATCCAGTTAACGGTAAATACAGGAAACCTGAATGTAAGTTATCCGCAGCAACAGGTTAAGGTAATGATCTTACAAAACAACCGCTGGGACAACAGCCTGCAAAATATTAAACCAAGCATTGTTCGTGCCAACACATACGAGTTTAATGCTGAGAATGATTGCGTGTTGCCTGCCATGCGCGAATGGCGCTGGCTCGACCTTACGAGCTTTCGGCTGCTGAGCGACCGGGTGCGCAGACAACAAAATACCAATACCGCTTACGACCTGTTTGTAATTCCCGATGTGTCGAGAAATACACAGCGTTATGTTTATTATAAAGATTACAATGGGTGGTATGCTGCGCTTACCAACGAAAATGTGAACCCGTTCTGGGGTGGAGATTATGCTACCGTTCATTTCACTTACGCGCCGCCGGGCAATACGCCTTATAAAAAAGACCTGTACATTATTGGCCAGATAACGAATTATGGCAAAGATGAGGGGGCGAAAATGGTTTGGAATGAGGAGCAACGGGTATATCAGACAACTTTGCAGCTAAAACAGGGCTATTACGATTACGCCTATGCGCTGGAAGACAAAGTGGGTGGTAGGACTAAATATATTACCGATGAAACAGAGGGGAATATATGGGAAACGGAGAACGACTATATGGTGCTGGTATATTACCGGGAACTGGGTGGCAGGTACGACCAGTTGCTGAATGTTACCACGCTTAGCTCTATGCTGAACCGCCCCGGACAGTTTTAATTTTTTGTGAAGTCTATCTTTATTATCTTTGCGCCGGCAAGTCTTATACGACCAGCTCCTGCTGAACTCCCCCAGGACCGGAAGGTAGCAAGGGTAGGCGGTTGTAGCGGTGCGATGTAAGTAACTTGCCTTTTTTATTTTTGTATATTCGCTCTCTCAACAGATATTTAAATAAGTTTTTAAACACAAAAACATGAAATTTTTTATTGATACGGCAAATCTCGCTCAGATAAAAGAAGCCAACGAACTGGGTATATTAGATGGTGTAACTACCAATCCATCATTGATGGCCAAGGAAGGAATTAAGGGAGAAGAGGCTGTAAAAAATCATTATAAAACCATTTGTGAAATGGTAGATGGCGACATCAGCGCCGAAGTAATATCTACTGATTTTAACGGAATTGTGGAAGAAGGAAAAGTACTGGCTGCCATTCACCCCAACATTGTGGTAAAGGTGCCAATGATTAAAGATGGCGTAAAAGCATTGAAATGGTTCACCGACAACGGTATTAAAACAAACTGCACGCTGGTGTTTTCTGCAGGTCAGGCAATACTTGCAGCAAAGGCTGGCGCTACTTATGTGTCTCCTTTTGTGGGCAGAATTGACGATGGCAACTGGGACGGTATGGAACTGATTGGGCAAATAGCACAGATCTATTCATTGCAAGGTTTCAAAACACAAATATTGGCAGCCTCTATCCGCAGCTCGCTGCACATTGTAAGAGCCGCTGAGCTGGGCGCCGATGTGTGCACCTGTCCGCTGGAGCCCATTCTTGGTTTGCTGAAACATCCGTTAACGGATATTGGTCTTGCCAAGTTTTTGGAAGATGCAAAAAAGATGAAACACTAATATTATCGCTTAATAATTTTGAAGCCCGGCGTTTGCCGGGCTTTTTTGTTGCTCCCCTTCTCCCCTGTGACTAAAGTTCCGGGTTACAAAATTATACTGAGCCGATGGCTCTGGCTGTTGATGAAGATGAGGAGGTTTGTTCTGCTGCTGTACGACGTCTCTGACGTCGTGCTTGCTATGTTCTTCCGAGACTTGGTCTCGCTAATACCTAAATTGATGAATATTGTTGTTACAGCACAAGTGAGTGACACAACCGAAGCTTAATAAACATCCTGCAGCTAAGTACATAATGAGTTGAATGAGTTAAATAAGTGAAGTAATTACAAGCAAACCTGAATGCCTGCTGTACGACGTCTCTGACGTCGTACTCACTATGTTCTTCCGAGACTTGGTCTCGTTATATCAGGAAACACTATAGCCACAAACATTGTTATAACCGCATGGGCGGGCATACCTCCTCACTCCTGCTTTCTGCCTAAGCACTGAATGCTGAAAGCTGATTGCTGACGGCTTACGACTGATTTGCCATTTTAGCCCGCAGGCTGTACATTTGCGGTCAATTAAATTTTAAAACCTAAAAAAACTGGCATGGCAGCAAAAATCAAAGTAGCGAATCCGGTAGTTGAGCTGGATGGAGATGAAATGACAAGGATCATCTGGAAATTTATTAAAGACAAACTGATCCTGCCTTACCTGGATATAGACATTAAGTACTTTGACCTGGGCATTGAATACCGCGATAAAACAGACGACCAGGTTACTATTGATGCTGCAAATGCCATTAAGCAATATGGTGTAGGCATTAAGTGCGCTACTATTACGCCCGATGAAGCGCGCGTAAAGGAATTTAACCTGAAACAAATGTGGAAGAGCCCTAACGGCACTATCCGCAATATACTGGACGGTACCGTATTTCGCGAACCGATTGTGATGCAAAATGTACCTCGCCTGGTTACCAACTGGACAGCGCCTATTATTGTGGGACGTCATGCCTTTGGCGATCAGTACAGGGCTACCGATACGGTGATTAAAGGAAAAGGCAAGCTCACCATGACGTTTACACCGGAGGATGGCGGCGCGCCTCAAACTTTTGAGGTATACAATTTCAAGGGTGATGGTGTTGCTATGACGATGTACAACACAGACGAGAGCATTAAAGGTTTTGCAAGAAGCTGTTTTAATATGGCCTTGAGCAAAAAATGGCCGTTGTATCTTTCAACTAAAAATACCATTCTTAAAAAATACGACGGAAGGTTTAAAGATATTTTCCAGGAGATTTATGAGAATGAATTTAAGACGCAGTTTGATGCTGCAGGTATTGTATACGAACATCGCCTGATTGATGACATGGTTGCCAGCGCACTGAAATGGAATGGCAACTTTGTTTGGGCTTGTAAAAACTATGACGGGGATGTGCAGAGCGATACTGTGGCGCAAGGCTTTGGTTCGCTGGGTTTAATGACCTCTGTACTGGTTACACCAGATGGCAAAACGCTTGAGAGCGAAGCTGCTCACGGAACGGTTACGCGCCACTACCGCGACCACCAGGCGGGCAAACCTACCAGCACCAATCCTATCGCTTCTATTTTTGCATGGACAAGGGGTCTGGCATTCCGCGGTAAGCTGGATGGCAACCAGGAGCTGATTGATTTTGCAGATGCACTGGAAGCGGTTTGTATAGAAACAGTGGAAGGTGGCAAAATGACCAAAGACCTCGCGGTTTGTATCCATGGCAACAAGGTAAAACATGGAGAACATTTCTTGTACACGGAAGAATTCCTGGAAGCGATCAACGACAACCTCGTTAAAAAGCTCAAGAAATAATATTCTCATTTACAGCATATTATAAAAGGCGCATCGTTCGGGTGCGCTTTTTTATTGTAAAAAGTTATGTTAACACATTTGTTAACGGTTTGATCATATTATAAAAACCCTAATTTTACCGCGCCTTTATAACTCCTCTTAAGCTAGTATAATAGATACCTTTTTGAAACCACTAAATGATTACTTTTGCGCGCCGTAGAACCTTATTTACTTAACTACATTTAATATATGGCAGATATCTTTGAAAGACTGATAAGGAATTATGGGCCTTTGGGCCAACACCGTGAAAGAGCACATGGTTATTTTGCTTTCCCTAAACTGGACGGAGACATTTCGAGCCGCATGAAGTTCCGCGGTAAAGATGTAATTGTATGGAGCCTGAACAACTACCTGGGGCTTGCCAATCATCCTGAAGTACGCAAAGCCGACGCCGAAGGAGCCGAAAAATTTGGGCTGGCGCTGCCAATGGGTGCACGCATGATGAGCGGCAACAGCAATCACCACGAACAATTAGAAAAAGAACTGGCAGCTTTTGAACAAAAAGAAGACGCCATATTACTGAATTATGGCTACCAGGGAATGGTAAGCATCATCGACGTATTGTGCAGCCGGCACGACGTAATTGTATATGATGCGGAAAGCCATGCCTGCATTATCGACGGTGTTCGTTTGCATGCCGGTCAGCGTTTTGTTTTTAAGCACAATGATATTGCAGATTTTGAAAAACAATTACAGCGCGCCACCGCTTTAACCGAAAAACAAAAATCGGGCGGCATACTGGTTATTACCGAAGGTGTATTTGGCATGGCGGGCGACCAGGGTAAGCTGAAAGAAATTATAGCATTAAAAGATAAATACCAGTTCCGCTTACTGGTAGACGACGCGCATGGTTTTGGCACGCTTGGTAAAACAGGCGCCGGAGCGGGTGAAGAACAAGGTGTGCAGGACCAGATTGATCTTTACTTTTCCACCTTTGCCAAATCAATGGCATCTATTGGTGCTTTTGTTGCGGGCGATAAAACGATCATAGACTATATACGTTACAACATCCGCAGCCAGATTTTTGCAAAAAGCTTACCCATGCCGCTGGTGATGGGCAATCTTAAAAGGCTGGATCTGCTTCGCTCCCACCCCGAGCTGAAAGAGCAATTATGGAAAAACGCATTGTCGCTTCAAAAAGGTTTGAAAGAAAAAGGATTCGACATTGGCAAAACAGATACGGTGGTAACGCCGGTGTATATGAAAGGAGGTGTGGAAGAAGCTACAGCAATGGTGATGGACCTGCGAGAGAATTATGGTATCTTTTGCTCTATTGTAGTGTATCCTGTAATACCGAAAGGACATATTATTTACAGGCTCATTCCTACAGCCACTCACACGCAGGAAGACATTGAAAAGACATTGATCGCATTTGAAGAAACCAAGAAAAAGCTGGATGCAGGCGCTTATAAAGTAGCTGAAATACCGGCAATGGCGGATGCATAGAAAGCTATCAGCTTTCGGGTATCAGCTATCAGAAAGGCAGGAGTGAACAGGCAGTCTCTTCACTCCTGCCTTCTTACTTCTTATCACTTATCACTTACCACTTCCTCTCACACTCCTTCCATTCCATACTGCTTCAATATGTCTGCCGGAACGCCTTCCCATTTATTAGGCATGTTACCAACATAACCAAGGTCTTCAAATCCCATTTCGGTAGTATAGAAACCCGAGGCGGTAAGATCGCGCATGCGGTTAAAGAATGACACGCCCTGCTCCATACCCGGCTTGGCATGTTCGGGGTAAGCAATATCATTTACCATTTCGAGCTGCTGATCTTTTGTTGCATCTTTAAACGCAGCGTTGTAACGGTTCATGCATTGCACATCCAGCCAGCGTAGCCCGCCACGCATGGGCGGTTGGTGCGAGGGTCTATCTTTTACAATCAAGTCAATAAACTCAGGTACCTTGGCATCGGATGCACTGCCCGATTTGTCATCTTTAGGTATAATGATATCAGCCAGCACCGTAATGGTTGCCATTTCGTGATCAGTAAAAAACTTCTCGCTTTGCAACTTTTTATTGCGCTCCAGCTCAAAAGCTTCTCTTCCTGCAGCATCTTCTTCAACGGCGGCTGCAGGTTGATTTTCTGCTGTCTTTTTAGGATCTGTTTTACAAGCTTCCACCAACACACCTGTTGCTACGGCTGACAAGCCAATTGCTTTCAACGATTCGCGTCTGTTCATATCAAAAAATTGAAAGAATTAAACATTTAATTTCTGACGTTGCTGTAAAATATATTCGGCAGTGCGCATCGAAAGCGCGAGAATGGTCCAGGTTGCATTTTTGTCTCCCTGTTGCACAAACGGTGCAGCGTCTACAACAAACAAATTTTTACAATCATGTGCCTGGCACCACTTGTTCAGCGCGCTCTTTTTTTGATTGTCGCCCATGCGTATTGTTCCCACTTCGTGTATGATCCTGCCCGGCGCTTCCAGTCCCCAGCTGTCTTCAGGTCCACGTTGAGGCGAGGTTACAATGGCGCCCATATTGTGCATTACCTCTGCAAAGGTTTCCTGCATATGTTTTGCCTGCAATACTTCCTCATTACTCCATTTGTAATGAAAACGCAATACAGGAATACCATACTTATCTACTACATTCGGATCTATTTCGCAATAATTGTCTTCTCTCGCTATCGCTGTTCCCCTACCGGCCATGCCTACCTGCGTTCCAAAAAAGCGACGATAATCTTCTTTTAAATCTGCACCAAAGCCGCCCGCTTTCTTTGGTTGCCCGTCTTTGCCCGGCACTTTCCCATTCATGCGATGCATACCACCGCCAAAGCCGTAAGAAGGCATTCGCATGCCGCCACCATATTCAATGTGGTATCCGCGGGGAAAAGGAAGTTTTTTGTTATCGAGCCACCAGGGTGAATAGATATGGATACTGCCCGCGCCATCTTCGTTAAAACGCTTGCGATCCATCAACTGCGGTAAAAAACCGCCCATACTTGAACCGGTAGAATCGTGCAGGTATTTACCCACCACATTGCTGTTATTCGCCAAGCCATTAGGGTGGGCAGATGATTTAGAGTTCAACAATATTCTCGCCGATTCGCAGGCACTCGCGCCCAGCACTACTACTTTGGCACTTACCTGGTATTCCTGCATATCATCTTTATTAATGTAAGATACCGCAGTAGCCACTCCATTTTTATCGGTGATGATTTCACGCACCATGGCATTGGTAACCACTTCCAGGTTGCCGGTTTTCATGGCCGGAATTACCAGGCACGATGAAGCCGAAAAATCGCCGTATACCTTACAGCTACGGCCACACTGCCCGCAATAAAAACAAGGCTGGCGATCTGAATTGCCCTTGAGCGGTTCTGTAATTACAGAGCCCCGGCCAGCAATTACGGGTACTCCCGCTTTGGCCGCATGTTTTTTAATAAAAAGTTCCGGTAACCGGGGCTTAGGCGGCGTCATAAAAATACCATCAGGCTCGCTGGGTATGCCTTCAACCGTGCCGTAAATACCAATAAGACGATCAACCTTATCGTAATAAGGCTTTAGTTCGTCGTAACTGAAAGGCCACGAATCCGTTAGTCCGTCTGTAGGTTTAAAATCTTCTGGTCCCATGCGCAAAGAAATCCTTCCCCAGTGGTTGGTTTTACCACCCAGCATTCTCGACCTGAACCAGTCAAATTCTGTATTGTCCTTGCGCGTATAGGGCTCGCCATCAATTTCCCATCCGCCATAGGCGGCATCAAAATCGCCAAATGGTCGCACTGTAGAAGCGCCTCTGCGGGGCGACTCCCAGGGTTTTTTGAATTGGTGAGAATCTTTTTTGGGGTCAAAGAAAGGCCCTGCTTCGAGCATTAATACTTTAATACCGGCATTGGCAAGCACATATCCCGCCATGCCACCTCCGGCTCCTGAACCTATAACAACTACATCGTGTACTTTAGAGGATTTTTTGATCTGGAAATTTCCCATATGATAAATGCAAATTATACAACCGTTGTGGAAAAACTCATAACGCAAGAGCGCCGTTCAAGTTATTGATACTTATAAATAACGCAAAAAAAACTTTAACAGATGGACGGTTTGGTTAATAAGGTGAAATAAGTGGATAAGAAAATACAAAATTGCTGATTGACGCAGTTAATGAGGAACCGGTGTTGACACGCTGCATCTCCCCAGCCATGTAACCTGTGGCGAGAAACACAAGCAAATGATTTAACACTTTAATGGAATATCTCGCTTGCTCACTCCCTATCACATTTTTATGCAAGGTGAAAATTAGCTTGTATATTCATATCGCAGAATGTTGCAAGCAACCTTGCGGGCGTTGTGCTTTCCGTTTAAAACAGTTTCACCATGAACCTCACTTACCCATTAAAACACTGGGCGTTCACCCTTGCATTAGCTCCATTGCTTTTGTATTTATATCAATTGTTCAATGTCCGCTTCGGCGGGTATGCAGGCAATTTTCTTCAGGTCTATTTCTTTACGCTGCTGTTTTCCGTTTTCTTCTCTATACCAGCACTTATCATCTACCTGCTTGTTTATTTTTTTCTTAAAAGAAAAAACGTTGACGAAACTGTCATCAAACTTCTCCTGATTGCTTTAAGCACATTAAGCATTGTTGCTACATTAAAACTCACATTGCCAGATGCATCCGTATGGGATGCATTCAGTGCCGTCTATATAATATCAAATGTTATTGGCGGAGTAACTTTTGAAATAGATAAAACAACAAAAGCAAGCAACTCGATGTGATTAAGAGACGGAGGAATTGACTTGTGTTTGGCCGCCGTACGATACCAACGTCGATCTGGGCGAAGTCGCAAAGCGATCAACCTCTTACCGTCCTGGCGAAGCCATCTTCCACACCAACAGCTATTTATTACCATATTTTATTTATATTGCTATACCAACCCCTATTCCCTGGAAGATTGCTGTAAACCGTTAGTAACCATTAACCACAAATCACTACCAGCATTATGCTTAAAACGATAACGAGGCTTGCCGGCTATATAACCTTTGTAACTACCCGTTTTTCATCGCGCGCAAAAAAGCAATTTTTTAAAAGTTTTGCATACGTAAGGCAGCAAAAGAAATTATCATCCTTTAAGTTGGGCGCAGATATTTTATATTCCTTCATCAAGCACAATACAACGCCCATGGAGTTTTTTACGCTCCGGTTTTATGATAAGCCGGAGAAAGAGCGAAAAGAATTCATTTCGGCGCGTACCCTGGCTAAGTTTCAAGCTTCAATGAACCATCCACAGCATGTAGCTGTTATCAACGACAAAATTAAATTCCTGGCGCATTTTAAAGATTTTACACATAGAAAATGGGCAACGCTCGAAATGCTTCAGCATAACCAGGGGCTCGCCGAAAATTTTTTAAATGATGAAAAGGGAAAACTGGTTGTAAAAAACTCCAGGGGGCAGTCGGGCAAGCAGGTTAAAGTAATAGATACAAAAGACTTAAAAGCAGATGATCTGTTAACGCTGATGCAAAGCAACAACTTTAATTTGGTGGAAGAATACGTGGTGCAGCATGATGACCTCATGAAAATAGCTCCTTGCGGACTTAATACCGTTCGAATGGTATCTCAACTTCACAATGGAAATCCTATCATTATCAGCGCCAGCTTGCGAATGAGTATTTATAACAATGTTGACAACTTAAGTATGGGAAACATTGTTATGCCGCTTGATCTGCAAACAGGGATAGTGACCGATGAAGGAACCTATTTAGACATTACAAAGGAAAGTTTAAGTGTTCATCCGCTTACGAAAGTCAGTATAAAAGGATTTAAAATACCGCATTGGGAAAAGTGTATGGCTACTGTAAAAAAAGCAGCATTGCTTACCCCGGAAAACAAATCAATTGGCTGGGATATCGCCATTACCAACAACGGGCCGCTGCTTATAGAAGCCAACGAAAACTGGGGTTATATTTGCCAGATAACGCATAAAAGGGGGCTGAAGAATATCCTCTCTCAATTTGTGCCTGTCCCCGAAAACGAGGCAGCTTCACCGGCGAAAAAAGTACCGCTTACGCCGCAACTGCAATGAGTAATGGACACAAACGTTCCCTGGATTCAAACACCGTGCAATAGAGGGTATGCTATGCCGTGAGATTTATGCAAGCTTCCCCATTAATAAAAAAACTGCTCCAGCACAATCTTCCCGTCTTTCACTTTATATAGCATAAGCTCGTTGATCTGAATTCGACCATGTGGCCGCACCGTCAGGTCTTTTTCTCGCGTTACCACAAAATGATTACCAGTAACAAGCGGCGCACTTGTATGCAGGCTGTGCGCTTCGCTGATACGGCTTACAAAATCTTCGGCCTTTTTACGAACAGAGGCTTTGCCTTCGGCATAGCTTAAATAAGGCGAACCAGCCGGCTCTACACTTTTCACGCTATCGGCAAAAAGTTCGTCTTGTATTTCAAACCATTTTTCCTGCTGGGCCAATTCATGAAAACGAGCCGCTACTTCCCGGGTAGTAAACAGCTTTTTGTATTCTTTTGTCATGTTCGGATTTTTTGTTTGAATAATCACCTTAAACAAGTAATAATTCTGCATCACAAAAGTATCGTCCGGCCACTTATACAACAGGGTGCCATATAGACTTTCCGGCGGGCAGATTTGGACATTGAGCGTTCAGCCGTCGGCTTTCAGCTTTCAGTCATCAGCAATCAGCTTTAAAGCTGTCTATCCCCTTCCCCTACACCTTAATACCCTACGCCTTACACCTTACGCCCTATCCCCTTATTTCCGTATTTTTGCAGAATGAATCTGGAATACAAGTCACTCCTCCCGGAAGATTTTCATGCTTCATCGAGAGTATGGATTTATCAGTGCAGCAGGATGTTTTCGCTGTCGGAGGTGTTAAACGTGGAGCATATACTGAATACTTTTACAGCCCAATGGCAGGCGCACGGAACTCCGGTAAAAGGGTTTGCTACCGTGTTCTTCGGTCAGTTTATAGTATTGATGGCCGATGAAACACAAACCGGTGTAAGTGGTTGCAGCACCGATAGTTCGGTAAGAATTATTAAGGAAATAGAACAACAGTTCAACGTATCGTTATTCGACCGGCAAGCACTTGCATTTGTTATCAAAGACAAAATACAATTGCTGCCCTTACAGCAACTATCTTATGCGGTACAAAACGGCTTTGTTACGCCTGATACATTGTATTTTAACAATACGGTGCTTACAAAGCACGATCTTGAAACAAGCTGGCTTATACCTGTACGGAACAGTTGGCTAACAAAAAAAGTTCCTTTTCACACATCACCCGTAGCCGGGCAGGAATAATACATAATATATACGGGTTATCGTTTATAGGTCAACGTTTAATAATATCCGTACTTTTGAAGCTGATGCAAAGAACTGATGGCCCATGGCTGACAGCTCAATAACAAACAAATAGAACAGATCATGATAGTAGAAAAAAACAAAGTAGTTAGCATACAATACAATGCCAAAGACGATAATGGTAACATTGTAGATACCAACATGGACTTTGAACCGTTGGAATACCTGCATGGTCATCATAATATTTTACAGAACCTGGAAGATGCACTGACCGGGCTGAAAACAGAAGACGAGAAAAACGTGGTGCTGAATGCCGACGAAGCTTACGGAGCCTTTAACCCCGAACTGGTATTTGAAGTGAGCCGCGAACAATTTCCCGAAGGGGCTAATAACCTGCAGTTGGGAACAATGGTTCAATCGTCGGACGGAATGGAGTTGATTGTGACGGATATGGATGGAGAAAAAATTATTCTCGATGGCAATCATCCCTTAGCAGGCAAAACACTTCACTTTTCTGTAACAATTAAAAATATACGCGAAGCCACTTCTGAAGAAATTGAACACGGGCATGTACACAACGCGCACACACATCACCATCATCATTCGCAGGATCAGTCTAACGGTTGCGGACCTGGCTGCGGATGCTCACACTAATATGCTTTAAAGCAGCGGATACTATTGAATATTCCTGAGAATATTTTCTTTTTCCAGCATTCGCCGGAGCAATACTATCTGGTTACAGGCGCGTACATAGTTATGCCCGGGATATTTTGACCCATAGTAAGCATCATTGTTCAGGTAATCTGCTAAAAAACGAAGTGCCTGCATATACACCAGGTAACAGCCTGCATCAAAAAAGTGGCTCTTTTCTGCTGCGCTCAATTCATTTTCCATACCGCTGGTATACCCTTCAACGATGGCCTTGTAGTAATCGTTCCTTACTTCTATTTTACTGAAATCTTTTTCTTCCTCACTTACGGGCGATAAACAGGTGCGCATCATATCGCCTGCATCACTGATAAAATATCCGGGCATTACTGTATCCAGGTCAATTACACAAAGCCCCCTGTCATTGCTATCAAACAACACATTGCTGATCTTGGTATCGTGATGGGTTACCCTAAGCTTAAAATCAGGATTCTGCTTCATGGCATCAAACCGTTTCACTATATAATCCTGTGCTTTCAGCCATTCAATTTCTGCTTCCGTTTCTTTAATGCGCGTGGCATTTCCATTGGCTGCCGCCAGCAAAAACTGCTCATATCGCAAGGTGAGATTGTGAAAATCGGGAATGGTTACTTTCAGTTTTTCCACGGGAAAATCTTTGAGTAAAAAAGTAAACCTTCCAAATTGTTTGGCAGCTTCGTAAGCCTGCTGAGGATTTTGTACAACGTCTACCGTATGCGAATCCTTTACAAAAGGCACCAGCCTGAAATAACCCTCTCCTTCTACAAAATGAATATCGGTTCCCGAATGCGTATTCATGGTTCGCACAAACAGATAACCGGGATATTTTTCGGCAAGATAGCTGCCGATCAAACGAATATTACTGGCGATATTTTCAGGCGATTTGAATACGTGATGATTGATCCTTTGTAATATATAAGCAGCATCGCTGTTTTGCCGGTTGATTTTCCAGGTATTGTTGATCAAACCCGACCCGAAGGTTTCCACATCCAGCTCAGCCATGTTCAATCCATATACCTCTAATACTTGTTGTAGCATTTTAAAGAAATTAATTAAAGGTATAAGAAAACAAATTTGCCAGACTGATTTTGCAAATGAAAGTCAAAATTTCACACAAACGTTTTCGTAAATTCCGGGAAAAATTATCGATCAAATGAACATCAGGGAGGCATTGCTTAAAGAACATTCCCGGCAACAGTGCGATAGAATTGTGCGCTATATAGGCAACTCACAGTCACGCTTCAACGAATTGATCCGCCTCTTCTTTGGAGATGAATACCGTGTGGTACAACGTGCAGCATGGGTTTTAAGTTACAGCGCCATTGCACATCCTGCGTTGGTAAAAAAGCATTTAAAGGAACTTGTTGAAAACCTGGATAAACCGGGCATTCATGATGCGGTAAAACGAAATACCGTAAGGTTGTTACAGGAAATAGAGATGCCGCCATCGTTACACGGACAAATAATGAATACATGCTTCAGGTTTGTGGAAGACCCGGAGGAAGCCGTTGCCATTAAAGCATTTTCGCTTACTGTGCTTCACAATCTTTCAAAACAATACCCGGAAATTATTCCCGAAATAAAATTGTTGATCAACGAACAAATGCCGCATCAAACCGCTGCATTTGCCAGCAGAGCTAAAAAAATTCTCAAAGCATTTGAATTAAAAAAATAACCAGCCATATTACAGACCGTGCTTTTCCTGTAAATATTTTTTACTGCTTCTAAAAACAAACCGAAGGTATCTGTAGCCGTTATACTACAAAGGATGTCGTTTATTTGTACCGGCTGCCACTTTTAAGTACAAACCAGTAGTAAAACATTTTCGTTTCTCATAAGCAATTTGACTTTCTCTAAGTTCTACTACAAGAAGTAGTGGTAACTCTACACCGTTAGTTGAATTATACAGCCCATTTAATCATATCTGCTTCTATTTTACACGTTCGCAACGTGGCGTTTCTTTGCGTAAGAAATCCAGTTAATAATCTTATCCTACGAAATTTTATGAAAACCAATTTTACCCTATGTCGCATTGCTATCACAATAGTAATGTTAGTTTCCTCAACCTTTTACGCTTCTAACACCAACGCCCAGGTGCAAACCATCAAACCAGTTTACCAGCGTTTGTATACCACCCTCGGCGGTTTCTACGAATCTTTGCCGGTTGACTATGCCTCGCAGCCTAACAAAAAATATCCGCTGCTTATATTTTTACATGGCGCCGGCGAAAAAGGAGACGGCTCTCCTGCTCAGTTACCAAGAGTATTAAGAAATGGCCCGCCCAGAGTGATCAGCCAGGGTAAATTCCCTTCCAAATTCCTTGTGAATGGACAAGAGTTTTCCTTTATTGTTGTTGCACCCCAGGTTAATGGTTCAAGTGGCAGCAATTCAGCCATTGGCGCTATGATTGAATACTGCATAAAAAACTACAGAGTAGATGAACAAAGAATTTACATTACCGGCTTAAGCCTGGGTGGCTTAATGACCTACAACTTTGTGGGTTACAAAAAAGAAGTAACCGCCAGAATTGCGGCTACCCTGCTGGTGTGCCCCAACGCCGTTTCTGTTGAAACACGTGCAAACGTCATTGCATCGTCTAACCTGCCTGTTTGGCTTACCAATAATGATGGAGACAATGCAGCTAAAATTGGCAACGCCACCAAAACGGTAAACATGATCAATGCCTACAATCCCAACCCCAGGGTGAGATTCACTATATTCAATAAAGTTGGCCACGATGCATGGACAAAAACCTACGATCCTGCCTTTAAGGAAGATGGCAAGAATGTTTATGAATGGATGCTGGGCTATACCAACAAAAGAAACGGAAGCACCTCTACCCCACCGCCAGTGGTAGTAGCGGCTCCGCCGGTTGCAAATGCAGGCGCTGATAAAATCATAACATTGCCCCTTGACAGTGTTGTACTTACCGGCAGTGTTTCTACCACCGGTACCGCCACTATTAAAACATACCAATGGAATTATGCCGGCGGTTCTTCAGCTCCTGTTATAAAATCGCCTTCGCAAAAAAGCACTGTTGTTAAAACCCAGACCGAAGGCACATATATTTTTACATTAAAAGTTACAGACAGCAACGGCAACAGCGATTTAGACAGCGTGTCTGTAATGGTAAAACCAGCGCCTGTTAAACCAGAGGCTCCCAAACCAGACACCACCAAACCGGATACTACCAAACCAGATACCACCAAACCAGGTACTACTAACCCAGACACCAGTAAGCCCGACACTGTTAAACCGACGCCCGTGCAATATCTTGTTGCCAATGCCGGTGCCGATCAAACAATTATATTACCTGCAACAGCAGCAACGCTTAACGCTTCGGCTTCTGCCGCAGGCACCGGTCGTACCATTGCCGCTTACGCATGGAAAAAATTATCTGGTCCGGTAAATGCAGGTAACGTCGCCGCTGCAAAATCCATTATTACCTCAGTCACTGGTTTTGTGCCAGGCACGTATACCTATCAGTTAACAGTAACCGATAATGCAGGCAGTGCAAAAATGGATACTGTAAAAGTTACAGTACAGTATACGCACGGAGTATTAAAAGCCGATGCCGGCAGAGATACTACGCTTATACTGCCACAAAGCTTTATGCCCCTTAATGGCAGCAATTCTACGGCTCCTGCAGGCAGCACCGTTAGCGCCGCATGGAAGAGAATATCTGGTCCTGGCAGTTCATCGGCTGTAATGTATCCTTCTTCTAACCTGGTTACAACGGCCAGCAAGCCTGCAGCAGGAACTTATGTATACCAGCTTACGCTGCGCGATGAAAAAAAGAATCAGTCTACCGATCTCGTTACAATTGTTGTTAAGAATATTGAAGAAGTGGTTGCGGAACCCATTAAGCAGCTTACCGCTAATGCCGGTGCCAACCAGGCAGTGACCTTACCGGTAAACCAGGCAATACTGGATGGATCAGCATCTTTTGCAGGTACCAATCAAACAATTGCTTCTTATGCATGGAAAAGATTATCCGGTCCGGTGAACCGTGGTAACCTTACTGTAGCAAATGCCGCTGTTACCGCTGTTAAAGATCTTGTACCGGGTACATACAGCTACCAGTTAACTGTAACCGATAATGCCGGCGAAAGTAAAATGGACACCATCACCGTAGCTGTGCAATATAAAAACGGAGTATTAAAAGCCGATGCTGGTAAAGATACTACGCTTATACTGCCTCAAGGCTTTATGCCGCTGGACGGAAGCAATTCAACGGCTCCTGCGGGCAGCAGCATTACCGCCGCATGGAAGAGAATATCTGGTCCTGGCAGTTCATCGGCTGTAATGTATCCTTCTTCTAACCTGGTTACAACAGCAGGAAGACCCACTCCGGGCACATATGTGTACCAGCTTACATTGCGCGATGAAAAAAACAACCAGTCTACCGATCTTATTACTGTAGTTGTTAAAGAAACAGGCGTATCATCCAGAACAGCCTCAACAGTGAGCAGCTATAGTTCTGCAACGGCAGCCGTTGCTCCGGCTAATGCGACTGCTGTCAACAACAATCAAATTGAATTATCGATAAAACCCAACCCCGTAGCTGCAACAATGTACGTGCAGGTAGAAAACAATGCAACGGGCAATGGCTTACTGAAGGTATTCGATCTGCAAGGCCGATTGATCAAATACAAAGCCTTCAGCAAACAATCTTCGGGAAGCGCAACACTCTCGATGGAAGTAAGTGATCTGCGTTCGGGCGCATATATATTGCAGGCAGACCTGAATGGAACTGCACAAAAAGCTGCCCGCTTTATTAAACAATAGTTTTAGGGATGACAGATAAAAAGGGAGGTTGATCAAATGATCAGCCTCTTTTTGTATATCGGTTAGCAATAGATTTTGCAGCTCCTTTTAACGAAAATTTTCTGCAATTAGTAACCCTCTCATCAAAACTACCCGGTTTATTAAACGATGACTGTTTAGAGATATTAGTACAAAAAAAGAGGCTGATCGTCTGATCAGCCTCTTGTGCATTCAATAACTCTATTTGTATTAATACAGTATTCGTACTTTAATGGTTTCCTTTATTTCTTTCAGCAGTTCAACAGCTTCTTTAGAAAGCTTGCTGTCTAAATCGAGCACAACGTAACCAATATCATCGTTGGTTTTTAAATACTGCGCCAATATATTGATATTATGTTTCGACAGGCGGCTATTGATTTGCGAAAGCACGCCGGGAACGTTTTTATGGATATGCAAAATACGATGTGCGCCTTCTACCATTGGCAGCGCCAGTTCGGGCACGGTATGCGATCCCGTGGTAATACCTGTTTCCAGGAAGTTGATCAGCTTATTACTTACATCTTCTCCAATATTGGCCTGCGCTTCTTCGGTTGATCCGCCAATATGTGGGGTAAGTATAACGTTGGGCAAATTTTGCAAAGGAGTTTTGAAAACATCTCCGTTCTTTTCGGGTTCTTCGGGATATACATCGATGGCAGCCCCTGATAAATGGCCAGACTCGAGCATTTTGCTCAGTTCGGCCAGATCAACCACTTCGCCGCGTGCATAATTGATCAGGATGGCACCTTTCTTAAAATATTTAAGATTGCTGGCATTGATCATATTGCGGGTTTGTGCAGTTTCGGGCACATGCAATGTCACCAGGTCTGCTTCTTCCAACACGTCTTTCAGCGTTTTACGAGCCTGTGCATTTCCAAGGGGAAGCCTGGTAACGAGATCGTAAAAAATAACCTTCATTCCAAACGCTTCCGCCAGTACGCTTACCTGTGCTCCAATATTTCCATATCCAATAATGCCGAGGGTTTTTCCTCTTAATTCGTAACTGCCCTTCGCTTCCTTCATCCATCGGCCTTCATGCGCGGCTTTATTTTTGTCGGGTATACGACGGATAAGCATAACCGCCAATCCGATCACCAGCTCTGCTACCGACCGTGTATTTGAGTAGGGAGCATTAAAAACCGTTACACCCTGCGCAGTAGCTTCTTTAAGGTTTACCTGGTTAACGCCTATGCAAAAGCATCCAATAGCCTGCAATTTTTGAGCAGCATCCAAAACAGCCGGTGTAATCTGCGATTTGGAGCGAATGCCCAGCAGGTGTGTATTTTTAATTTCTTTAATTAACTCTTCTTCGGGTAGCGCTCCCGTTATTTTTTTAACGGAAGTATAACCGGCTTTTTTAAAGTTCTGAACAGCCAGATCGCTGATATTTTCAAGCAGTAAAATATTAATCTTCTCTTTGGGATAACTGGTCTTATTTTTGTCACTCATATATAAAATTCATAAAATTGCCGCAAAAATACTAAGTAATTGCGTTGCAGCGTTGTATTATAAGTAAATCCCAATGAAAAACTTTATTCTATCCATTATAACAGTTGGTCTTTTAACCCAGGGGTGTTATTACACCACTATAAAGAAAAAGAAGCCTGAGCCTTTATCCGTGCCATCAGATTCTGTATCAAATCCTTCTGCCCTTTCCAAAGCAGAAATGCAAAAATATTATGATGCTTCGGAAACTTTTTATCGCGATGTGCTTGAAAAAAGCCGTTTCAGCGGTGAATTCCTGGTAGCAAAAAAAGGAGAGATCATTTTTGAAAAATATGCCGGTTATGCCCATATGGATCAAAAGGACCCTTTAAATGAAAACAGCGCACTGCACCTCGCCTCTGTTTCCAAAACATTCACGGGCATGGCTATCCTCAAATTGTGGGAAGAAAAAAAACTGAGGATCAGCGACGAAGCTTCCTTATACCTCCCGGGCTTTCCTTACGAAGGTGTTACCATAAAAACTTTGCTGAACCATCGCAGCGGATTGCCCAACTACGTGCATGTAATGGAGCAACTGGGGTGGGATAGAAAAAAAATAGTGTATAACCAGGATGTGCTCGATTTTTTGATAACCAACAAAAAAAGGCTGCAGGTAGGCCGTCCCGATAGATCCTTTCATTATTGCAATACCAACTACGCCCTGCTGGCGCTGATTATTGAAAAGGTAAGCGGCATGCCCTACCCTCAATATATATATGAGCACTTTTTTGCTCCGCTGGGCATGACGAACAGTTACGTGTTTACGATGTCGGACTCAGCGCGAAGCCTGCCATCCTACAACTGGAAAAATCAGAAAGAAGCCTTTACTTTCCTTGATGCGGTGTATGGCGACAAAAATATATATAGTACGGTACGAGACTTACTGAAATGGGAAACAGCCCTGAGTTATGGCAATCTTTTTAGAAAAGAAACGCTTGATTCTGCTTATGCCGGTTACAGCTATGAAAAGAAAGGCATTCGCAATTATGGTTTAGGATGGCGTATGCTGGAATATCCCAACAACGAAAAGATTATTTTCCACAACGGCTGGTGGCATGGCAACAATACTGTATTTGCCAGGATCATCCAGGATTCTGCCACTGTCATCATATTAGGCAACCGCTTCAACAAAAATATATACCAGGCTAAAAAGCTCTTCCCAGCCTTTGGCGATTATGAGCCTGAAGAAGATGCGGAGGAATAGAAAGCTCTCAGCAGCGATCAGCAGTCAGCCATCGGCAATGAATTTGGGTTTATCATTTTGTTTCTTGTTTCTTGCTTCTTGGATCTTGAATCTTTTGGTCTGCTTCTTGTTTTTTGAAAAGCTTATTTTTACTGTAAGCAATTTCAGGTATGAAGATATTTTCTGCAAGCCAGATCAAGGCTTGGGATGAGTACACGATACAGCATGAGCCTATCTCTTCTGTCGACTTAATGGAAAGAGCCTCAGCCAATTGTGTTGAATGGCTAAAAAAGAATATCAGGCTTTCGCAAAAGCTGGTTTTGTTTTGCGGCCCAGGCAATAACGGGGGAGACGGACTAGCCATTGCAAGAATGATACTGCTGGCTGGTGGTACAATAGATATATATGTATTGCAAAGCGACCGGTTCTCGAACGATTTTACAGCCAATCTTCAGCGCCTGCGGGCACTTTCGCACCCGGTTAATTATCTTATCCGCGAATCGGATATTCCACCAATAGAAAACGATGCCATTGTAATAGATGCTTTGTTTGGCTCGGGGCTTAACAGGGGGGTGGAAGGACTCGCCCAAACACTGGTTGCCCGCATCAATGAATCGCAGGCGGTTGTTGTGTCTATAGATATACCCAGCGGTTTGTTCGCCGATAAAACGTCTAAAGGCAACACCGTTGTTCAGGCTGATCATACGCTTACATTCCAAACTTTAAAACTGGCTTTTTTACTGCCCGAAAATGCGGCATTTACCGGCAATGTCACTGTATTGGATATTGGTTTGCATCCTCACTACTACCAGCATACGGAAAGTGAGCTGGAAGTGATTTCCAGCGATTTTATCCACTCCATCTATCGTCCGCGGCAAAGGTTTTCGCACAAAGGCAGCTTTGGCTTTGCTGGTTTAATTGCGGGCTCCTATGGAATGATGGGCGCGGCGGCATTATCGGCTCAAGCCTGTATGCGCAGTGGCGTGGGAAAACTCAGGTGCCATATACCGGAAACAGGATACGATATATTACAGAGTGCAGTACCCGAAGCTATGTGCATAACCGATTCGGGCAACAGGTTC
The DNA here is from genome assembly GCA_051958655.1 of Agriterribacter sp. GTDB lineage: Bacteria > Bacteroidota > Bacteroidia > Chitinophagales > Chitinophagaceae > Agriterribacter. Next base: position 30,208 of record JBQCFW010000197.1, on the reverse strand, counting down.
CATAGCAAACTTTCCGGGTGGTCGCCCTACGAGACCTGTGCCATTGGACCCGGGCTTGGCAGCGAAGTGCCCGCTACGCTTCTGCAGGATTTGCTTGATAAAAAGCCTTCCAGGTTAATCATCGACGCCGATGCATTGAACCTGCTTTCTGAAAACAAACACTTATACCCGAAAATTCCTCCAAACACCATCATCACTCCACACCCTAAAGAGTTTGAGAGGCTCTTTGGCGAAACACCCGACCATTTTGCCCGGTTACAACTTGCCCGGCAAAAAGCGCAGGAACTGCAGATCTATATCATTCTGAAAGGAAACTACAGCTTTATTGCAACCCCCGGAGGCAGAGGCTACTTCAATCCAACGGGCAATCCCGGTATGGCCACCGCCGGCAGTGGCGATGTACTTACAGGCATACTGCTTGGTTTGTCGGGGCAATACCCCGATGCTGCGCATGTAGCCATTCTCGGCACGTACCTGCATGGGCTTGCCGGCGACCTGGCAGCTTCGGAAAAAACAGAAGAGGCCATGGTGGCAGGAGATATCGTTGAGTTTTTACCCGGCGCATTTAAAGCAATTAAAAAAGGTGAAAAGTGAAAGGTCAAAGATTTTTCACCTTTCCTAATAAGGTTTCCAACCTTTGGAAGGTTGGAAACCTTGACTTATCATTTCCTCTTCCTTTTGTTTTTTAATCTTTGTCTCCTGAGATTTTGCCAGTCCTCTTTCACCCTTCACTTTTCACCTTTCACCTTCCCCCTCTCCCCTTTAACCTTTCCCCTTTTCTCCTCCTTACAAGCCTAAATAGTTTTTTCATCCCGAATCCCCTATTTTTGCCCTCCCAAAAACAAACATACTAGAACTCAACTACTATGGACAAATTGTTCTATCTCGTTCCCGCAATGGGGCTTCTCGGATTGCTCTACACTTATGTAAAATTTAATTGGGTTTCAAAGCAGGATGCAGGTTCCGACCGTATGAAGGAGATCAGCAATTATATTGCTGAAGGAGCTATGGCCTTCCTAAAAGCCGAATGGAAGATACTTGGTTATTTTGTTGTGATAGTAGCCATATTGCTGGGCGTAATGGCACAGGCAAACCCACATTCTCACTGGTCTATAGCCATTGCTTTTGTAGTGGGCGCTGTGTTTAGCGCTGCAGCCGGTTATATAGGCATGCGCATTGCCACCAAAAGCAACGTGCGCACCGCCCAGGCAGCAAAAACAAGTTTAAGCAAAGCGCTGTCTGTATCTTTTACCGGTGGCTCTGTAATGGGTCTTGGTGTTGCAGGCTTGGCGGTGCTGGGGTTAGGCAGCGTGTTCATTATATTATATATGCAGTTTGTGGGCGACTATACTGCTGGTTCGCCAGAATATAATGACGCCATGCTTAAAGCAATAGAAGTGTTGACAGGATTTTCATTAGGCGCCGAAAGCATTGCGCTTTTTGCACGTGTGGGCGGCGGTATTTACACCAAAGCTGCCGATGTGGGTGCTGACCTGGTGGGTAAAGTAGAAGCAGGTATACCCGAAGATGATCCGCGCAACCCTGCCACCATTGCCGACAACGTAGGCGATAACGTGGGCGACGTTGCCGGTATGGGAGCCGATCTTTTTGGATCTTACGTAGCTACCGTATTGGCCACGATGGTGTTGGGACAGGAAACATCTTCTACTGATAATTTTGGTGGATTGGCACCGATTTTACTGCCCATGCTTATCGCTGCGGCAGGAATTATATTTTCTATAGTTGGAACCTGGTTCGTGAAAGTAAGCGACAGTGCAGGCATTAATACCGACAATGTGCAAAAAGCATTGAACATGGGCAACTGGGGATCCATCGTTCTCACAGCGCTTGTTTCTATTGGACTGGTATATTATATATTACCCGAAACCATGACCCTGAGAGGACATGAGTTTACCAAATGGGGCGTGTTAGGTGCAATAGCTGTAGGGTTGATAGTAGGTGCACTTATGAGCATCATCACAGAATATTATACGGCGATGGGTAAACGCCCGGTGTTGTCTATCATCCGTCAGTCATCTACCGGTCATGCTACCAATGTAATCGGCGGTTTGGCTATCGGTATGGAATCAACCTTCCTTCCAATACTGGTGTTGGCAGGCGGTATCTGGGGATCGTACGAATTTGCCGGGTTGTATGGTGTAGCCATTGCAGCAGCCGGTATGATGGCAACAACTGCCATGCAGCTGGCAATTGATGCCTTTGGCCCCATTGCCGACAATGCAGGTGGTATTGCAGAAATGAGCGAACTGCCTAAAGAAGTGCGCGAAAAAACAGACGTGCTCGATGCCGTTGGTAATACTACAGCAGCTACCGGTAAAGGTTTTGCCATTGCTTCAGCTGCACTCACCGCACTGGCATTGTTTGCAGCATTTGTAGGCGTGGCAGGAATTGAGGGTATTGATATTTATAAAGCAAAAGTACTGGCTTCTCTTTTTGTAGGCGGCATGATTCCTTTTATATTTTCTTCGCTCGCAATCCGTGCTGTTGGAGAAGCAGCCATGAGCATGGTGGAAGAAGTTCGTCGCCAGTTCCGTTCTATTCCAGGTATTATGGAAGGAAAAGGCAAGCCTGAGTACGATAAATGCGTAGCCATTTCTACCGAAGCTTCTATTAAAAAAATGATGCTTCCCGGCGCCATTGCCATTGTTTCTCCATTGATCATCGGCTTTTTGTTAGGTCCCGAAGCATTGGGCGGATTTTTAGCAGGTGCTACCGTGAGCGGTGTGTTGATGGGAATGTTCCAGAACAATGCCGGCGGTGCGTGGGACAATGCCAAAAAATCGTTCGAAAAAGGTGTTGAGATCAACGGCGAAACTTATTACAAAAAATCAGACCCGCACAAAGCCTCTGTTACAGGCGATACTGTAGGCGATCCGTTCAAAGACACTTCAGGTCCTTCCATGAACATCCTGATCAAATTAATGTCTATTGTATCATTGGTAATAGCCCCTACCCTGGCGCAAATGTATCATACCAAAGATGCACACGGTACCTCTGTTAACGAAAAAGCCAAAACAGAACAGGTAAGCCAGGTTATTAAGGCAGACAAGCAGTAAGCAGCTTACCCGAAACGATTTATAAGCCGGGAATTTTGATTGCGATCAAAATCCCCGGCTTTTTTATTGGCCGGTTTAAAAATTTGCTTTTTGATAAAAAATAGAATCCCTATGACACGTTTTCCCTTCAGCCCCGCTTAAAACACGCGCCCGCCTTGAAAAATTCGTAGAAAAAACAACGCTGTTGTTTTGCCGTTACAAGAAGAGTTGTATCTTCATTTTTTAAGTAGAAATACTAAGTACAATATCCCCTTTTTGAATTCCGCGCTACCCCCTCCGGTAAAAGCCCCAACAAACGGTTCGTACTACCAGTTTTAAAACCTTGTAATCCTTTATCCATCCGACAAACTACTCTTTCCAATTTTCTATTGCCAGCGAAACTGAAACCATAAAACTTGACCCTGCACATGAAAGCATTTTTACTAATTGGTACCCTGGTTATTTTAGGAAACCTGGTTGTTGCCCAACCCACATGTATTATTGAGGGCGCTACCTGGTCCTCGGGCACTTACAAAGATTCATCTTTTGCCAACGGATATATTGAGAGCCAGTTACGAGGTACAGTAATTCGTTCCGGATCTGTTAGGTATAACCATCTTTTACCAACATTCAAAACGGCTGAGAAAAACTGGCTGACCCAATTCAATGCAAGTTTAGATTTTCCTCCCACCACCGGAACGAATGCAGACTACTTTTTGTTTCAGGGACGTAATGAAATTGTAGGAACTGGTGGCGGCACTCTTGCTTTCGACACATTATATTTAAACAATGGAGCGGGAAATCTATTTTACATCGATAATCACAACAATTCATTTTATTTTCAGGACGACCCTTACTGGAATGCGCACGGTGCTGTTTCCATATATAGCAGGGTGTATTTTAACAATGGAATAACCGCCACCAACCGGCAATTCCCCGTAACAGGTTCAATTGTGTTTGTAAACAATGCCAATTACGTTGGCGGATTAACTGATCAGCAACATGTGGATGGTTTCGTTTCGGAATCGAACATATCTTATGGAACCGATCAGGGACACAATGGAAACTTTACTTATCCGGTTGGAAATGCAACAAGTGTTTACGAGCTAAACAGGCAAGGCATCTTCAACGACTTTGACAAAATGATCACAGTAGGTTGGGTAGATGGCGACCCCGAGTTTACCAGCGACCCTACAGGCAGCATCAATCATGCTACGGCAGCATATAGAGGCGCCGGTATCAATGCCATAAGCCGTGCTGGCTTTTGGGACTGGCATGTTCAACAGCTTGAAGAAACAACCATCACTCCCCGCAGTTTGCCCAATGCGCAAACGATTACAGTATCAATCCCTGATTTCAGTTATATACCTGGTTTGGCAGCATCAGACCTGCGCCTGGTGGGCTTTAATACCGCAACCAGCAAATGGGAAAATTTAAGCGGCAGTACCGGCGCTTCCGGGTTAACCAAAGGTTCTACCCTGGCAGGCACTATTCCGGCAAACACTACTATAGGTGCACTGGCGGTTGGTTCGGCCAATACCATTCCGCTCGTAAACCCTTATGCTCCGGGGGGAGTAGGCTTTACTACCATGCAACTCTGGACCAGGGCAGATCTTGGCGTAATTACCAGCGGTGCCAACGTATCGCAATGGACTAACCAGGCACCGGTTAGCATGACAACCAATGCTTCTAAATCAGCCAATGCCAACGTTACCCTAAACAGTGAAGCCTTTAACTACAATCCAACATTGGTGTTTACCGGCGCAAACGATGAAGTGCTCTCCGGAACATTTGCGGCAGCACCTTCCAACCCTGCCATGCTGTTTGCGGTAACCAAAAGAGCGGCAACACCCGATGTAGCGCTCAGCAATCCCTATTCTTTAGGCCCCGACGGCGGCGCCGGCATTGCATATAACAACAACAGCTATGCTGTGGATCGTTCGGGCGGCGTATGTGCTCCTACGGCAGATGTGAGGGGCATACCTTCATTGGTAAGAATTGATTACGATCAGGCAACTTCTACAACCGGAGCCACCTCAGCATTAAACGGTTTGGTAACCACTACAGGTGCATGCGACGGCACCGGGGTATCGGCATCAAACAGCACTTTCCAAATTGGCGGCAGAACCTATGGTTCACAGGCCAGTCGTGTATTTGCCGGGCAAATAGCAGAAGTAATTCATTTCAACACAAACACTTTGCCTAACACCACCGCCGATATCAACAAGGTAGAATCCTATCTTGCCATAAAGTACGGCATTACTTTAGACAATAGTGCAAACGGAACATTGGGTGGCAATTACACATCCAGTGCGGGCACTACCATATGGAATGCAGGCACTGCACCGGCTTACCACAACAACGTAATTGGAATAGGACGGGATAACAGTTCAGGACTGCTACAAAAACAGTCGCACACTACCGACGACAGCGCGCGCATTTATGTAGGTACCCTGCAAACCAGCAATGCTACTAATACAGGAACGATAAGCAGCGATGGCTCGTTTGTGATGGCAGGCGATAACGGTGGATACATGTTTAACAACGGCAGCACCGAATACCCGCAAGACCTGGGCATTGTTGCCAGGATAGACCGGGAGTGGAAGATTACCAACACCAATTTCAACGGCACTTTTTCAATGGATATAAAAGTAAAACCCACCAATATCAATCCCCTCCATTTGAAAATACTGGTTGATGATGATGGAGATTTCCATAATGCACAGTTATTTAGTCCGTAATTTAATTATATTAACGGAGAAGAAATAATAAACGACATTACCACGACCATGATCCCCGCAGGCAGCACCCGCTATATTACGCTGATGTCGATGAACAATCAAACTCCTTTACCCGTGGAGCTTACCAGCTTCACCGCCCGCCCGCAAGGCACTGCTGTGCAGCTCAACTGGACTACTGCTACCGAACAAAACAATGCCTATTTTGGAGTGGAACGTTCGGCTGATGGCATCAACTGGCAACAGATCGGAAAAGTAAACGGTGCAGGCAATTCCACTCAACCACTCAGTTATGGTTATACCGACCAGCAACCGCTCAACGGCACATCGTACTATCGCTTAAAGCAAACAGACTATAATGGTACTTTCAAGTACTCGCTTGTTGAAGTGGTTCGCCTGCAAAACAGTAACCCAACACTTCGTGTGTATCCCAACCCCGTTGGTCAGGAAGTAACGATTCAAACCAGTAAAGCGGTGGTTCAGATAAACCTGCTGAGCACGAACGGCCGAACAGTATTAAGGCATGCGCCATCGCGCGTTGCAGGAGGAACATTCTCCATCAATATGCACTCGGTGCAGCGTGGCATTTACCTGTTGCAGGTAATTAACAAAGACGGCAGCACAGATGTGATCAAATTAATTAAACAATAGTTCAACAACATCGGGAAAAAAGCGGCGGGGCAGTTAATCTGTCCCGCTTTTTTTTACCTACCCCATACCTTACACCCAACACCTCATACCTTATACCCTATACCCTTCCAAAAATTAAGTTTGTTTTTACGAATGAAATCGTAAATTAGCGTACGAAAAAAATCGTACGAATGGGACAACAAAAAACAACAAAGCCTACGGAAAGCGAACTGGAGATACTGCAGGTACTGTGGAACAAAGGCACCGCAACTGTAAGGGAAGTACATGAGGAACTGGCAGCTAACAAAGATGTGGGTTATACCACCACACTCAAGCTTATGCAGATCATGCATGAAAAAGGACTGGTGAGCCGCGATGATTCTTCCAAAACGCACGTATATGAGGCCGCGGTGAGTCGCGAAAAGACGCAGAAACATTTGGTGGGTAAGATGATCGACAATCTTTTTGCCGGTTCTCCTGCGCAGCTGGTAATGCAGGCGCTGGGCAACCACAAAGCCAGCAACGACGAATTGGATGAAATACAAGCGCTGTTAAACTCATTGAAAAAACAGTAATTCAAATTTTTACCGATGACTGCTATTTACCAATCGCCATTTTTACTGGCACTGGGCTGGACCATTGCCTCCAGCCTTTGGCAAACCGCGTTGCTTTGGATGGTATACCAGGTACTTACCAATACCAGTAACAGGCTGTCGCCGGCTGCTAAACACAACCTGGCGTTCACCAGTATATTGTTTGCATTCGGCTGGTTTGGTATAACCTTAAGCGCAAAGTACAATGAGCTTTTGCAGGCACTACCGGTAACGGACACACTAAACGTGGCGGGCACGGCAATTGATACCACCGGCGCCGACGGATTTGTGCTCACCACTTTTCTCAATCAGTATCTCCCCTATATTTCTGCATCGTACCTGCTTGTTTTGGCCTTATTGGCCGTGCGGCTTATGAAAGCCTATCTCTACGCGCAAAGGGTAAAAACAAAAGGCTTGCTTGAAATTGATGAGTACTGGACAAACAAGGTTGACAGGTATACAGGTTATCTGCGCATTGATAAAAAAGTGCGCATCTATTTAAGCAGTTATATTGATGTACCTGCCACCCTTAATTTTTTTAAACCTGTCATCTTGCTGCCCGTTGCGGCTTTCACGCAATTAACACCGCACCAGGTAGAATCGATCATTTTGCATGAGCTGGCGCACATCAAACGAAACGATTATATTATCAATATTATAGTTTCTGTTATAGAAACGATTCTCTTCTTTAACCCGTTTGTTTACCTGCTGGTAAAATCGCTGAAGAAGGAAAGAGAACATTGCTGCGACGATTTTGTATTGCATTTCAGGTTCGATCCGCACAGCTATGCATCTGCATTGCTATCGCTCGAAAAACTAAGAATGCATACAACACCCGTTGGAGCAATTGCCGCCACCGGCAACAGCGGGCAATTACTTGGGCGTGTGAAAAGGATTATGAATGTTAAAAGCGCCGGGTTTAATTACGGACAAAAACTGCTGGTACTTTTGATCACAGCCTGCATACTTATTTCTGTAGCCTGGCTTTCTCCCAACGCCGTTCAAAAAAAGGCGAACGAAGAAAAATTAGCAGAAAAAACAATAGAAGAAGAAGTATGTGAAGAGCCTGAGGCGATGCCCCTGGCAGCACAAACAGAAAAACGAATGGAAATAAGGAGTTTTAACCGCAAGCCTGTAACACTAAAAGAAAAACCAATTACACCACTCACGCCCCGCACAACATTATCAGCAACAACCATTACTTCAACTCCTGCCGTTCCGGCAAGTCCCCTTCCGGTTCCCCAAACCGAGTTTTACCCGGTACCTTCTTCTCCGGCCATTGTTACCGACAATATCATCCTCCCGGATGCATTTTATTGGAATGAAGATGTTTTGAATATACGCAAGTCACCTGAGTTGAAAAAAATATCTGACGACGCAGCAAAAGCAAGGGAGGGAAAATCACTTTCGAGGAAAAATGCCGACAAAGACAGAATGCTTATCGCCTTTGCTGATTTATTCAAAGAAAAAGGAATAGATCTTAAAAACCATGAGCTGAAACTCCACCAGTTGGAACAGTTACTCAACGCCAATTTTTTTGAAACCGTTGATATAGATTTTGATGCAAATGAGTTCAAGGTTGATGTGAATGTTAAAAAAACAACTCATCAAAGGGAAGAAAGAGCGCAGGAGGAAAGTATAAAAAGGCGCAAAAGTGTTCAACATTTTGAATGGAATGAGGAGCGCAAATTGCAGCAGGAGTTCCGTACAAATAAAGTGCAGCTCGACAGCCTCAGGGAAAGATCCTTCAAGATGGCAGAACGTCAAAAACAATTGTGGGTAAAAAAAGCCGAAGCGGCAAGGAATGCGCAACACGCCATTCAGCAGGTTTATGCCAAATTAATTGCCGAACACGACAGGAATGAAAAAAGCACAAATATTCGTGGCCGGAAAAATGAAAAAACGCGCGTTACTTCGGCTACTACCGGTACAATCAGCTTTCAAGCCGAACCGCGCAATGTAGCCGCAGCCGGTTATGTGAGGCAGGGCAACCGGCAATCATCCTCCGATGAGGCCGTTTCCTCCGTACAGCAGCAAATTTCAAGAGTGCTGATCGATACCGGCAAAGGCAACAAAATGGTTGTCATCAGCATTGAATAACGAGCGGCTGTCCTACCCGCCTTTTTGCCTCACAAAGGTTTAACATACCCCTATCAATAATTGACCCCCAAGTTGATTTTTAGCTTTATTTTTGCGGCTCTTTAAGCAAGCATACAACAATGGCAAAAATCAACATAGGAATGGTGCAGATGAGCTGTACCGCCAACAAGGAAGAAAACCTGCAAAAGGCAATTGCTAAAACGCGCGAAGCTGCCGCCAAGGGGGCGCAGATCGTTTGCCTGCAGGAGCTTTTTACATCGCTTTATTTTTGCGATGTGGAAGATTACGAAAACTTCAAGCTGGCTGAAGCGATACCTGGCCCCTCCACAGAAGCATTGAGTGCTGTAGCAAAAGAACTGGGTGTGGTAATCATCGCCTCCCTGTTTGAAAAACGAACAGAGGGATTGTACCACAATACTACAGCGGTGCTGGATGCCGACGGAACCTATCTTGGCAAATACCGCAAAATGCACATACCCGACGATCCGGCTTACTACGAAAAGTTTTATTTCACGCCGGGCGATATAGGGTACAAGGTTTTCAAAACAAAGTTCGCTACGCTGGGTGTACTCATTTGCTGGGATCAATGGTATCCCGAAGCATCGAGAATTACCGCTTTAATGGGAGCAGAAGTATTGTTCTACCCTACTGCTATTGGCTGGGCCACATCGCAGGATGCTGAAACCAATACCGAACAATACAATGCGTGGCAAACCATACAGCGCAGCCATGCAGTGGCCAACGGCGTGCACGTGGTAAGCGTAAACAGGACGGGATTTGAGCAAAACGGCGCCATGAAATTCTGGGGCGGCTCTTTTGTAGCCAACCCTTTTGGAAGCATCCTGTACCAGGCACCACAGGATGAGGAAGATGTGCATGTGGTTACGATAGACACCGCAAAAACGGACCGGTACAGAACGCATTGGCCTTTTTTAAGAGACAGAAGAATTGACAGCTACCAGCCAATAACAAAAAGGTTTATTGACCAGGACTAATACTCGGCATTCATTCTGCACACATTAAATCATCTGCTTTGAAATTTTACGATAAAAGATTGTTGGCACTTTCTTCAGCATCGGGTGGAGCTGAATTTGCATCAACCGGGTTTCCAAAGTTCAGTACACCCAAGCAACTGGGTTATTATTTTCCGGCCGAATTTGCACCACACGCGGCTACGTGGTTGAGCTGGCCGCACAAAGAAGCTTCGTGGCCCGGCAAAATAGAATTGATCTATCCATTTTACGCTCAGTTTATAAAAGAAGTGGCAGCCGGCGAGGCAGTGAACATTAATGTGAATGACGAAGCCATGAAAGCATCGGCCATTAAATATCTTAACGAAGCGGGGGTGGATATGAACAAAATTGGTTTTTTCTTTAATCCTACCAACGATGCCTGGTGCAGAGATCATGGACCTGCCTTTTTGATAAACCCCAATGCAGAAAACAAGAAAGTAATAATAGATTGGAATTATAACGCATGGGGCAACAAGTATCCCCCTTTCGACCTTGACGATGTAATACCAACGCGTATTGCTGAATACTATAACATCCCGGTTTTTAACCCTGGCATTGTTATGGAAGGCGGATCGGTTGAATTTAATGGCAAAGGAACGCTGCTTACTTCTACCGCCTGCCTGCTAAACCCTAACAGGAACCCGCACCTGAACCAGGAACAGATTGAACAATACCTGCGGCATTACTACGGCGTTGAACAGATACTGTGGGTAAGCGAAGGAATTGTGGGAGATGATACCGACGGGCATATAGACGATACAGTTCGTTTTGTAAACGAAGACACGGTTTTAACGGTGGTGGAAGAAAACAGGGGCGATGAGAATTACGAACTGCTGCAAACCAACCTGGAAGAATTGCAGCAGATGCGGCTATTGAATGGCAAGCCATTGAATATTATTGAACTGCCCATGCCTGATGCCGTTGTGTACGAAGATCAGCGCCTGCCGGCATCGTACGCAAATTTCTATATTTCAAACGCGGCAGTAGTGGTTCCAACCTACCGTTGCAATAACGATGATAAAGCATTGCAGATCATCCAGTCTTGCTTTCCCGACAGGAAAGTAGTGGGGATTGATTCGACCGATATTATCTGGGGATTGGGAAGCTTTCACTGCCTTAGCCAGCAGGAGCCTTTAGTGTAGTGTCATAGAGGCAGCCGGACGGATTGAAATCCGTCCTTACAATATGTGACCGAGCCGATGGCTCTGGTTGTTTTTGTCGCTATCCTAGCCAACACAGGGCCGGAGTTTTGACTAACCAGTGATTGGGTTTTATTTGTCGCGCAATTACATACATTTATTCCATATACCCACGGTCGGCTGTATAAAGACTGATAATCCATTGTTGTCCCGACTTTTATCAAAATTTTAAACACTAAGCTTTTCTTATTACCGTTCATACCCTGCATAGTTCGTACTTTTGAACTTTACTATTATCCATGATGAAAAACGTAGCTCCACATATTTTCTTCTTCTTACTCCTGCTGTCTTTTAAAGGCTTGCAGGCGCAAACAAGCAAATCTCCTTCATTTGCGGCACTTGCGGCTAAAGAAGATTCTCTAAAAAAATATGCATTCGATATTGTAAATGGCCGGCAGGTAATTGATCGTTTCAGAGCCGACAGCATGTTTACCCGCATACTGGTGCGTGCATTGAAAGAACCTTATTCATTTTCTTACCCTTTTGATTCTTTACAAACCATTTCGCGGTTATACGCCCCCGATAGCAGCTTCAGGATATTTACCTGGCAGTTTGTAAAAGACGAAAATGCTTTCAGAAGGCATGGCGCTATCCAGATACGAACAAAAGACGGATCGCTGAAATTGTACCCGCTGATTGATAAAACCGCGGTTATCGACGATATTAATAACAGCATTACCAATAACGAAAATTGGATAGGCGCCATTTATTACCGCATTATACAAACCAGCCATAACGGCAAGCAGTTTTACACTTTGCTGGGATACGACGAAAACAGCTTCAGAAGCACCCGCAAAAGAATTGAAGTATTAACTTTCGACGAAAATAACAGACCTATTTTCGGAGGTCCGTATTTCAGCTTTGAAAAAGATGCCACTCCCCGCAAGGCCGGCAGCAGGTTCGATATTGAGTATAAAAAAGCCGGCAATGGCAGCATACGCTACGATGAAGAATTGAACATGATTGTTTTTGACCACCTTATTTCTGAAAACAATCAACCCGATAAAAAATACACCTATGTTCCCGATGGCGATTACGAGGGCTTTAAATGGGAAAACGGGAAGTGGGTTCACGTAGACAAGGTATTTACTTTCAAATTGCAGGAAGGTCAGGCTCCTGTTGAGCAGCCGTTAAAAGAGAATAAACTCGATACCAGGCGCGTTCCACCAGTTAATAAATAAGTTTATCGTTTGTCGTTTACCGTTTTTTATACTAAACCATAAACCCGAAACTACAAACGGGTTATTCAACGTGTTTGTATATGCATTTATATAGTTAAACGACTTTATCATTTTCTTAAAAAGCGTTCAAAGTAGTTTGAGGTGTTCATTCACCAAAACGCTTTACAATGAAAAGTTTTATCTTTTTTGCTTCACTGTTTTTTACGCTTACAGGTCATGCACAAAACTGGCATTGGGGACTTAAAACAGATATGAATTTTTCCGGTATAGAAGGCAAAGGCATGCAGTCGAAACTTACGCTTAATTTCCAGGCGGGTGGTTTTGCGGAATATAAAATATTTAAAAGATGGAGCATTCAGCCGGAGCTGCTGTTTACCCAACAGACCTACAGGAAAGCAGATGACTTTCTAAAATACTACAATCTTTCGGGGAGAGCGGGATCGCAGGAAAAAATATACCTGAACTACATAAGCATACCGCTGCTGGTTAAATACAATTTCAATAAAATGCTCAGCCTGCATGTTGGACCGCAATATGGACTGCGTGTTTATGCCAATGAAAACCTGTTAAAAAACAACCAGGAAGCATTCAAAAAATATGAGCTTAGCGTGAATGCGGGCATTGAAGCCAGCATTTCACCAGTCAGTATCTATGTCCGTTATAACAGGGGCATTTCAGATATCAATGCTGCCGACGACCGTTACCAGTGGAAGTCGGTGCATTTTCAGACAGGTATAGCCATTAGGATTAAGTGAAAGGTAAAAAGTGAAGACCTCTCCCCTTTGACCTTTCACTTTTGAACTTTCCCTTTTGACCTTTCACCTTTTCGTAACCAAAAGGTTTCTTATATTTACAGCTGTTGTTCTATTAAATGTAGCTGTACAATGCGAAGAGATGTTTTTCAGGCTATAGCCGACCCCACCCGGAGAGAGATCATCCAATTGCTGTCAAAAAAATCGCTGAACCTCAATGCGGTTGCGGGAAACTTTAACATCAGCCGGCCGGCTGTTTCCAAGCATATCCGCATACTCACCGAATGTGGATTGGTTACAATTGTGCAGCAGGGCAGGGAAAGATATTGCCAGGCAGACCTGCATAAGTTAAAAGCAGTGTCGGACTGGACGGAGCAGTACAAAATGTTCTGGACCAAAAAGCTGGATGCTTTGGAAAATTTTCTTGCGAAGGATACTGCGCGGCAGAAAAGAAAAAAATAATAATACAGTGGCTTCGAACACTTGTGATCTCCAATCTTCATAGGAGTATTTTCTCCGGGGGCTTCGTCCCGGTTGTGCACGTGTCGCCCAAGGCGACAACAATAACATGCGAGGCGAGGACGCCTCGCATAGCAGCGGTACTGCGCGGCAGAAAAGAAAAAAATAGCAGGTGCTATACGAAGTCTCCGACTTCGTATACAATATGTTCACCGGAGACTATAAGTCTCCGTATACCTACAAGAAGATGTCTAAAAAATCACGCAGCACTTCCGGTAATGTATTTTACAAGGCTGCGCTTGGCTATGGGCAGCAATGTTTCTTCCAAAGGAAAACTCAAGGTTGTTTCAATGCTATACACTGCGGGGTTCGGAAGTGTTGATTGGTTCCGTATCAGCTCCGTCTTTATATTTTCATACGTGTTCACAAAATTGCGCTCCCAGCGCGCTATAAACGAAGTTTTAATACTCCTGTACTTTTCATCGTGCTTTTCAAAAATGCTTAACCGGTATTGATACACTTTTGTTTCGTTATAGCTGCCATCACACAGAAAAAAATAACCTTCCGTGTTTTCAAGTGGAATAATGCCCACCGGCAATATGTTCAACTTGTCCTCCACAAATTCGTATATCTCTGTTCCGTCTTTGATAGTCGATTTCATTTTGTTCAAAGCATACTGGATAATATCTTCCAGTTCCTGCATCAACTCATCATCTTCCACAATTTTTTCGTACAACAGTTGCAGCTTATCGAGGTTTACGTGTGTAAACCGCTTGGGGAACTGCTCCTGCATCAATTGCTTATTGTGCTTAAAATGCACAATGGTATTGTAATGGAAGATGATATCAGAAAGCTGCGGGTAGAGTTTATTCTGATTGAACTCGCTGTGTATTTGCTGCAGGTAAGCGAGAAGTGTATATTTTTTCAACTCGAAATCAATATATCCTTCTGCAAACCATGTTTGAGAAAGCGTTTTCATAATTGGCTGGGTTAAGTTTACCGAATTTAAGAAAAAAACAAAAACTTCCAATCAACCAAGAGGGCTATATCCAAAAAAAATATTCATCACCAGGCAATGAAGCTCATCCTGTGCAGGGATATAACGCTACTGCCCACCGGATTATTTTAGTGCATTTGTGGTTGGAGTTTATTGTTACGCTTTTACAAAACAATAAACGGTAACGGCAAACGATAAACTCAAGGTTTTAAATGCCCCTGTTTACGTCAAAGTTTTCGAGTTCTTTAACTATCGCACTCAGGAAAGTGGAGCCCAATGCTCCGTCTACTATGCGATGATCGTACGTAAGGGAGAGATACATCATCTGCCGGATAGCAATACTATCGCCCTGCTCTGTTTCCAGCACCACGGGGCGTTTTTTTATAGCGCCAATAGCAAGTATGGCAACCTGCGGCTGATTGATGATGGGCGTACCCATTAAGCTGCCAAACGTGCCTATATTGGTTACGGTAAACGTTCCTCCCATGGTATCGTCGGGTTTAAGTTTACCGGTGCGCGCCGCGTTGGCAAGTGCGTTAATTTTTTTTGTAAGCCCTGTAAGGTTCAGATAGTCGGCATCTTTTATTACAGGCACAATAAGGTTACCCGTTGGTAAAGCCGTTGCCATACCAATATTAACATCTTTGCGAACAATGATTTTTTCGCCATCCACACTGGCGTTTAGCCACGGATGCTTTTTAATGCATTTAACAACAGCCTCAATAAACAAAGGGGTAAAGGTGATCTTTTCGCCCTCCTGCTTTTCGAAAGCACTCTTTATTTTGTCGCGCCATTGTACCAGGTTGGTTACATCGCATTCAGCAAAGCTCGTAACATGCGCGCTGGTATGCTTGCTTTCCACCATATGCTTTGCAATCATTTTGCGCATACGGTCCATTTCAATTATTTCAACATTGCCATTATACGCTACGGGAGCTTCTTTGTGCTCTTCGGCCATTACAGCAGGTTGTATCGCGACAGGAGAAGCGGTTTTTACTTCCTTCGCTTCCACTGCTGCCGCTGCAGGAGCGGTTGTTGAGGGTTTGCCTGAAGCAATCCAGTCGAGCAGGTCTTTTTTTGTAATACGCCCTTCGTTGCCCGTACCGGGTATCTTCTCCAATTCAGCCAGGCTGATGCCTTCATTGGCAGCAATATTTAGCACCAGGGGCGAATAAAACCTGGCTCCGGAAGGTTTGGGAATGGCCGGAACAGGCGTTGGCTGGTAAGGAACTTCTTTAGCAAATGCTTCGGCCTCGCTGTCCTCTACTGCTTCAGCAGCAGGAGGAGGAGGTGCCGTATTGTTTTCCTGCGTGTGTTCGTGAACGTTATTTTCTGACCTGATCCTGGCAATGACCGCTCCAATAGGAACCACCTCGTTTTCGTTATAAAGCAACGATTCAATAATACCTTCTGCCGAAGACGGCACTTCGCTATCTACCTTATCGGTAGCAATTTCAAGAACCGTTTCATCCATATTAACATGGTCACCAGGCTTCTTATGCCATTTCAAAATGGTTGCTTCCATTATACTTTCTCCCAACTTAGGCATTACCAGGTCAACTATCGCCATAGCTAATATTTAGATAAATGTACCGATATATGGTTGATAATTAAATGATCACATTCCACTGGTCAGACTTGCCTTCCCTCTCGTAAAACAAGTCTTTCACATATTTGTAAAGGTAAGAATTGCAACGCAATTAGTCACCGGGCTATACATATGTGAATATTTTTATAATAACTCTTCTCACCCGTTAAGATCGTCTGCAATTATTTTTCGAAGCATGTTGAGCGCATAGTTGGCCGTCATTTCAATATTGCGCGCCCTGTCGAACCGGAAAGCGAATTTTTCAGTAATCACCCTGGTTTTATTTCCTGCTGCAATCCATACCGTACCCACAGGCTTTTCAGGCGTGCCGCCATCCGGTCCCATAATGCCGGAAGTAGCCACCGCATAGCCGGTATTGAGTTGCTGCAATGCCCCCTGCAACATTTGCCGTACCGTTTCTTCACTCACCGCGCCAACGGTGTTAAGCGTATCATTGCTCACTCCCAACAGCGCTTCTTTTACCTCATTGGCGTAACTCACCACACTGCCCTTAAACCATACAGACGAACCGGGAAGCGAGGTGATCAGGTGCGCAATATACCCGCCCGTACAGCTCTCCGCGGTACCCACGGTGCTTCCTTTTTTTATGAGCATATTTCCAATTGCCTGCGGCAAGGTAATATCTTGATCGGCAACCATCCATTGACTTACAAGTTCTTTCAACCCCGCAAACTGTTTATCCAGTTCCTGCTGCAATGCTTTGTTATCGCTGTCATGCCCGGTAATCCGTAAACGAACCATTCCGTAATTAGGCAAATATGCCAGCTTAAGGTGAGCAGGTAAAACGCTTTCCCACTGTTGAATATGTTCTGCAATAAAAGATTCACCAACGCCCACCGTAAGCAATGTTCGGTGATCAATAAACGGCAATGTGAAAAATGTCTGCAGTCGCGGCAACACATAATCCGTCATCATGCCTTTCATTTCGTGCGGTACGCCTGGCATGCTTACAAAAATTTTTCCGTCTTTTTCAAACCACATGCCCGGCGCAGTGCCCCGCTTGTTTTGAATAACAGTGCACACATCCGGCACTTCGGCCTGCTTAAGATTCCGTTCTATCATTGGGCGGTTAAGCCGCGCAAAGATAGCTTTTACATTCGCCAATGCACCTGCATCAACTATTAACTTTCCGCCGAAGTATTCGCACAAAACCGGCTTGGTAATATCATCTGCTGTGGGGCCTAACCCACCGGTTATCAGAATAATGGAAGCATTTTTACTTTCCTCATCCAGCGCAGCCACAATTTCAGCTTTACTATCGCCTACCGATACACGCCGGCGCAGCCATATACCAGCTTTGTTCAACTGCTGTGCTATCCAGGCGCTGTTGGTATCTACCACCTGTCCTATCAGCAATTCGTCGCCAATGGTAATAATAGATGCATTTATAAAAGATGTCTTGCTTTCAGATGCCTGTGCCATCGTAAATTTTCTGCAAGGTAATGCTAAAGCCAATAGTATGAAGCGGAAGTTCAGGGGCGTCTTCATGCAGTTCTTCAAATATCCAGGAATCATTTGGCTGTCGACGCGAAACAATTATGTGTCTTTTATTAGAGTCGATCATGATTTATTACTTTAGCGACGGAATTTCCTTGTAAAAAAATAATTTTCGCCCTTTGTCAATACTTCTTGTTGAGGGTGAAAGGATTTCTATAATTACCGAAGGGTTAAGCAGTGTATCAAAATGATCATCCTCCAACTGCGGCTCTCCACAAACAATTGTCAGGTCTGGATACATGTAAGAATCGTGCGACGGCGTTGTAACACGCATATGAGAAGGCAGGACTTCGCAACCACATTCTTTGGAACGATCTCGCAACCCGGCTATAAGATTTATTTCTATCCTGTTATGGGCTAAGCTGGCCCCCGACATTGCAAACACATGCCCATCATAATATTCGTTTTTATAGTCAGCAGCCCGCTCAGCTTCCAGGTATTCCTCCGGGGTGATATAATTATACCTGGGAGCAGGTTCTTTCAATTCATTTTCCATAGTTTAAATTTACATTTTTTGCTACATGCGTTAAAGCTTTATTTACATGAAAAAAGCAGCAATATATTTCTATAGCTATTCGATGTCAACGCTGTTTTGCTTTGCAATATTTATTTCACCTGTTTCTGCTCAAAGCGTTGCGCAGCGGCTTAAAACTGCCTTCAGCGCTTTTGAAAATGATCCTCAATTAAAATTTGCGATCAGCTCTTTGTATGTTATTGAATCGGAAAGTGGTACGGTTGTTTTCGAAAAAAATGGCTTTTCAGGATTGGCTCCTGCCTCCACACAAAAAATCATCACCAGCGTATCTGCTTTTGAATTGCTGGGTAAGTCTTTTCGTTATCAAACCCGTTTTGCCGTAAACCCTGCATGCAGTTCGCTGCTGATCATTCCTTCGGGAGACCCAACTTTTGGAAGCGAGCGGTGGGAAAGTACAAGACCATCTTCCATCAAACAAAAGCTCATTGCCTTTTTGCAGCCTAACGTAAAAAATATCAACAGCATCCGTATCAATCATTCGGATTGGGAACAACAATCTATTCCCGATGGCTGGATATGGCAGGATGTGGCTAATTATTACGGGGCCGGCGCCGCCCCTTTTAACTGGCGCGAAAATCAATTTGATATACTGCTTCAGTCGGGCAAACAAATTGGGAGCGCTGTAAACATTGTTGGCACTTCGCCGGGGCTTTACGATTATCATTTACAATCGCAGGTAAAAAGCGCGGCAACCGGAAGCGGCGATAATGCCTATGTTTATTTCCCGGTAAACGGAAGCAAAACTGCCACCATTACAGGCACTATTCCTGTAAATGAAAACCAGTTTGTTATATCGGGTTCCCTGCCCGATGGCTTAAAGCAGTTTGCGGGCGAACTGAACAATGTACTGCAGGAGCAACAACTGATCAGCCAGCCTTATATCCTTACAACAGGAGAGGCTACACGATGCGATACATCGGCCAATACCACCACTTATACTCTTTCTTCTCCCCCACTCGACTCTATGATCTACTGGTTTAATAAAAAAAGCATTAACCTGTACGGTGAAGCGTTGGTAAAAACCATATCGCACGAAAAATACAGCTATGGATCAACGGACAGTGGTATTTCCGTTATTAAAAACTTCTGGAAGCATAAAGGATTAGATGTGTTGGAGTTGAATATGGTAGATGGGTCGGGGCTGTCTCCACTCAACAGAGTAACCACGCATGCGCAGGCGGAAGTCTTGCAATATGCGAGGAAGCAGGATTGGTTTTCGTCTTTTTACCAGTCGCTGCCGGAGTATAATGGCATGAAAATGAAAAGTGGTACTATACGCAATGTAAAAGGATTTTGCGGTTACCACCGGTCTAAATCAGGAAAGGAATATGTGTTCTCATTTCTTGTAAACAATTACAACGGGCCGGCTTCGGCACTGGTGAGAAAAATGTATACAGTGCTGGATCAATTGAAGTGAAGGAAAAAATAACAAGAACCAAGAAACAATATCCAAGAAACAAGACCTGAAATTGAAAAGCAATTGGTTCTTGATTTTTGCTTTTTGGTGCTTACCCTTTTACTTTCCCATCAAGCCGTCGGCGCTTGCCCGGCCGGGACCTACTAATAAAATGGTAAGAAAACCAGCAAGATACAAGCCGGCTTTTTCGCCTGCGCCAAAAAGTTCTGCGTTATGCGATTTAAAAAAAGCAACGCTCATTGCAATAATCAGCGGCAATACGGTGATGCGCGTAAACAAACCAATCAAAACAAATATCGAACAAAAGAACTCGGCGAAAATTGTCATAGACAATGAAACAGTGCTGCCAAGCCCCAGGAAATCCATGAAGTTGTTTTTCTTAGATGCGAAATGAACCAGCTTATCGTAACCGTGAGGTAACATCATCAATCCCAGGCCTACCCGAAGAATGAACAATGCGGTATTAAAAGCCCAATCGGTGTAGTTAGTTGATAGCAGTCTTTTCATATTTGAATATTGAGGTGCAAATGTAAGCGATACCAACCTTTTATCCACAAGTGTTTTGGAATGGTTATTGCAAAAATGCATAGCAGTACCTTAGCGCTTTAATTTTACTTTAAGAAAATTGTAACAAAAGACGATTGATCTTCGTGCAATCTGCCTACGATGGCATCGTTGTACAATTAACCACTACAAATATTTATGCAAAGACGCTCTGTTTTAATAATAGGTTTAGCCTGCATTGCATCCGGTGCGTTCTCACAACAGACAAGAGTTTTTACCGACCCGCAGGCATCGTACAAACAAGCAAAAGAATTTTTTCAAAACGATCAGTTCAGCCTGGCGTACCCTGTATTTAAAGAGTTAGAACGCTCCGTACGTTCTACCGATAAAACCAATAATGCGCTGGTGCACGATGATGTGCACTTTTACACGATAGCCTGCGGACTTCAGCAAAATGAAACATTTGCAGCACAGGAGGCGGCAAAATTTGTTGAAACGAATTCCAATCCTTCGTTGCGGGAACGATTGAGTTTTTATCTGGCTGAATATCATTTCAGGCAAAACAATATGAAGGAGGCGCTTACCTATTATGAACAAACAAGCGCATCGAGCCTTAGCAACCGGCAGATAGCAGATATGAAATTCCATCAGGGTTATGCCTATTTTACTTTACAACAGTTCGACAAGGCCAAGCCGCTGCTTGAAACCATTGCCAAAACACCTGATGATCCCAATTATAAGGATGCCAATTATTATTATGGCATTATTGCTTATGCCGGGCGCAATTACCGCGAAGCACAAACCGCGTTTCAAAAAGTGGAGAACGATCCCAGTTACAAAAGCGTTGTTCCCTTTTATGTAGCCAATATATATTATGTGCAGGGCGAGAAAGAAAAAGCACTGGACTACGGCGAGGCGGCGCTGAAAAAAACAAGTGGCTATTACGATGTGCCGATGAAGGAACTGGTGGGACATGCTTTGTTTGAAAAAAGAGAATACGCAAAAGCATTGCCTTACCTGGAAGACTATGTAAATAAAACGCCTAAAGTAAGCCGGGAAACCTTGTACGAACTAAGCTATTGTTATTACCAGGCCAACAAGCTCGACAAAGCCGTGGAAGGCTTAAAACAATTGAGTGGCGGACAGGATTCGCTGAGCCAGAACGCCATGTACATTTTGGGCGATGCTTACCTAAAACTGGGGCAAAAAGCCAATGCGAGAAATGCATTTTCTTTTTGCGCAGCCAACAATACCAATCAGAACCAGAAAGAAGTATCGTCTTTCAATTATGCTAAACTTTCCTACGAACTGGGCTTCCAGGATATAGCGTTAACAGAATTCAAAAAATTTCTGCAGGAGTATCCCAATTCAACTTATCAGAAAGAAGCGGCAGAAATATCTGCAGCTTTACTGGCTAACACCAACAACTACCGCGAAGCATTGGCTACCATAGAAAAACTGCAGTCGCCATCGGAGAATGTAAAGAAAATGCTGCCGAAGGTTTTATATGGCCGCGCGATGGAACTGATCAACGATCAGGACCTTAATGGCGCAAAAGCGTTATTGGACAGGGCACTGAAAGATCCAAACAATGCATCCGTTTTGCCGGTGGTTAATTTTTGGCAGGGAGAAATTGCTTACAGGCAAAATCGGCTCGACGATGCAATCCGGTTTTACAACAGCTATTTAAGCAATCCGGGATTTTCGGGCGGAGAAGTAAGTGCTGCCAATGCAAAATACAACCTGGGTTATTGCTATTACCGGAAGGGAAACTATCAACAGGCGCTTCCCTTTTTTGAACAAGTGGTAAAAACCCCGATGCTGAACGCTAAACCGGTAGACCAGGATGCCTACCTGAGAGCAGCAGATTGTTACTTTATGAACAAAGATTTTTCGAAAGCGAAATCGATGTATGGTACTGTGATCAGTTATTCGTGGCCGGCTGCAGATTATGCTACTTATCAAATAGCCATGATAACGGGTGTAAACAGTGGCAACGATAAAATTAATTTAATGAAGGGATTTGATAAGAAGTTCCCCAACTCTTCATTAATTCCCGATGCCAACCTGGAAATTGCCAAAACCTATTTGGCCGACGAACGTTACAGGGAAGCCATCCCCTATTTGAACAACGTGGTCAGCTCTCCTGCTGCGGGCAATTTAAAGCCCGAAGCGCAGCTAAAGCTGGGCTTAAGCTATTACAATCTTGACAACAATGCAGAAGCGTTGAACCAGTTTAAAAAACTGGTTTCGCAATACCCTAATTCTGTAGAAGCGGGAGAAGCGATAGACAACGTAAAAGCCATCTACAGCGCCGAAGGAAGAACTGGCGAGTATGTTGATTTTATGAAGAGCATTGGTCGCTCGGTTACGGTTAATGAAGAAGACAATCTTACCTACAATGCCGCTGAAAATAAGTATATAGATAAGGATTATAATGCAGCCCTTACCGGCTTTGACAATTATCTCAATAAATTTCCTGACGGGGCGCATGCCATTGATGCCTGGTTTTTGAGGAGTGAAATTTATAACATTCGCAAAGACTGGAAGAATGCAGCGGGCGGCTATGCTGAGGTAGCTGAAAGAGGAGCGAGCAAATATGCCGAAAGATCGGCGTCTCAGGCTGGCAGAATCTATTATTTTGAATTGCAGCAGTATGATAAGGCTGAATTGTATTTCTCCAAGCTGAAGGAGCTGGCTGCCGGTGGTCAAAACAGGCTGGAAGCAATGAGAGGATTGCTGCGCAGTCAATACCAGCAAAAGAAATGGGAAGAAGCTGTATCCAATGCACAGGAGTTGCTAAAGGAAAAGAATACAAGCGTGGATGATAAAGTGCTGGCTTATATGGCAACAGCACGCGCGTTCCAGAATCAAAAAAAGTATACCGAAGCCATTCAGAATTTCCGCAGTGTGGTTGGCATTAACAAAGCCTCCTTTGCGGCGGAAGCCAGGTATGAAATAGCCAGCTGCTATTTTTCGCTCAACGATCTTAAAAATGCGGACAAAGCGGCATTTGAAACAGTGAACAAATCAGGATCGTACGACTTCTGGATCACCAAAGCATATATTTTGCTGGGAGATATATTCCTGAAAGAAAAAGATTATTTCAATGCAAAAGCTACGCTGCAAAGTGTGGTGGATAATAGTAAAATAACTGAGCTTAAAAATGAAGCTGAAGAAAAACTGAAAACAGTAATCAGCGAAGAAAAGAACGACAGTAAAATAGGCGGCTAGTCACGCTTGTTGCAATTCATCATTTTTAACCTCATTAAAGTTATCATAATGCAATACAAATCATATCATCGCACACTCTTTTTCGCGGCAATAACAGCACTCAGCGCTATGAATGCGTGGGCGCAGGAGCCTGGGAAAAAGCAAACCATCAACATCACTTCTTCGTTTAAGCCTGAGCTTAAAGAAGCGGCAAAAATTAACTTTGATGCAGCGCCTCCGGTACCCGATTCAACAAAGCCCAGGTTTACTTACAACATTCCTGTAACGAGCCTGTCGAGGGTATACCAGCCGTTATCCATCAGTCCGCTGGCATTGAATATCGATTCTACAAAAAAATGGTCGTCCGCCAATTTTCTTAAGCTGGGTTACGGCAACTATCAAACGCCGTTTGCACAAGCCGGTCTTACATTTACCAATGGCACTAATTCAACCTTGAATATACTGGGGCATTTTATCAGCTCAAAAGGCACTGCCATTCAGCACCAAACCTATGGCGATGCCGGTGCAAGCGCCTATGGAAGCGTGACCACCGCGGGCAAGCAGGAGCTGTACGGAAAACTGTCGTTTGATCATGACCTGTATTATTTATATGGCTACGATCATAACCTGTACAATTATTCAAAAAGCGATTTGCGCCAGCGTTACCTGAGCTTTGATGCCAATGTTGGCTTCCGCAATACGGAGCCTACTGAGTTTGGATTGAAATACAATCCTGAAGTAAAGTTCAATTTCTTTAACGACAATCACAATGCAAAGGAGTTTACAGCTATTGCCAATGTTCCTTTAGAAAAATCGATTGGCGATGCGTTTAATATAAAGCTGGGAGTTAATGCAGACTACACGCAACTTTCGAGGAGCGGACTTTCGGCGATTAATAACACCATTGTAACCATACCGCTGGCTTTGCAGTATAAAAATGAAATGGTAAACATACATGGCGGCGCCATTCCCTCGTGGGATAATAACGAGTTTAAACTGCTGCCGGACCTGATGGCTGACTTTAAACTGGGGGGCGACGGACTGATCGTTCAGTTGGGCTGGCTGATGCACTACGACAAAGGCACTTACAAAAGGTTTTCGTCGATCAACCCTTATATAAGTCAACCTAATGATTTGTTTAATACCCGCGTTAACGAAACGTATGGTGGACTTAAGGGCACCTTCCTGGAACACTTCTTTTACAACGTTAAAGTGGGACTGGTGCAATTCTATAATATGCCGTTGTTTGTAAACGACACTACCTTTTTCAGCGATGGCAAAAACTTTTCAATATTAAAAGAAGAAAAGCTCAATGCATTCCAGATGCACGGAGAAGCGGGTGTGGTGCAGGCAGAAGATTTTTCGCTGACAGCAAAATTTGACTGGCTGCTGTTTAACAAACAAAAAACTTATGATGAGCCATGGGGTATTATACCACGTGAGCTTACAATGGCACTGCGCTGGAAAATACTGAAGGACCTGTGGTTTAAAAGCGACCTGTTCTTTTTTGAAGGTGCCAAATACAGGGAAAGTACGGGAAATACCGATCGTGCTACCAGCCCTGTTGACTTGAATGCAGGTCTTGAATTCAGGCTGACAAAAAGGTTTAACTTGTGGGTGCAGGCCAACAACATCTTCAACAATAAATACCAGCGTTGGAACCAATACCAGGTTTATGGCTTTAATATACTGGGTGGCGTTGTGTTTAACTTTTCAAAATAACTTAAAGGTGGTGCGTGAGCTACGCACCATGGTAGTGGGCCAAAGGTTTCCAGCCTTCAAAAGGTTGGAAACCTTAACTCTTGCTACCGGTCGATGTCTTCATCAACCGGAAAGCTGCAAAGACAACCATTTGAATGCACTGCCTGATATCTTGCTTTCCTGGTTATGGAAAAACAATTACCTTTAGCGCCTACGCACACAAGGATATGTTCAGCATCTTATACCAGTATCTCATTCAGCAAAAGTCTTTAGGACTGCCGGGGCTTGGCACTTTACAGTTGCAGCACATTCCTGCTATCAACAATTTTTCTGATCATGTAATTGAGCCGCCAATGCAAAAAATTACATTTGACGACATGTATGATGCGCCTAATAAAAATCTTTTTCAATACATCAGCGCTCACCTGCACATTGAAGAATGGGAAGCTATTAAAAAAGTGAATGACTTTTCGTTTGAATTGAAAAATCAGTTGAAGCAGGGAAATGAAATAGTGTGGGATAAAATAGGCGTGTTGAAGTCGGACCTGAGTGGCACAATAACACTGGAAGCCAAAACGATTGCATACGATTTCATGCGTCCCGTAGCTGCACGGCGTATTATAAGATCCAATGCCAGTCATACCATTTTAAGAGGTGACCGGGAAGTGAGTGAAAGCTTTTTCCAGGAAGATCCCGAAGCCGCCCTGGCTTCAGAAGGATTGTCTTTTCAAAGAAAAGGAAAAAAATGGCTTATGTGGACTTTAATCATTGCCTTGCTGGCACTAACGGTACTATTCATACATATTTATAAAAACGGGCTCAACTTTAACAGCCTGTTTAATACACAGCAAACTCCTGCAAAAGAAGCCGCCCCTACTTATATAGAAGCTCAATAATTAATGCGGTTAATACTGGTAGCCAGTGGTTAACAGTAAATAAATAACTGCAAGCAATGAAATGGCGCCTATGGCCAAAACAACCAGCTCAAGCTTATTGTTGGCAACAGCCTGGCTGTAGCCTGCAACAGGTTCATTAAAATAAACATTTGCGGGGGCAACGTTTGCTTCTGGTTGTAAAGATTGGTTACTAACCGTGTCGGACCAACGTTCATGCTGCATATTCATATCCGGCAATCTCTCTTCTGTTCGGGAATATTCGATTGTTTCCTGCAGCGACGCTGTTTCTTCTTTTTCTCTCTCTCTTACCTGCACGTTTACAATATTAGGCTGCGATACAGACTTAACAGTCTTGATCTCGATATGATCAATTTTAGGCTTAAGCGCTACTATATGGTTGATGTGACGGACAGGCGCTTCTTCCGCAATTATTTTTTTACCTTCTTTTTTAGCGCTTGGCAATACTCTTGCCAGGTCGTCTAAATCAATAGCCACATGTGTTTTATCGATATTAAAAGGTTCACTTTGTAATTCGTCGAGGGCGGGGGCAAACGCAGCCAGTTCGCTTATTTCTGAAGGATATTTCCAGGAAAAGCTTTTGTTTTCAACCCATACCAGATCATATGCCCGTAAGCCCATAACCCGCAACTCATCGAGTGTATAAGGCCCTGACTGAGCATTGTTTCGTAATAACAAATATTCTTTCATGAACAGTAATTGATTAATCTTCTAAAATGAATATTTCAGAGGAACGGATACTAAAAACTGCTGTTCAAAGGATGGAGTTAGTTGGAACGGTACTGAGTTGTGACCGGTTGGACAGAGGGGTTGGATTTGAGACAAAGATAAAGTTTACCAGTGTGGCAAGCTTTATCTAAGATACTATATTAAATAGGATTTTTTGAGACTGCGTTGGATTTTGCAATTTTTTTACAACCTGATGTTTGTTACAGCCACCACAATTAGGGTGAGCAATGCCGTTATACCCGGTGCAATGTGTTTTCTTTTTGTACCCTGGTTGGGCTTTCTAACAGGGTTGCGTTTGTGCCTCGACGACATTTTAATGGTAGTAGTAAACTGCAATTCATCTGCCGCAAGTTCTGGTGTATCAATTATTTGCGCTGCGCCCAACACCAAATAGTCAAACACGTGCTCCGGTTTACTTACCTCTTCCTCAGCCATTGTTTCTTCTACATTTTCCTGGTATTTATCACTGTTGTCTTCCATTACATGCTCTATTCTTTCGAGGTATTCAAACCCTGCAGGCAAACCTGGAAGCGACGAAGCTGAATTTTTGTGCAATCCTTCGGTTATACGTGATTGAAAGTACATCATCTGTTCTTCTTTCAAATTATTTACCCTGGTTGCCTCTGTTATTTCGGCCTGCGGGGCAAAACGTTGAAACTCTTTTATTTCTGATGGATATTTCCAAACGAAGCTTTCTCCTACAATCCAAATCAAATCAAATTTCTTAAGCGTCATTTGCTGTAAACTCTCGGCGGTATAAGGTCCATACTGGTGATTATCCCTGAGGAGTAAGTAATTTTTCATAATGCGTGAATTTAGGTTGGCTTTTGTAAGATATGGATCTGCTTTTGAATTTCCGGATGTGAAGATACACAGCATTCTTTCCCGCGGAAACCTTAATCGCCGAATGGACTTTATAATTCGATAAACGGAACGCTAATAAGTATTAAGGTTTAGCGGGAATGCGAAAAAACATAAACTGCAACAGCCATCCAAGTAGCACTACAGCTATCGCTCCTATGGCATTCAGCCATAAAAAGCTGAGATTAATGACTTTATTTTCGTTGAGCAGGAATAATGCTATTACAAAAATTTCACCCAAAATGGCGGCCCAAAACACAGCGTTCCCCTTTACGGGGCGACAATAAAAAGCCAGCAGGAAAACGCCTAATATCACGCCGTAAAACAAAGAGCCGAGTATGTTAACGGCTTCTATTAAACTATTGCCAATATTGTAGGCAAACTGGGCCACTATAATACAAAAGACGCCCCATGCCAGCGTATAATATCTTGATACTTTAAAATCGTTTTCCTCCGTCATATTCTTGTTCACAAATTTTTTGTGAATGTCTACTATGGTGCTCGAAGCCAATGAGTTTAAGGCGGCTGCAATGCTGCCCCAGCTCGAAATAAAAATAACGGCGATCAGTAATCCTATCAGCCCTTTGGGCAGGTAGTCGAGCACAAAACGCAGAAAAATATAATTGGCGTCGTTAGAATCGCCTCTTACTTCAGGTTTTTCCACGAGGCTGGCAAATTCGGCACGCAAACTGTCTCTTTGTTTGTTGATATACATCAACTGCATTTTGCTGCCTTCTGTAAATTCCACATTTCCTTCTGCCGCAAACGATCTTACAATCTCCTTTTTACGAAGATCGAGCCGGCTGTAATGTTCCTGTATATTTTTAAGAGAGTCGGCATATTTAGATTCGCTTACCCTGTTTACCTGCGTTTGATTAAAGAACAAAGGCGCGTCGTGAAATTGATAAAAGGCAAATACAAGCACGCCTAATAACAAAATGAGGAATTGCATGGGCACTTTTACCAAACCATTCATTAGCAAACCCAATCTGCTTTCTTTGATCGACTTTGCAGTAAGGTATCGCCCAACCTGGCTTTGATCGGTTCCAAAATAAGACAGCGCCAGGAAAAAACCGCCAATAATACCGCTCCATAAATTGTACCGGTCGCGCCAGTTAAATCCATCATCACCCACACCGGTTGTAATTACATTCGCTTTTCCCATAGCGCCTCCTACCCTCAGTGCATCAAAAAGTCCAATGTCTTCGGGCAGGTATTTTACCACCAGGTAGCCGGCAATAAACATACTTGCAAAAATGATGATGAGTTGCAGTTGCTGCGTATAGGCTACGGCTTTGGCACCGCCGGTTACGGTGTAAATAATAAGTAAGCCGCCCATAAAAATATTGGTCCAGTAAATATTCCATTCCAGTAACGACGACAAAATAATGGATGGTGCGTAAATACTGATGCCGGTTGATAAGCCACGTTGCAATAAAAACAAAAAAGAAGTAAGCGTTCGTGTTTTTACATCGAAGCGCCTTTCTAAAAATTCGTATGCTGTATATAAATTGTATTTGTGAAAAATGGGTACAAAGGTGATGCAGAGTACAATCATTGCCAGGGGCAATCCAAAATAATACTGAACAAAGCGCATTCCGTCGGTATATGCCTGCCCGGGAGCCGATAAAAAGGTGATGGCACTGGCCTGCGTACCCATTATGCTGAACAGTACAATGTACCAGGGCATTTCGCGATTGCTCAAAAAATATCCTTCAAGGTTTTTAGTGGTCCGGCTTTTGAATATTCCGTAAACAATAATGGCCGCAAGCGTTAGTATAAGTACAATCCAGTCGGAGTAACTCATGAAAAATATTTCGTAAAATAAATGAAGAGTAATATTTGTACAATCAACACCACAACAAGTGTGATATACCAACCACTCCAGGTTTTAAATACAGGCGGTTTTTCGTTTGCTTCCATTTTGGTTAAGTACGTTGAATGACTAATTGGGTTAAATAGGTTAAGTTAGTTCAGTGGTCGATTGAGTTGAGTAGGTTACTCATAATTCCTATTCTCTGATTTAACTCAATTAACCAATTACTTAAACGACCTGCGCAGCAGCAATGCAACAATAATTCCCAGTAATATGCCCAAGCCAATTTTCTTAAATATCAACGTAACCAGTATCCCTATTCCAACACCAATAATTACGCCTGCGGCCGGACCTTTATTAATGTCATTTTTGTTTTGCTGTGCCATTTGTTTTTTTATAATTAGGATTGGCAACCAAATTAGCAAATAATCTGTAAGCGCCACCCACCCCTGCGGGCAATTGCCTAAAGAAAACCAGGCCGGTATAGATAAACCTTCCTTTCCCATAATCGCACACAATTAAACTGCCTGTTGCTGGTTCTTCTCCGGCATCGTTCATGGCAAAAATGCCCCGGTATGGTGCACCTGGCTGTTCTGCAAAATAAATACCTCGTTCCTGTATCCAGTTTTCAAAGTCTTTGGCGGTTATTTTGTTGGGCCAATTCAATACCGGGTCATCTTTCCGGAGAAAAGTT